>NZ_CP150260.1:105000-647500 GCF_037976035.1 Bacillus sp. FSL K6-0972 | reverse complement strand
AGGATCCACTCAGGAGAGAACGAAGTTTTGACTACAGGGCTGTTACCTCCTATGGCGGGCCTTTCCAGACCTCTTCATCTACCTCGTTCTTTTGTAACTCCGTACAGAGTGTCCTACAACCCCAAGAGGCAAGCCTCTTGGTTTGGGCTAATCCCGTTTCGCTCGCCGCTACTCAGGGAATCGCATTTGCTTTCTCTTCCTCCGGGTACTTAGATGTTTCAGTTCCCCGGGTCTGCCTTCTCATATCCTATGAATTCAGATATGGATACTGCTCCATTACGAGCAGTGGGTTTCCCCATTCGGAAATCTCCGGATCAAAGCTTGCTTACAGCTCCCCGAAGCATATCGGTGTTCGTCCCGTCCTTCATCGGCTCCTAGTGCCAAGGCATCCACCGTGCGCCCTTTCTAACTTAACCGTTAAAAAGAATCACTACGTGATATCTTGCATTACAATTGAATGTGAATGTCTACTTTCGTTATCTAGTTTTCAAAGAACAACGCATAGGACATGCTAACACATGCGTTACCACAGGATGTGGCGCATTTAGCAGGTGTTCCTATGTCGGAAGGAATGATCCTTCAAAACTAAACAAGATCTAAACGCACCTGTCTATAAGACCGCAAGGTCTTATATTCCGTATAATATCCTTAGAAAGGAGGTGATCCAGCCGCACCTTCCGATACGGCTACCTTGTTACGACTTCACCCCAATCATCTGTCCCACCTTCGGCGGCTGGCTCCAAAAGGTTACCTCACCGACTTCGGGTGTTACAAACTCTCGTGGTGTGACGGGCGGTGTGTACAAGGCCCGGGAACGTATTCACCGCGGCATGCTGATCCGCGATTACTAGCGATTCCAGCTTCACGCAGTCGAGTTGCAGACTGCGATCCGAACTGAGAACAGATTTGTGGGATTGGCTTAGCCTCGCGGCTTCGCTGCCCTTTGTTCTGCCCATTGTAGCACGTGTGTAGCCCAGGTCATAAGGGGCATGATGATTTGACGTCATCCCCACCTTCCTCCGGTTTGTCACCGGCAGTCACCTTAGAGTGCCCAACTGAATGCTGGCAACTAAGATCAAGGGTTGCGCTCGTTGCGGGACTTAACCCAACATCTCACGACACGAGCTGACGACAACCATGCACCACCTGTCACTCTGCCCCCGAAGGGGAAGCCCTATCTCTAGGGTTGTCAGAGGATGTCAAGACCTGGTAAGGTTCTTCGCGTTGCTTCGAATTAAACCACATGCTCCACCGCTTGTGCGGGCCCCCGTCAATTCCTTTGAGTTTCAGTCTTGCGACCGTACTCCCCAGGCGGAGTGCTTAATGCGTTTGCTGCAGCACTAAAGGGCGGAAACCCTCTAACACTTAGCACTCATCGTTTACGGCGTGGACTACCAGGGTATCTAATCCTGTTCGCTCCCCACGCTTTCGCGCCTCAGCGTCAGTTACAGACCAGAGAGTCGCCTTCGCCACTGGTGTTCCTCCACATCTCTACGCATTTCACCGCTACACGTGGAATTCCACTCTCCTCTTCTGCACTCAAGTTCCCCAGTTTCCAATGACCCTCCCCGGTTGAGCCGGGGGCTTTCACATCAGACTTAAGAAACCGCCTGCGCGCGCTTTACGCCCAATAATTCCGGACAACGCTTGCCACCTACGTATTACCGCGGCTGCTGGCACGTAGTTAGCCGTGGCTTTCTGGTTAGGTACCGTCAAGGTACCGCCCTATTCGAACGGTACTTGTTCTTCCCTAACAACAGAGTTTTACGATCCGAAAACCTTCATCACTCACGCGGCGTTGCTCCGTCAGACTTTCGTCCATTGCGGAAGATTCCCTACTGCTGCCTCCCGTAGGAGTCTGGGCCGTGTCTCAGTCCCAGTGTGGCCGATCACCCTCTCAGGTCGGCTACGCATCGTTGCCTTGGTGAGCCGTTACCTCACCAACTAGCTAATGCGCCGCGGGTCCATCTGTAAGTGGTAGCTAAAAGCCACCTTTTATAATTGAACCATGCGGTTCAATCAAGCATCCGGTATTAGCCCCGGTTTCCCGGAGTTATCCCAGTCTTACAGGCAGGTTACCCACGTGTTACTCACCCGTCCGCCGCTGACCTAAGGGAGCAAGCTCCCGTCGGTCCGCTCGACTTGCATGTATTAGGCACGCCGCCAGCGTTCGTCCTGAGCCAGGATCAAACTCTCCATGAAATAATGGAGCGCAGATTAAGTTCGTCACATCCTGTGACAACATCTGCATGACCTGCATCGTGCAGGCCCCTGACTACGCACATTCGCATGTGCGATTTATTTAATGAATTAACAGGTACGTTTGTCTTGTTTAGTTTTCAAAGATCATTCTAAAATTGGAGCGGGTGATGAGAATCGAACTCACGACATCAGCTTGGAAGGCTGAGGTTTTACCACTAAACTACACCCGCATTGCGAATATATGGCGCGCCCGAGAGGAGTCGAACCCCTAACCTTTTGATCCGTAGTCAAACGCTCTATCCAATTGAGCTACGGGCGCTTCATCAGGCGACTTAACTATAATACTATGAATATCAGTTGAAGTCAAGAAGTTTTTTGAAGTTTTTCTGCCGAAAGAATGAAGTCTTTTTTATTTCGACTTTATCTATTATACACATTTTAAGGCTTTTGTACACCCTTTAAATGATGTATATCATATCTGTGTTTTGAAGCTGTAACTTCGTTGTCTCAGCGACGAATAATAATATATCATGTCTCCAACACATCCGTCAACACCTTTTTTCATTTTTTATACCTCTAAAAAAATAATGCTTCCAGCCATTTATAATAGATGACGTTTCACTGGACCTTTTCATCTTATGTGATGTTTTATTGAATGTTCCCCACTTCATCAAGATATATACGGAACCGAAGCTATAAATCATTAACCTCGACATCACTCTTCCACGGTCATTTAATGAAGGTTTTATTTTCAGAACTGCTTTTAGGAGATCCTCAAGACGCCTCCGGATACATTACTTTTGCGCAGTGTATACAAAAATGCAGGCAGAAATCTTTGTTACGTAAAGATTTCTGCCCACAAACTTCAAATACCTTATCTATAACTCCACCTGCATGTCCCTTAACAATTCAAATTGTCATCCGCTGATTTTAGCGCCTGCATCGCTTGTTGCTTTTTCCGATTTGTAGTTGCGGAAATTATGCTCAAGCTGTTCAAGCGTGAGACCTTTTGTTTCAGGAAGGAATTTTTTCACGAATGCAATGGAAAGAAGTCCAAGTCCGACAAAAATGTAGAATGTCGATGACAGCCCGATCGCATCAAGCAGTATCGGGAACGAAAATCCGACAAAGAAATTAACGATCCACAAACAAAATACAGTGACGCCCATCCCGAGGCCGCGCACACGAAGCGGGAATATTTCAGAAAGCATGAGCCATGTTACAGGAGAAATGGCGCCTTGTTGGAATGCAAGGAAGGTTACAGTCAGTGCAAGTACGACATACGGAAGAGCAACTGAACCTTGAAGGACGTTTGAGAAGATGCCGATAAGCAGCAAAGCTGATGTTGTCCCTATTAAACCGGTCAACAGCATCGGTCTGCGTCCGACCTTCCCTAAAAGCCAAATCCCCACGAATGTCGCCAAAACTGAAATGACACCGTTTGCAATATTTCCGATCAGTGCAGCTTTTGTTTCAAATCCGGCGTTTTTGAGAATTTCTGTTCCGTAGTACATGATAGAGTTTACACCGGTAATCTGCTGAACGATGGCGATCCCGATTCCGAGAAATACGATTCGGCGCACCCACGGAACAGCCAAGTCTTTATAATTCGCCTTTTTCATTTCCGATTCTTTCATGACCGCAGCTTCGATTTCAGCAACTTCCGAATGTGCCCTTTTTTCCTCGCGGATTCTTTTCAAAACGCCCAGCGCCGCTTCATTTTTCCCTTTAGAGACGAGCCAGCGCGGACTTTCAGGCATTCTCAGCATACCAAAGAATAAGAATACAGCCGGGACGGCGGCAATGGCCAGCATGTAACGCCAAACATGTGAAGAATCGCCCATTGTGGTTCCAAGGATGGCATTGAAAGTAAATGCCAAGAGCTGTCCGGAGACAATCATTAATTCATTTTGGGTAACCATTCGTCCCCTTTTTTCTGAAGGAGACATTTCAGCCAAGTAAGTCGGTACTGTAACAGATGCTCCCCCTACAGCAACTCCGAGCAGGAACCGAGAGATGACCATAATCGTCACATCAGGCGCAAGCGTACATCCAAGCGTCGAGAAAAAGAAAAGTACAGCTAGAAAAATGATGTTCTTGCGGCGTCCGATATAATCGGAGAGCCTTCCACCGAACACTGCTCCCAATGCAGCTCCCAAGAGAAGGGAACTTGCGACCAACCCTTCTGTAAATGCAGTCAGGTTCAGCTGATCTCCTTCAGACATATAAGGCAAGGCTCCGTTAATCACTCCGGTATCATATCCGAATAGAAGCCCGCCGAACGTCGAGACTAAAATAACAGTACGCAAAAATGATTTCTGATTTCCCTGTTCATTCATATTTATTTCCCCCGCCTTTGTTTATAGGAAAATTGATTTATTTCCAAAGGTTTTCGAAACATCCTTAAAAGGAGCTCACTTCTTTTCCTAAAAGCCTCATATCTAACTTTTGAAAGTCTCGCCCCGGCAACCCCTCCTTAACAGAAAATTAAAATTTTATTTTGATGGAAGCCGGAGCTTCCGCACAACCAATTACCCACTACGGAATATTTTGGAATCGCTTTCATTTTTATTCCGCTTAAATACATATTGTTAGGTTATAGTAATGTTTTTGGTACATCTTTGTTAGATCTGATATTATCATAATTTTAAAAGCGCTTTCAGTCAACATAAATTTCAGAAAATTTATCTTTTTTCATTGAGAAAAAGCGCTAATAATCGCGGCGCGACAGGATTTTCAGCCGATTCGCATAGCTTCATTTTCTTTTTTTATTATTTATCAGCATTTTTTCACTTTTGTCACTTTATAGTGATCTTTTTGTCACTTTTTTGTGATGTGTAGAATTTTAGTCAATAAAAAAATACCAAGAGGCTTCCCCCTCAGTATTTTTGTCTGCCTACAGCGGACATTCAATTATCTGTGAACAGCAACATGAATCAGCTTTCCTTTAACCGCAAGGCGTCCTTCGGTTCTCACGGCTTTGTCACATGTAATCAGCGTCATTTCCTTTTCTTTCGTCTCTTGAATCATATCTGTGTCCATTTCAGAAATGAATTGTTTGGACGTTACAGCGTATATATAGTCTTTTTTAAAATCTGTGATTTTAACGGTATCCCCTTTTTCAATGTTGATAAGGGGGCCGAATAAGAGGCTCTCCCGCTTCATATGATGTCCGGCCAGCGGGTAGTTTCCTTCTCCCATTTTCTGATCAGGACGCATTGTTGTCGCTCCGTAAAGAAGATTTTGATTGGTTGTGCCTTTCAATATCGGCAGCTTGATATTGACGCTGCTTATGGTGATCCGGCCGATGACCGCTTTCGACTCACGATCGAGACCGGCTTTTACTGTTTCCATAAAAGAAGGCGGCTGAATCGCGTCAAAATCAAATGACGCCTTTTGCGCATTGTTTTGTTCCGCCTGTTCAGCAGTCAATTCAAAACTTTTATTCTTGCTGAGATTGATGATGATGCTTTCTTTAATGAAAGGAGATAAGACGAAGAGTATACCTGATATGACAAGCACGGCAACGATCATTTTTTTATACATGCCTCACAGTCCTTTCTAACCTTAATGTCAAATGAACGAATGCCGGTTTTTTCAAAAAAGCACCTGACCGGTTCAATGATCAGGTGCTTCAATGATTCGTTTACGCCTTTCTTTGTTTCTTTCTTGTGAAGAAAGCGAAGGCTCCTCCAGACAGAATCAGCAGGATTCCGATCATGATCGGAATGATGCTATCTGTGTCACCTGTTTTCGGAAGCATATCTTTCAAATGACCGTTGTCATTTGTTTTAGGATCTTCTTTCGAATTGCGGTCCGGCGTGCCTTTGTTATCTGTTTTAGGGCCCCCTGGGTTGCGATCCGGTGTGCCTTTGTCAGCAGCCGGCGTTTTCAGTTTTTCATTGGACGCGATCACCTCAATCGGTTTTGTCTGTCCTTTTTTAATTTCAAAAGGAATCGGGATTTCATCCAGCTTGTAACCATCAGGAGCCTTCGTTTCGACAAATTGATAGCGTCCAGGTGCCAATCCCTCCGCTGTGAACTGCCCGTTTTGATCTGTAGTCCAGACTGCCGGCAGCTTTTTCCTGTTGCCTCCGGCTTTAACAAGCTTTCCATCGGCATCGAGCAGTTTGAATTCGGCTCCTTTCAAAACGGCTTTTTTATCGTTGCGGTCCACTTTCGTCAGTTTCACATCGCCCGGTGTCAAGTGGTTCTCTGCAGTCATTTGGATTGGCTTTGTATCAGTATTTTTGACTGTGAACGATATTGGCGTTTCATCCAATTGATAATGCTTAGGCGCTTTTGTTTCGACAAACTGGTAGTTACCAGGCTTGAGGCCGTACACTGTGAGCCGACCGTCGGCGTCTGTTGCCAAACCGGTTTTCAGCACCTTGCCATTTTCATCTGTCAAATTGAACTCCGCCCCCTGAAGTCCGGCGCCCTTGTCATCCTGGCCGACTTTTGTGAGCACAACGCTGTTTTTCTTGTTGATAGCTGTCCGTTCAACCTGTTTCGGCTCACCTTCGTGCTCCCCGGTAATGGAGAACGGGATCGGATCTGTTGACAGCAGGTAGCCGTCAGGAGCATATTTTTCAATAAATTGATAGCTTCCCGGCGCCAAACCGGCAACCTCGATTTTGCCGCCTTCTTTAGAGATCAAATCGTCTCTGACTGTTTTGCCATCGCTGTCAATGATTTTAAACACGGCTCCTTCTAATCCATTGCCGTCTTCATCTTTTTTCTCCAAATAAACAGAACCTTTATAGTTAACCGCTGTGCCCGCATCTACATGTGCAGGTTTTCCTTTAGCGGAATCCGGGATGACAAACTCTATTTTCCCGCTGTTCAATACAAAACCATCGGGCGCTTTCGTTTCTACGAAAGCATATTGCCCAGGTGCCAGACCTGAAGCTGTAACGGTTCCATTTTGATCTGAGACCAGTTCTTCCTGCACGGTATTTCCGTTTTGATCTACGATCTTAAAGAAGGCTCCTTCAAGCTTGCGGCCTTCCGCATCTTCTTTTGTCAAATGAACCGAGCCTTTATGATTAACGGCTGCGCCTGCATCAATCGGCTCCGGTTTCCCTTCAGCTGAGCCCGGGATGGTGAATTCTATTTGATCGGTGTTTAACATATAGCCCTCAGGCGCCTTCGTTTCCACGAAAGCATAGCGGCCAGGCGCAAGGCCTGAAGCTGCGATTTTCCCGTCTTCATCGGAAGTGAGCTTTTCATGAACGGTATTCCCTTCATGATCAACGATCTTAAATTCAGCACCCTTGAGCGTATGGCCTTCGGCATCTTCTTTTGTCAAATAAACCGAACCTTTATAGTTGACGGCTGTGCCTGCGTCCACGGATTCAGGTTTTTCTTCTGCGGATTCAGATATTGTAAACTCGATTTCCTTGCTGTTTAACACAAAGCCATCGGGCGCTTTTGTTTCGACAAATGCGTAGCGGCCAGGCGCAAGATCAGATACCGCGATTTTCCCGTCTTGATCTGAGGTGAGCTTTTCATGAACGGTTTTGCCTTCATGATCGATGAGCTTGAATTCAGCCCCCTCTAATTGACGGCCTTCCGCATCTTCTTTTGTTAAATGTGCTCTGCCTTTATAGTTGATCAATGTTCCTAAATTAACGTCAGGCACTTGATTCTTATCATTCGTTTTGACGGAGAAGCTGATTTCTTTTGTATTTAAGAGATATCCTTCAGGAGCTTTCGTTTCCAGCAAACGATAATCGCCGGGCGGCAAACCGTTGATCTCAACTTTTCCGTTTTCGTCGCTCTTAATATTCGTACGTATTGTCGTAAAGGCGCCATCGCCGGATTTTTTCTCCAGCTTGAACACGGCTCCTTCCAAAGGATTCTTTTGTTCGTCTTGTTTGATAAGCGTCACCTTATTCTTCTCATTCACGACTTTGTAATGCGCTCCGGCACTGGAAGAGCTGCTGTTAATCTCAACGGAGACCCCGTCTGCATAAGCGTCGCTGATCGTATATCCGTCAGGCGCTTTGATCTCTTTTAAAATGTAAGTGCCGTAGCGGATATTGCCGAATGTCAGCTTGCCGTCGTCGTCAGTCGTTCCTGTCCGCAGGAGCTGCTCATTATCTTTTGTCCGCAATTGAAAATCTGCTCCGGAAAGCGGCGTTCCGTCTTTTCCCGTTTTAAGGATTGTCAGGCTTCCTCTTTCACCTGAGCCTGAACCGCCGCCGCTTGAAACGGCAACAAAGACCGAGCTGTTGTTTTCCTGGGTCTGTTCTTGAACATTTGTTCCCGAAATCGACACTTTGTTGTGAACATGGCCGCTCGTGCCGGCAATATTGATTAATGATTGGTATTGAATAACATAGGCGCGATCGATTTTTTTGTAATCGCCTATAAATTTCAGGACAAATGATTGTTCTCCTGTTGCATTGTCGGTCTTGATATCCAGTGTATAGTCTTCGCCTTTCTGAAGCTGAACATCATCTGGGACAAGATTTCCGCTGCTGTCTTTGACTGCACCTTTTTCATCATATTTAGCCTGATAAACTTTAAAAGAATCTTCAGCTAAAATTTGGTTGGTATCCGGAGTATCGGTGACTTTTACGTCCTCCAATACCGACTGGCTCGCATTGACATTGATGCTCCAATCGACATAACCTCCATTTTGTTTGCCTCCTTTGAAAACGAGGCTCCCTCCGTCTGCGACCGAAACGGATGCCGTCAACTCACGCTCTGAATATCCGGCATTATGGTATGTCGCCTTGTTGGTGTAAGGTTCATGCTTAATGACCTGTCCTTTAAGCGATGTTTTAAATTCAATAAGATACGGGACAGAATCGTCCGTTTTTAAATGGACAGTCAAAGTATGTTTATTGTCAGCCGACGGCTCTTCCATATCATATTGGGAAGCGGGCAGGATGTCTCCTTCTGTGATGGAACCGTCTTTATTGACTTTATAGCTCTTCACGACAACCGATCCTTTAACAAATTGCTGGTCATCTGCTAAAGAATCTTTAATATATGGATTCTTTGACGGCTCTCCATTATAGTTGATGCCGATTTTCCATGTGATTTCTTTTGAAACAGCGTTATATGAGCCGTTTTTGAAGCCGTTGTGGGATGTCTGGCGATTCGGCGTAAAACTGCTCGCTTCCTTATTTCTGCGTTCAGTGTTGCTGTGATCAGTCCAGGTTGATTCAGCCGTGTTTTTGACATTTTCGTTGGAAAAGTCAGCATTCATATTCGTCGTATAAGTGATCTTAAACTGACTGTTTGTTGTCGCATAATCTCCGATGAGTTCCAGGAGAAAACCTTCATGATCCGGTTTTATTGTCAATGTATAGTCTTTGCCTTCTTCAAGTGTTTTGTTATTCGTCACATCCTGAAGACGGAATGATCCGTCGAGGAGTGTGAGCCCGCCGCTTTCGAAATTGTCATCCAACTTCCAGTTATTCATGGTGTAGTTGTTTTTGTTGATTGTGATCGTCCAATCGACCGTTTTCTTCTGGTAATCAATGTTTGAATAGCCTTTTATCAAATTTTGCTGAATGGCTGTACCTGAAGCTTTCTTTGATTCCCCTGTTCCGGTCACTGCGGTGTTCGTATATGTTGTTGATTTATCGATGATCACTCCGCTGTTGACCTCGGTTTGATACGTGATTTTGTAAGCTCCGGTAACATTTTGGTTAAATTTGATTTCAAACCCGTTTCCTTTATCGGAGAGCGTATAATCTTTGCCTTCCGTTAGAGGCGTTCCCGCCTGCTCACTTCCGTTCTGATTGAAAGTAATCGGAATCACCTTTAAGGAATCTGAAACAAGATGCAAATCATCGGAACCAAACGAGTCCGTTATACTCGCCTTGGATTCGTCAATCTTTTTCTCCCCATAGTTATATAAAATCGTCCAGCTGAAAGTCTGTGAATCGCTTTTATAGCCTGTCGACGATTTTTCAATCATTTTCCCGTATTTGGCTGTGACAGAGGCCTCTGCAGAAGCCGGTTCCAGTTTGTCTCCGCCGAATGTCGCCTTATTTGTGAATGCAGCGTTTCCGCCTTCGTCCGGCTTTGCGGAGTCATCGATGTCCGTCACATAGATCAGGCGATAAGCCGAATCAATGTCACCGTCAAATGTGACATTCCCATCTGAGTCCACGGTGTAGCCTGAAAGAACTTCATCTCCCTGGCTGACTGAACCATCTATGTTGACATCTAATTGATAAACTTTGACAGAACGATAGATCAATCCTTCCGGAAAGTTCTCGGTCAGCTTGGCATTTTTGACTTGATCCAATTTTTTGTTGAGGTCGACTGTCCATGTGACTTGCCCCGGGTTGATGCCTTTATCAAAAGTTCCGGATTTATCAATGGTTTTGCTTACGTTTGGTTTAAAATAAACCGTTACCTCCGGAGTGTCTGATTTCACCGGGAAAGGAATCTTTTGAGTCGTCGAGCCTTTTATTTTTTGCGCGTTAAACTGCGTATTGACAAACAACGTCCCTTTGACATTCGAATCTTTTTTCACTTCACCGTTAAACGTCATCACAACATGGCCTTTTGTATCAATTGAAAAATAGCCGTACGTGATGCCGTCTGAGCTTAATGGCTGATTCATAATATCGTTGTACATGATAAAAGCTTCAGGCAGATCAAATTCATAGCGATCACCGTCGTTTATCGTCTTTCCGAGCTCATTCGGTATGTCCCAAGCAATTGAAATTTTCGCCGGAGAATTCGTGTCGGCTCGGTTGCTTTTGTCATAAGGATTTCCGTGCTCATCCGTCAGCGTCACGCCGGTTAAAATATTTTGGGTGATTTGATTGCCACCGGACGCAAGGCTTCCGGCTGCCGCTGCTCTTGAAGATGCTGCCGGTTTTGTATCGCTGCTCTCAGCGTCGGCAGCTGCTTTAGTCTTCGCTTCCTCTTTGTCCTGTCCTCCTGAAGATTTTGATTGATCGTCTGCTGCTGCCTGATCGTCCTCAGATGACGGAGCATCGTTTTTCGCCGTTTCAGATTCGGAACTTGTATTCACGGGTATGATCACTTGCTGCGTCTTGCCTGCTCCGAGTTGAAAGAGAGCTGTGACCGTTTTTGTATCGCTTTTCACATCTGCGGCAAACTTTGCTGACAGAGCGATGGACCCTTTTGCCCCGGCAGAAACCTCGGCTGAGCTGTTCAAGGTTACGGTTAAAATATTGCTGTCCGCTTCTACTTGATAGCTGCCGATGATCTGCTGATCTGCGGATTTCACGTCTCCCTCGGCATCCTGAGCGAATTTGAAGCTTTTAGGTACCTCTACAGTGAAACTGTTTTCGGCGCCGGCTTCTTCATCGTTTTTTAACGACCACTCGTATGTGAGTGTCACTTTGTCACCCGGCTTTAATGCTGGTTCGTCTCCCTTTGAGCCGTCAACCGTTTGATCTTCGCTGTTTTTGATTGTCACTGAATCAAAAAACACGCTGCCGTCTGTTGATGTGCCGGCAGCCACTGCCGTCAGCGTAAAGCCGACAACTTGACTGAAGATCAAATACAATGCCAGGCAAGTGATCAAAAATGATTTCAGCCCTCTTTTTTTGCTGAGACTGAACGAATATTTTTTCGATCTCAAATTGTGATTCCTCCCCTTTTATGATGTTTTTGTGTACGGATCGATTGAGCCTGGAAAAGGCCGGCCTCCCTCCTGAAAATTCTTTTCTATTTGCAGAATGACAGGCTTTTAAAATCGTTGCTGTATGTTTAGCGGCGGTAATCAAGATGTCGCGGGTATGAATTTTGCTTAATGTCAGCTGACATCATCCGAACCAAACTACATTGTATGGGATGGAACTATACAATTTCTGAACATCGGCATGTAAGCTAAAAATGGCATAAAAAAAAGACCGACTGATCCGGTCCTCATGTTTACCTTTTAATTCATTTTGTCCTTCATTTGTTTGTAGCGCTCATACTCCTTGATCGCTGCTTCAACATTCCCGGTTTTATTAAACAGCTGCATCTTGTATTGGATGATTTTATGATCGAACGGTTCGATTTTCTCGATCAGCAGACATATATCAAGCGCCCGGCGATAGTCTTTTTCATGAATAAGGAAATCGACCAGTTCATAAGCTTTTCCAAGCCATATCCGGGCAAGCCGCGTCTTTTCCGGTTCTGCCCACAAATAGCCGTGTTCCATAAAGTAATGGTTTTCGTATGCAAGCAGCAATTCCATGTGCCGGTTGATCGTCGCCATATGGATTGGAGGAGCCTCTTTCAGCGACTTCTCCCATTCGTCAGCATCCACTTTTACACCGGAAATCCGGAGGACATATCCTGTGTCAGTCTTCTCGATGGATTGGCCGAAAGGAAGCCTTTCGATTAATTTTCTGATTTGATAAATCGCCGTATATAGCTGGGTGCTTGCTTTAGAGACATCGTGATCAGGCCAGAACAGGTCGATCAACACGTCTTTGCTGATCACATGGCCGTGATGATGAAGCAAATACGTGTAAATTTCGCGGGCTTTGGACGTTCTCCACTTAACGGGTATATATGTTTTGACACCCTTCTCCGTTTTGTAAAATTGCAAGTTCCCAAAACATTGGATGAAATAGTCCCCTCCGGCATTTTCCGCTGAAGTCTTTAGCAAGCTGTTTTCCCTGATCCGTTCAACCGTCTTCACGAGCCGGACGTAATCGACGGGTTTGAGCAAATAATCCATCGCATTTAATTCAAACGCTTTTATGGCAAAATCGTTATAGGCCGTGATAAAAACAACCTGAATGTTTTCATTCAGCGATTGAATCGCTTCAGCGAGCTCAATCCCGTTGATCCCCGGCATTTCGATATCAAGAAACACCGTGTCTATATCCTGAAAATCCGGTAACTCCAGAACATCAGCCGGATCTTGAAACATTTCAATGGATCGAAAGCAATTTGTTCGTTCAAGCATATTTTTAAAATGAAGCAATGCCAGTTCCTCGTCATCCACAATTAACGCTTTCACGACACACCCACCCCATTTTCATCGAATCATCTGGAAATTATTATAATGATTATATCATGTCTATGGCCCTATTTAGTTGGATTCATTTTCTTAATCTTGTAGTTTATTAACATTTAAGAGTACAATATTCATAAGATTCGACAAGACTGCAGCAGGTTGAATGAGGAGTGCTCATGTTGAAAAAGCTATTTGTTTTCATTTCGATTATTCTCGGCTATGCCGGCTTCTTTTTTATTTTCTTGTTCATTAACAATCAATTATCCGATCAAAACTATCCTGAAGCGAAGCAAGGAAACATCAATCTGGAAACATGGGATTTTCAGAAAGATGGGAACATCGCGCTCACCGGAGAATGGACACTATACCGAAACCAGCTTCTCTCGCCAAAGGCCATCCATTCAGGCAAAGGAAAAGCCCCCATTTATTCCGATGTGCCTAACAATGTCAAACTTACCGATTCAGGAAAAAACGTGGATTACGGTACATACAGACTGACGATCCGGTCAAAGCAAGATAATGAGATGTTCGGAATCAGCACCTCTTTTATTAACAGCGCAAACCGAATTTATTTCAACGGCAAATTGATCGGGCAGAGCGGAACCCCTTCAAGCAAAGCGAATTTTACAGCGCAAAACAGGCCATATACGAGTTTTTTCGAAATTCAGCGCGGGGACAACGAGTTGATTGTACAATTTTCGAACTTCAAAAAATCACCTTCATGGGGGATAGAAAAACCGATTACCTTCGGAACGCAGCAGCACATTTTACACCAAAGCAAAATTTCTTTTTTTAATGAAACCAGCATGATCACGGCATTCTTCATTACCGGTTTATACTTTCTCGGCTTTTTCCTGCATCGAAAAAGAGATAAGCACTTATTCTTTTTTTCCACGATGTGTCTTCTTTTTTCAGTCATTGTGCTTTTAATCGGAAGAGAACGAATGATCTTTCTTTTCTTTCCGTCTATTTCATTCTCAGCTTTAAGCGTAATGAGGGCGACCACAATGGTGCTTGTCAGTATGGCGGTTTTTCTCTATCTCTATTTCGCTTACAGAGAAATCGTTTCAAAAAAATGGATGATCGCCGCGACTTCATTTTCTGTACTAGTTTTGATGATTGATTTTATATCGTGGGGTTTTACAGACCGGCTCGCATATATATTGCATTCCGTTCTTGCCGTCACGACTTTGATTTATATTACGTATGTGTTTGCGATTTCTGCCCTTCGGAAAATGAAAGGCAGCCTTTATCTTACGACTGCAGCGATCTCGATGAGCGCATTCGTCATTTTAACGACCGTTTCTGCTTACAGCGGCAAAAGAGGCTTTTCATTCAATTCGCTCTATGCCGTGCCGTCGATCATCGCTTTGCTGGCGGCTGTTCTGATGATGGCGCAGCAATTCGCAGGCGCGTTTCGCGAGAATGAAGTCCTATCCTTGAAATTGCTCAGAATGAATCGATTAAAAGACGAATTTATCGCCAAAACATCGCATGAATTTAAAACGCCGCTGAACAGCATGATTAATATATGCCAAACCCTTTTGGCACGGAAAAGAAAAAGGACGCTAGAGGAAGAAAAAGAAAATCTGCAGCTGGTCATCCGCATGGGATACAGGCTCTCCAGCCTCGTAAACGACATTCTCGATTTGGAAAAAATGAAGCAGGGCATGCTGCAGATTCAGGCCGTTCCTGTCGATACCCATTCGGCGATCAGTACAGAAATGGACTTCTATCGGCTGTTATCAAAAAATAAAAATGTCCGGATTGTAAACCGGGTTCCATCCGGACTGCCGCTTGTCTTGGCTGACGAAAACCGCTTCCGGCAAATCATGACCAACCTGGTTGATAACGCAATCAAGTATACGCCGGAGGGACAAATTACGCTCACTGCCGAGAGGCTTAATCAAGAGATGGTCAAAATTACGGTAGCGGATACCGGAGTCGGCATACCAAAGGCTGTCCGTCAATCGATATTCGAATCTTTTCAACAAGCAAAAAACCATAAAGACGACGGAGCCGGACTCGGTTTAAGCATCGTCAGACAGCTTGTTCAGCTTCAAAATGGAGAGATCTGGGTAGAATCGGAAGAAGGGAAAGGATCGGCATTTCATTTCACACTGCCTGTTGCAAAGGATGATTCGCTTCCTGACGCGAAGGAGAACATGCCTCAACAGCACGCCGTCATGGACCTGCCCGATGTTTCAATAAGCACGCCGTATTACTCAAAGAAAATGGATGCTCCAACTGTTCTGATCGTCGATGATAACATCGAAAGCTTAAAAATTTTGGCCGATATGCTTGAAGGCGTTCCTTATCAAGTCATCGCAGCAAAAAGCGGCAAAGAGGCTCTTGAAGTCGTCTCCCGTTCAAAGCTGGACTTGGTGATTTTGGACTTGATGATGCCGGATATGACAGGGTTTGAAGTGTGCATGAAAATCCGCGAAAGGTTCACGATGGTGGAACTTCCTGTTCTAATCATTACGGCAGCCATCATTGACCATGATAAATACAAGGCTTTTCACGCCGGGGCAAATGACATTTTGCAAAAACCGTACAACTACACTGAATTTGCAGCCCGCATTAAAAACCTGATCATGATGAAAGATACGGCAGCCCAGGCGACCAATATGGAGATGGCATTCCTTCAGTCGCAGATCAAGCCGCACTTTCTTTTCAACGTATTAAATACAATTATCGCGCTCAGTCATTTGGATATTGAAAAAGCGCGCGAAGTAACGGCTGATTTTACAAATTACTTAAGAATGAGTTTTGATTTTCAAAATACATCAGGCATGAGTTCTTTCAAACATGAAATGTCGATTGTGAATTCGTATCTTTCTATCGAAAAAACACGCTTTGGCGATCGGCTAAACGTCATTTACGATATTGACGAAGATATTGACTTTACCCTTCCGCCATTAATGATTCAGCCTCTTGTCGAGAATGCCGTCCATCACGGCATCAGCAAGAAAAGAGGCGGAGGCTGGATTAAGCTGACGGCAAAAAAAGAAAGCGAAAACCGCTTTTATATCAAGATAGAAGACAACGGAATCGGCATGCCGCCGGAAAAACGACATGATGTCTTTTCTTCTCATTTCACTCACAGCGTCGGTATGAAAAATATCAACCGCAGGCTGAAACATTTTTGCGGGAGCGAACTGAATATCGAAAGTGCGCCTGATGGCGGGACCGCTGTCTCAATGGTCATTTCCATCAATGAATCGGCGGACGTTTCAGTATAGACGTTACCCGAAGATAATCGGAACGGCCTCATTAGCTTGCCGGCAAAGTCGGCAAGCTCTTTTGTGCAGTAAATCAGGTGTATGCATCCTCCCTTTTGTACAATTTGAACCTGTCCTTCGTAAGAACACGGCCTCTTTTTCTATAAGATCCAATATGTTATAGTAGAAAACTGTTTTTACAAATCAGAGGAGGTTTGTTCATCAATGGAAAATTTCAGCTATTACAATCCAACGAAATTGATCTTCGGAAAAGGGCAGCTTGAACAGTTGAGAAAAGAATTAAAGGTATACGGAAAAAATGTATTGCTTGTTTATGGAGGCGGCAGTATTAAGAAGAACGGCCTTTATGACGAAGTTACGCGCGTATTGAAAGAAGAAGGCGCTGACACGTACGAGCTTTCCGGAGTAGAACCAAATCCGCGTCTTGCTACGGTTAAAAAAGGGATCGAATTGTGCGCCCGCCATGATATCGATTTTCTCCTCGCTGTTGGCGGAGGAAGCGTCATCGACTGCACGAAAGCGATTGCTGCCGGAGCAAAATACGACGGCGACCCTTGGGATATCTTCAGCAAAAAAACGACGGCAAAAGACGCGCTGCCGTTCGGTACAATTTTAACCTTAGCTGCAACCGGATCAGAAATGAACCCCGATTCCGTCATTACAAACTGGGAAACGAATGAAAAATACGTATGGGGAAGCGATGTCACGCATCCAAAGTTCTCCATTTTAGACCCTGAAAATACGTTCAGCGTCCCGGAAAACCAAACGGTTTACGGCATCGTTGACATGATGAGTCATGTGTTTGAACAATATTTTCACAATGTCGAAAACACGCCGCTTCAGGACAGAATGTGCTTTGCCGTTTTGCAGACGGTCATTGAAACGGCGCCGAAGCTGTTGGAAGACCTGCAAAACTATAAGCACCGGGAGACCATTTTATACGCAGGCACAATCGCTTTGAACGGAACGCTGCAAATGGGCTATTTCGGCGATTGGGCTTCCCATACGATGGAGCATGCGGTTTCGGCCGTTTACGACATTCCGCACGCGGGCGGCCTTGCGATCTTGTTCCCGAACTGGATGAGATATACGCTTGACACGAATGTCAGCCGCTTCAAAGCACTTATGCTGAACATGTTTGACATTGACACAGAAGGCAAAACCGATAAAGACATTGCGCTTGAAGGAATCGATAAACTGTCCGCGTTCTGGAAAAGCCTTGGCGCTCCTTCCCGCCTTGCCGACTACGGCATCGGCGAAGAAAAGCTAGAGCTGATCGCAGACATCGCCGCCAAAGAAATCGAGCACGGCGGCTTCGCCAATTTCCAAAAATTAAACAAAGATGACGTACTCGCCATTCTTCGGGCCTCTCTATAACAACAAAAGGACGGAATCACTTGATTCCGTCCTTTTATGTTTACAGCTCCCGCTGACTTTCCCGTGTTAAGGCAAAAAAGGCGAGAGATCCGATTACAGCTGTGGTAAACATGATCGCGCCCATCGGAACGGCCGTTGTTTCATTCATTCCAACGAGAGGCGAAACGATCGAACCGAGCAGCAGCGGAAGCATGCCGAGCATCGCGCTTGCACTGCCCGCACGGTGCCCCTGGTTTTCCATCGCCAGCGTAAATGTGCTTGTCAATGTCATTCCGATGGTTATCATGTAGATAAAGATGGAAATGACAATCGTTGCAAGCGGTCCTTTTATAATCGTCATCGTCAGGAGAACAGATGTCGCGATGACAGCGGTAATGACCGCGATCCGCAAGAGCTTCCTCTCATGAATGATTCCCCCGAAACGCCCGATGATAAAGCTTCCAGAAATAATGGCGAGGCCGTTAATCCCGAACAGCACGCTGAACACTTGAGGAGAAACCCCATAGATATCCTGATATACAAAAGGCGTTCCGGATACGTAGGCAAAGCTGCCTCCGTGAATGAAACCGACAGTCAGCGCATAGCCGATGAAAGACCGATCCTTCAACAAGCTCCCCATCGTTTTGAGTGACGAACCGATTGAGCTTGGAATTCGTTTTTCAGGCGGCAATGTTTCAGTCAATTTCATCGAGATAACGAGCACCAGGAGCAATCCGATCAATGCCAGCGTATAAAAAATCGTATGCCAAGTAGCGAACGGCAAAAGCAGGATGGCTCCCCCCGTCATCGGCGCGACCATTGGCGCAACCGCGGTGATCACCATTAAAAGCGAGAAAAATTTAGAAAGCTCTCTCCCTGTAAACACGTCCCGTACAATGGCGCGCGACAGTACAATCCCCGCCGAAGCGGTAAACCCCTGTAAAAAACGGGCAAGCACTAATGTCGCGATATTAGGCGACAGCGCGCAAAACAATGAAGACAGCGCAAACAGCGAAATTGAAATTAATAAAGGTTTTCGCCTTCCCTTCGCATCGCTCACAGGCCCAATCACGAGCTGGCCGATGGTCAGGCCGATCAAGCAAGCCGTTAAGCTGAGCTGCACAAGCGACGCGCCGGCCCCCAAGTCCTCCGCTATTTCAGGGAAGCTCGGCAAATACATATCGATATTAAGCGGTCCCAGTATGGCAAGCATTCCGAGCAGAAAAGCCAATGCCAACCGCTCTTTTCCAACAGGATTATGAAGCATAAACATATCAAAACCTTTCTATCAACCTAGTTAACATCTCTATTTCTATTGTTACAGGCTGCAAAACATTTGTATATTGTACCATATTTTTTGAACAGTGAAAGGCGGTTGGCATGAAAAATAAATGCTTTCCCAATTGAATTTATTGCCATACAAAAAAGGCCTCCTTAAGGAGCGCCTCTTTTTAGATTATTTCATCGCTTTGACGATAAGCGATGCCAAAGCTTCAGACCCTTTCGGCATCAGGTGTACGCCGTCAGCGGTGAAATATTCGGGATGTTGCAGGGCTTCAGCGTGCCAATCGACCAATGTCACATTTTGACGGCTGTCCGCATGCTTCCGAAGCGATTCATTCACCTTGCTCTCCCATTGGCGTGGGACGCGCGTATTCACGAGATAGACATCAGCTTTTGAGAAAGCATCAAGCAAAGCGTCCATCTGACTGTCTGTAAAATAGCCGTTTGTTCCCAATTCAATTACGACGGCTTTGTCCGGATGATTAAAGGATGCGTAGGTTGATGTCAATTGAAGCGCTTCCCTCACTTGCCTTCCAACCTGTCCGTCGATTGTGATTCCCGGAATTTTCCGGCGAAGGCTGGAAGCGATGTCTAACATGACCGAATCCCCGACAGCCAATACTTCTTTCTCGATACGATCCGGCTCCTTTTCTGCAGACCGCTCATCTTTCGTATCTGACGATTCATCCCCGTCTCCGGTTTTACTCTCATTTCCGCTTTCAACTTCTGCTTTCTTTTCATCCTGCTGTTCTTCACTTTTGTCAGCCGGCTGATCCGCTGAGGCGCTTGTTTCCTCATAGGATTTGGAATAGGTCTGCTGCGGCTGTTTCTTTTCGTCGGCCAATCCCGACAGGCCTCCTGCAAAAATGAGAAGCGCGGCAAACATCAGTCCGATTGATATTTTGCTGGGAACCGAAGCCGTTTTCCATTCGGTGATCTTATCCAGAAAAACCCGGCTGACAAACGGTTTAAAACCGTCTTTTCGGATTGGCTTCTCGATAAAGCGATACGAAAGTTCCGCCAGAATAAACGTAACGGCGACCTTAATCGCAACATGCCAGTACACCGGGTTTCCAATCTCTTGAACAGGCGTGCTCAGCACGATGACGGGATAGTGCCAAAGATAAATGCCGTACGACCTTTTCCCTATCCAGCGCAGCGGCTTCACGGAAAGGGCAAAGCCCAAGAAGCTGCTCGGATGACTGACGCATGCAATCAAAATTGCTGCGATTACGCTGATCAGAAGCATTCCGCCGTGATAGAGAAACGGGCTGAATTCATCGACAAAATAAATGCACACCATAAGCAGCGCGAAAGCGGCAAGCTCAGTTCCGTGCAATGCATGCTTAAGGCTGTTTGGGAGCCTGTTCCCAGACAGCCTTTTCATCGGCCACACAAGGGCTAATGCGCATCCGATCAACAGCTCGAAGGCGCGAGTATCCGTCCCGTAATATACACGGCTCGGATCTCCGCCAGGGACGTACAGGATGCTCATCCATATGGCTGAACAAAGCGCACACAGTACAACCGCCGCTGCCAACCTCTCCCGCTTTTTAAATATGTAGATGCCCAACAGCAAAATGATCGGCCAGATGAAATAAAACTGTTCTTCAATCGCCAGTGACCACAAGTTTTTTAAAGGAGACGGCGATCCGAAACTATCAAAATATGACAGGTCGTGAAAGATAAACCACCAATTGCTGACATACAAAAGAGAGGAGATCGCATCTCCCCGTACGGTATGCATCAGCTCTCTGTTAAACAAAGCGACCCATATGACGGTTGCGAAAATCATCAGCGTCGCCGCTGGAAGCAGGCGCCGTATCCGGCGCACCCAAAAATCGCGGAATGTGAGGGAAATGTCATTTCCATACGCCGGCAGGATAATCGATGTAATTAAATATCCTGATAAAACAAAAAAGATATCAACCCCAATGAAGCCTCCGTCGGCCCAGCTCATGTTGAGGTGGTAAGCGATAACCGCCAAAACGGCAAAAGCCCGAAGCCCGTCTAACCCCGGTATGTAACGGTGTTGTTGTGTCTGATCTCGCATGGTATTCCTCCAATGATATGTACGTACGGTTCTTCCGTTATGTTTCGCGCCTTTTAAGGCTCCGATATTATAGACGAAGTCAAGACGGTTTTTTGTTTCAAAAAATCGTCATTTTATCTTCCCTGAATGATGCCGTCTCTCTAGTATAAGAGTTTCCAGCTGAATATGGTGTTACAAAGTTGTAAAAAGTAAGAAATCCATGATTTCTGGGAATCATGGATTTCTTTGACTAGCGGATGTAGCGGTCGCCGATAAGCAGGTTCGAAATCGCCTTAGTCGGAATTTCAAACTCTACCGCGCCCATATAGCCGGGAGCGACTTCATAATCGTCAAACGAAATCACCAGTTTATGATTCTCTGTAATGTAAAAATTTTGATCGGCCTTGATTCTTTTGAATGGCTCGACTTCCTCGTCATCAATCCAATATATTTTATCAGGATCATCTTTCATTTGCTGCTTCATTTGTTTTTTAATGTTTTCGCTGATGGTTGTTATATACCGGTCGTCTTTAAACAAACTCTTCAAGGTAAGCAGGATTTCATTCTTTTTATCAATGGTGATATAGCGCCGTTCTGTATAGCTGGACGCTTCCGTTCTTTCGACGCTTCGCCGAATCGAAATCAAATCCTTCGTATCTGTGACTGTCTCATAATCGCTGTAGATGCTGAGATGCCCTTTTTTATTCCGGGACGTCTCCTTCATGAATTCCCGGTAAAGCTGATGGCTTTCCTTTACATATTTCTCGTTGACGCCATTCTCAAGCTCCCGGTTATTCAGGCCGGACAGCGCCGGTGTTTTCACGTCAATGCTCGATTCTCCATCTTTCTGTTTGATCTCGGTGAATGTGATGGCTTTAACGACCTTGCCGATGACGGGTATGCGTGACATGGCCTGCGCTGCGCCTGGATTGATATTCACTACGGCAGCCAATAGTACAGCCGCCGCGACCAGCGTTGATGCGGGCCATACCACCATCCTTCTTTTCTTCTTCGGTTTATGCTGAAGCGCAGTTTCGACAACCTGATCCAGCTCCTTCGGAATGGGGACATTTTGATATGCTTTTTTCAGCTGTTCCAATTTCTTATCCATTAAGAAAGATCCTCCTTCGTCAATTGGATGCGCATAAGCTTCAATCCTCTGTAAAGGCGCGTTTTGACCGTACTCAAGTTTTCGCCTGTGATTTCCGCTATCTCTTCCAGTTTGAGATCCTCGAAAAATCGCAGAACAATAATGGTATGGTAGGGATGCGGCAATTGTTCAAGCGCCTCATGAAGATCTGTATCCCGGTAGGTATCTTCCTTGCCCCGGCTTAAAAACTCGATCGTTTGATCATCCATAACCTTTAGTTTTTTCTGTTTGCGCAAAAAATCGATCGCCGTCCGCACCAAAATTTTGTAAAACCAGCTTTTGATCGTATCCGGATTGCGAACGGAATCGACGGAATCGAGCGCTTTTTTGATTGATTCCTGGACAATATCTAAGGCGTCTTCTTGATTTTTCACATAGCTGTATGCCAGCCGGTAAAAGTCTTCTTTCCGGTCTGTTATGCAAGCGACAAGAGACGCTCTGGCTGCTTGTTTCTTCATTGCAATAAAGAACTCCTTTTTAAAATATACGTATATACGGCTGTTACATTAGGATAGACGTGAGAGTGTGAAAAATAGTTTGCGGAAAGGCGTGTTTTTTTAAAGAAAACATCCCTTCATTTATTCTTTAATGAAAAACACCGGAAAGGGAGGTCAAGAAAATGGAAGCAAAAAAAGCAAACCGCCATATTGAAGGTTTGCTCTAAAATCTAAAATCAGGTGTTAATTGATGCGGTTTTTACAAATTCTAAAAAATACCCTCAAATAATGCCGCAAACAAACCAAAAAACCAAGCGAACAAAAACTTGAGAATAAATAAAACTGTAACGGCGATCCATGAAGCCCGTTTTGAAGCGCCACCCGCTTTTTGCAGACCTACAGCTGCTAACACAAGCGCCCAGAGGGTAAAAATATCAAAGACGCCCCATATGCTTTTATAAGGCTCGCCGACCGAAAAAACATCGTGCAAGGATGTAAACGAAGTCCCTTCTTTCACATTTGCAAAGCGAAAAACTGCATTGTTTATCAGATCGCCAATGATCTTGACAAAGCCTACAAAAGACGCCAGCGAAAACATCGTCACAAAGTTTGTTTTTCCGCCACCTATTGTTGCAATCAGCCATAATATTAAAGCAGCTACAAACAAAAAAATCCCCGTCTTTAAAAACTCCCATAAAAAAATGATCATGCCAAAATACGAATCAGGGTAAATCTTTGAGATATAAAGGATAGCAGAAACAACCGATAAAAAGAATACAGCAAACATCGGCAGAGCAACCGCCGGCTGTTTTTTCATTCTTTCAAACTGCAATGCCGGGCTTGAAATTAAGCCGATTAAAGAAGGCATTGGCTCTTGTTTTGTTTCCATACTCTCTTCCATGCTTTCATTCCTCCAGATGTTTTATCCTTCAAAGTTTACATGACTTACCTTAAATTCAGCTTAAACTCACCTAAAAAATAACGTCAGGGCAATCAAACAATTGAATTGTCTAAATGGGTTGTCAAAGAGGATTTAGCACAGGGGGCTTAAAGTATGCTGAGGTTGATCACTTAAAAGTATATCTTTTTGTTCTTGGGCTGCCGTTGAGGAAGGAAGAGAATTCGATGTCAAAGAAGCAATCCTTTTTTCATTGAAAAATTGTAACGTTAAGATGTAAACAAGCACCAGCCTCTCATCTCCATAGAGCAAAAAAAGCAGATATACGCCGTAATATAACGGAAACGTCTTTAAAGCCTGTTCTTTGTTTAGATAGGTCAAGGAGTTTTAAACGCAAGAACGCCAAGGGCTTAGATACCCTTGGCATTTATGCACATTATCTAGACCGGCTAGTGTCAGCTGTATGCAAAATGTCCTTTGCTTTTCTGCGTGTAAAATGAATGACACATTCAGCTGCTGCCACATTCAGTGCAATCGCACCGTAAACGCCTATCGTGTAGCTGATATCGTATGGCAAACCGAACCCGCTTCGGCTCACAAACGTGATGAAATGAATAAACAGATTGGTAAAACAGAATAGATAGCTGCGAATCATCCAATTCCGGTGCTTGCTAAACTGATTTCGCCGGGCTTTGATGACGGAAATAACAGTGGCCGCTGGCCAATACATGTTCACCATGTTAAAGGCTATGCTGACGGCTTTCCCTCCTGTAGAATTCGGGGCCATATAGCCTGACGACAGCGTCACAATCATCACGCAAACGACGTAGACCCAGCCGTTAAGCCGGTGGATTTTGCGGCTTTTGGTCAACAAGGCGCTGGAGAAGTTGACAGCACCCGAAACCATCGCCAAACAAGCGGCAATGACATGAACATACATCACCTTCAGCCAGATCGGGAGGTGAAAGGAGTCCCGCAGGTGAGATTTATGGCTCAGAAAGGATGTTGATTGCGGATCAAGAATTAAATTTTCAAACAAGGTATACAGAACATACACCGCGATTAGGATCATCATTGCCGAAAAAACCGATTGACTGCGTTGAAATTTGTTTTTGTTCAGCTTTTGTTCCTCCTAAAACATCATGCTCTCTCATGTGCCTATATTGTATCACGAAAGCGAACGAGCGCAGCAGCTTGGCGTTTTAAGCCCTCAATGACAAAACCTTTCCCATTATAAACTGGCCGAGTACTGTTTCTTGCTTTGTTCAGACCTGCGTTTTCCTGGAAAACCGGTATAACTCTGTCATCTTTTGCGGCATACTTTTGAATGATGTCTCTGCTTGAAGCGTTATCGACGATAACAGATGAATTCTATCCCACATGCCGATATGATCAATTACTTCAAATTTTAATGTTATAATAGATTTTAAAACATGCGGGGATCGGGCTTAAAAAATAAAAATGGAGGCATACATAAAGTGAAAGAAGATGTAACTGACAACGATATACACGAACAAAAATTATCGAGAGGCCTGAAAAACAGGCATATTCAGCTCATCGCCATCGGCGGGGCGATCGGAACGGGGCTGTTTCTTGGTTCGGGGAAATCAATTCATTTTGCAGGACCGTCGATTTTATTTGCTTATCTGATGACGGGAATCATTTGTTTTTTCATTATGCGTTCTCTTGGAGAACTGCTCTTATCCAATTTGGAATACCATTCATTTGTCGACTTTGTAAGGGACTACTTAGGCGACATGGCGGCATTTATAACAGGGTGGACATACTGGTTCTGCTGGATTTCGCTTGCAATGGCCGATTTAACCGCGGTCGGGCTTTATACCCAATACTGGCTGCCCGATGTACCGCAATGGCTGCCCGGATTGATCGCCCTGATCATTTTGCTGATCATGAACCTGGCAACCGTCAAGCTTTTTGGAGAATTGGAGTTCTGGTTCGCATTAATTAAAGTCATTGCGATATTGGCGCTGATCGTGATCGGCCTTTTCATGATCTTCAAAGGATTTTCCACCCATTCGGGCACTGCCGCTTTCCAAAACCTTTGGAGCCACGGCGGCATGTTTCCAAATGGACTGCACGGATTTCTCCTTTCATTCCAGATGGTTGTCTTTGCGTTTGTAGGCATCGAACTTGTGGGACTGACAGCGGGAGAAACGAAGGATCCAGAAAAGGTCATTCCTAAAGCGATCAACAATATCCCCGTCCGGGTTTTGCTTTTTTATATCGGTGCGCTCCTTGTGATCATGAGCATCTATCCGTGGGATGTCATCAATCCTAATGAAAGTCCGTTCGTCCAAGTCTTTGCAGCGGTCGGCATCATTGCGGCTGCAAGCATCATTAATTTTGTGGTGCTGACATCGGCGGCTTCGGCAAGCAACAGCGCAGTCTTCAGCACGAGCCGGATGATATACTCGCTCGCGAAAGAACATAATGCGCCCGGCGCTATGACCAAACTGACCTCCCGCAAAGTGCCGAGCAATGCATTGTTCTTCTCAGCGGTCGTGATTTTGATTGGCATAACGCTGAACTATATCATGCCTGAACAAGTGTTTACGCTCATTACAAGCATTTCGACGATATGCTTCATCTTTATTTGGGGAATCACCGTCATCTGCCATTTGAAATACCGCAGAACAAGACCGGATTTAGCGAAAACAAACAAATTCAAGATGCCGCTTTACCCGTTTTCAAATTATGTGGTTCTCGGTTTTCTTGCGTTTATCCTCATTGTGCTCGCACTGGCGCAGGACACCCGTGTTTCCTTATTTGTCACGCCGGTTTGGTTTATCATGCTGATCGCGATTTACAAGCTGAGGAAACCTAAGTCACGGCAAGTGTAGAAAAAATGCGAATCGCCTGCAGAAAGTTCTGCAGGCTTTTTGTATGGCTCTTGATGTAAAATCAAAAAGACAACAGCCGCAGGTCGCACATCATTTCAATAGTCAGCCGCTTAGGCAGAAAGGGGAAAACAGATGAAAATCAATCAAATTGTAGATTTGTCAGTATCGTTAAGAGGTGATATTCCGTCTGACCCGCCGGGGTTTATTCCTGAAATCGAATATGCGGATCATAAGCAAGGAGCCAAACAGATGGTCCAGAGCTTTCCCGGGCTTTCTTCGCAAGATCTTCCCGGAGGAGAAGGCTGGTCGCTGGAAAAAGTGAAGATGTCAACGCATGCCGGAACGCATATAGACGCTCCATACCATTACCGTTCGGTTACTGATGACGGCAAACGGATGATCACGATTGATGAAGTTCCGCTTGACTGGTTTCATGGCCCCGGCGTTAAGTTGGATTTCAGACATTTGAAAGACGGGCATATCGTTACCCCTGAAGAAATCGACCAAGAGCTTCACCGCATCAATCATAAACTCGCGCCCGGCGACATTGTTCTTGTGAATACGTCGGCCGGCGCCAAATACGGTCAAAACGATTACTTGGACAGCGGCTGCGGGATGGGGCGCGAAGCAACGCTCTATTTAACGGGACGCGGCGTGCGTCTAGTCGGAACTGACGCTTGGAGCTGGGACGCTCCATTCAGCATGACCGCCAAGCGCTTTGAACAGGAACAAGACCCGTCGATTATTTGGGAAGGTCATTATTCAGGAAGCACCATTCCTTACTGCCAAATTGAAAAGCTCGCCAACCTCGATCAATTGCCTTCCACCGGATTTTATGTCATGGCTTTTCCGGTAAAAGTTGAAAAGGCGTCTGCCGGATGGGCGCGTCCGGTTGCGATCCTTAGCGGTGAATGAAGCCTAGGGATCATCGCGGGGGCTCCCTTGGCATAAAAAAGTATCGTATTTAAACAGCAATGCTTTTTTATGCCTCCTCTACGGGGGAAGCTACTCTATAAAGATACCCGCTTTTCTTTATCTTTGTTATAAGTTCTCTTAAATAAATAAGATGTTGTAAAAAGAGAAGCAATCACAATGATAAATAAAATGAAGTATCCGTAAACAGATTGACCCGCCGGCACCACTGTAATCGTTAAAATGCCTATTAAAGCAACTTGTCCCAACAGCTTTACCGCATTAAACAATGAATTCACACGTCCCATATATGCATTATCGACATGATGGAACATATAGCTTTTTCTAAATACCCTGATCGCAGCATTTGAATGCCCCCAAAAGAGGCTTGCCACTATAAATGTCACGGCACTCGGAACGAGGAAGATCGCAAATGTTGCTAGACCAAATACTGCCATAAACAATATAACACCTTGCATATCAGGCCATTTCTTTGATATTTGATATGCGACAAAGCCGGCACCCATAGCTCCAATGGCGTAAACAATATTGGCAATGCCAATAACTGACGGCCCTTCGTTTAAATAGTCGTAAATGAAAACCGGATCCAAGTAGTTTGCGACAATAATCACGATGCTTGGTATAAAAGAAGTCAATAAAAGAACAAACAAAACTTTTCGATGAGATAAATATTGGAGTGAGGATCTGAAGTTTTTCCAATAAGATTCATTTTTCATTGTATTGGAATGCTCTTCAGCTTCAGCATTTCGTTGATAGGGAAGTTTGTAGATGAGGATGGAAGCTGCTATAAATGTAGCGATGTTTATGATCAAAATGACTGTCGCATCCATCTTGCCGATCATCATGGCAGCCAGCCCCGAACTAATCATCAGCGCCGCCTGCCCCTGAACTTCAAGACTGCTGTTCACCTTACTATAGTCCTCTTTTTTGAACATTTCCTGAGTTAAAGCGGCTAAAGCAGGATACTTTATCGAATCGTAAGCCGTATGATAAAAAATCAGTGTCACAACAAGGGTGATGTCCAACACGGCGGAAATATTGAATAGAACAGAAAAAACGCCTAAGACCACTATTCCTATTATTTCTAAATAGAGAAATATCGCTTTTCGAGAATATCGATCCACCAAACTCCCTAAATAAGGTGAAGCAAAAAACACTAAAATCATCGTTGTCATCGTCAATAACCCATATAAAACGGATTGTTTCAATTGATCAATCAGCAGCCAGACAATCAAATAGGAAGTGATGCCGGTACCTACGGTGGAAATCAAATTAGCGGCTAGCAATAGTTTCAACTTTCGCAATTATAAATCACCCTTTTGATTTCCAAATACACAGAAGAAAATAGACAAAAAATAGATTTTTCCGGGTTCAAAATGGAAAAGGCTGTTTTCTTTCATTTCATCACGCTCCATATTTAAAACTCGTTATTTATAAAAGTGACATCCTCCTGCTTTTATATCGGTTCTCCATTCAGTCACAACACTTGCGTAAACAAACAATGAAATGAATACAAGAAACATGCGACTCCAGCCATCACGTTGAAGGTTCCCGATTTTTCATTGTTTGATTTCAACATCATGAAGAACAAACCGGAAAAGAAAAATCCGATAAACCAGCCGATTGGGATTTGGACAAAAGCTAAAATAAAACCAACAATCCCTATCGTTTGAAAAACTTTAGGTGCAAATTCGTGCAAAAGTATTCCCGCCCTTTGTTCAGAAGAAATCCGCTCCTTTTTTTGTATCATATCACATCTCATCAACAAAATAAGGAAAACAAGTGAATCTTTTGCTATTCAAGTTTAAGCCAGGCTCAATATTTATTTTTGATATGATCTTAAAAAAGGAGGTTTGATTACAATGAATACCTTATGCCGAAGCAAACAGGCTCCATTCGAATACACCTTATCTCTGATAGGTGGTAAATGGAAAATGCGAATCCTCTATGAGCTGGCGTGTGAAAAAACGATGAGATACGGGGAACTTAAACGGGCGATGCCGTTAATCACCCATAAAATGTTAAGTTCTCAGCTGAAGGAGTTGCAAACTGACGGTCTGATTAATCGGGCGGAGATTTCTCAAAATCCCCTCAGAGTGGAGTATTCGTTATCAGACAGAGGACTGTCTTTGTACCCTCTCATAGATGAAATGTGCAGATGGGGACAAAGAGAAGGCTTTCCTTATGAGTAAAAAATACTTACAAAAAAGTGCGTACTTGTTTCCCGACGGGAGGAATTTTATACTGATTAAAAATCATTTGTAAGGAGAACAGGATGACAAAACAAATCTATATCATTCATGGTTACAGAGCCTCCTCAACCAACCACTGGTTTCCTTGGCTGAAAAAACGTCTGCTTGCAGACGGACTACACGCAGAAGTTTTAGACATGCCTAATCCTCACCAGCCAAGGCTTAAAGATTGGCTTGATACGCTCTCTTTAAATAAACACACATTAAATGAACATACTTATCTGGTTGCCCACAGCCTGGGGTGCCCCGCCATTTTGAGGTTTTTGGAACAAACGCAATTGCATCAACCACTTGGCGGAATCCTACTCGTTTCCGGCTTTGCCAAGTCACTGCCCGATTTAAAGATGTTAGATGAATTTACAGAGGAATCGTTTGATTTTCAAAAAATCATTGAGTCAGCTAAGCATCGTGCTGTCATTGCCTCTAAAGACGATCAAATTGTGCCATTTGCATGGAGCAAAGATCTGGCACAACAAATTGACGCTAAGCTTTACGAAGTCCAACACGGGGGTCATTTTTTAGAAACCGACGGATTTACTTCTTTGCCTATTGTTTATGATGTTTTAAACTCCTATTTCTCAAAAGAAACTTGCTAAAAACAATAAAGGATATTCGGTTTTTATGGCGGAGAAGGGCTTAGAAGCCGCCCTTCTCAAATTTTTTAATAATTTCCCTGTCTTGAAGGGGTCTGTTATTTAATGGGTTATATTCAAATTTTTAACCAACCAAGGCTTTATCAATGACAGAACCGTTACAGGCTGCATAGCTTTGGTGTGATCCATATCATTTCCGTTTAAGATCTTTATATCCCATCCAAGGTGTTCTAATTCTTGTTTATTTTTTTGAAGTATACCGATAATATCAACTGTTACATTACCGAAGTTTTCTCCATAAACAATTGTGTCTTTTTCCCCAGCAAACGCCAATCTCGGAAGCATTAATTTATGTTGAATGCCCCGATCATCAAATTCCATCAAATTTTCGTACATTGTAACAAACTGTTTTGTTTGATTCGCGTCCATCCTTACCTGTATGTTATCCCAATCAACCTTTTCTGGACTGATAAGGTTTTGTTCATTAATAACAGAAGAATGTTGTTTACTTAAAGTTTGTTCGTATGTTTGATTTGTCACTACCATCATTTCTTTATATGGACCATCTATTGGCGGAAACCCACCCATGATCAAGCTTTCTAACCTGTCTGTCCGAATCGCTAATTGTAACCCTACTAAAGCCAACCAAGAATATCCATAATAGCCAAACTTTACAACATTCATTTCATTAGCAATTGTTAGTAGATCTTTCACTATGCTTTCAGGTGTGAGACTCTTTGGATTCGGCTGTTGTAGACGATGTCCTTCGTAGTCGAAATATAAAATCTGAAACGTGTCCATGAGTCCCTCAACAAAATGTTTTCCTGATACAGGGTCTACTCCCCATAACTTTAAGTTTTCAGCTTCTTGTCCATATACAGATTCTTTAGCAACAGGAAGCATGATTGTTGGAGAGTCGGGGTTCCCAACTAAGCCAACTTTTATCTCTGATTCATCGGTTAGTTTTATGTTTTTTTCCATTTCCACCACTCCTAAAGTGTTCATACAATCATCATATAACATTCATGCAATCTTTCGGATTTCTGCTTCCCGCCCTTTATATATTGGGGATTAGTTTGAAGTATGTTATTGTAGCACTTGAAGGTTTTACTTTAAAAAGGAGTTAACAGTAAATGAAGACATACACCCCTAAACACATTGCAAATATCTTAAATGTTAGTACCACAACTTTGAGAAGATATGAAGAACAAGGTCTTATTCCTGTTGTCCCAAGAACAAAAAGTAATCACCGTTTCTATACGCCGATACACTTCCAAGCTTTTACAACCATTAGAGCTTTATTAAAAGGATATGACATACCCATTGTTTACAAAATCATGAGAATGAGTAAAAATGCAAAATTTGAAGAAGCCCTTTGGCTGGTTAATGAACAGCAATTTCATATTCAAGCGGAGAAACAGAGGGTCGAAGAAATACTAACGATGATACAAAATGCCGATTTTACTAAATATAAAAATGTTAAATTAAAAGGATATATGAATATTGGAGAGGCTGCAAAAATAGCGGGCGTGAATACTTCAGCGATCCGTCATTGGGAACATGAAGGTTTAGTCCATTCAGAAAGAAATAAAGAAAACGGCTATAGAATGTTTTCAATATCTGAACTGCGTAAAATACTGGTTATAAGCAGCTTGAGAAAAACCGTTTATTATATAGAAAATATGAAGAGTTTATTACATGAATTGGACACACAAGACTATGGCAAAATCGAACATTCCTTTCAGTTGGCTTTACAAAATTTGAATAACCAACTATTAAATCAATTGAAAGGCATCGCAGAATTGATAAAATATATACAATTTCACCAAGAAATCAACACCTAAAATTGTGATAAGCACATCTTTACTTTGATTGATATTTTCTGATCAAAAGGCAATCCCACTATATGTTCAAAAATCTCTGCCCATCAAGTTTTCGGTTGAAATAAATAAGCCGATTCCTTAGTGCAAGGAAAATCGGCGTAACTTTTCTATCAACCTTACATTCCCTCAATGATGTCGCTAAGTGAGTTATTTAATTCAATAAACTGTTTTTCTATAGGTGTAAATTTATGATTTAGTCGTGTAATTAAATACAAATCGACGTATCTATAAGATGATGGAACTTCTAAATAATTATTGATATTGTAACGATCTACTATGCGCTTTGAGACTAAGGAAATTCCCATACCCATCAATGCAAATTGCACTAAGGATTCTGGATCGCCCACTTCAATGATTTCCCCCTGTTGAATGTTCAAATCTTCAAAAATATTACGTAATAATGAGAGATACAAGCACTTATCTGATAATACAAGTACGTTCTTTCCGTTTATATAATCGTTAAATCTCGTATATTGATCTATACCTTGGCCTATGATGACCAATTCTTCATATCCTACTTTTTTATAACTTATCTTTTTATTGTTTAGCGATCCAATCGTATAAGCAACATCAACTTTTCCAAGAAGAACTTGATTCTCAATATATTCAGTTGAACCTGTTTTTAGTGTTACCGATAAATCAGGATATGTGTTATAAAGTTTATTTAAAGCACTTGAGAATTGAGTTCCACCGACTGATATCATCGTACCGATACGAAGTTTTTCATCGTGTTTTTTCATGATATTTTCGGTTTCTTCCCAAACGAACAGTATTTTCTTATATTGATGATATAATTTTTCTCCCTCTTTCGTTAGTTTTACTCCTTTTGAATTTCTGATAAACAGTTGTTGATTATAATGAGCTTCGATTTTTTTTATTTTTGCAGTCATATTGGATTGAAGGTGATTCAATTTAATTGCAGCAGCAGATATGCTTTTTAATTCCGCAACTGAAACAAAAGCTTTCATGTTTTCAATATCCATTCACATTTTACCACCCATCAAAAATAGTGATAAAACCATCATAACTTAACATTTAAAATGATGCCTAATTTTAATTATACTCGATCTAAAGATAATGGCTTCTATATTGGAGGGATAGCTAATGAAGAACAACGTGATAAAAACAGGGATTATCGGCGGATCTTTGAATAATCAATGGGCTAGCCAAACCCATATTCCGGTATTGAAGGAAAATCCTTTTTATGAAATAACGGCGATTGGAACATCAAAAATGGAAACCGCAAAAAAAAGTGCTATGATGCTTAAGGCTTCCTATGCTTTTACAGATTATAAGGAATTGGCACAATCAAAAGATGTTGATTTGGTAGTCGTCAGTATAAAGGTTCCTTTCCATTATGAAGCTTCGCTTGCAGCCATAGAAGAAAATAAACATATTTATTGTGAATGGCCTTTAGGTATAGATACGATGCAGGCTGAAAAACTGGCAAAATTGGCAGATGACGCGAACATTCATCATGCGATTGGATTACAGGGAAGGCAATCTCCAGAAGTTATTTATTTAAAGCAGGCAATCAAACAGGGGGAAATCGGCAAAGTCATTTCCTGCACGATGCAGGTAGCAACACAAGGAAAGGGAGGAATAACAGATGAAAGAAGCAGTTACCTTTTAAAAAGAGAAAATGGGGCGAACCTTCTTACAATCAACGGTGGTCATTCGCTTGATGTGCTTTGTTATATCCTGGGTGATTTTAAAGAATTATCAGCTGCAATCAACATCCATTATACAGAAACCGTCATACAAGAAACTGGTATAAAGATACCAAAAAACACAGCTGACCAAATTTTAATACAGGGGACGCTCGTTAATGGTGCTTCGGCCTCTGTACATATTCAGGGCGGGGTTTATCCAGCTTTTCAATTAGAGATTAGAGGGGAAAAAGGTGTTTTGCTATTAACACAGCATAATTCCTCAGGGCATGTACAATTTGGGAATCTCAAAGTCAAAAAGATTACACATCCTCATGGTTTGCTAAATGCTGAAGATGTTTATTCTGAAGAAGTGAAAATATCCCCAGTAAAGGATAATGGTGCAAAAGGCTATGTTGAAACTGCTTATACTATTTTGGCGGAAGATATATTTGAACATAAAAGCCAAATTCCAAACTTTCATGACGCTGTCAAACTTCACCGGTTGTTAGACGCCGTTCGGAAATCGGCAAAGACCGGTAAAAAAATAATCTTATTAAATGAGTAGGAACCGTATATCTTTTATTTATATGGCCCTTGCACATGTTTATCAAGCTTGAGCAAATGGTTATCCTAAAACGCTATTATTTCTTTTATATTATGCGAATCGAGGTTGTAAACGAACTTATAAACAGTTTTCTTGTAAAAAAGGCCAAACTCCAAATGTTGTGGGTGTAAGCTTGATGGGCATGTCCGGAGATAAAAAAACATACCAAGAGGATTTGGTATGTTTTTTCTTAGGAAACCCCTAATTAATGAATATTAGGTTTTCTAAAATTACTGCCCTTGACTTCAGCTACGTCATATACAGTAACAAAAGCATTTTTATCAACTTCATTAATGATTTCCTTTAATTTGGTGTCTTCTAAACGGTTGATGACACATGTAATTTCTTTAAATTTCTCGTGGGAAAAACCCCCGTAAGCTTCTTTATATGTAGCACTTCGGCCCAATTGGTCTCGTATTGTCTCAACCATTAATTCAGGTTCGCTTGTAATAATTTGAAAGGTTTTAGACCCGCTTAATCCTTCCTCGACAACATGAATGACTTTGGACGCGATGTAGTAGGCAATGACTGACAGCAATGCCCCTTGCAAGCCAAATACAGCGGAAACAAAAATAAACACAAAAAGGTTAAAGAATAGAATAAGATCGCTCGTTCCAAATGGCAATTTTCTCGATAACAGAACAGCAAGCATATCAATTCCATCCAATGCTCCGCCATTACGCAGCGCCAGCCCCATTCCAAATCCAAGGATGATCCCCCCAACTACAGTGACTAACAAAGTGTCCCCTTCGATGATAGCTGGAGTGTGGTGCATAAAACTTGTACCTGCTGCAAGTGATGCGATTCCGATAATGGATAATAACGCAAAGCTTTTCCCGATTTGCTTATACCCTAACCAGACAAACGGGATGTTTAAGGCCGCGATAAGTATCCCAAGCGGCAAATCAAACAGTTGTGAACCAACAATGCTGAGTCCTGTCACTCCGCCATCAGATACACTGTTTGGAATCAGCACTGTTTCCAATCCATATGCCGCTATGATTCCTCCGATCATGACCATTATGACTTTGAAAATCATTTTTGCTTTAAATTTCTTATGTTTTTCGATTTTATTCATGCCATTCCTCATTTCAAATTTTACGTTATATTTAAATATACCATAACAGATTTTATCTGTTAAAAATTCCAGTCATCTCATTTTGGTAAGACGGCTGCTGCAAATACTGCTCTTTACCTTGAATTAAGGGTAACCCTTTTAGACTTGGAACATTCATGTGCCGGCAAGAACCCCCGTTTTAGCAACTGGTGAATAACAAATAAAGGCCCTCTCTTAAGGAGCATCGACAATGTTTATGGACTTTTCTAGCCAAACAAAAGGATTGTTGGCAATAGAACGAAGCTTTTTGATTCTTCCCTCTCCAAATGGATGAAATCTTAACTTTATTGGTTTTTTAAACCCCATTCACATAACCCTTCTAAAACCGGCAATAGTGATTCCGCTTTATCCGTGAGACTGTACTCGACCTTAGGGGGAACTTGAGGGTACTCTTTCCGTTTCACCAGACCATCCGCTTCCAATTCTTTAAGTTGTGAACTCAATGTTTTATAAGTAATAGCCCCTATTTGTCTTTTCAACTCATTGAAGCGAATTGGTTGATTTTCTGCCAGGAGGTAAATAATAACCATTTTCCATTTGCCACCGATAACAGACAATGTGTATCCAAAAGGTGTATCTTGTATATTTTTCACTTTACCTTTATATTCAGCCATGCTCATATTCACACTCTCCTTTTGGATAGTACCTGTCATTAAAGTGCGTACTATTTTTTTATTTGCGTTCATTTTATACTAACCTTACTTTGAAGTAAAGGAGACTAAAACATGGCTAAAAAAACGATACGTCTGTTGATGCCGCAATGGCAAGGGGGAAACAATCCCAACTACTCTTTTGGAGCGGAACTGCTTGCTTGGCTGGCTCCTGAAAATGATCAGCCCCTTCTTCATGTTCCGGTTCAAGCTTATGATGGAACTCCGCTTGAAAACGAAAACGGGATAAACGGGAGAAAACAACTGCTGGAACAATTGGAGGCTGCTCAGCATCTCATTCATGCTCATAAGCCGGATCGCATTGTCATGTTTGGTGGTGACTGCTTAGTCGAACAAGCACCTTTTGCTTATTTAAACGAACGATACGGCGGGGACTTAGGTTTAATTTGGATTGACGCTCATAGCGATTTAGTTAGATATGCCGGATATGATAACGGTCATACATTACCGCTCGGAAATCTTTTGGGGGAAGGAGATGAAGAGTTCGCAAAACATGTGAAAATTCCTCTTAAACCTGAAAATGTCTTTATTGCGGGATTAGCAGCTCCTACAGAAGAAGAAACAAAAGTGATATCAAAAGAACTTCAAAGACAGGGTATAGTTTTCACAGAACCAGACACTGAAGTGATTCAAAGACTTGGGATTAGAACTGCTGGAACTAAAGAGTTAATGACCAGTACCGAATCTATAAAAGAATGGATAAAAGAAAGCGACATCAAGTATCTGGCAATACACCTTGATTTAGACGTGCTTGATCCAAAGGCATTTCGTTCTTTATTATTCGCCAATCCTGAAGCACCTGTATATTTTTCTCCTGAGGGAACAATGCAAATGCCGCACCTGCTTCATCTTCTGAAAGAACTCTCTTCCGAAACGGATGTAGTTGGATTAGGTATAACCGAGCATTTGCCGTGGGATTCTATTCATTTGAAGAAATTGCTTAGTGAAATCCCCATTTTAAACCAATAATTTCATAACCGGGATAACAACAAAATAATAGCCTCGAAACTCTCCATAATAATAGAGTTAGCTTTCCCATCGCCTGTAATGTTACATGATTTTTGCCCTTCACATGTTGCTCACTAGAATCAAGTGGAAGAAATAAATACCAAGGGCCCATAAAACCCTTGGTATTCCTATGATGCGACCGAGACAACTTGAACTTCCGCGAGGTTGTCCCCCATTAGGTCCTCAACAAAGATTATTTGACCTTTTCACAATAGACAACTCTACACGACATAAAAAAAGCAAACCATTCGGCCTGCCTCTCATTTCTCACTCGATCTTTAAGGTGCTGCAAATATGACTGCTCTGATTCCGACCTTTAATTCCTAGATGAAAGGGTTGAAGGTCAATTTATATTTAATTTTCCAGCCTCTTTTTCATCACTGCCGCCAATTGCTCCGAATTGGGATCTCCTTCATTTTGCAATTGATCAATGATGTTCATATAGTCTGTATCATTTCGGTTCTGACTTAATTTATATGCAGCCTGAATGTTTTCCACCTGAATCTTAAACCCGACAATCGCTTTCAGTTGATTTTCTAAGAGTTGAGGAGAAAGGTTATCCCATAAAATTGGATTTTCTCGATGCTTTTCGTATTTTTCCATCATGACTGTTAGTTCTTCTATTAATTCATCTCTCTCTAAAATGCTTGCTTGACCGTATATATGGACGGCTTGATAATTCCATGTTGGAACATCCTCATGCCCATACCAGGAAGAAGAAATGTATGCGTGCGGCCCCTGAAACATGACAAGCACATCTTTACAGGTTTCAAAAGTTCTCCATTGCGGATTTCCATAAGCGACATGGCCAGTGATATAGTAATCATCACCTTTTTTATTGAACCCCAAGGGCAAATGAGTGGCAATTGGCTTCCCTTGTTCTGTCGTAACGATCGTGCCAAAAGAGTTTTTTTGAACAAAATCCAAAATTTCATCAACATTTTCGACTTTAAAATATTTTGGAATATACATCGTCATCCTCCTTTTAGAAAAGTTATAGGAGTGTTTTGGTCATGATAAAGTCCGTTTGCTCTTCATCACCCATATAAAAAGAGTGGGCATCGGTTTGCACAAACCCCATTTTCTTATAAAAAGCAATCGCGTTTTCGTTTTTTTCCCATACGCCAAGCCAGATTTTCTTTTTATTCAGTTCCTTCGCAATTTCCAAAGCTTTATTGAACAGATATTTGCCAAGCCCATGTTTTTGAAACTTGCTCTTGATATAAATTCTCTCGATTTCAAGTGATTCATCGTCCATTTTTTCAGACTGGGCTTCATTGATATTGACTTTTAAATATCCAGCGGCTTCATTGTTAAAATAAACAAAAAAGAATTGCGAAGAGCTATTGGATAATTCTTTTTCTAATTGTTTTAAGTTAAATGCCTTTTCCAAGTAGGCTTTCATATTTTCTAGCGAGTTCTGATGCTTAAATGTCTCATTAAATGTTTCATAACAAATGTCCTGAAGCTTGTGTAAGTCTTCAAGGGTACACCTTTTTATATTTACTGTCATTTCAATCTGCCACTCCTTTACGCTGTCAATAATTTCTTTTGTTCCCCTTTTTCACGAATTCCCAGTCTTTTTCTACATTTTTTCTTACTCTTTGAAGAAGATTGAAGATGGTCTCCGCTTCCCCCTTGGAAAACCCCTCTAATGCCACACAATTCGAATAATCATTTTCTCTTTTTATAAAAGGAAATACCTCATTCCCCTTTTCCGTCGGAAAGAGCTTTTTTATTTTTTTGTTATGTTCATCATCTCTCCGTTCAATAAAGCCCTTCATTTCAAGTTTTTTTATAGCACGGGCTGCGGTTGTCCGGTCTACTTTAATCATCTCAGCCAGCTTCTCCTGAATGATTCCCGGGTTTTCGCATATTCGGACAAGGTACAAATATTGCCCTTTTGTCAGGTCATGTTCTTTAAATTCGATATTGCTTATAGAATCCAATGCTCGGGCAATCATTCCAATTTCACGCAGAATATCCTTCATCATAAACTCCTTTCGAACTTTTTGTTGCAAATGCAATATAAATGCCGTACATTAAATATATCGGATTTTTGTTGTATTTGCAATAAAAATAAAGAGGTCGATTAAAGTGAAATATGTTTTTTATGTATTAGGAATTTTAATCTTAACCCTTGGGATTGCTTTCACGATTCAATCAGATCTTGGCGTTTCACCTTTTGACGCATTTTTGGTGGGACTGGCCGTACATGCGGGGCTTACTGTGGGAAGTTGGGAAGTCATGATTGCTTTGCTATTAATAGGCTGCAATTCGTTTTTAAAAAGACAAAGACCGGAAGTTTCGGGGATGCTAACGGCGTTTATAACCGGTATCGGCATTGACATGTGGCTTTTTTTGCTGCATTTTTTTGTGACACCAGAACAATGGTACAGCAAAGTGATTTGTTTTGGAATCGGCTTGGTTGTTACAGGATTGGGAACCGCGACATACTTATACACAAATTTTGCTCCGATGCCAATTGACCGTTTAACATTCATCATAAAAGAATTAACGGGAACCAGTATATTTGTTTCGAGAACCATCATTTACCTCGTCTTCTTGACAGCGGGCGTCATGTTAAAAGGACCGATTGGCATCGGAACTTTATTAACCGTTTGTTTAGGGGGGCTGGTCCTTCATTTCTTTATGCCGTTTGCTGGAAAAGTATTGGGGCGCTTTACAGACACTCGTACATTACGATAAAGAATGTTTTTAATGCCACTCCCTACTTTTTCACATAACTTTTATTGAAATCATCAATATGATTCCGGATGCTATTAAGCTTATAACTAAGGTAGAGGTATCTAATCTAAATATATTTTTTATTCCATTAATGAAAAATGACCATAACATATATATGGTGATAGCACTTAGCGTAAACACTCTGAACCATCTGGGGATTGCAAGCCAAGCCTTTAAAAGTTTAGTTGAGAATTTCCCCATTTTGTTCCTCCTTTTTCGTAATCCGGCCTTTTATCAAAATATCACAGTTCAAATATCAATGCTGCTTGCCATAAAAACACGCAAACCATTCATCTCTTTTTCAATCTTTTGGACTTTTTTTAGATTTATTAATAGTAAAGCACTCTGATTTCTACTTTTAGTACATGTTTGTAGAGTTGTCTATAACAATCCATTCAAATTTATTTCATCATTTTAAACCTCAATTCTTAATCCCCTTAAATATTTTAAAACAAAGACAATATTGACATAATCTCAAAAGAGTGCAAGTTTATTTATAGAAGTATTAACCTAAGGAGCCAATAACAAATCATGAATAATGTTTCATTAATATATAAAGAATTTGGTGATCCACTACAAAAATTACAGCTTTATACCGGAGAAAAGCTTCCTCTTCAGCCAAATGAAATTCTTGTCAAAATGATTGCCAGTCCAATTAATCCATCAGATTTGCTTCCAATTAGAGGGGCCTATTCTCATAGAATTAAGCTGCCGGCGGTTGCAGGATATGATGGTGTGGGAATTGTGATAGATCAAGGCAAAGATGTATCACCATCACTGATTGGAAAAAGGGTCCTCCCTGTAAGAGGAGAGGGAACTTGGCAACAATATGTAACCACAAAAGCTGATTATGCAATAGAGGTACCTCCATCAATAAGTGATAATGATGCCAGTCAACTGTATATTAATCCATTAACAGCCTGGCTAATTTGTAAGGAATCATTGCGTGTTCAGCCAAATGAAATTGTGTTAATGAATGCCGGAGGTACATCTATTGCAGGTTTGTTTGCGCAAATTTCTACAATACTGGGATTCCGTTTAATTGTCATTACAAGAAACAGCCGCAAGATAGAGAAACTTCAAAAACTTGGGGCATGGAGAGTCATCGACGCTTCCAACGGTTCTATATATGAACAGATTTCTGATGTTTGCGACATTGGTGTTGACCATGCAATTGACTCTGTGGGAGGAGAAAGCGGCGAACTGCTGGCGAGGGCGCTAAAACCTGAAGGGACATTTGTCAGTTATGGCCTGTTGTCAGGTATACCAAACGATTGGCGAAAGTTACACGATACATACCATGTGTCACCACAATTATTCGCCTTAAGACTTTGGAACGAGAGACATTCCGTTTCTGAATATCGCAATCGCTTCTCGGAGGTAATTAAGCTTGTTGAAAGCGGAAGAATGGTCATCAATGCTCCAGAAAAAATATATGATTTTGAAGATTTTCATGATGCCTTGAAGCATTATGAACAGCCAAGCTTGAATGGAAAAATACTGCTGAACTTTGCAGTGAAGAAGAAGATGTAACACTTGATTGATTTTTATTAAAAAGTTCGAGATGTGGAAGGACAAAATGCAATTGCCCCGTTCCTTTTGTCGATCGAGCTCAACAAAATACAGTTCCATAAATACAAATCCGAGGTCAATTCCGAACCAAGTAAATATAAAACAGAAAACATTGCATAGCTTAATATGGAAGTACCGAAAGTGAAAGGTGGCAACTATTCTTTCATAAGGAACAAAAAGCTAATTAAAGTTGGTTATTAACAGACTTGCCACCAGTCATGTTATGTAAAAAAGCTGACAAAAATTTCACCAACTTTATCGCAGGTAGAGGTTTCTGCTGATAAATTTAAACTTCGTAATGAGGTTAAAAAAGAAACTGTAGAAGATATACAGGCGAAAAATATAAAAATAGACAAGGAAATAGAGAAAATAACGAAAGAAGAACGAGGTTCCAGGATATATACGGATCAATTGACCTTTCCTTTTTGCGATACGACACGCTCACTATTGCTTTGTTGTTTTTGCTTAATCTGATTTTTTTAAGAAATTTATTGACATCAAAAATATGATCATGTTATTATTGAATATTTGATAAAAAACCGAATATATGGTAATCTTAAGAAGGATACCATATATGGAGGTGGATGATATGTTTCAAATTGGCGATAACATTATTTATCCAATGCACGGAGCAGGTATAATTGAAGCCATAGAAGAAAAAGAATTCTTAGGGGAAAAACAACAGTATTATGTCATAAAAATGTCAATCAGTAATATGCAAGTTATGATTCCAACGGGTAAAATATTGAGTTCAGGTATACGACCTGTTACTGATATACTTGCATTAAAACACATTATACACATTTTTCAGCATGGAGAATCAGATAGGTTACTGCCGTGGAAACAAAGGTTTAAAGTAAACACGAACAAAATAAAAACGGGTAAAATACAAGAAGGTGCTGAAGTTGTACGTGATTTAATGCGTATGAATAAAGAAAAAGCACTTAATGCAAGCGAAAAAAAAATGTTGGATAATGCATATGAATTTTTGATTAGTGAACTGGAAGTAATTAAAGGAATCACTGAAAATCAAATAAAAAGTTTCAGTTAAAGTTCATTATAGATAATATATTGCATCCCAAAAAAAATCCTGTAATTTTCGGTAACATGATGATAATTAAAAGTAAATCATTTCAAAGACATTTAACTTCTTCAACTTATTTTCAGAACATTAACCTCTTTTGTTAATCCTACAATTAATCCATTTTTATTATTTAAATTTCTTCTAAGAACATTTGCCAGTTTATCAAAAAACTCGATTAAATCGTCACTTGATTTTTGTAATCCTGATTCACACTGGCACGGACAAGGAGCCGTAAGGATGGAAGAGAGGCAGGGCTTCCATTGTTTGAGGTATATCTAAGTGATGATTTCTAGAAGAAAAAACAATCAATCTCACCTTTATCTTTAAGAATTTCTTATATCCACTGCGGCAGTGAATCGTTTATCTTCCTTTCATAAAAGAGATACGCGTGTTGGTAACATCTATATATGGACAACAATAAAAAATGATGGAATTTCTATAACTAGATTACTTCTATTAAGGTTGAGTTTTATGGAAAAATTGAAGTTGGCTGAATTCTTGTAGATAGACCAGCTGTTACTTTAATTAATCCAGAATATCTAAAAATTGTTGAATGAACGAAGAAAAGGATGATTCTTTACGAAAAGGGATGATCCTTTTTGTTTGATGTTTGATGCCAGTGATTTGTAGGACTTAGATTGAGAAGTCTTGTACTTAAATTAACGAGCAAGTTAGTGAAAAAAAAAATAAAAAGTAATTGCATTCGAAAAAAAATAAATAATTTATATACATTCCGCATATTGTCAATCCAGTATGTTATACTGTAAACAACCTTTGAAGCGTTAAATCTTTTTCTATTACCTTTTACCACCTCCCTACTCGAACATTGAGTAGGGTTTTTTATTAAGCATTATACAGAGAACATAAAAAAACAGGCCCCTATATAAAGAGCCTGTTTGTATAAACGATTGAAGATTAAGCAGTTTTTTGAACGTTAGCAGCTTGAGCTCCGCGAGGACCTTGCTCAACGTCAAATGTTACTTTTTGACCTTCGTCTAATGATTTGAATCCGTCACTTTGGATTGCAGAAAAGTGTACGAATACATCGTCTCCATTTTCACGTTCGATAAATCCAAAACCTTTTTCTGCATTAAACCATTTAACTGTACCTTGTTCCATTTTTGTTGCCTCCTAGTGCGTTACCGCACATTGTATTACTATCCTTGCCCAAAGTATCATCAAGACGAAAAGTCAATATTCATACTATCCTTTACACCGAACAAAAATAATTCTTCTTTATCTTAGCATGAAACGGAAAGAATTGCAAATTAAGATTATCGTTTTAATCATGTTGTTATTTGTTAAACGTATACCAGGGCAGAAGCGGTAAGCAAAAAGTCAATAATTCTGCATCGAATCTATAGCATCTCTAAGGGGTCTAATAACTTTGGTTTAAAAACGCCGTGAAAATGAATCAAGAGTGTCTTCAATGTTCACCGTCTATATCAACCGATTCCCATAGAGGAGGGAGAGCGTTTAGCCCGAGAACAAGCCGGGTATAATTTTCATACGCCTTTTGTATCCCGGCTGGCTGCTAATAAAGGTTTAATTGAGCAGGAAATCAGTTCGCATTTCCAAAAATTTTACAGAGAGATAGGGAAGAAACTTATCATATATGGTATTTGACGCTGGGGCTTCAAAGGCATTAAAACGTTTTTTCTATACTTAGAAGATCATCATAGGAGGGGAAACTTTAAAAAATGAAGCAGCAAAACCTAAGGACTTTGAGAAAACTGGTTACACCTTATGAAAAGTCCGATTTACAGAAAAGTATTTGCCAAATCATCAATACATTGGTACCATTTCTCCTGTTATGGTATTTGGCATATAAGAGCTTGTCGATTTCTTATTTCCTTACATTTGCGATTTCTATCCTCGCGGCAGGTTTTTTAGTAAGAACCTTCATCATCTTTCATGATTGTTGCCACTATTCCTTTTTTAAGAACAGAAAGGCGAATCGAATCCTTGGAACAATCACAGGAATTCTGACTCTGCATCCTTTTGATCATTGGGCACACGACCATTCTGTCCATCATGCGACTAGCAGCAACCTGGACAAACGCGGTACAGGCGATATTTGGGTGCTGACCGTTGAGGAATATAAGGAAGCCTCAACTAAGACAAAAATAATGTACCGTTTGTATAGAAATCCGTTTATTATGTTTATTTTAGGGCCGATTTACGTCTTCGGGATTACCAATCGTTTTAATCGTAAAGGAGCAAAACGCAAAGAACGGATGAATACGTATGTAACGAACCTGGGGATCGTCGCTTTGGCAGCACTTTTATGCTGGACTATTGGCTGGCAAAACTTTCTGCTGGTTCAGGCGCCCATTTTTATGATATCGGGATCTCTCGGAATTTGGATGTTTTATATTCAGCATACGTTTGAGGATTCTTATTTTGAAGAAGATGAGCATTGGGAATATGTCAAAGCAGCAGTTGAAGGAAGCTCTTTTTATAAGCTTCCAAAAGTCATGCAATGGCTAACAGGCAATATCGGTTTCCATCATGTTCATCATTTAAGCCCCAGAGTCCCAAACTATAAGCTTGAAAACGTGCATAACAACATTGAACCATTGCAAAACGTTCCGACCATTACACTTGCAACCAGTCTCAAGTCATTAAAGTTCCGCCTGTGGGATGAAGAAAGCAAAAAATTTGTTGGTTTTAGCCACTTAAAAAAATCTTCTAAAAGCCAAGTATCAGCGCGGCTAAGAATGGATTAAATAAACGCCCCATAATCGATGATAACAGGCAGTGTATATTGCAGAATAAAAGTGCAGACTCGCACAACGGTTTTGTGCAGAGGTCAGCACTTTTTTAGTGCCAAATATACTTGCAGACTTCACAATGCGGTACATTTATTGCCGATTTTCCGCAAAAAAATAATACCAAAGGTGATTAAACCCTTGGTATTATTGGTATGCGGCCGAGAGGACTTGAACCTCCACGGGGTTGCCCCCACTAGCCCTCAATAAAGTGGAAGCTTATCACGATTTATGAAAGCTTGTTTTCATTGTATCTCTTTACACCAATTACATAAAATTTCATTGTTTTTTAAGAATTATGGAGTGAAAATTGAGTAAGCTTTTCAAACGAATTCCGTAAAGCTTACCAAAGCGGTTCTTAAGATTTTTTTGCTTTTTTAACATGGTCTATCCATGAGATTGATGACAAAAAAGAGTAATCAATCCAACGATTTTTGTAATAATAGTTCTTCCAAGATTCGATTCCACTAATAATGTCATTCACAGTTTCACTATTGTCTTTTTTTTCGTTAATTCAAACCTCGACCGCTATCCTGGAGTTATTTTTATAAATTGGACGGAATCCTCGATTGAACCTTTTTATATTTGTTGTAAAAGCTCGTGCCTACACAACAGAAAAGTCTAAATATAATTCAATCCACGCAACAACGTCATTATACTTCCAATGATAATATTCTGTTCTTCTTGCTCGTTCTTTGTATTTTTCAATTTGCTCTTCGGTTGCGAAGATTTTAGAGAAAAATTAGCCGAAATAAAAGGAATACCTCACTTTGCGAATGAAGCAACTGAGGAAATACTTTTAGGGTACAAATCAGATGGAATACACGTAAAAATCATTAATAACGCATTAAAATAAAGCAGGCATATGCCTGCTTTAAGATGATCTGTTACCACACTGTTACATTAGAACTTCCACTACTTTGATAACCCTCTGTCGCTAAGACTTGGTAAGACCAATTACTACCCAGATTCATTCCATGACTCTTCCATGCTTTAACATGATTGCTGAAAGTAATTTTAGCGTTGCTTCCAGTTTGTCTCTTCGTCTGGCGAACACTCCAGTACTGCGTGAAAGTAGTTTTATCGCCGTCAATGGAAGGTGCGTTATAACGTGTAGTTGTATATATGTCATATGTACCCCCATCACTTTTTACAGTACCTTTATACGTTCCAGTAGGTCTATAAGTCCCCCATGAATCCACTACATAATATTCTATGAGAGGTGATCTCGTCCAACCATATAAAGCCAAATATCCATTGCCATTCGGCGCCCAAACTCCGGCATTATAGTTTATTGTCCTAGATGGCGAACCTGTAGTCCAACCTTTACCAACAACGAAATTTCCGGTATTAGACCAATTAACACTGTAATTCCCTCCAGGCCCATTGACAGCGTTGACTGTTCCGCCGCCATCAGTCCAATTTTGCCAATAGTCTGTGCTAGCTGCAGAGGCGGTTGCCGAAAACAAGCTAATACTCATTAAAGCTGCCGTTAATCCAACTAAGAAATTCCTTTTAAACTTAAACATATGTTACCTCCTATAATATTTTTTCTGACATTGACTTGAGGTAGCACTCGTATATATTTAAAACATTATTAATTGCTAACGCCAAAGCCTTTGATCGTCCCCTTCAATATAATATCACGAATTCACGAGTGAATATTAATAGTATCTGTAAATTAATTGAAAAGACCTAAAAAATTTACATTATAAGTGTTCTTGTATCACCGTAGCCTTATCCTCTTTTCGCAGAATCACAATTCTTGTTTCTAAATCTGATGGAGTAATATCTGTAATTAATCCCGATTCGAACAATTTCGTATAAAGGAGATATACATTAGGGATTGTGAAGTTACGGACACCTTTTCCCCAACAAACAAAGAGAGACTGCTGACCGTTTAGATGACTTACTTTAAGTAACTGGGGTAAATGTGGAGTAAAAAAATAAATGAAAAAGAAACAAAAAAACACCAAGGGCGTCAAAACCCTTGGTATCTCTGGTATGCGGCCGAGAGGACTTGAACCTCCACGGGGTTGCCCCCACTAGGCCCTCAACCTAGCGCGTCTGCCATTCCGCCACGACCGCATGATATGTTGTTTTTAAAGTGCGGGTGAAGGGACTCGAACCCCCACGCCGTAAAGACACTAGATCCTAAGTCTAGCGCGTCTGCCAATTCCGCCACACCCGCGTGAAAAAACAATGGTGAGCCATGAAGGACTCGAACCTTCGACCCTCTGATTAAAAGTCAGATGCTCTACCAACTGAGCTAATGGCTCAAATATAATGGCTGGGCTAGCTGGATTCGAACCAACGCATGACGGAGTCAAAGTCCGTTGCCTTACCGCTTGGCTATAGCCCAACATATGAGAAATGACCCGTACGGGATTCGAACCCGTGTTACCGCCGTGAAAGGGCGGTGTCTTAACCACTTGACCAACGGGCCATATGAAGTCAGCATCATATTTTCCTAATGGCGGAGAAGGAGGGATTTGAACCCTCGCGCCGCTTACGCGACCTACACCCTTAGCAGGGGCGCCTCTTCAGCCACTTGAGTACTTCTCCATTGGCTCCACAGGCAGGATTCGAACCTGCGACCGATCGGTTAACAGCCGATAGCTCTACCACTGAGCTACTGTGGAATAATCAGACTCATTTCATTATAAATATGTCGACAAATTGTGTCAAGAAGAACAATTCATCTTTGTGGCTCGTCTTGCGACGGCTTTTATAATTTATCATAGACAAGCCTGATCAGTCAACCCTTTTTTATGATTTCTTTTATTTTCCCTCCGCATTTGCCGCAAACGTAACGGCTTGTATCCATTTTCCGCTTTCGGAGAAACGTTTGTCCGCATGCTTCACACTTGTAAGTGCGTACCTTTCTTTGCGGCTTTTTCTCTCCTGCGAGCGGCGTGCAGAATCGCGGCGCACCCACTTCCTTTAATAGCGTTCTAAAATCCTTGTCGCGGTGCTTGTAGCCTTTTCCTTCAAGATGGAGGTGGTAATGGCACAATTCATGCTTAATGATGCCTTCAAGCTCTTTTTGCCCGTGTTCTGTCAGGTATTTTTTATTCAGCTCAATATTGTGGGAATTCAGCAAATACCTGCCTCCGGTTGTTTTCAGGCGGCTGTTGAAGTAAGCGCGGTGCCGGAACGGTTTTTTAAAGTATGTGAGCGAAAGCTGTTCTGTCAGCTGCTGCAGTTGTTGTTCGTCCATTGCTTGGTTCCACCTCATTTTTAAAAACATTGAACAGGACAAATTCCGGGCGGCATAAACTAATACACGACACCCATACTCTTATGATAAGAGTCTGAGGAGGGATGAGCAATGCCGAATTGGCTCAAAAGCCAAATGCAGAGAGCTTTTTATGAAAAAGATCATTATCAGATTAAATTGCTGAATCAGTGCTGGTATTTTTACAGAAAAAAACACTGCTGATGAGCAGTGTTCATCGGAGCCCTAATGGAATTCCTTCTGTTTCCTCATCATCTTCACCGGTCCTTTTATCATCTCACACAATGGCGCCCGTTACTCCCCAAATGGAGCTGACCGCCCGATTTCGGGGAGCATGGGCGAATAATTCTTCTGCGGATGGACGAGCCGTTTATTCTTTTCTTTTAAACGGAAACCAGTTGGCTGAGCCGAAGATCCGAACCATCACAGGGACGAACAGCGGCAGCATGACGAATGCATACAGCAGGAGACCTGTCAATACAAGGGTGGCGATTTGCAGAAGCGATAAAACGCCGGATGGCAGCATCGCCGCGAAGGTTCCCGCCAAAATAATTGCGGCTGAAATAATGACGGACCCCATATTTTTCATCGATTCTGTCATCGCCGTTTTAATATCCGTTCCGCGGTATTCGTTAAAGCGTTCCATCAGGAAGATCGAATAGTCCACACCAAGCGCCATTAAAATCACAAATCCAAAGAAAGGCACTGCCCAGTTGAGACCGGGATAGCCGAAAAACGCCGTGAAAATAAACTCAGTTACACCGATGGATGCAAAGTACGTCAAGATCAACGATCCGACCAAATACACCGGCATGACGATTGAACGGAACAGCAGGATGAGGATCAGGAAGATTCCGATCATCATATAGATCACCGTGTTGCTGAAATCCTGGTCTGACAGCTGCTTCAGATCGGCGTTGATGCTGGAAACGCCGCCGACGCCAAACGATGCATCGTTCAAATGCGTGTCGGGAAGAGCCCGTTTTACGGATGCTTCAATGTCTTTGACATTGGCAATCGCTCCGTTTCCGTACGGATTGTCTTCCAATATCACATCGATCGTCGTGATATGGCGGTCGTCTGACATATAGGAATTAAACACCTGCTGAAATTGTTTATTTTTAAGCACTTCTTTAGGGACAAACCAGCCGGACATTTCTTGATCTGATGCGTTTTTCAGCTGATCCAGGTAGTCGCCTGCTCCCATCAGACCGCTTGAAATTTTTTCGAGGCCTTCCACGCTTGAATTCAGCCCTTTTGTTAATTGATCAAGCTGGCCGGCGAATTCTCCGACTTTTTCCTTCATCTGCTTTTGGCCTTCAGCGACATCCCCTGCGCCTGATTCGAGCTTAGGCAGCGAATCGGCGAGCTGCCCCTGCCCCTTCGATGTCTCTTCAAGCCCTTTTTCGATTTGGCCGAGACCGTTGATCAGAGCATCGATTTTGCTTGTGTATACTTTTTGCTCTTCCTGAGCTTTTGCGATAAATGCATCTGCTGCTTCAAGCTGCTTTTTCGCGTTTGCCGCCTGCTTCGTGTAAACGGCCGCTTTCTGTGATCCCTGCTTGATTGCCGATGCAAGCTCTGTATAAGAGCCTTTAATCGCTAAATAAGAAGGATTCTCCTTCACTTCGGGAATTTCGCTTTCAAGATTTTTGAAATTTTGATTTGTCTGCTCGATCATCTTTTGCACGTCAGCCGTTATGCCTTGGGCATTTTCGGCTTGAGACAATGCCGCTTTCAAAATTTTCGATATTTCTTTGTAGCTTTCGATCTGTCCATTTAATTGATCGACTTGCGCCGTCAGCTGTTTTTTCGCAGCTTGAATTTCTTTTTTTGCCTGAGCGACGCCTTCTTTGCTTTGATCTGTACCATCCTTCAGCTTTCTCATATTGGCTTCAACGTCGCTGATTCCGGCTTGGATCGATTCGGTTCCTTTGATCAGCTGGTTGATTCCTTTTCCAGACGCTTCGATTTGCGGCTTTTGATCCGCGATCGACTTGCTCGCCTCGGCGAGCCCGTCTTTGATCTTTTTCAGACCTTTATTGCCGCTCTCAAGCCCTTTATTCAGCTCATTCGCCTGTGTTTTGACGTACAGGTCGCTCAGCCCTTTTCCGACCGGTCGGGTCGCACTGCGAACTTTGTTGACGCCGTTTGTCTGCTCAATGGCGCGGCTAATTTTTTCAATCGCGATCAGCCCGTCATTGGTATCGAGCGCATCCGATGTTTTGAGCACGACCGTGACCGGCAATGATTCCCCCGGCCCGAACTTGTCGGAAATGGTGTTAAAAGCGCTGACGGATTCGTATTGATCTCCGATTTCGTCAAGGCTGTTATAGGAAAGTGTTCCTTTATACATCAAGATTGGCGGCACGGCCACGGCCGCTACGATCAACAGGCTGATCAGCGGCTTATTGAAGGCGAAACGGCCGGCGGTTTCCCATAGCTTTGACTGCGGATGCCCGATATTTCCTCTGACAGGCCAAAACAGCACTTTCCCCAAAACAGCCATGAAAAACGGCACAATCGTCAGAAGCGCCAAAATCAAGACCGCGACACCAACAGCTACTGCGACCGCAGACTTGTAAAGCTGGAATTCGGCAAAGCCGATGCATGTAAAACCGATCAAAACGGCAATTCCGCTGAACAGAACGGTTTTCCCCGCCGTTTTATACGTTGTCAAGATCGCTTCAATCTTGTCTTTCCCGTTGGCGATCTCTTCCTTAAAACGGCTTAAAAGAAGAATGCAGTAATCCGTCCCGATTCCGAACATAATCGCCACCATGAAGATTTGCGTAAACGTAGACAGCGGAAAATCAGCGTATTCGACTAGATAGGCGACGACGGACTGGCTCACAAGGTAGGAAAGTGCGACCGCCAAAAGTGGAACAAAAGGTGCAACCGCAGAACGGAATACGAGAATCAGCACAATTAAAATAAAACCGACCGTAATATATTCGGTCTTCTTCAAGCCTTCCTGCGAGCTTGTTATGACATCATCATCGATGAGCGGCTGCCCGGTCATCTCGTAGTCAAGCTTTAAAGTTTTGAGCTTTTCATTGACCTTTGCTTTAAAATCGGCCGCACTGATCTTGTTCGCATCAAATGTGACAGGTACGAGCAGTGTCGTTCGATCCTTTGACAACAGTTGCTTTTGAATATCCTCATCTGCGTCAAAGTACGATGTAATATCTGAGACGTGAAGAGAGGAATCCTTTTCTAAAGTGGTGATCGCTTTTTTTAAAGCCGCCTCCCGATTCGGCAGGAGCTGTTTGTCCTGAAATACGACGACAACCGATTTGTTCGTATCCCCGTCTTTTGACATTTGTTCGAGAAGCTTGTTCGCATAAGAAGACGGATAGCCTTCAGGGACCGCTATCTGGCCCTTCTCCTTTGTTAATTGCCCCATATCGGGCGCCGTGATGAATAGGACGGCGGCCATTGCAATCCAGAGCGCCGCAATGATCCATCTCGCCTTTATAATCGTTCTCATTGACGTTTTATTCCTCCTCTATGAACTGTGCAGGTAGATTGATTTCTTTGTATTTTAAGAAAGACGGCAGAAAAAACCGCCTGCAGGTCTTGTCCTCGCTGTTCTGCATTACTTCACCACTTTATTCGCGAAAGTGAAAGATCATTCATTTTACAGGAAAACAGCTAAACTGCTTGATTAACTTATCGGCTGATGGCCGTTGATATTTGAAGGGTTGAAAAAAATAAACACCTATTGATTAATAAACACATGTTCATTATAATTTGAGGCAAATGCGGTGTTCAATCGGCAATTGGGATTGAGATGTTCAATAATGAACAACATACGTAAATTTGTCTATAAACGGAGGTCACCGATGGAGGACAGAAGGTCTATGAAAACAAAAAGAGCGATTAAAGAGGCTTTTTTAAAGCTGCTCCATGAGAAAGAAATTAATAAAATTACCGTTTCCGATTTATCGAGACGCGCTGATTTAGGACGCGGAACTTTTTATCTTCATTATCGGGATGTCTTTGATTTGTATGAACAAATCGAGAATGAGTTGTTTGATCAGCTGGGGAAATTTTACGATGATTATTTTCCGAGCGAAGATCCGCACAATTTGCTCACCTTCATCGAAAAAACGACCGAATATATTTATCAAAACGCTGCGATCTTCACTTTGTTGACGAAACCGAAAAGAAATATTTTGACCATCAATAAATTTAAAGAGTTTTTCAAGCAGAAGATTTTCGAAGAATTGAGCATGATGCAGCAATCAGGGAATGAGATAACATGCGATGAAATGGAAATAACGTTTCTAGTTTCCGGAGCGGTCGGCATTCTGGAAGAGTGGATCAACGACGGAATGGTTCAGACGCCGGCACATATAGCCAGCGTCATCTACCGCATCCAGTTAAAACTTGATCCCCCGGGATAAAAAGCTTCCGGCAGGCTGACTGCAGTCCTAACGATCTTTCACCATCGATAAGGATACCCTTCCTTTTGCAGCGTCGACACCTTCTACCCATACGGTCACGATGTCCCCGACCGACACAACGTCGAGCGGATGCTTGACGAAGGAATGGCTGAGCTTGGAAATGTGGACGAGCCCGTCCTGTTTCACGCCGATGTCGACAAATGCCCCGAAGTCGACGACGTTCCGTACTGTCCCCTGCAGCTCCATCCCCTCTTTTAAGTCCTCCAATTGAAGCACATCGGTTTTTAAGAGCGGTTTAGGGACTTCATCCCTCGGATCGCGCTCAGGCCTCGTCAGCTGGGCGCAAATGTCTTTCAGGGTGATTTCCCCGATTCCCAGCTGTTCAGCTGCTTCGGAAATATTCAGTTCGTTGATTTTGTCCTGAAGCTCTCTTGTGCCGATTTGGGCTGTTGACAGGCCAAGCTTTTTCAGGAGCTCTCTCGTCTCTTTATAGCTCTCAGGGTGGATGCCTGTGCGGTCGAGCGGTTCATCGCCGTCAGGCACCCTTAAAAAGCCGATGCATTGCTCATACGTTTTCGCGCCCAGGCGCGGAATGTCTTTCAGCTCTTTCCGGCTCGTGAATTTTCCGATTTCATCCCGTTTTTTGACGATGTTGGCCGCGACTGTTTTCGATAGTCCGGCTACATATTGCAAGAGCGCGGCTGACGCCGTATTCACGTTGACGCCGACTTGGTTGACGACCGTTTCCACGACGAAGCGGAGCGAATCGTTTAGTTTTTTCTGGCTGACATCGTGCTGGTACTGGCCGACGCCGACCGACTTGGGATCGATTTTGACGAGTTCGGCGAGCGGGTCTTGGAGTCTGCGTGCAATCGACACGGCGCTTCTTTCTTCAACCTGCAGATCGGGAAATTCTTCCCTCGCAAGCTCTGATGCCGAATAGACACTGGCTCCCGCTTCATTGACGATCAGATAGTACACCCTTCTGTCGATGTCCTTCAAAAGATCGGCGATAAACTGTTCCGTCTCTCTTGATGCCGTTCCGTTCCCGATTGCGATGACCTCGATTTGAAAATCTTCGATGATACGTTTCACTTTTTCGATGGCTGCGCTCTTCTTATTGACGGGAGGATGCGGGTATATGACGTCGATCTTGAGCATCTTTCCTGTCTCATCCACAACTGCAAGCTTGCAGCCAGTGCGGAATGCCGGGTCAACGCCGAGAACGAGCTTTCCTTTCATCGGCGGCTGCAGCAGCAGCTTGCGCAGGTTTTCGGCAAAAATGTGAATCGCTTGATCTTCCGCCTTTTCCGTCAATTCTTTTCTGATTTCTCTTTCGATGGACGGCTGAATCAGACGCTTATAGCCGTCTTCGATCGCGCTTTTCAGTACATCTTGAGCACTCGTTTGCTTGTGTTGTAAAATCCGTTTTTCCAAGTACGCTTGAATACGGTCTGCCGGCGGCTCGACCGACACTCTCAAAATCTCCTCTTTTTCGCCGCGGTTAACCGCAAGCACGCGATGAGGAACGATTTTTTGAATCGGCTCTTCGTATTCATAATACATTTCATAGATTTTCTTCTCATCCGCTTCGGCATCTTTCGCCGCGGACTTCAGCGTTCCTCTTTTAAAAGTCTCCTGCCGGATCCACTTCCTGTATTCCGGTTCGTCTGAGATCCGTTCCGCCAGTATGTTCTTTGCCCCTTCAAGCGCTTCTTCGGCGCTCATGACTTCCTTTTCTTCATTTATGTACTTGCGGGCTTCGGCTGCTACGTCTTCGTTACGCGGGAGCGAGATGATGAAATCAGCCAAAGGTTCAAGTCCTTTGCTTTTGGCGATCGTCGCCTTTGTTTTTCGTTTTTGTTTAAAAGGTCTGTATAAGTCTTCAACTTCCTGAAGCTTGTCCGCTTTTTCTATATCAAGCTTCAGCTGTCCGGTCAGCTTACCTTGTTCGTCGATCAGCCGGATGACTTCGTCTTTCCGTTGATTTAAATGCTGGATGTATCCCCAGCGTTCGGAGATTGTTTGAATTTGGACTTCATCCATGGAGCCCGTTTGTTCTTTGCGGTATCTCGCAATAAAGGGGACGGTGTTGCCGTCCTCTAATAATTGAATGACACTTTCGACATGCTTTGGCGCAAGCCCCGTTTCTTTTGCGATTTGTTTGACGATTAACGCTAAAGTATCCATTGTAGCCTCCAAAAGAATGTTGTCTTCTTAGTGTACCAAAAGAAACAGAAAAACACCTATATCAAAGGGCAGCTTCCTTAAAAAAGCTGTCCGATGATATAGGTGAGATCGTCTTTTCCCATTAATGTGTATGATTCAAGCTGATTCGATATATCTCCCGGTGTATGGTGCTGTTTTAAATAAGTCCGGAGGGCGGGTACTTCCAATCCGTCTGAATAAATGATGAATCTTGATCCTTTTTCATACGTATAGGTGAATGTTTTGTATGTTTGCGGCTTTCCCGACATGTATCCCGTCACAGGGAGAGGGTGGATATATTTGTCCGAAGGAGCGTACAAGATAAAGCGGATATTGCCTAAAGAGCTGTAAGCGATCGTTCTTGTTCGAAAATCGGCTTTTAAAATCGCCACAGTCGCACCGCGCTTATTTTTCAGCGCTTGATTGCACCGTTCCATCAAGCTTGCGACTTCTTCATGACCGTGCTCTTCGACAACTTCACTGATGACCGAAGAAGATTCTAGTGCCATCGCACCGCTGCCAAGCCCGTCAGCCAGTGCGCACACCATGGTCTCGTCTGTCGCATGGAAATAAAAACTGTCTCCGCAGACGGCTTTTCCTTCTTTAGGAAGCTGATAAACAAGCGCTTGCATATGTTCATTCGACTCAGTCCAAATCATGGTTTAAGCTCCATAAACGGATCTTCAGCCAAAGCTTCCCTCAGCCTTTTGACAGCTTTGCGCTGCAGCCGTGAGACGTGCATTTGCGATATGCCCAGCATGTCACCGGTTTCTTTTTGGCTTTTGTTTTGAATGTATGTCAGTTCAATGATTTGCTTTTCGCGGTCGGACAGTACGTGTAATACGCTTTCAAGCATCAGCTTTTGGTTCACCTTTTCATAGCCTTCCTCTTGCGAGCCGACGATGTCGAGAATCGTCACCGTGCTGCCGTCTGCATCTGCTTCAATACTGTGGTCGACGGAAAGCGCCTGATAGCTTTTGCCCATCTCCATCGTTTCCAGCACTTCTTCTTCTGTAACGTCAAGAAACTCGGCAATCTCATCGACCTTTGGGGACCTTTGCGTTTCAGTCGTTAAATGATCCACCGCCATTTTGATTCTCGGCCCGAGCTCCTTGATTCTTCTCGGGACGTGGACGCTCCATGTTTTATCTCGGAGAAACCGTTTGATTTCTCCGATAATAGTCGGAATGGCAAACGCTTCAAACGATTTTCCTACATCGGGATCATAGCGTTTGATGGCTCCAAGCAATCCAAGCATCCCAACCTGGCATAAATCTTCATGAAAGCTTTTTCCTTTTGAATATTTTTTGGCGAGTGTTTCGACCAGATTTTTATAAGTCTGAACAAGGGTCAGCTGAGCGTCTTCATCCTGGCTCTCCTGATATTTTTTGATCAGCGTGTCGACTTCGGTTTTAGTTAGTTTCGTAGTTTTGGACGGTTGTGCCATCATCAACTCGCTCCCTGTTTAAGAACTTTGTCATCGAGACGGTTACGCCTGAGTCAATCTGGACATGCACTTCATCCATGAGCGTCTCCATTAAATATAAACCGAGCCCTCCTTCTGACAATTGATCTACCGTATGCTCAGGGGAATATGGGCCGAGCCCCTTCTGCTTATCCTGAATATCAAAACTGTCACCCTGATCTGCGACGACGATTTCGAGACGGTCTTCAAACACGCCGAATCTGACGGAGACCTCTCCTGTTTTGTCTGCTTTATAAGCATGCTGCACAGCGTTTGTGCACGCTTCGCTGACTGCAATTTTCAAGTCTTCAATGTCATCATAAGAATACCCCATCTTGCTCGCAATCCCCGACAGGGTTAAACGAATGATTCCTACGTATTCAGGTTTGGCAGGTGACTTCATTTCAATGTAATCAGCTGCTCTCTTCATTATAATCCACCCTCTGACTTTCCAGAAATATCAATGATGTCCTTTAAGCCTGTAATATCAAACAAACGGATCAAACGCTCTGACAGATTTTCAAGCACTAAAGAACCCCCAGTTCTGTTTACCGCTTTGTAAATGCCGACAAATACACCCAGTCCTGTACTGTCCATATATGCAACGTCTTTCAGACAAACTTTGAGATCTTTCCCTTCTTCCGCGAGCGGCATCAGCTCATCCCGCAATGCCGGAGCCGTATGCACATCAATTTCGCCCGCCACTTTTACTTCTATCACATGATCATTTTTTTTCGTATCGACTGCCAAATTCACAATATCACCTCTGGTTCTCTTAATGAGCTACTGGTTTATTACCCAGCGAAGAGAAGCATTAAACCTTTCTTTTTAAAACAATGAGAGTAAAATCGTCATGAAGCTGAAAATCCTGAAGCTTGAGCAGATGTTCGTATATACTGTTAACCATTTGCTGAGCCGGTTTCTCCATATGTACATTGATCAGGTTCTGCAAGTCAGACCGCTCCAAAAACCCGCTGTCTGTCCGGCATTCGGTTACACCATCTGAAAATAGAACGATCATATCGCCAATATCCAGTTTTTGCTCGTACTGCTCATAGTCGTATTGTGATGAAATGCCAAGAACGAGGCCTTTTGCGTTTAAATCGTAAAATTTATTTTCCCTGCAAGAATAATAAAAGCCAGGTTCATGACCGGCAGATGAAAACGTAAATAGGTGTTTTTGAAGATGATAGTTGCCATAAAACATTGTAATAAACATGCTTGGATCTACATTTTGTTCGACGACTCTATTCAGGTTTTTCAGCACCTGTGAAGGAGACGTGCCCGAATCCGGCAGAGAGTCCATCGCATATTTGATCATCGACATGCATAACGCAGCCGGTATTCCTTTCCCGATCACATCCGCAATGGCGATATTAATCGATTCCTTGTCCCGTACAAAATGATAATAGTCACCGCTCATTTGCTTAGCCGGAACACTGACCGCTCCGATTTCGAGCGCTTCAACTTTCGGGATCTTTGTCTCGAGCAGCGTTTGCTGGACATTCGCGGCAATTTCGATTTCCGATTTAATTTCCTGCTGAATTCCTCTTAATGTCTGATGTTCTTGATAGGCCAAACCGTATCCAATCATCACTTCAATTAAAAAATCGAGAGAATGGAACACATGGTCTGGAAGATCCGGATATAATTCAGACAGAACTTTTCGGTGTATGCTAATAATCTCTTCCGGCGGCACTTGATGTTCAATCGTTTTTCTGCTGAATTTCTGCCCCTGATAAAGGGATGTCTCTGTTAATTCAGATATATAACGGCTAAGCAGCTGTCGATAGCGCTGCTCAATCACTTCCCTGAAATCCATTCCTTCCCTCCTACCGCAGCCACTTTATGGCTTGTATATCCGTTCCATTTTCCGCGTCCGAATGCAATTCAAATTGGTCCATCAGACGCTTTACTCCAGGCAGGCCCGCTCCGAGGCCGCCTGAGGTTGAAAAACCGTCTTCCATCACTTTTTTGATGTCAGCGATTCCCGGCCCCTCATCCTCCGCTATGACTTTCAACCCCTTTTTTCCTTCTTCCTGAACCTGTTCGATGCAGATTCGGCCTTTTCCGGCATACAAATAAATATTACGTGCCAGTTCTGAGATGGCTGTCGTGATTCTGGCCTGGTCCACTGTGCCGAACCCCAGTTCTTTTGCGACATTTCGCCCGAGCTGTCTGGCGGCCACTATGTCCCATTCTGTCAAAATCTTTACACAGGATTGGTCTGCCATATTTATTCCCCCAATTCCCGCTGCAATGTCTCGAGCCCCTTTTCGAGATCGAGCGCCGTCTCGATCTCGTCCAAAGAAATGCCGAGTTCAATCAATGTCACCGCAACAGCCGGCTGGATGCCAGTCAGAACGACTTTGGCGCCCATCAGTTTTGACATTGAAATGACATCGCCAAGTACTTTGGCGATGAATGAATCGATGATGTCCACTGAAGTCAGATCGATCACCACTCCGTTCGAACCGGTCTCATATATTTTGTTCAGCAGGTCCTCTTGGAATTTCAGAGCGGTTTGGTCATCAAGCTCCACTTGAATGGATACCAATAAACAGTTATACAGCTTCAAAATTGGAATGTTAGGTATCCTCAAAACTTATTCCTCCAATGAAACAATTTTTCTGTCTGTCATTTCTAATGCGGTTTGAATTCCTTTTTGCAGGGTATTTTTTGTAATAACCTGAGTTAAATCGATTCCCAAATTCACAATCGTCTGCGCGATTTCCGGGCGGATTCCAACGAGCAGGCATTTAGCGCCGACCAGTCTGACGGCTTCGGAAGCCTGCATGATGTGGTGTGCGACCATCGTATCGACGACAGGCACGCCGGTAATGTCAATGAGGACGACTTCAGACCGGTGTTTGACGACGCCGCTCAACAGGTTTTCCATAATCTTTTTGGCCCGCTCCGTATCGATCGTGCCGACGAGCGGCATCACCGTAATATTCTCAAAAACCGGGATCAGCGGGGCCGAAAGCTCCTGTAATGCGACCCTTTGCAGAGCAACTGTTTTCTCCCAGGAGATCGCATACTGATTCAAGATTTCGCTGTTGATCGGTTCAATAAACCTATCGATTTCCCAAATCAGATCATAGCACTGCTGATCTTCCGGGACATCCTTGTTCATTTCATAGTACAGGTGCTTCCAAAAAGCTGATAACCCAGACGACAGAAGTTTCAGCGGAACACCAAGCTGTACGGCTTTTGAAGAAAACTGGTAGATGGTGTCGATCGATTTTTCATTATCCCCGGACTCATTCATGAGGATATGAATATATTCATTGCTGATCGTCTCATACATGTGTTCAGTCAGCTTCACGTTTGTCATGTTGCTGTTTAAGTCTTTCAGAATATCCGCCAAATTCCCGGCGAGTACGTTTTGGTGTTCTGAGATAAATTTTAACACCTCTTGATTCGACATGTTCATCCCCCTAACTACATCTGAAAACATTTTTTTGACCTAACAGTTCCATTATATCGTTTGTTATTTTTTAAAACAAAAAAAGTTGCTCTTTCGCCTCGAGCAACTTTCATCCATATTAAAAATCAATGAGTGCCAAACTGATTTGTAAGGCTTCGTTGACCTTTTCCATCATTTCATCATCGAGATGGGTGATTTTGTCCGTTAATCTTTGCTTATCAATCGTCCGAATTTGTTCGAGCAATATAACGGAATCTCTTTCAAAACCGTAGCGTTTCGCATCAATTTCGACGTGGGTAGGTAATTTTGCTTTCTGTATTTGGGCTGTTATGGCTGCAACAATAGCAGTTGGGCTGAAGCGATTGCCGATGTTGTTTTGAATCACTAAAACCGGGCGCACCCCGCCTTGTTCTGAGCCAACAACAGGAGATAGGTCAGCAAAATAAACATCGCCGCGTTTAACAATCAAATGATTATCCTCCGCTTACTAAGCGCTCTACTGTGTTTTCAGCCTCATACTCTGCAAATTGAGCCTCAGAAGAGATGTTCAAATTGATCTTGGCCATCTCCATATAACCGCGTCTCATCGATTCCCGAATTTGTCGATTTTTGCGCTCGCGCAAATACATTTTTGTGGCTTGGTAAATCAGTTCATTTCTGCTCCCGTTATCTTGCATGACGACACCATCCAGTTCTGATACTAAAGCTTCTGGCAAGCGAATCAATATTTCAGTTGTTGCGCTGGATTCAGACAAAAACATACACCTCCACCAAACTTACGGATACAACACTCTATCCATTCCATCCATAATGATATCATTATTCTTTTCGCAAGCAAAGTTGTTTTTCCGCTAATTCATCAATTTTCAGGATTGATCAGGCAAGATCGGATTCCTTATTTCCATTATACTCCCATTTTCCAAAAACATACGGGGCACCCTTGAACTTATCATACAGGTAATTTCATAATTGATCGTCTGCAAATTTTGGGCGATTTCGTCGACTGAAATCCATTCGTCTTTTTGCTTCCCGATCAAGGTAACCTTTGTGCCGACAGGGTATTCTTCCGCAAGGGAAATCATGAACTGGTCCATACAGATTCTCCCTGCTATTTTTTGGCGTTTTCCGTCGATCAGCACTTCAGTTCCGGCCAGGCGCCTCAGCCATCCGTCAGCATACCCGACGGGGACTGTCCCGATCCATTCGTCGCGCTTAGCCGTATATGTCGCCCCGTAACTGACGCTCTCGCCCTTTTTGATTTTTTTCACATGGGTGAGTTCAGTATGAAGCGAAAACACTTCCCGCAGACGAAACGGCAGCTCGTCTTTTATTTCGGTTGACGGCGCCAAACCGTACATGCCGATGCCGAAGCGGACGGCATTAAAGAGCTGTTCCCTGAAGCGCAGACCCGCGGCGCTGTTTGACGAATGTACCATTAAACGGTCAAGCGGGAGGGGGCTGATCAGCTCTTTAAAGCGGTCCAGCTGCATGTCAAAATAATCGGTGTCCTTTTCGTCCGCAGTCGCGAAATGAGTGAACACGCCTGTACAATTGAGTTTATCGCTCGATTCGGTCATCTCCATCATTTCTTTGATCTCTTCTTCCGTTTTGCAGCCAAGGCGGCCCATGCCCGTGTCGATCTTCAAATGATATTCAAGAGGAGCTTCGGTCTCACCCAGAAAACCGAGCACGTCTTTCAGCCAGCCGACGGAGTAGCCCGTCACGATAATGCGCTTTTCCGCGGCAATGCTTGCATATTCGGGCGGCACTGCACCGAGGACAAGAATCGGTTCTTCAATCCCCTGTGCTCTCAACGAAAGCGCTTCATCCAGTAAAGCCACAGCAAGAATGGACGCCCCTTCTGCAAGAGCCGCCTTCGCTACCTGTGCATCCCCGTGACCGTAGGCATTCGCTTTAACGACGGCCATCAAGTGGACATGCTCGCCGATGTGCCGCTTCATATTGCGCACGTTTTCTTTTAAAGCCGTTAAATCGATTTCGGTCCAAGTCTTTCTATAGAATGGTTTTAAGCTCATCATGACACTTCCTGTTCCTTGTTTCAATCGTCCTTCCCATCATACTAAAAAGTTCGGAGAAAGGGAAATTATGTACGGGACCATCAGCCCCGAACAAAAGAAAAATTGCTGGCACGCTATACATTTTACGGAAAAGCTGTCGAAAACATACGCTTGTGTCACAAATATAAAAACAGCCTGCTTTCCGCTTCCGGGCGGAAAACAGGCTGCCTGATACGGCACAGTCTATTTTGAAGACTGGCCCTGCATGCTTTTTGCAACCATCAGAAGTTCATCTTGAGTAAGATCTTCTGATGAGATGAAATAATCGACTCCGTCATATGTCCATGACAACGATTTATCTGTCAGTGCGCCGACAGTGAAGCCGAGGTCAACCGGCTCTCCGTTCATGGATACGGAAGTGGACGTTTTGGCGACGCGGGCTTTTTCCTGAATCAATGTAAAGGATTTTTCACCGCCGTATGTGATGACAATTCGTTTGCCGTCTTCGGTCGCCATTTCTTTCTCCTCAAGCTTTTTTACGCCCTGAGGCACATCAAGCGGCGTTTTGACGGCAAAAGAGTCTGACACGTCAGCGCTTGTCGCTACGTCAATTTGAGAAAGCGTCATATTTTTCTTTTCATCAAATGAGTCTTTATCGAGCGGCTTATCGAATTCAAAGCTTGTAAACTCAACCTTTACCATCGGTTTGCGGTCCGTATCCATCACTTTAACCGATGAAGGAGCCATAGTCTTTTTATGGAAAACGATTTCCTGGGTCGGCAGCATCTGATTATGCTGATAATTCGTTTTCGTTTCAAAAATGTATTTTGAATCCTTTGCGGAAAAAGAAGCTTCCCCATCATTTTTGACATCCTTTACGAGCGATTCGAATAAGTATACTTGGCTGCTGTTGTTGGGCCAGTCGCTGTGAAAGCGGAAGCTTTTATTCAGCGACGGAGTCAAAACAAACACGCCGTTTTCATTGCGCAAGATCACCTGGCTCTGGTCTTTTTTCGGGTTTTCCAAATAGACCCGGTAAAGAGAAGGTTTTTTATGCCAGATTTCCACGTTGTACTCCTGCGGTTCATTTCCCGTTTCAATCGTCATTTTCGCTTTTGCCTTATAGGACGTGTATTCTTTTGCCTTCTTGTCGAGCCCCGTCACAACATCTTCTTGCGATTTTTGGCCGCAGGCAGAAAGCATAAGGATTACAAGCAGCCCCGTTAAAAGCAAAACAAAGCTTTTTCTCACCTTTTTTCAACCCCTTTTTAATCATTGATGTAAAAAGGAAGAAACCGCTTGTTCGACTTTAACGGTACGCCATAAGAACAGGGCCGGCTGTATCGGCGTGCGTACCATAAAAGCCTGCAACGACTCGTCTCCCTTATTGCACTACCCAATATATGAGCGTGTCTCAGACAATATGCAGACTAGCATGACAACCTTTCAAAATCATTTTTCTCCTCCGTACTAATCGCCGCTGCCTGGTCATAAACGTGTTACTATATATGTACGAGATCATTGTAAAGGGGCTTAAATCATAAGCATGTTTATCAGAACAGAAAATTTTCAGACGTTTATCAGGCTCTACCCGGTCACATCCGCCATACTGGCCCTGCAGCTTGCCATCTGGATTCTTTTTTTAATTCCGTTTACGGCCGTACAGATGTGGTCTGATTTATTGATTGGCTTTAACTGGGGGATAGCGAATGGAGAATGGTGGAGGTTTGTGACGCCGATTTTTATTCACGCCGGATTCGGCCACTTGCTCTTTAATTCGATGTCGATCTTCTTATTTGCCCCCGGGCTGGAACGAATGCTCGGAAAGCTCAAGTTTCTCATCGTTTATATCGGATCAGGAGTGATCGGCAATATCGGCACGTATTTCATCGAACCGCTGGAGTATATGCATGTCGGCGCTTCGGGGGCGATATTCGGCTTGTTCGGCGTGTACCTGTACATCGTGCTGTTTCGAAAAGAGCTGATGGGGAGCGCCAATTCCCAAATCATCGTCACCATCCTCGCCATTTCGGTTTTGATGACGTTTGTCAACCAAAATATCAATATCATGGCGCATATCTTCGGACTGCTGGGCGGACTCGCCTTGGCTCCTCCGTTGTTAAACAAAAGAGTGAACGGCTTTTAACCGTTCACTCTTTTTTCATAAGAATACCATGCAAAAATATCATCCGCATCCTTCTTCTCGACATCTGCCACCGAAAACTTCTCCATTAAAACAGACGATTTTGTTGATGTATGAATCGAAACAAGCTGTTTTCTGCGCTGGAAATACGAACGGCTGACTTCGAAAACCTGCATACGCCTGCGCTGAATGACAGCGGTTGTTCTGCCGATGAAGCGCGATGACATGATGATTTTACTGCCGCTGATCTTCCATCCGGCATCGCGGTATGATAAATAGCCGATAATCCAGTAAAAAGGAATCAATACAGCGGACAAATAGCCCCAGGGCGGAAACAGAATGGAAAGCGGAACGACGACGAGAACCGGCCAGGATGCGCGCAGGATATAGCGGCGCAGTGCGCGTTTCGGCAAGCGGTTCAAATCGTCTTCCGGCGCATAATCCGGAATGAAATCGCCGAGGCGCTGATGAATCATTTTTTTGCTGATAATCGGAAATAAGATGGCTGATTTATCTTCTTCCAAAACGTTTCCGCCTGCGCTGACGATCGTGACGGCTGCAAGTCCAAAAGGCTGCCTGATCAGACTCTCCTTGATTTTAATCGCTTGAATCCGCTGCAGGGGAATCGTGATTTGATGCTTTTCAATCAGCCCTCTGGAAATGACGATTTCCTTCTCTTTACGCACGACTGTAAAATTCGCGTATTTCAAAAGCATCCCGACGATGCTGAGAAGCCATGCGATGAAAAGGGCAACAAAGGCGGCCAATGCGATGACAGTGGCTCCCGCGCTGTTCAAAAACGCAAAGCGGTCATACAGCCAATCCAAATCAAAGAAATCATCAACTTGAGTGAAAAAAGCGAATACCCCTGAAATAATAACACCGATGCCGCTCGATGTTGAAGCCGCGGTTAAGAGCTCCTGTCCGGTCATTTTGTACATCATAACCGGTTCTTCCGCTGTTTCCTCCGCCTCTTCGGCAGTCTCTTCCAGCGGATCCGTGACATCGGCTCCCGTGTCTTCCGCCGCTTTTTTCCTTTCGAAAAGCGCTTGCTGAATACGTTCGGCTTCAGCCTGGGTAATGGCGACCAAGGAAACTTCCGCTTCCGTTCCTCCGCTTGCCGTTTCAACTTGAAGCTTCACAAGCTTGAACATTTGCTGAATGAGGCCTGCGCTCGTGTTGATCGTTTGAATCCGTTCGATCGGAATATACCTTTTTTTCTTATTGATCAGGCCTTCCTCTATTCGCAATTCATCCTCTTCGATACGGTATGTAAATTTTCTCCACTTGATAATGCTTGTCACGACCAAAGAAATGAAAAACAGCACAGCCGCGGCGATCGCTATCATTTTGACTGTGTGCGACTGATTTAAAAAAATCACCACACCAAATGGAATGATAAAATTTTTAACGGTCTCAACAAGTCCTTTGATAAAGTTGAGAATGACGGCGGCGGGGTGCATGCGTCTCGGTTCAGACATCATCTTCAGTCACCCTTGCCAGCCTGGAAATGGAGTCCCTGAGTTGATCGGCCTCTTCAACATCCAAAGCGGGAATGGAATGGGTCGTCGCGGCTGTTGAAATTTGTACAGAGGCGAGATTATATTTTCTGAGGATGGGGCCCTGCGATGTATCAACATGCTGGACTCTGACCATCGGAACGATCACGCGGGTCACCACAAAGATGCCGTGCTGAATATCGATTTCGTTCTCATGGACTTCGTAGCGCCAAATTCTGTGGCGGATATTCGGAATAATGATGATGATAACAAATGAAATCGCCAGCCAAACGGCTCCTGACAAAATGCCGATCCATACCGGCCACTTAAATAATACTCCGGCGGCAATCAGGCCTGCTGCAACCAGCATGAGTACGAATGATGTGATACAAGCTGTGATTCTCCAGACTTTTACGCCATCACGGCTGATTTGATTTTTCGGCTCACTTCTCAAAACTCGATTCCCCCAATCTAGTTCTATTTACGGTCTTCAGGCTGAAAATGTTTCATTTAAAGGCTTTAGTTTTTTAAAAAAGGCGAATCCGTAAAAAAGGATCCGCCTTTTGCTTATGAATTATATGATTTTTTTTGGCGTCTGTCATTCGAAGAACGCTTTTTATCATAGGATGAACGATTGTTCTTTCCTCTGTAGCCGCCGCCGTCTCTGCGTTTTGATGAACGTTGGTGATGGCTCTTGTTTCGCTTTGATCTGAGAGGAGCCTCTTCTGTCAGGCGTACAGGCGTGTCATCCGGCTCTTTTGTCATCATTTTAATGGCAGCAGCAACAACCGTCACAGAGTCATGATCTTCCAATAATTCAGCTGCAGCCGTCATATAGAAGTTCAGGTTATTTTCCTCAATGATCGTCCGGAGACGGTCAACCGTCACCTGCTGCTGTCCTTCAATGGCTTCATCGAGAGTCGGTGCTTTCATGCGGTCCATTTTGCGTTTTGTCGTCTGCTCAATGGCGCGCAACATATCCTTTTCACGCGGTGTAATGAAGGTCATCGCCATTCCTGTTTTGCCCGCGCGTCCCGTTCTTCCGATGCGGTGAACATAGCTCTCAGGATCTTGCGGCACATCGAAGTTGTAAACGTGTGTTACACCTGAAATATCAAGGCCGCGTGCCGCAACGTCTGTCGCAACGAGCACTTCAATTGCGCCTTGCTTAAATTTCCGGAGTGCAACCATCCGCTTCGCCTGAGTCAAATCTCCGTGGATTCCTTCAGCTGTATAACCGCGCAGATTAAGCGCTTCAGTCAGCTCATCGACGCGGCGCTTTGTCCGGCCGAATACAATCGCCAGTTCCGGAGACTGGATGTCAAGAAGACGTGTCAGCGTATCAAACTTTTTGCGTTCATGAACTTCAAGGTAGAACTGCTGGATGTTTGATACTGTCATTTCTTTCGCTTTCACTTTCACGTGCTCCGGGTTGGTCATGAAACGTTCTGCAATCCGCTTAATCGGAGCAGGCATTGTTGCAGAAAACAGCAATGTCTGATGCTCAGCAGGCACATTGGAAAGGATGGATTCGATATCTTCGATGAAACCCATGTTCAGCATTTCATCCGCTTCATCAAGCACAACGGTGTTCACGGTTTGAAGACGCATCGTGCGGCGGTTGATATGGTCAAGCAGGCGGCCAGGTGTTCCGACGATAATATGAGGGTTTTTCTTGAGCGCGCGAATCTGGCGTCCGATATCCTGTCCTCCGTAAATCGGCAGCACGCGAGCGCGTTTATCCTGTCCAATTTTGTATAGCTCTTCAGAAACTTGAATGGCTAGTTCACGAGTAGGTGCGATAACAATGGCTTGAATGTTAGGAGACTCGGGGTTGATTTTCTCAACAAGGGGGATGCCAAATGCAGCCGTTTTTCCTGTTCCCGTTTGCGCTTGTCCGATCACATCTTTATTTGCAAGGCCGAGTGGAATCGTTTGTGCCTGAATTGGTGTTGCTTCTTCAAATCCCATACGCTTGATTGCTTTTGTGAGATCAGAACTTAATTGAAAATCTTGAAACGTTATTGTCAATGTATTCAAACTCCTTCTGCTTACTGTTTCAGTAATCGTGTTTTATCAATAAAAACTGCCCTTTGTGCAAAGGACAGGTCCATACTTATGCAAAGCCCGAATTACTTTACATGTTATATTACCATTCCGTTATACGTTTTTCAACAAGATGAGAGTGAGCGGTGTGCTCTCTTGCCGGTTCGGCAGTCTCCTATGGACCTCGGGCGTAGCCGTCCGGCATCGAAATATAAAGCCCGCCCGGAGGCGTCTTTTACACATTGTAACACAGGCTTGTGCAGCTTTCGACAGCATACGCTCATTTTTTTCCCTGCCAGCATCCCAGATTATTTTTTGCAGATTGCCGTTCAATTATTTATTTTTTTATGGATTCAATCGGCGTTTTTTTGAGAAACGCCTCAACGGTTTGAAATAGGGTAGCGGAGTTTTCTTCAAGGCAGACATGGTGCTTGGATTCCGGCAAGAGGCACAGCTCTTTCTCATCGGAAGGTATGGTTTCATACAAGTAATACGCGCTTGACAGCGGCACGATTGAATCACACTCCCCCTGAACAATGAGCACAGGGATCCGGAGATTTTTTAAAGCAGGCTTTGTCATCTTGACGAGCTTGCGAAACTGAAATGCTGATGACACCGGAGTGCTTGTCAGCTTTTGTTTGTACCTTTTGTAAAGCAAATTATCCTCAATCTTGCCTTGCAGAGAATCTTTGATCACATTCTTCAAGTCCTGGATCAGCTGTCCCGGGCTGATGTACTGGGCGGCCGCACTCAACAGGACAAGGCGGCTGACCGAATATTTTCCGGCTAAATAGGCGGCAATCATCCCGCCCATTGAAAATCCGATTAAAAACACCGTCTCACACGTTTTCAACAAGCGGACGAGCTCCACTTCAGCACAAGCGATCCATTCCTGAAAACAGACGCCTTTTAAAACCGGCCTCTCCCCGTGCCCGGGCAGCGTGATCATTTCGACTTGCCAATCTGCCGTCTGTTTTAAATGAGAAGCCAGCGGTTCCAATTCATACGGTGCTCCGGTAAATCCGTGAATGCATAAACATCCTATCATGACCATTCACCCGTTTTCTTTTACTGATTATCACATAAAAAAACGACTTTATGATTCAATGTTCCCTTACAAATCTTTTATAACATCCTCAAGGCGCATGCCTCTGGACGCTTTGATGAGGATCAAATCCCCTGTATTCGCTTTGTCTTTCAATGTCTTTTTCAAACTGTCTTTGTCTTCCGGGTTAAAATGAAGGACGCGGTGTTCCGGGAAATGTTTAAGCGCCCCTTTTGCAATATATGCACCGAGTTCTCCGTACGTAAATAAAAAGTCGATCGAGTCCGGATTGACTGCCTGCCCGATTTCTTCATGAAACACTTTTTCTCCTTCGCCGAGCTCCAGCATATCGCCGAGAACAAGAATTTTCTTGCCGTATCCCTTCATCTGTTCGACAAGCTCGATCGCTGCTTTCATCGATGTCGGACTTGCATTATAGGCGTCATTAATGATCGCAACGCCGTCCGCAGTCTTCACAAGCTCAAGCCGCATTCCGGTCACTTTCAGTTTAGTCAGCCCTTCAGCAATGTGAGCCCGGCTGACATTCAGAAGGTCTCCGGCCGCAATCGCAGCTAAAGCGTTTTTCACATTATGCTTTCCGAGCACCGGGATGAAAAACCGGTTTTCGATTCCTCTGACACGGAATGCTGTGCCCTCTTCCGTCTGTGACATATCCTCAAGCTGATAATCGAAAGCCGGATCCTCTCCAAACGTCTTTGTATCGTAAGGCGGCTGGTTAAGCCTTTCGGCGAGCAGCGGTTCATCTCCGACATAAATGAGTGTGCCTTCTTTTGAAAGCCCATTGACAATTTCGAGCTTTGCCTCTGCAATTCCTTCTCTTGATCCGAGTTCAAGGAGGTGTGATTCGCCGATGTTTGTAATGACTGCGATATCAGGGCGCGCCAAACGAGTAAGAAAATCGATTTCTCCTTTGGCGCTCATCCCCATCTCCAAAATGGCGATTTCTGTGTCTTCGGGCATCGCCAGAATTGTCAGGGGCAGGCCGATATGGTTATTGTAGTTTCCTTCTGTCTTATGCACTTTATACTCGGTGCCCAACACAGCATGAATCATGTCTTTTGTCGTCGTTTTCCCGTTTGAACCGGTCACGCCGACAACTTTTACGTCCAGCTGATGCCTGTATGCTTTCGCAAGCTTCTGCAGCGCTTCCAGCGTATCATCAACTAAAATGACCGGCTTCCCTTCCGGAGGATTCGGTTCGCTCCGGTTCCACAGCACGGCCGCGACACCTTCCTGAAAAGCCTGCTCTGCAAAAACGTGTCCGTTGAACCGCTCGCCTGCAAGCGGAATAAACAGTTGGTCTTTCGCCAGTTTTCTCGAATCGGTTGAGACACCTTTGACAAGACGCTCTTCAAAAGCTTCATTCGTCAAAACGCCTTCCGACATTTCAGCAATTTCTTTTACCGTTCTCGTTATCATGTATGTCCCTCTCTTTCTCCAGCAAGGAAAAGAGACACTACCACAAATAAGGATAGTGTCTGCAGCTGTATCTAAGGGCGAACCGCCTGCCGCGCCTTTCTCCATGAAAGCTCCCCGGATTCGGTCCGCTCCGTCCCGTTAAAATGTATGTTTGATCTGCTGTTTTTCTTCGTGGCGCTCGATTGCCAAAGCAACAAGCTTCTCAATCAGTTCAGCATACTCAACCCCTGATTGCTTCCAGAGAAGCGGAAACATGCTGAACGGGGTGAATCCCGGCATCGTATTGACTTCATTGATCAGGACCCTGCCTTCATTTGTAAGGAAAAAGTCCGCTCTCACAAGGCCTGAGCCGTCAATCGCCTGAAACGCTTTGACCGCCATGCTGCGCATTGTTTCGTATTCGTCTTCTGTCAGGGAAGCCGGAATAATCAAATCGGTATCGCCGTCTTCGTATTTTGCTTTATAGTCATAAAAATCTTTCTTCGGAGCGATTTCCCCCGCGACTGAGCAGACAGGTTCATCATTCCCAAGAACGCCGAGTTCTATTTCCCGGCCGATGACGCCTTCTTCAACGACAATTTTGCGGTCATATTGGAATGCAAGTTCAAAGGCTTGGTCAAGCTCTTCACGGTTTCTGCATTTGCTGATCCCGACGCTTGATCCAAGGTTAGCCGGTTTTACGAAGCACGGATAACCAAGTTCCGCTTCCACTTGATCATAGCTTTCTTCTTTAGACTGACTCCATGTTTTTTTCACGAATGAAACGTATTTCGCCTGGTCAAGACCTGCCTGTGCAAACAGATGCTTCATGACCACTTTATCCATGCCCGCAGAGGAAGCTAAGACTCCGTTGCCCACATACGGCACATTCAGTAGTTCAAGCATGCCTTGAATTGTGCCGTCTTCCCCATTCGGTCCGTGCAAAAGCGGGAAAACAACATCAATCGAGTCTTCTTTTACATCAGCTTCGCCCGGAAACATATCCCGGTTTAACACAGCCGGAGAAAATGTCTGGCCCGTCTGTTCAAATTGAAGCATTTTCACATTTGAAACAGGCTCTGTCAGTTGCGGCCCTCTCACCCACTCGCCTTTTTCTGTTATATAAATCGGGTGTATATCAAATTTTTCAGTATCTAATGCTTTCGTGACGGCCAGCGCGGTTTGCAGAGAAACGTTATGCTCCGCTGATTTTCCGCCGTATACCAATCCTAATCTTGTCTTCAATTCGTACTCCCCCCACTGGATTCATCTTTACTATCTTATCACTTTCCCAGGAAAATGATCTAATTATTTTATTACGGTCTAAAAACAGCATATAAAAAGCATTTGTATGTAAATCCTTTTCATTTTATATTAAAATGGCATTGAAAAGGAGAGGTTGCAATTGAAAAAAATCACAACAGAAGCGCAATTTAATGAACTGATCCAATCCGATAAAGAAATCATCGTCAAATTTCACGCTGACTGGTGCCCGGACTGCACACGCATGAACATGTTCATCGGAGATATTCTTGAGGCTTATCAGGAAAATGACTGGTATGAGCTGAATAAAGACGACCTTCCTGAACTTGCCGACAAGTATCAGGTCATGGGCATTCCAAGCCTGTTGATTTTCAAGAACGGCGAAAAAACGGGTCACCTTCACAGCGCAAATGCCAAAACGCCTGAAGAAGTGAATGAATTCCTGGCTGAACATATTAGCTAATTCGTTTAAAGTCCAGATTTTTTGTCTGAACGGCAGGACATGGGAACATCCCATGTCCTTTTATATAAGACGGGACAGCAGCAATATTTGTTTCATAATAGAATGAGCTTTCATTAAAAATTCGACACGAGTATTTCCCGGGAAACGTAAAATGTCGAATTTTCATAAAAAGTTCTTGATTCGTTTTTTATATTCAGGTAGAATGTTTTTTGTTCCTATTTTGCAATTATTTTTTCTAGTTGTGAAGCCCTTGTCGGCTTCTTTTTTTATATATTTTTTTGGATAATAATTCATATTTTTCAATTTTGTTCAATATTCTTTTAGCGATGTCTCTTTACATCCAGTGATACTGTTTAGTATAATACATATAATTGATAATGATTATCAATATCAATAATGGTTGACGAGGTGATCACATGGCCCCTCATTTAAAGAAAGCGGTGGAAATGAGAAAGAAACAACTCATTCAGCGGCTTATCCAGCTTGGCATATATAAAAAAGAAGAGCGCCATCTTTACGAATTATCTTTAAGCGAACTTGAAAGCGAATACCAATCCATCAAGAAAGGCGGATAATCATGTCAAAACGGAAGATTAAAACCTTTCATCAGCTTGTCGAAGAATATAAAAAAGAAATCGCCAAGAATCCGAAAGAAATGGAAGTCATTTATGACAAGATCGACCGCAGACACGAGAACCGCCTTTTGGCCATTTCTAAAGCAAAACAAACATAAAAGAAGCCGCTCATTTTGAACGGCTTCTTTTTTATTTCGCTGAAACTATTCGCTGAATGCAATTCCTGCAAGCTTGCCGATTGTCGCATCATCCATCGGGGGGTTGTGGAGGCCCGCCCGGACATCGCGATAGAATCTTTGGAGCTGGTTCGTTCTCGCCAGGCTCTTCGCTCCGACGACTCTCATCGCCTTGTCTACGACAGCAATGGCCGTATTCGTTACCGTATGCTTAACCGCTCCGAGCTCACCTGTCAAAAGGGCGCGGCGCTCCGGGTCATCATAAAGCTCTGCGACATGATACATAAAGTGGCGGGCTTTCATGAGTTCCAGATCGATTTCGCCGATATGGCGCTGAACGGCGGGCACTTCTTTAATCGGACCTTTCAAGCTGTTCGGCTGATAGTCTTTTGCAAATTGAACGGCATAATCTCTCGCTGCTTGTGCGATCCCTAAATATACAGCCGGTATATGAAGCAGCCAGCCGTTGATTTTATCCGTTCTTTTACCTGCTAACAGCTCAACAAGCATGGATTCGTCGAGACGGACATCGGTCAGCACCAAATCGTGGCTTCCCGTGCCCCTCATCGCCGCCATATCCCACGTTTCTTCTATTGCCAAGCCTTCCGCATCTTTATGGATCAAGAAAACGCCGATCGTTTGCTTCTCTTCAATCCAAGCGGTGACAAGAAAGTAGTCGAGAACCGGAGACATCGTTGTGAATGTTTTACGGCCGTTTACAATCCAGCCGCCGTTCTTTTTGACTGCATGGGTTCCGGGGCGTCCTCCTCTTGTCGGGCTGCCCGTCTGCGCTTCACTTGCAGCTCTGTTGATCAGCGCGCCCTTTAATGCTTCATGTGAAATCGATGAAAACACATGCCGATCCCAGCTGTTTCCTTCTGCCAGTTCTCCCATCACGCTTAAGTGCCAGCCGATGCTGAGAGCCGTCGGTCCGTCTCCTTTGGCAAGCCGTTCCTGAAATAAAAGCATGTCGTAGAGCGAAATACCCTCTCCCCCGTAATCTTTTCCGACCGTTAGCGCCGTGTAGCCTGAATCCCGCAGCTTTTGAATATGTTCTGCGGGAAATTGGGCATGTTCGTCATAGTACGCTGCAGTTTTCTCAAATTCATCCGCCAGTTTTCCGATTTTACCGAACCATTCCTGCTGCCTTTCCGTTTTCACAAATATTGAACACACACCGGCATCCTCCTGACCAAATTCCGATAGATTTAATAAGTATTATAGTTCGTTCACGGCTCGTTGTGCAAATGATAGCCTTGGCAAAACAAAAAAGCGCACCTTCAACAAGGTACGCTTTTAACTAAACGGCTTGACCGCCGCGGCGGTCAACCTTCATACCGAGATAAATCAGCATATAGGTTAAGTAGCCCATCGTGATCGTAAGGCCGCCGAAGAAGAAATCGGAAAAAAGCGGTTCTTCATATGCGGCGATTCCGGCCAGCACGACCCAGCTTCCATAAAGATACACCATAAAGAAGCGGACACCGTTTTTCAATTTATATAACAGAAACAAACCTGCAAGCGAAAATAGTCCGAGCGCAAGTCTAAAATAGACGAGATGATCGAAGTTAAAGGCAAAAGAAACAAATGAAAATGACAACAGCAATACAATCGGCAATGCCGTAATAAATTTTTTCATGGATGTCTCATCCCCCATTCCCTTATCCTAAAATTATAATTAAGAATAGGAGATTCACACGGTAATTACGACACATTTCACAAAAATGTCATTCCTTTTGTCACACATTAGACAAATTATTTTATACTTTCATATCTCGTTTACAAAAGCCCCACCATGCCGCTCCGAGAAAAAACACGAGATGGAGAAAGACGATAAAGAGTGAGAACAAAGGCGTCATCCCGGCAAAAAGCGGTTTGGCCTCTCCGGCGTATTGCGTTAAATCGGTATTGGCGAACAACAAAAATTTACCGAGCGGTTTTTCCAAATACGCCATAATCGTTACAAGCATTTTGGCGCCGTACAGCACGACAATCGACACCATGATGCTGAGCGCGCTGCTTTTGAACAAAGCCGAACATAAAAACGCAAATGAAACCATCATCCATACTTCAAACCACTGCGTCCCGATCATTTTCACCGTATTGGTAAAGAGCGGCTCCGCTTTTTCGTCGAGCTTCACGCCGAAAAAGAGCAGACCAAATAATAAAGAAAATCCGTAGTAAATGATAAAAAGCCAAATGCTTGCGAGCACGCTCGTCACGTATTTGGAAACGAGAATTTTTTCTCTTTTGACAGGGCGGATCAGCAAAAATTTGATCGTCTTTTTATCATATTCAAAGGATATAATTGAAGCCGCCACCACAATTGAAAGCCCCTGCAAGAGGATATTCAGGTTTGGGGTGAATGAAAAATAGCCGATAAAATGATCATCTGCCCCAGCGCCCATCAGGATTCTTTTCGTTATGAGCGCGAGAAAAAATTGAAAGATTACGATCAGCGCCAACGATACAAATGTTACTTTTCGCTTCAGCAATTTAACATGCTCGTTTTGAATCAGTCTAAACATCAGCATTCCTCTCTTCCGTTCCATTCGTCCGCGCCATATATTCATCCTCAAGAGACTGCTTAAACGGAGCAATCGAATAGACGTCAATATTATTGGCGACAAGCTGTTGATTTAAAGCGGGAATTTCCGCTCTCGCCACCTTTACGGCAAGCAGGCCTTTTTCGGCGTGGGCTTCGTATCCTTGGTCTTTCAGCCACTGAAGCGCTTTGTCATGAGGCTGTACCTCCAGCATCGCCTTTTCCTGCTTTTCATCTGCATCATTGAGGACGACGGTTGATCTGATTTTCCCTTGTTGAAGGATGACGACCCGATCGCACAAATCTTCCACTTCCTTCAGCAAGTGGGTCGCAAACAGGATCGCTGTTCCTTCTTCTTCGGCAAGCTCACGCAAGTGTTCGCGGAAATCTTTCATTCCCGCCGGGTCCAATCCGTTTGTCGGCTCGTCCAAAATCAGCAGCTTCGGCCGGTGAAGAATCGCCTGGGCGATACCGAGGCGCTGTTTCATTCCGAGCGAGTACGTTTTGACCTTGTCTTCTGCGGCATCTTCAAGGCCGACCCTGCTGATGACTTCCGCTAGTCTTTCCCGCCCGATTCCAGCGTGCATATTTGCATAGTGTTTCAGATTTTCATAGCCAGTCAGATACGGGTAAAATTCAGGATTTTCAACGATGGCTCCGACGGACTGGATCGCTTTTTCAAATTGGCGGTCAATCGGAAAACCGTTTATGACAATTGATCCGCTCTTCATTTTGATTAAGCCGGTGATCAATTTAATGAGGGTCGTTTTTCCTGACCCGTTCGGACCTAGCAGGCCGATAATCTCCCCTTCATCCGCCGTTAAGCAGATATCTTTCAAAATCGTTTTGCCGTCTATGATTTTATCAACATTTTCTATATGTAAAACAGGCTGCTTTGTCATAGCCCCCTCCTCTTTCCTAAAAAAATAAACAGTGCCGAAAAGGCACTGTTTGATTATATCATTTTTGAGTTACACGGACACTTCACTATGAGGGGCTTCGATTTTGCCGTGTTTCTTTTCCGTCTCGGTGACGATGACTGCACATGCTGCATCGCCTGTTGTATTGACAGCCGTACGAATCATGTCCAGAAGTCGGTCAATTCCCAATATTAGCGCAATTCCTTCAACTGGAAGGCCAACTGTTTGAAGAACCATGGCGAGCAGAATCAGTCCGACACCCGGTACACCCGCTGTTCCGATGCTGGCAAGCACTGCCGTGAGAACGACCGTCAGCAGCTGTGTGAATGTCAGGTCATAACCGTACACCTGAGCGATAAAGACTGTTGCTACCCCTTGCATAATCGCCGTTCCGTCCATGTTGATCGTAGCTCCAAGCGGCTGGACAAAACTTGAGATCGGCTCTGGAACTTTCAGCTTTCTTTGAGCGACATCCATCGAAACCGGAAGTGTCGCGTTGCTGCTGGACGTACTGAAAGCAACAAGCATAACCTCTGAAAAATCTTTAAAGAATGTGAGCGGGTTCCGCTTTGCCAGAAACGCAATCGCTGCGCCGTATGTTGCAATGGCATGGATGAACAGCGCCAGTATGACGACGATCATATAAAGCCCCATTGCTTTAATGGCGTCCCAGCCCTGGCTTCCGATTGCCCCGGCAATCAAGCCGAACGTACCGTACGGCGCGAACTTCATGACGAGATTGACCAGGTACATCATCAGATCGTTACCCTGTTCCACCACTTTGAGAAGAGCATCCGCCTTTTTGCCGAGCATCGTAATTCCGAGACCGACCAAAATGGAGAAAGCAATGATTTGCAGCATATTACCTTCAGCCATTGCCTGAACCGGGTTTGTCGGAATGATGTTCAAAAGCGTTTCGGCAATGCTTGGCGCCTTCTGTGCTGAATATTCCGCAGCGCTTGTATCATACGTTCCGATGGTTCCCGGTTTGATGACCAACGCTAAAACAAGTCCGATAATAATGGCAATTGCAGTTGTTACTAAAAAGAAAGAAATCGTTTTGGCACCGATTCTGCCCAGTTTCTTTGGATCTCCAAGTCCTGCTACCCCTAAAGTCAGAGAAAAGAAAACAATCGGTACAACGAGCATTTTAATTAAGTTAAGGAAGATCGTGCCGAGCGGCCCGAATAAAAATGTATTAAGCTTGCTAAATAAATCCGGTGAAGTGACGTTCAGTATAATACCGACGGCTGCACCGAGTAATAGAGCGATAATAATTTTTGTTGCTAACTTCATATAACATATCTCCCCTTTCCAAAAAAAGCCCATGAGAGATCTCCCATGGGCTTTTACCATTAAAATTGGTTCCACATGACTCTCTTCACGTTGATGAGGTTAGCTGACGGGTTCGGACGAAGAGATGTCCGTCTTTCGGTTCGCACGGGAACAGAAAAATTCACCCCAAATGATCGGGTCCCCCACTCCTACTAAAGGATTAAACGTGTGGCGCTATTTCGTTATATAACAGTTATACCTGAAAATTCGAAATATGTAAACCAAATTTTCTGATTTACAAATATATGCTATTTTCGTGTGTCTGCTGTTCGGTTTTTCTCCTGACTTGTAACATCAAGTATATCAAGCAGGAAAACAAATATCGGAATACCGATAATTAAACCCCAAATCCCTATAAAATGTTCAGAAAAAATCAGCACGATAAACGTGAAGAAAATCGGCAGCTCCGTCTTGGCGGACATCAATTTCGGATTGAGGAAATAGGCCTCTATCGCATGGACGATCATAATGACCAACACCAGTGATACGATATAAGCGATTCCGCCGATGCTGTAGGCGATAATGCTTAACGGAATAAGGGAGAGCACAACGCCTGCGACCGGAACCAGCCCGAGGAAAAACACCATGACGGCAAGGCCGAAAAGCTGAGGAAAACCCATAATCGCGAGGGCAATGGTCGTCAGTGCGCAATTGATGGAGGCGATAATAAACTGAGCCTCAAGCACCTTGCCGAACGTTCTCGTGAATTTTTTCCCAAAGTAAGCAATTTCCTCATAGAAAATAGCTATTTTGCTCGTCTTAAATTTATCCATTAAGCTCATGACTTTGTCTTTTTCGATCAATAAGAACATGCTGAGAACCAATGACATAACCACCTGCAGGCCAAACGCGCTGATATCCGTGATATATGTATAGATAAAGTTAAGACCTTTTTCCAAATAGGATGTCAAGTTGATATCGCCGAACATACCGGTAATCATATCGAGAAAAGGAATGCTGTCAGGGTGAGAAGCGATATACTTTCCTTGTTTGATCAGCTGCTGAATCTGGGTGACGATCACGGGATAATAGACCACACCGCCGATCGAAAGCGCGATGGCAAGAGCCGCATACAAACAAGAAATAATCAGTCTCTGGCTGACTTTAATAAAGCGGTTTAAAAAACCGCGGATCACATTTTCCAGACGGTTCATCAAAAACGTAAAGATAAATGTGAGCAATATGAGATTCATCATGCTGCGGAACAGATATAAAACTCCCGCCAATACAACAAAAACTGAAAAACGCCTGACCCCAGGGTGCTGAAAAAATTTAATCAACGCTGCCATTCGGTACACTCCCACCAGTACTTTAGTCCTTAACTTTTAGCATTCAAACTTTTATAATTACAATTTGATGCATCATCTGTAAATTATATAACAAAACAGACCGGAAATCTCTTCAGAAGATCAATAATTTATAATAATTTAATATGGGTGCTCGGGCGGCAGCGGCAGGCATCTTCCATAAAAAGAGAGGGGCTGATGTTCAGCCCCTCTCTTCACCGCTCATTAACCGCTTCTTCTTTGGCGTCCGCCTTTTTCGCCGTTTTCTTGATAGAACTCCTTGTCATGGTTACGGCTTGTAGCTTCTCCGCCTTTTTGACCGATCTCCTGGTAGAATTCTTTGTCATGGTTACGGCTTGTGGCTTCTCCGCCCTTTTCACCGATTTCCTGGTAGAACTCTTTGTCATGGTTACGGCTTGTGGCTTCTCCGCCTTTTTCACCGATTTCCTGGTAGAATTCTTTGTCATGGTTACGGCTTGTGGCTTCCCCGCCTTTTTCGCCGATTTCCTGGTAGAATTCTTTGTCATGGTTTTGGCTTGTAGCTTCTCCGCCTTTTTGACCGATCTCTTGGTAGAATTCTTTATCATGGTTTTGGCTCGTTTTTTCTCCGCCTTTTCTGCCTGCTTCTTCCCTACTCATTTTGTTGTTGTCATTATTGTTTGCCATTTTCGATTCCTCCTTTTGAAGTGTTATGGTTTTTACATTCCACATTTCAAAAAGAGTAAACACAAATAGCACATTCACGAAAGCGTCCGAGAATCGCGCGATCGTCCGCTGCCCTTTACCGTCCATTCCGGTACCGGAGCCGGTGTATTGTTCTGCAGCGTCTCACATATCTCGGCAGGATCTTCAAACAGCGTAATGTTGATTGATTCGAACGTGCCTTTCTGATTCGTTCTTTCATATATTGCATCATGGTGATCGGCCATAAAGTTCAAATAGTCTTGCTTCGATTTCCAAAGCACCAGGACGACGGCTTCCTGCCCGTTTTCTGTTTCCACCCATCCGCCCCACTGTCTGATGAATCCGCTGACGTTTTGCAGCGGAGCCCATTTGGCCTGCGCCTTGCTGAACGCTCGAAGCTTTTGTCCGGCTGATTTGCACCGTATCAGCTTCAGCACATTCCCTTCCGCGAACGGGACGATTTCCGCATTAGTTTTTTCTATACAAAGGTTAACCGACCTTACCTCAGCGCGCGTCCGGTGAATGACGCCTTTCGGAATCAGCAGGGAATCGTTCGCTTTCAGGACTTCTGTGGGACGATCCTGAAAATCGATCAACAGCTCTCCTTCCAAAACAACAAACAGCTCATCTGAGCCGGGATGGAAATGCCATACGTAATCACCCTCCAAAACGGCGATCCTCATGCAATGGTCATTCACTTCCGAAACGGACAAATTAGCTGTGTCTCCCTTTATCAAATCGAGAACATTCATTTTGCGATTCATCAGCTCTTTCCTCTTTTCATTTGATTTTCTCCCGAACTTATTTTACCATTTGACTTTTGAGCGTTCGCCTTTTAAAGTGTTGGATATTGGTGAAAAAACGGTTTGAACCTATAGAAGAGGTGTACATCATGCAAAATCAAAACGGAAAAGCTTCAGGGCTTTTGCCGCTGTTTTTATTTGTTTGTTTATTCGTTGGATCAGGCTTGATCACAGGCGACTTTTACAGCCTGCCAATCGTGGCCGCGGCGCTTGCGGCATCGGTTGTCTCACTGGCGATGAACCGGAAGGAGAAGCTCAGCCAAAAGACGGAGTGGTTTGCGAAAGGTGCCGGACACCCCGACATTATGATCATGGTGATGATCTTTATTTTGGCCGGAGCGTTTTCATCAGCCGCAAAGGCGATGGGGGCCGTCGAATCAACCGTTAATCTCGCGCTTTCGTTTGTACCGGGGCAGTTTATGGTTGCCGGTTTATTTATCATTGCTGCCTTTATCTCTGTGTCGATGGGCACGTCAACCGGAACGATTGCAGCGCTCGCTCCGATCGCTGCGGGGATCAGCGCGGAAATCGGCGTTCCAGCGGCCTATTCGGTTGCAGCGGTTGTAGGGGGCGCGATGTTCGGTGATAACTTATCATTTATTTCCGATACGACCATTGCCGCTGTCCGCACACAAAAGACGAAAATGTCGGACAAGTTTAAAACGAATTTCCTGATCGTTCTGCCTGCCGCGGTTGCCACGGTCATCCTGCTGATGGTGTTCTCAGCCGGAGGGCATCCCGGAGCACAAGCTGGGACTTACAGCTGGGTGAAGGTGCTTCCGTATCTCGGGGTTCTGATATTTGCCCTTCTCGGATTTAATGTTATGGCCGTTATTTTCGGCGGCATCGTATTAGCCGGGGTGATCGGAATTTTCGACGGAAGCCTGACGCTTCATACGTATTTGACGGCGATAACCGAAGGCATCGGCGGGATGTCTGAACTGATCATTTTATCGCTTCTGATTGGCGGAATGGCGGAAATGATGAAGCGAAACGGCGGGATCACATTTCTCCTTCAATTTGTATCGCGGAGAATCCGTTCAAAAAAAGGAGCGGAAGCGGGCATTGCCGGCCTTGTCAGTGCGGCAAACCTGGCAACGGCCAACAATACGATTGCCATTATTACAGCGGGGCCGCTGGCAAAAGATTTATCTGACAGGTACGGAATCGACAACAGGAAATCGGCGAGCATCCTTGATATCTTTTCCTGTGTGGTTCAAGGATTGATTCCTTACGGTGCGCAAATGCTATCAGCTGCACAAATCGCGAAAATATCGCCTGTCAGTATCCTTCCTTATTCTTTTTATCCGATTTTGATCGGCGTCTGCGGCATTTGCGCGATTCTCTTCAGACTGCCTCGCTTTACAGAAAAAGCGTAACTCCATAAGAAAGGCTGCCGTTATCAAACGGCAGCCTTTATTTTTCCTTAAAATATCCATTCTCCTGTAATAAAATAAAGAAAGACTTCAAAAGGACAGTGTCTTTCTCATGTTCCACACAAAAAGTTCTTCTCTAAACGCAGCCGAATTTGTTCTTCTCGATCAACTTGTCGAAGAGGATCATCTGCTTCGAAAAATTGGTTAGATTTCTCTTTCATCATTGAAAAGGTTAAACCTTATTACAGTGAAAACAAAGGCCGCCCCTCACTTGACCCGCTGATTTTATTCAAAATGATGTTTATTGGATACCTCTATGGTATCCGTTCAGAAAGACAGCTCGAAAAAGAAATTTTTTACAACATGGCGTCCAGATGGTTTCTCGGATTGAACATAAACGATCCCGTTCCGCACCACTCCACCATCAGCTGGAACAGACGCACACGCTTTAAAGATACAACCATCTTCCAAGACATTTTTGATGAGAACGTTCTTCAGGCCATCAATCATGACATGGTGGGCGGACGTGTCCTATTCACTAATTCCACCCACCTGAAAGCCAATGCCAACAAGCATAAATACACAAGAAAAACAATTGAACAGGATACACAAAACTATATCAAGGATTTAAATGAAGCCATCCAAGAAGATCGGGAGGAACACGAAAAAAAGCCATTAACAGTCAAAAAGCTGAGCACCTGGACAGGTGCATTTTTATTTTGGTCCCGAAATGCCGTTCGATATGACAATTGTTTCTTTGCCTGCATCAAGCTTGGATGTGCTTGGTTTGGAATCTTGCCTGAATTGCCAGTAAAAGATGATATTGCTGCAGGCCGGATGAAAGAACTCAATTGGCAAGCGGTTGCCCCGTTTTTACTCAATTAGCATGGCATAAGGACAAGTGGATGTCTGCGCCATTAAAGGCTTTTATCGATTTGACGCGAAAAACATTCAAATAAAAAACTTGCGGCCCATGGGTCGCAAGTTTTTGAGTGAACAAACAATTCATATCGATATGCATTCAATGTAAAACCATTTTTTCATTAATCATCCTTACCCCAAACACTCCGCCGGCTGCTGTTCCCTCACTGGATTTGAACGTGACAGTTACTCTCTCTTTTCCTTTCGTATATGCAACTGGAATGTCATAACATACATCAAAAAGCCTTCCTGGGTGATTTGCCTTTAGCTGCTGTCTGGCCAGTAGTTGATCATCTATCATGATCTCAAAATTTCTTTCGTATGTTTGTTCCTCCGATTGAAAGGTATCATCACCTCCAAAATAAGTGACCAGCAAATACATGGGTTTACTCGGCTCTGTTTTCATCTCATAACTGAAAAAACCATCTCCTCTGCTGTCTCGCCAGCCTCTGTGAACAATACTTGCGTAACCGGAGTAAGAGTTTTCTTTTTTCAGGTGATGTTCTATCTCCTGCTGCTGTTCATTCGGCTGAACAGCATCAACGGTTATGCGTCTGATGATTTCCTGCTTTTCTTTTTCTTCATCTGTAAAATCAAGATATTCCTTTTCAGTCATTACATACCAGTAAACAGAATACCGCTGATGATGCACATTGTAGAACGGCATGAATGTGATTTCTTTATTCCCCGGCTGACCAATCGGTTTCGTTTGAAATACGAGTGATGTTTTATCTATACACTTCACCCACTGATCCAACTGTCCCTGATCCGCAACCAACACAGGGACATCAATTAACGGATGGTTATTAAGGGCGAGATGATCAGCAAGTATATCTGTTTCAGGGAAGTTCTCTCTCCCTAGTGCTCCTGCCAAAACAACCGGCCCATACATCAGAACGCTTTTTTTAGAATCATCCTTCGCTTGATAGATGTGGAGTTTCATCGGCAGATCAATCTCAATACAATCTCCTGTGTTCCAATGTTTACGAATAGCAAGGTACCCATTTTTCTCAACCGATTGAACTCGTTTTCCATTAACCACAGCTTTAAGGCTGCCATTCGTCCAATAAGGAATACGAATATGGAGTGTCATAGGCACGCCGTCAGCTTTTTTCACAACCAGTTTGGTTTTATTCGCTGCTGGAAAAGAAGTTTCCTGTGTGATGATCATTTGTTTTTCGCGTACGTTTATTTGTGAAGGAATAAATAAATTCACATACAAATCGTCTTGGTGTAAATGGTAAATATTCTGCGTATAGCGCGCGGGGTTTTCCATCCCGGTGCCTGTACAGCACCAAAAAGAATCTTCCGGAGAACAATACACCTTGAAATGCCCCGGCTGTGTGGAAACAAAATAGGTTTTCATGCCTGAATCGGGATCTTGGGAAGCAAGAATGTGATTATAAAGCGCATTTTCATAGTAATCCGTAAATCTCGCTTCGTGAAACCACCGGAATAAATGCCCGGTCAATTTCAGCATGTTATACGTATTGCACGTTTCCGCGGTCGTCACGCCTAACTCCTCGCTGCCTTCCGCTCCGAAATGCTCTCCAATACTGTTGCCGCCAATTGCGTAGGAACGCTGATATACAACCTGTTCCCAAAAGAAGAGCGCGGTATTTCTATATGCTTCTTTGCCCGTAATATCGTACAGCTTGGCGACTCCGATCACCTTTGGAATTTGGGTATTGGCATGCTTTCCTTCAAGCTCATCCTTCCCCTCTGCCAGAGGCTGAAGAATGGCACGATGACAGAAACGTTCTGCAAGTTCAAGATATGCTTTGTTTTTCGTCAACATATAAAGATCGGCCATCGCCTCATTCATTCCGCCATGTTCACATATCAGCATACGCTGAAATTGCTCGTCGGTCAGACGATCCAGTCCCTTTTTTGCCCAATCAGCCAGCTTGACGACGACTCGTAAAGCCGTCTGATTGCCGGTTAGCCGATACGTATCTATTAATCCCGCAAACAGTTTATGGATGCTGTACCACGGCACCCAAGAGCCTCCCAGACTAAAGTGGTCCACCCGAAAATCACCGCTGAACACTTCATCAAAACACGCCCTGGAGAAACCGCTTACATATCCCTCTTCATCAAATTGTTGGATATGACTCAGCTCATTCACTGCGTACTCTGCTTTCCTTTTCAGCTTTTCATCTCCGGAAGCCTGGTACATGGCTGATGCGGCGGACAGCCAATGACCGATCGAATGCCCGGCAATCTCTTTTGCCTCCCACCCGCTGTAGCGTGGTTTTTTAGGCGTCTGTGATACAGCCTCATAACAAGGAGCCAAAAGACGGTCTACATCCAAAAAAAGTAAATATTCCTTCCCTTTCATTTGAGAATCATAAAATTTTCCTTTTAATAATGTTACATCTTTCATTTTTTGATCTCCCCCTATCACGTCTCATCATGCATGGTGATGCTTTCATTATCCAAATGATGATATGGGATGTGAATTCAATATTTATCAAAAACATATCCTTTTTTTGGATTGAACCGTTACACTGGAGATAAGAATAGTGAAAGATGGTGAAGCCATGTATGAAGTAAAACTCCAAGCCAATCATCTCCCTAAGATCCGTGAGGCCGGACATATGAAGGATACAGAAGGGACTTTACGTCATCCTGACAGGACGATGGATAGAATCAGCGTATTTTTTTACGTAAAACAAGGTGCGATCCATGTATTTGAGAACGAAAACGAGTACCGCATTCAGGCGGGGAGATATCTTTTTCTTAAGAACAATACACCGCATTGGGGAGGCGATTTTTATACACCCGGCACCGAATGGTACTACATTCATTTTTATACCGAACCTTCCTTGAATGAGGAGGAGGAGTTTTCTCCATTTCACAATTCACCAATCCTTCTCGACAGCATCTATTCATCGCAATTAACCTTTCCGAAAAGCGGTTCTGTCCCTCATCGTGAGTACACAGAAAAACAGCTGAGCAGCATTATTCATGCCTTTGAATCACCAAGTGCTTTCAGGGCGCTCCAAGCGTGTTCTCTCACCTATCAATTCTTCATTGATCTTTATAGCAATGCGATAAACAGTCAGGCCGGCACACCCTCTTCAAGGACCATCAGCAGAATCATTGAATTTCTGCATCGTAACAAGCATGCAAAGCTGGTCAGCAGAGATTTTGAGGATGCTTTAGAAATGAATTATGCCTATCTTTCCTCCCTCTTCAAAAAGCAAACCGGGAAAAGCATAACAGCTTATAAAAATGAACTGCTGATTGCACAGGCAATTGATCTATTCAAAACAAGCAACTTAAACGTAACCGAAGTCAGCAGCACATTAGGCTTTTCTAATCCTTATTACTTCAGCAGAGTGTTCAAACGGGTGACTGGAGTGTCCCCGTCTGTATATATAAGCGAAATATACAGGAATCATTAAAAAAACACTTGCAGTTCTGGATCTGCAAATGTTACGCGTGACTTTTCTGATAGAACGTTCGCAAGATATGTGTTTCCAGGTCAGCAAGGCGGACAGGGATTGGCAGCCTGTTTTCTTGATTGATCAGGCTCATCGTGATCTGATAGCTGCTTTCTAAATCAATATGATTTCCGCAAGACAAGAAGATAGGCTTCACGTCCCGCCGCGTCCAAACCTCGCCGTCAATGATAACGGTATATGCACCGACTTCATTTTCAGGCATCACGAAATCACAGCCTTTGATTTTGAGATAGGTTTTCGCAATCCCAATTGTCGGCTTACCGAGAAAAAAAGCAGCATGGGTGGCAACGCCCATATGGTTGTAATGCAGATACCCGTTGCCTTCAAACAAAAACACATCCGGCTCCGTTTCCAGCTTTTTGCCGCCTCAATGATCAGCGGCAGCTCACGAAACGCAAGGAAGCCGGCCACATACGGCACGCTGATTTTCCCCATGCTATGCACTTTTTTAATGACTTCTTTCGGATCAGCGTCAATCACGATAATACTGCACACCCCGTACGGTTCGCCGTCCTGCTCCCAATAAGCGAGGTCGACGCCTGCGCAGGTGTTGATGGATTCTGGAGTTGGGTTTCCTTCTATACCTAAAGGCTGCCGTTTAATAACGGCAGCTTTTTTTCACTCTGTTTCTGTCGCGTCCAGCTCCGCAAGCCTTTCCATGATCCGCCGCTTTTTATACATCATCATTCCTGTTTCGGCAACACCGTTCACCATCGAACGATTTGAGATTGCGCCAAAGAGGATGCCTGCTACGGGTACCATTTGAAACAGCTTTTTCCATCCGAAAGAATCGCGATATGTATAAACAACTTCCCGCCAGCCCTGAATTTGCGAAATCATATTTTCACGGGAGCCTGACGGTTGATGGTACCGGCTGAGTTCCTGAATGATCGCCCTTTTCCCGACAATATCAGCCGCGCTGAGCTGCAGGCATTTAATAATAAACATCCGCTCCGTTTTTTCTTTAGGATCGTAGCCGTAAGATACTGCGATGTCCTGCAATGTCTTCAAAGAAAGGCCGAGAATAGCGGGAATATCGACGGCAAGCGTGAACAAGCCGCCCACACCGGTTGTCGCTCCTTGGACAGCCGCGGTATTCGCTCTGTTTTTCCCGAGGTTTTCACACATTTGATCCATCACTTCCAAAGGTGCCTTTTGAATATCTTCAATCGTTTCGATTGTTTCATCCGGGAGCTTTTTTTGAAACTGGCGGATGAGGTGTTTTTCGGACGTCAAATATTGGCCCCCGTTTTGAATAAAGCCGCCGATTTCGTCGAGCAAGAGACCGATTTTATCTTGAATGAATGCCGGGGTAAGCTTGTCCAGAACCTTGAACGGCAGCCGGCCGATCCTTTCCCAAAACCACGCTTTCTGCTGTTCTTTTTCCCATTTTTCAATTTTTTTCAGTTCGTTTTCCAAATCTATTTTGTCGTAGCGCACGGAAGGTTCGCCCTCTCATTCGTGTTTTTTTATAGTATACAATGATTCATCTTATGAATCCGTGTTTTTTGATCGGCTTTCAGCGGGTAAAACTTATGACAAAGGAGGAATGATCAAATGCCGTGGTCAATGGAAGACTATCCCGCTTCATTGAAACATTTGGACAAACCAGTGAAAAAGAAAGCCATTGAAATTGCGAATGCGATGGTTGACGAAGGATACGACGAAAGCCGGGCAATTCCGATTGCTACGAGTCAGGCGAAGGAATGGGCGGATAACAGGAGCAAAAGGGAACTTAAATCCTATGCAGAAGAAGCCGATGAAACGGAACGCGGTGACAGCGGTTCGAGCAGCAGGCCGGAGCTTGCGGAAAAGTGCGAGCATGTCATCAAACACGAAAAAGGCTGGGCAGTCAAAGCCGAAGACGCTAAGCGGGCCAGCGAAGTAAAGGATACAAAAGCAGAAGCCGTCGAACGTGCGAAAGAAATCGCCGAAAATAAAGGCACTGCCGTCATCGTTCATAAAAAAGACGGCAGTGTTGAGCGGAAGATCAGAATGAATTAGCAGGGCGCTCTGTTTTTGGAGCGTCTTACTTTTTGCCCGCCAACTCCAATACAGCATCAGCTGCTTTTTGATAGCCGCCGGCATTGCGGAGCGAGCGGCCGATTTTGGCGGCGCCTTCTTTATAAGAACGGTTTTCAAGCATATCTTCAATCTTTTTTTGTAAAACAGCCGCGGAAAGTTCATTTTTGTCCAGCTTGATACCGGCGCCTGTCCGTTCCACCTGATCTGCGACGAAAAACTGGTCTGCACCCATCGGGATGACGATGAGCGGCGTATCAAAGTAAAGGCCTTCATTTGTACTGTTCATGCCGCCGTGTGTGACAAATACATCAGCTTGTTTCAAAACCTCCAATTGCGGGATATACGGCCTCACGATAAAATGATCCGGTATGCTGCCGAGATCCGCGGGATCCGTTGATTTCCCGATAGACATGACCACCTTGCCGTCAAAGTCTTTCAGCGCTTCGATACATATATGATACAGCTCTTTTTGCTGATTAAAGATTGTGCCCATCGAGATCACGATGACGGTTTCCCCCTCCAGCTCAGCGAACGGGAAGCTGCCTGGATCCTGCCTGCTCGTAATCGACGGCCCAACAAACAAATAGTCATGCCCAAATCGTTCGGCATGAGGCTGAAACTCCCTGGAGGTAAAGACAATCGTGATATCCCCCGGACAGGAGAATACGTCAAACGGCTTGTCGAGACTGACGGGATACCGCTCACTTAATTCGCCGAGGGATCGTTTCAATTTTTCAAAATACGGCGAGCTTTCAAGGTCGCCTTGCAAGGTAAACGTTTTTGCAAACGACTCGTCCATTGCAAATGTGGTACATAACGAAACGCTCGGCAGCTCAAGCATTTCAGCAATGATCTTCCCCGCCAAAAAGTGATGGTCATATATCACATAATCATAAGATTCGCTCGTGACTTCCCGGTAGATGAGCTGAACGATCTCATCGACTTTACCCGACATATTGTAAACCATTTCGGCAAAGTCCATCTTTTCTTTTTCCTTCCCGGGTGATAGAGCCTCTCTGAAATCCGGGTATAAGCGGACTTCTGCGCCTGTTTTTTTAATTTTTTCAGCGTATTCCTCAACTGCATAATATACGATGCTTTCTCCTCGCCTTTGCAGCTCCTTTGTGACGCCAAGAGAAGGATTGATGTGCCCCTCCCCCGGAAAATTGATCATCAGTACATGTCCCATCACAGATCTTCCTTTCTCATACGAAAATTTATATAAGGAAATTTACTACAAAAAGACAAATGAAGTAAAGGAATTTAATTAGGTTAATAATACATAAACATAACTATATGACCATTTGTCTGTTTCTGCATATCTTTCCTTTAAATTTTTTCGCCATGCAAATGAGCGTATATCATTAGAGAAAACAGGCTCTTTATTACTTGACAGCCCCATATCGGAAGACGATTTTCCTTTTTTTAAAAGCAAATTAAAACACGGTAGATCGAGGCACAATACATCATAAGAAACAACCTACGGAGGTTTTGCCATGGATACGAAAGCAACCAGGATCGAGAAGGATTTTCTAGGTGAAAAAGAAGTTCCGGCTGACGCCTATTACGGCGTACAAACCATGAGGGCCGTGGAGAACTTTCCGATTACAGGCTATCGGATTGATGAAGAGCTCATTAAAGCTTTGGCAATGGTCAAAAAAGCGGCGGCTCTCGCCAATATGGATATTAAACGTTTATATAAAGAGCTTGGCGACGTCATTGTAAAAGCGGCCGCTGAAATAACGGAAGGGCTCTGGCACGATCATTTTATTGTCGACCCCATTCAGGGCGGCGCCGGCACTTCAATGAATATGAATACGAATGAAGTTATCGCAAACAGAGGTTTGGAGCTTTTAGGAAAAGAAAAAGGGGATTACTTCCATTTAAGCCCAAACACGCATGTCAATATGGCCCAATCAACAAATGATGTGTTTCCGACAGCCATTCATCTGGCTACATTGAATCACTTAAGACAGCTCATATCGACGATGGAGCATATGCTGGATGCCTTCCGCAAAAAAGCGGCGGAATTCGATTCCGTCATTAAAATGGGCCGCACCCATCTTCAGGATGCAGTTCCGATCAGGCTCGGCCAGGAATTCGAAGCCTACTCCCGGGTGATCGAACGCGATATTCAGCGGATCAGGCAGTCGCAGCATCATCTCTATGAAGTCAATATGGGAGCCACGGCAGTCGGCACAGGTTTGAACGCTGATCCGAGATATATTCAAAATGTTGTCGCACACCTGTCAGATATCAGCGGCTATCAGCTGACCGGCGCAGACCATCTTGTCGATGCCACACAAAACACGGATGCCTACACAGAGGTATCAGCTGCATTGAAAGTCGGCATGATGAACATGTCCAAGATCGCCAACGATTTGCGTTTAATGGCGTCAGGCCCAAGGGCAGGGCTTGCTGAGATCCGGCTGCCGCCCCGCCAGCCCGGCTCCTCCATCATGCCCGGCAAAGTAAATCCGGTGATGCCTGAACTGATGAACCAGATCGCATTTCAGGTGATCGGCAACGATCATACCATCTGCCTTGCATCAGAGGCGGGGCAGCTTGAGTTAAACGTGATGGAGCCCGTGCTCGTCTTTAATTTGCTGCAGTCAATTAAAATCATGAACAACGGATTTCGGGTATTTACCGATTACTGCATCACAGGGATTGAAGCGAATGAGATCAGGCTGAAAGAATTCGTCGAAAAAAGCGTAGGAACGATTACGGCCGTCAATCCGCACCTCGGCTACGAAGCTGCCGCACGAATTGCGAAAGAAGCGATTGCCACAGGACGATCAGTGCGCGAGCTGTGTTTGCTCCATGATGTTTTGACAGAGGAAGAATTGGATCTCATTCTTGATCCGTACGAAATGACACACCCGGGCATTGCTGGCGCTTCGCTTCTAGAGGAATAGCCATCCGTCTTTCTCAATATGCTTTCAAGCGTTTATAGACGCCCGAGACGGGCTAAACACTTAATATAAATTAATTGAAAGAGGTGGAAAGACAATGTTAGGATTTCTCGTTTCTTTAATCGTAGCGATTGTCATCGGTTTAATCGGAGGCGCAATCGGAGGCCACGGTGCACCAGGAGGAATTATCGGCTCAATGGTCGTCGGCTTTATCGGAGCTTGGATCGGCCACGGGCTGCTCGGAACGTGGGGGCCTGATATTGCGGGATTCGCCATCTTTCCGGCGATTATCGGAGCCGCAATTCTCGTCTTCATTCTAAACCTGATCTTCCGCGGAAGAATGGGTTCTCAAGCATAATATCTCGCCAGCATCGCCCGAAAGCGGTGCTGGTTTTTTGTTTGGGCGAAACCTTTCTCGCATATACTATAGCATCTTATGGTTGACAATTGATCATCGCGGGCATATGATGTTGATATAAATTTGCACTAAGGAAACTTTTATGTATAAGGAAAAACAACTGAGAATCTAGGTGAATCAAATGGTCAGTCACGATTTGTCCAAACACTCGCAAATATCAAAAGAAGCTCAAGATGCACTGGACGGAAAAAGCAAAGGCTTCAAAAGGCTGCTCCCTTTTTTAGGTCCGGCGTTTATCGCGGCTATAGCCTATATTGATCCCGGCAATTTCGCCACAAATATCGCGGCTGGTTCGAAATACGGCTACTTGCTGTTATGGGTGATCCTTTTTTCAAATATCATGGCTTTGCTGATTCAGTCATTGTCAGCCAAGCTTGGCATTGCAACGGGCAAAAACCTGCCCGAAGTTGCCCGGGAAGAATTCCCCAAACCGGTCTCCGTCGGCTTGTGGATTCAGGGAGAGCTTGTCGTAATCGCGACGGACTTGGCCGAATTTATCGGAGCTGCTCTCGGGCTCTATCTGCTGTTCGGCATACCGATGCTTGAAGCATCGATTATTGCAGCCGCCGGATCATTCGCCATTTTGGAACTGCAAAGGCGCGGCGTCAGGCCGCTTGAAGCAGCGATAACAGGAATGTTATTCATCGTCGTGATCGCTTTTGCCTTTCAAACCTTCTTTGCAAAACCTGATATCGGATCGGTTTTGGAGGGCATGTTTGTTCCCCGTTTCGATGGTGCAGACAGCATCCTGCTGGCGGCCGGAATCTTGGGAGCGACCGTGATGCCGCATGCCATCTATCTTCATTCCGCTCTCACACAGCGGAGAGTGGTCGGAAAAACGGAAGCGGAAAAGAAAAAGATCTTCCGGTTTGAGTTCATCGACATTTTGATCGCCATGCTGATTGCCGGAGCAATCAATGCGAGCATGCTGATCGTCGCCGCTGCACTGTTTTATAAGAACGGCATTTTTGTCGAAGACCTCGATGTGGCCTTCAGCCACTTCAGCAGCATGGTCAGCCCGCTTTCCGCCGTACTGTTCGGCGTCGGCCTGTTAATAGCCGGTTTATCGAGTTCGTCTGTCGGAACGCTTTCAGGAGATATTATCATGCAGGGCTTCATTAATTTCCGGATTCCGCTTTATTTAAGACGGTTCATTACGATTTTGCCGCCTATCGCTATTATTGCTTCAGGGGTGAATCCGACAACCGCTCTTGTCTTGAGCCAGGTCGTCCTGTCATTCGGCATCGCCTTTGCCCTTATTCCGCTCATCTTATTTACGAGCAATAAACGCATTATGGGGAGCCTGAAAAATGCGAAGTGGATAACAGCCGTCTCATGGCTGATCGCTGCCTTAATCGTCGCCCTTAATATTTTCTTGATTTACGATACATTTTCTGGTTAAAAGCCGGCCTCGGTCGGCTTTTTTATATTATACTGAAGAAAAGGAGGATACTGGATGTTCAAATTAATGGTACGTGATGATCTGTTTTTAAAAATGGTTGAACCAAAAGATGCCAGGGCAGTTTATATGCAGATCCAGCAGTCTAAAGATGTGTTACGGAAATGGCTGTTTTGGGTAGACAGCACAAAGCAGCTGGAGGATACCGAAGCTTTTATTGAAGAAAGCATGAAACAGGCCGCTGCGAACAACGGGTTTCAAGCGGGAATATGGCATCAAGGCCATTTTGCCGGAATCATCGGACTCCACTATATCAATTGGATTAACCGTACGACTTCGATCGGCTATTGGCTCGGTGAGCCTTTTCACGGAAAAGGCATCATGACTGATGCCTGCCGGGCGCTGATCGACACGTTGTTCAACGAATACGATTTAAACCGGATTGAAATCAGAGCCGCTGTTCAAAACGTGAAAAGCCAGGCGATTCCGGAAAGGCTCGGCTTCACAAAAGAAGGTTACCTCAGGCAATGCGAGTGGCTCCACGATCACTTCGCCGATCACTTCGTATACGGGCTTTTGCGGGAGGAATATAAGGCCCGCAACAAATAAGTTCGGGATTTGTCACACGCATTTTACACTGCAATCTGGTATGATAGATAAAAAAATATGGAGTTTTGATCATGAAAGTATTTATACTGTTTTACCTATGGATTGTCCCGCTCGTCATCGGGCTGATATTTTTCCGAATGACCCAGCGGACAAGCTTTAAAAAAAGGTTTTATCCAGGCTATATCATGATCGGTCTTGCTGCGGTTGTATTTGCCGTCTGCTACCTGATCGGACAGCCTTACCTCGGGAATTTCTTCGGCGGTACAATGCTGTTCGGCACCCTGCTGCCGTTCATGGCTGCCGCAATGAAGAAAAAGAAATGACGAATATCAAAAACCCCGGCATCTTTTGGAGAGCCGGGGTTTTTAATCACATATTTTCTCTGTTTGCACCAAAACCCGCTGATTCACAAATCGGTTTTCAGACGACTTGGCTTTATTTATTCACTAGATCAACGTCGATCACCTGATAGAAAGCGTTTTCAGTATCAGCCACATCCCAAACGGCCAATATGACATGATACCCGGAGCGGTCTTCTGGAATGTAAATTTGGTGAGATAAATGGTGGGATGCAGGGGAACCATCATGCTTAACGGTTCCAATCCGTTCGAAATCTGCACGCTTAAGCGGTTTGTCAGGATCCCAGCCTTTTTTGGTGATATAGTAGTGCCATTGGCTGGTGTTGTGGGGGGCGGTATATGTCCAGGTAAAGGTGTGCTTCCCGCCGGTCATGGTATGTTTAAACCAGCGATTTTCCGACTGTTGATCAAGAATCCCGCCGAACAGTCCGCCCGCGGATGCTATTTGTCCATCTGCCGGGCCGTCATGCGGAAACCCTTTTTTCGCTTCCAGGCTTTGCGGCTCATACATCACGCTTCCACAATTCAGATTGAGAAGTCCGTAAGCCTCACTGCACAGAGCCGCTCTGCTCCCCGGTTTTTCGACAAAACCATGAGCGAAGGCCTGCTGGGGAACGATTGACATCAACAGCAATCCGGCTGCTAGTATGAAAGCAGTACCGAAGGTATTTTTCGTAAAATGCTCCACGTTACGATCCTCCCCTCTCTTTTCATAGTGTTGAGACGGGTTTTGATGCAAAAAGAAAGCACACGCAAGCATTCCAATATTACCCATTCAATTTTAACATCTGAACATGATGAAGCCAAGGGGCGTATCCCTTGGCTTCATACTAAAAAATCCTTTTTAAACTTTTTTTCAGCGGCGGCAAGTCGAGCTCTTTTTTCTCAACCAGTTTTTTGATCATATATTTGCTGTAGTTTACCGCCTGTGTATAGGATATTTTTCCCGGAAGCGGCGGTTCGTCTTCGATTGCCACATCGATAATTGACGGTTTTTGTGATTGAAAGGCATTTTTCAAAGCTGGAATGAGCTCTTCGTGCTTTGTCACGCTGAAGCCCTTCCCGCCGCAGACCTCGGCAAACTTGGCATAATCGACGTTTTCGAGCGCCGTTGCATAATTAACATGCCCTTTTTCCTGCTGTTCATATTGAATCATTCCCAAGTTCTGATTATTTAAAATCACGACAACAATGGGCAGATCGTATTTGACAGCAGTCGGAAAATCGTGCATAGACATGCTGAAACCGCCGTCTCCGCACACGGCTACAGCTTGGCGTTCCGGATTGGAAAGCTTTGCGGAAATCGCGCCCGGAAGACCGCATCCCATCGTGCCAAGCCAGCTTGATATCAGAAAATCCTGATTGGTCATATTAAAATGGCGCGCCGTCCAAACCGTCACATTTCCGACGTCAACGGACAGGACTGCATCATCGGCGACTGCGTCCTCAAGCCTTGCAATCACCTGCTGAGGCTTAAGCGGTGCTGTCGCCACCTGTTCGTCTTTTTCAATTTCATAGCGCCACTTCCTCATATGTTGTATACAGCTTTCCAAAAATGCGCGGTTCGATTTCCGTTCAATGGTTTTCGTCAGTTCCAAAAGCCCTTTTTTCGCATCGCAGACAAGGCCGGCGGTGACAGGATACCGTTTGCCGATTTTCGCCGGGTTGTTATCAAGCTGAATAGCCGGCGCATCTTCCGGCAGATAATCGCGGTACGGAAATGAAGTCCCCAGCATGATCAACAGATCGCTTTCCTCCATCGCTTCATATGCGGGTTTTGTGCCGATGTGTCCAAGGTTCCCGAGCATGTGCGGGTGCCGATCGGGTACGACTCCTTTCGCGGGGAGCGTAACGATGATCGGGGCGGCCGCTTTATCTGCAAACTCGAGCAGCTCGTCTCTTGCCGATTTCATTCCCCTTCCCGCTAAAATCACCGGCTTTTTCGCATGATTAATCAATTGTGCGCATTGCATCAGCTGGCTTTGCTTCGGTTGAAGATCGCCTTCGACATAAAGCGCAGACGTATAAACCGGCTTACGCTTAATCTTTTCCGCAAACAGATCATCAGAGACGCTCAGTACGGCGACCCCTTTTTGGCTGTATGCGGTACGAATCGCCTGATTTAAAAGATCAGGCAGCGCTTCAGCCGAATGAACCTGCTGATTAAAGACTGCCACATCCTCAAACATTCGTTCAAGACCGATCTCCTGAAAATAATCCCTTCCGATTTCATTCGAAGACACCTGTCCTGTAATCGCCAGCACAGGCGCCCCGTCAGCTTTCGCATCATACAATCCGTTCAGCAGATGAACGGCGCCCGGTCCCGCTATCGAAAGGCAGACGCCGATTTTGCCCGTCAGCTTTGCATCGGCTGCGGCAGCGAGAGCAGCGGTTTCTTCATGGCGCACTTGAATGAAGCGGAGGCTGTTTTCTTCATGCCGCAATTCATCGATAAATTCGTTGACGCTGTCGCCCGGCATGCCGTAAACATGATCAATATTCCATTCCTTCAGCAGTTCTGCAGCTATTTTTCCTGCGGTTTTGTTTGCCATATCACGTCCTCCTTTGTTTCTTCCATACCACTTTTTCGCTGACGGGAAACGTGATACGGCATGCTTAGGACAGTGAAGAAAACACGACAGCAGCTGTTGCATGCTTTGTGTTCCCAGCCGTGCTCATCTCGGATAAAGATCTCCCCACCACACTGCTTGAAGCCGTGCCCGGAAAATCCTACGGCATCTGATCCTAAGCACCACTCAATGTACACATGATCAAATCTACTAAAAGGCTGCCGCTCATTTTGATATGCCCCCAAAAAGTTAGACAATAAAATGTCATGAAGCGGTTAGACTGGCATGAGTCCGGAATTGTATTGGACTCATGCCTTTTCATTTAATCTTCATCCGTTTGTGATTCCAGTAATCAATATACTCTCAGAGTATTTTGAAAAAAGTTTGATCCCCAGTAATCATACGTACTGCACGGTATTCCAGCCAGTTGAAGCAGCGCTGTAATGGCAATTGGGGCGCAGTTCATTCACACAAGTGTTGAAACTTTTTCCAATATTTAAATTGTTATAATTTAGGTTCAGAGTTATAATTTAACAGAAATATACCGAATTTGCATAACTTTGATGAAAGTTAAGGTTGTTAAATCCTTCGTCAAACACAGGGGTGGTCGTGGCGGCAATTATTATAATCTGCTTTTATAAAATTTATAGTTTTTGAGGATCACAGGTGTAATCTCGCGGCTGTTGCTCCATATTTAAATATTTGTTCACTGGCTTATTTATCCAATGATCCTGCTTTGATTGGTCAGCAGTGCTCGTACGTATGTGATTCCACCTGTCATGCGGCATTGTATAAAGGTTACTCCATTTTAGAAGGACAAGCAGATCTATCTATTAATGCAGATACCAAGACAATCTCAATCCACTTGTCGAGTCTCCTCATAAGGCAGTAGATTGTCAGTTTCAAGTGCTGTGGAAGCCATCTGCCTACAAGATTCGGTTGTTGCGATCTGAAGGTATTTTCACTGAAACTATAGTCGAAACACTCAAATCTTCGTATCTTATGAACCGTATACTTCATAGTCTAAGTTTCGGGTGAAAAGGAGAGACGCGGATCGTCAAGTCTTTTATCAAAAGAATTTAGAATTGGAGGCATTTACATGTTATCAGAAATAGAAAAGGGGCTTGAGGGCCTGCGTGCAAAACTTGATCGTATTGATGAACAATTGTTGGATACATTGAAAGCACGTTTAGAATGCTGCATTAGGATTGGGTTGTACAAACGCGAGTATAATATTCCGATGATGCAACCGCACCGAATTAACTTTGTCCAGGAACGAGCAGCTCGATACGCTGACGAAAACGGTTTAAGTCAAGAGTTTTTGCGTAACCTTTATGAGCTCATTATTTCTGAAACGTGCAGGGTTGAGGATATCGTAATTGATAACTCAGAAAATCGCAGGCAAGAAATTTCTTCAAGCCTAGTTGACCAAAAAAGAAAAAGGGAGGGACTGTTTAATGGGGACAGGGATACAAACACTTCTAATTGACAACTATGATTCATTTACTTACAACCTCTATCAATTGATCGGCGAAGTAAATGGCCGACCGCCAATAGTTGTCCGTAATGATGTAGACTGGTCACAAGTACCGATTGATGAGATTGACAACATCGTGATCTCCCCAGGCCCAGGTCGACCGGAACGGGTTGAGGACTTTGGTATTAATGCAACTGTTATTCTAGAAACGAAGTTGCCAGTTCTCGGGGTCTGCCTTGGACATCAAGGTATAGCTCATTTGTTTGGCGGGAAGGTGAACCACGCTTCTGAGCCCATGCATGGACGAACATCAGTCATCCACCATTCAGGGACCGATATCTTTGACGGGCTTCCTCCTGAGTTCTCTGTCGTACGTTATCACTCCCTTATCGTTACTGATTTGGGTGATAATGTTGAACCGATTGCGTGGACAAAAGATGGTTTGATTATGGGGCTTCGACACCGCAATCTGCCGATTTGGGGTGTGCAATTCCACCCCGAGTCAATCTGTAGTCATTATGGGCACGAGTTGCTTGCCAACTTTCGAGACCTAACTCCGAAGCGCACTAGACGATCAACACAGTCTCCCAAATTAGAGGAGCCTTCTCATTCTAAAAATGATTTCTACCGGATTCACTTTCGAAAATTATCGAGATTTCCTGACGCTCAGTTAAGTTACCAGACACTATTTGCTGATGCACCTCATGGATTCTGGCTTGACAGCAGTAGTGTCATCGAAGGCTTGTCACGATTTTCATATCTTGGCGATGGTGCCGGAGAGAATGCTGAATATATGACCTATAGCGTAGCAGAGGGTATTGTAAAAGTACAACGTCCGGGTCAAGAGACGGAGTTCATTCAACAGTCATTTTATGATTATCTTGATGAGCAAATCCGCCGTCGAGCAACATCTACTCCGGAAGGCCTTCCCTTTGACTTCAATCTCGGCTATGTGGGTTACATTGGCTATGAGCTAAAAGCTGAAACTTGTGGGAGCAACCGGTATCAATCTGAGATTCCGGATGCGGCCTTGCTTTTCGTTGACCGCATGCTTGTTTTTGATCATCTTGAACAGGAAGCCTATCTGTTGTGTCTTTCGACTGGGGATGAGGATAAGCAAGCACTCAACTGGCTAAATGCTACAGAGCAAATCTTGAATGAAATTCCTCTTGCAGCAAATGATTTTGACAAGGATTCAGTGCTTACGTCCGTGCCAGACCACAATATCCCAATCGAGTTTCGTCATAACCGACCATCTTATCTTCAACTGATCAACAATTGCTTAGAAGAAATCCGCAATGGTGAATCCTATGAGATATGCTTGACTAATTCCGCAACTGTTTATACCCCTATAGATCCTTGGATTACTTATACACACCTGCGAAAAATCAGTCCGGTTCCCTATGGGGCATTTTTAAACTTTGCCGGTTTGGCAGTACTGAGTGCCTCTCCGGAACGGTTCCTCTCAATCGGTACTGATCGTATCGTTGAGTCCAAACCGATAAAGGGTACCCGTATGAGAGGCAGGACTTCTGCTGAAGATCATCAATTACGAAATGAGTTACTAAGTGATGAAAAAGATCTCGCAGAGAATTTAATGATCGTTGACTTAGTCCGAAATGACCTTAACACTGTTTGTGAAATAGGATCTGTTCATGTACCCAAGCTGTTCGATGTAGAAACATATGCACCAGTCCACCAGTTGATCTCGACGATTCGCGGCACTATACGTCCGGACAAATCAACGGTTGATTGCGTCCGCGCTGCTTTTCCAGGCGGTTCGATGACCGGTGCTCCGAAAATTCGGACGATGGAAATCATTGACCGACTCGAGAACGGCCCCCGCGGTGTCTACTCGGGCAGCCTCGGCTGGTTTGGACTGAGTGGCGCTGCGGATCTTAGTATTGTTATTCGTACAGTTGTTGTTACCGATGACAAGGCGACTTTTGGTGTCGGAGGAGCGATCGTAGCATTGTCAGATCCAGAAGAGGAGTTCAAAGAAACTCAGGTTAAAGCGCGAGCTATGGTCTCAGCTATCGCAGCAGCGGAAGTCTCTGCAGTGGGAGGTTCAAGATGAGTCAGGAAATCAGGCAGTGTGTGATTGTGGGAGGAGCCGGCGGTGTTGGCGGGATGTTTGCAGACCTCCTTGAAGGGTATGGTGTTGAAGTATGTATTATCGATATGAATCCTCCTTCCGTTAGTCGACAATTCAAGAAGTGTGACATCACTGTTCCGACTCCACAGGCCAAAGATATGATCCAGAAGGCGGACATGGTGATGCTCGCTTTACCAGAGAACGTTGCTCTTCAAGCAGTAAAAGTTGTTGGGTCGTTAATGAAGCCTGATTCTCTCTTTGTGCACACTCTTTCTGTACAGTCACCCATATTTAAAAAAATCCACTCTTTGGGATTGCCTTTCGAAAGCGTAGGTCTTAACCCTATGTTTGCTCCTAGTCTTAGTATCGCGGGTAGACCGGTAGCTGTCATCGTCCAAAACGATGGGCCTAAAGGAAATCATTTGATTCAAATGATTTTAGATTGGAAAGGACGTCCGGTGCTATTAGAAGCTGAGGAGCATGATCAATTGGTCGCGGCTATGCAGGCACTCACTCATTCAGCGATACTCACCTTTGGATTGGCGCTCGCAGAATTAGATGTTGACATTGCAAAACTTAGTTCCCTTGCACCCCCTCCGCATGCGACTATGCTTGCACTACTAGCACGGATTAGTTCGGGAACACCGGAAGTGTATTGGGACGTCCAATCCGTGAACCACCAAGCAATGACGGCTCGTGCTGCACTGGCTGAAGCAGTCGGATCGTTGGACGAATCGGTGAGGGATAAGTCCGTATTCATCGAACTGCTGCGTAAATCTCGAGAGGTATTTGGATCTGAAATAGCCCATTATCAAGATCTCTGTACTAGTATCTTTGAAGGTCCAATCGCTCCAAAGGAGGGAAAGCATAGCCAAACCAACCACCCCGGTTAATTGGGTAGAATCAAGAATTTTAAAAACAACTGCTTCCTTTGATCAGGGGATGGCTTTCTAGCGCAAATAGAAGTATGAAAAAGTCGTGAAGATTCGCGACTTTTTCACTGACAAGTTCTTTTTCATAACAGCTAGTTTTGGAGATATTTGGTCACATTAAAACAGCCTGCCGTTTGGCAGGCTGTCTGATGATTATTGATCAAGCTTCAGCTTCTTCAGCTGTTCGGCGAGCGCGTTGTTGATCGGCTCATCCTTGTTTTGCTTTTTCAAGTAGGAGTGTACATCGCGCTTTGATGCTTTTGAATTTTTGTCTTTTGCTCTGCGCTTTTCGAAAACGGATAGCTTTTCTCTGTGGCCGCAGACGCAGGCGAAGGTCTGGCCTTCCCCGTGGCCGCGCAGCTCCATGCGCTTATGGCAAACCGGGCAGCGGGCGTTCGTCTGTTTGGCGACTGTTTTGCGGTGGCCGCACTCCCTGTCCTGGCAGACGAGCATTGTGCCGCGTTTGCCGTTTACTTTCAGCATCAGTTTTCCGCAGTCAGGGCAATGCGTCCCTGTGATATTGTCGTGCTTAAACGTTTGATTGCTGCTTTTAATTTCTCTGATCGTCTGCTTTGCGTACTCCTTCATTTCTTTAATGAAGGCGGAGGATTTCAGTTTTCCTTTCGCAATGCCTGACAGCTTCTGCTCCCATTCGGCGGTGAGCGCCGGAGATTTCAAATCTGACGGAACAAGTTCAAGGAGCTGTTTTCCTTTTGAAGTGATGTAAATATCTTTTCCTTTTTTCTCGATCAGGAACGTGTTGAACAGCTTTTCGATAATGTCGGCGCGTGTTGCGACCGTCCCGAGTCCACCCGTCTCTCCGAGGGTTTTCACAAGGTTTTTTTCTTCTCCCTGCATAAATGCAGCCGGATTCTCCATCGCAGACAGCAATGTTCCTTCATTAAAACGCGCCGGCGGTTTTGTCTCACCCTTCGTCTCTGTTAAAGACCGGACGGAAAGCGTGTCGCCTTTTGCGAGTTTTGGAAGGGTTTGATCCTTTTCTTCCTCGTCATCATCTTCGTCTGCGAAATCGTACACCGCTTTCCAGCCTTGCGCCTGAACCGTTTTCCCTTTTGCCGTAAAGGTTTCTCCGCCGATTTCGGCAAACACTTTTGTTTCTTCATATTCAAACGGCGGCATTAAAACGGCGAGGAAGCGCTTCGCGATCAAATCGTAAAGCTTTCTTTCCTTTTCGCTTAACGCGCCGAGCGCAAGCGGCTCTTCCGTCGGAATGATCGCGTGGTGATCGGATACTTTCGCATCGTTGACAAAGCTTTTATTGGCTTTAACGCCCCGCTTCAAGATCCGGGTCACATGCTGGGCATAAGGCTTCACCTGCATGCCTTCCAAACGGTCTTTCAGCGTAGGGACGATGTCATTGGAAAGAAATCTTGAGTCCGTCCGCGGATAGGTGACAAGCTTGTGCTGCTCATAGAGCTTCTGCAAAACGGACAGCGTTTCTTTTGCGGAAAATCCGAAGCGTTTATGGGCGTCCCTCTGCAGCTCAGTCAGATCATAAAGTCCGGGAGCAAAGCTTTTTTTCGCTGTTTTTTTCAAGTCGACGATGGCGGCCGGTTTGCCTTGCAGCGCTCCTGCAAGCTGTGACGTCACAGACGCATTGAATGTGCGGGTCTGCTTCGTCTTCTTGTCCTGCCATGTCAGCGTCATGCCGTCAACCGCCGCACGCAAGCCGAAAAAAGGGACGGGTTTAAAGTTCTTAATATCTTCCTCCCTTTTCGCGATCATCGCCAATGTCGGTGTCTGTACGCGTCCGCAGGAAAGCTGGGCGTTGAATTTCGTTGTCAGCGCCCTCGTCGCATTGATGCCGACGATCCAATCGGCTTCAGCTCGGGCCACGGCTGAATGGTAAAGGTTTTCATAGTCTTTGCCGTTCTTTAAGTTTTTAAATCCGTCTTTGATCGCTTTGTCTGTGACCGATGAAATCCACAGGCGCTTCAATGGCTTCGTGACCTTTGCTTTTTCGATGATCCAGCGGGCGACAAGCTCGCCTTCCCGGCCGGCATCGGTTGCAATGACGATGTCTTTGACATCTTTTCTGATCAGCTGCGATTTAACTGCTTGAAACTGTTTTCCGGTCTTTTTGATGACGACGAGCTTTAAAGGCTCGGGGATGATCGGCAGGTCTTCAAGCCGCCAAGACTGGTATTCCTTTCCGTATCCTTCAGGGTCCGCCAATGTGACCAGATGGCCGAGCGCCCATGTCACGATATAGCGGTCGCCTTCAAGATATCCGTTTCCTTTTTTATGACACTTCAGCACGCGGGCCAAGTCACGGCCGACTGAAGGTTTTTCTGCTAAAACGACTGTTTTAGACAAGTCCATCACATCACTTTCTTGTTCATGCATCCTTTTATTATAACAGATGATACAGATGCATCTCTAATGTTCACGATTCCTTTATTTCAATTTCAGAAAAAATCACGTGTGTCACGGTTTTGGCATATGGAGACGTTTCATTGATAAACGCTTCGATCTTTGCCAGGCTCTCTGCATTGATTTTCAGCATATAGCAGGCGGCTCCCGCGATCCGGTAGCAGAATTCAATGTTGGGGAGACGTTCGATATACGCTTTAAACCTTTCGTATTCCCCGTTTTTCACCGTTGCTTCAATAATGCAGGAAACGGGAAGACCGACCTTTTGGTAATCGATGTCCAGCGTATATTTTTTAATGACGCCGAACGATTCGAGCCGCCTCACTCTTTCGGTCACAGACGGCGCGGAAAGGCTGATCTTCCTGCCCAGCTCCCGCATCGATAAACGGCTGTCTTTCTTTAATTCGGCTATGATTTTAAAATCGAGATCATCAATTTTCATATGTAACTTAATTCCCTTCATTCTATTTCATTATTTCAATCTTTTTGCGAAAATTCTTTCGTTCGAAATTCATATTTTACTTCTGCTTATATATGATTATGAAGAGGTGATCATCATATGACAAGAATCAATTTTTCAGACAGAGGAGAGACGCCGTTTCAGCGGCTGCTCGGACACTCTGAAAGCCTGATGTCAAACTGGACGGCTTTAGCTGAAGAGCTGTCAGGAGACGGCTTTTTATCAAAGGAACTGAAGGAGCAGGTGCGCCGCGTGCTGGCTCAGGGAAACGGGTGTGAATATTGCAAGGCCAAGGGGAAGCCCGAGATTCCGAATCAGCAGAAAACGAGCTTTGCGATGGGGTTTGCAGAGGTCTTTTTGGCGCAGAGAGAGCGCGTGTCAGACAGACAGTTTGATGTTTTAAAAGAAGTGTTTTCAGAAGAAGAAATAACGGAATTGACCGCATTTATTTGTTTTACGACTGCCCAACAATATTTCGGCGCTTTAATGAAGCTTCCGGCAGACGCATAAATCAAACGGAGAAAAACCTGTCATATTTGTCCCCTTTTGGTTTATAGTATAAAGGTAGACTATCACGCCACAGGAGGTATACTATGCTGCAAACGCCGATTGGCCGCCTTCGGTTGATGGGTTTTATTGAAGGCATGTCGCTTTTAATCCTGCTGTTTATCGCCATGCCGCTTAAATATTGGGCGGATTATCCGATGGCCGTTACGATTGTCGGATCGGTTCACGGCGGATTGTTTATTTTGTATCTGTTTGTTCTGTTGTATGCAACTTTTGTGCTGAGGTGGTCTGTGAAATGGCCGGCTGCCGGTCTTGTGGCCGCATTTGTTCCGTTCGGCAATTTCCTTTATGACCGGGGACTAAAAAAATATGATCAGTAAAATCCGCCGGGAAACCCGGCGGATTTTTTGATCACTCATTTAAAAAGCGTTTCAGCTCTTCCTTGTTTTGTTCAAGGTCTAAATCGAGGACTGCCCCGTATGTTGGATCGTCTTTGTTCGTAAATGATCCGTCAATCGGCAGCCTGAAGCTTTTCGTTTCTTTTACGCTTCCGAGCAAAAAGTCTTTGCCGAGGGAGAATATGACGCCGTTCGGAATGTTTGTTTCAATATACGGATCGACGAGCCCCCACAGCTTCGGAAGCTGAGCGATATTTCCGATGCTCACCGCTTCTTTTTGAAGCTTTGAAAAGACTTCCTGCTGCCTTCTGACCCGTCCAAAATCGCTTTCTCTGTCATGCCTGAACCGGACATAGCCCAGCAGCCTATCACCGTGAAGAACTTGTTTTCCCGGCTGCAGTGTCATGCCGATTCCGTACGACATTTTTTTCGGAACGTCGACTTCGATGCCGTCAGGCGCCACCGCATCAACGATTTTGGCAAAACCTTTAAAATCGATGATGGCGTAATAGTTAATGTCCAAATCAAAGGAATCTTTTAATGTTTTTCTGACGAGTTCCGGGCCTCCGTATGCATAAGCCGCATTGACTTTTTGCTTGTCATATCCCGGGATGTCGACATAGCTGTCCCTCATAATCGAAATCAATTTAGGCTGTTTCTGCTTTTTATTATAATGGACGACCATCATAGAGTCAGACCTTGAATGGTCTTCCCCTCTTGAATCGATCCCCAGTACGAGGATGTTCACTTCATCAAGATCAGAGCCTTCCCCGTTAAATTCAAACTGGCCGTCTTCTTTAAAATCTCCGTCAGATTCAGATAAGCCTTTTTTGTATTCAAAGTAGGTATAACCCGCTGCTGCTATGATAACCAGCAAAGTTAATGTAAACAGGCGCTTTATAATTTTCCGCCTTTTTCTTTTCGGTTTTCTTACTCTTACTCTAACCCTCTCCACTTTTATCACCGCCACACATAAGACTATCACAGGATGAAACAGCGGGCAATTAATAAAAGAAAGATCAGGCTGTCTAATCCTGTCGAAAAAGATAATCTTTTGTTTTTATTTGTTTCATAATGTAACAAAAATGATCGAATTTTGATCTTTTCGTCAAAAATCGACTACATCCACTTCGTCATCCATGCGATATAGTAAGAAGCGGGGATAAATAGAACTTGGGCAAAAATCGTCCCGGCCACCCTCGATGTTGCCATCGTGATCGAAGCCCATTTCAAATAGGTATAGCTCCGCTTCCCTTTTGCTACATCATCTGCAAGTACCGATACCTTCGGATCGACAAACAGCGCCAGCAGCATCGTTGCAACCCCGTTGACAAGACCGGAGGCCATCACCGCGGTCGTATGCCTTTCGGGCACGAGGACGCCCGCATAAAGAGCGGCAAGAACGCCGATTGTATAAATCGCCGTGATGACCATGTTCAAGACAAACAGCCGTTTCGGTATATAGCGGAATCGAAAGTCTTTCACATATTCCAGGCTCGGTCTTTTTGCATAATGCTTTGCATGCTTGAAGATATTTTTTGAAAACGCCTTGCGAAACACTTGCAAAACGGAGCCGTTTTCCCCTGCTAAATGAACAATCGCTCTCGAAAATACGGCGACGAATGTCGGCAGAAGCAGCATTCCGAAAATTGTGCCGACGGTTGAACCAAAGATCAAAAACCGAAATTGGCTGCCGACGAGGGAAAGCGCGTCAGCCCCTGCGACATCGACGAGCTTTCCCGTCACAGGCTGCTGAACCATATTAGACATTCTCGAGACGATGACCATCACATTAAATAATGACAGAGCCGATGCGATAAATCCGACTCTCGCGCCTGACAGCCGGGTAGCGTATGCGAGCGTTTCAATGGAATGAATCAACAACAGAAAACAAAAAATCAATAGTACCTTGGATGTTAAAAAGTCCATTTTCCTTCCTCCAGTCTATAGGTAAGACTGTTTTCAAAACGGAAACGTTTCGGTAAATCAAAAACCGCTCCGGCAAAAGCCGAAGCGGTCTCAATTATCATATTTATTCGAGCAAATAAATCATCATCCGCTGCCAAAGGCGGTCATTTGAATTTCGTAAAAGATCAGCATCTATCGTTCCGAGCGAAAGTAAACACCATGGAATTTCTGATACAAGACAACGAAAGCCCTACCTCTCATTCGTCCTTGCGGCTCCGAAGCCGCGCCAGTGTGAATTGTGAAACAAAAAGTCTTTTTTCCCTCTATCCTGTTAGGGGCGGGTCAGAGGAAGAAATTAGCATCTTCTCAGAAAGAAAAAAGAAGTTTACTTTCCATTTATTTGCTCTTTTGTGTGTTCCTGTTTTTTATTATACTACAGTTTGTCCTTCATGACAAACTTCCTGAGCACAGCATGCTACAGATCAAGCGTGACCGGGGTGCTTTCACCTTCATTCATCAGTCTGATTTCCGAAGGCTCAATCTCAAGCACGGTCAAGTTCGGATCGTCCTTTCCGTCAAACCAGCGCTCAAGCCTTTCATCCCAGATTTTGTCCTTTAAATCTTTTGAATGGTTGAGCTTTGCCGTACCTGTGATTTCAAGGTATGCATCGCCTAATCCTTCGCCGTTATAACCCAACAGCACGTGAACGTTCGGATTGTTATCAATTTCTTCCGCCTTGTGCGTCTCATCGCTTGTCGGAGTATAAAGCGTCAGCCCGTCGTGGAAAAAAGTCATGTAGCGGGAATGAGGCTTGCCGCTTTCGACTGTTGCAAGCGAACCGATTTTATGATGATCGAGAATGTCGAGCACCTTGTTCTTCAATTGCTGCTGATCCATTTTGAGTTCCCTCCTTTGTATCATCTCCACTGTTACTTTTCCACAATGTCTTGTATATTAAACAATTGAATGGAGGTTTTTGACGTGAATATTTTCATATCGTTTGATGTGGAGGCTGATATGGGCTATATTGCTTTGACGGAAAGCCGTGCCGGATCTGCCGCAGCAACCGATGAGATCGGCAACACGGCTTTAGCTGCAGACTTTGACCGCCATCAGCGGATCATCGGTGTCGAATTTCCGGGGGAGGCGGCTCCGGAAATGGCGCGGCTTGGAACGCTGACCGGCAGAAAACACAAATTTGAACCTGCTTTCCTAAACGGCGCCCGCGTTCAGCGGTTTCGACCGACGTCACAGGAAGCGGTTAAAACGATTCTTGTGAACGGTGTTCAATTTTACTTTGCCGATCATGACGGACGGCATTTCATCGGCTTTGATGTGATGGATCAGGCGGAAAAAAGCGAATGAGATCGGCTCCCATTCGCTAAATTCTCGGATCTGTGAACACATCGTGATCATCGGTGCTTGTTGAAGAAAACTCCGTGACTACCGCACCTTCACTCCCCGCTTTGAACCAATGTTTCGTGTCCGGCGGAATTGTGTACTGTTCGCCGGGCGTGAGCTGAATTTCGTGCCAGACGGTGAAATGCTCGATATCCTCGTGCGGCGGCATAACAGCCGGGACTTCCGTTTTTTCTCCTTCTACATACAAATACACTTTTCCGTATCTGCACCTGAAAGTCTCTTCCTTCCCTTTCTGCCCGTCTACAGGCGGATGCCGGTGTTCTGGGCATGTTTGTTCAGGGAATAATACAAGCTCTTTGGCGCAGTAGCGGTCTGTGTTGATATAGACGAACAGCTGAAGTCCCAGCTTATTCAGCTTATTTAAACCGTAGTCCATGATTTGGATGTTTTCTTTATCATCGTCGCTCAACGCGATGCCCGCTTTTTCGTAGTATTCGATTACGTCTTCCTTTGTCACCATCACACGAGCTTCCCCCTTTTATGTCGTGATAAAGTCTCCGCCGTTGACGTGGAGGGTCTGCCCTGTCATATACGAAGAATCGTCAGATGCTAAAAGCACATAGCAGCCCACATGGTCCACGGGCTGACCTGGACGGCCCATCGGTGTATTTGTACCGAACTTCGCCACTTCCTCCCCTGAAAATGTGGACGGGATCAGCGGCGTCCAAATCGGTCCCGGTGCAACGGCATTGACACGGATGCCGTCTTTAACGAGCGCCTGTGACATCGACCGTGTAAATGCATTGATCGCACCTTTTGTTGCCGTGTAGTCAATCAGCTGCGGATTGCCCCGGTAAGGGTTGATCGATGTTGTATTGATGATCGCGCTGCCCGGCTCCAAATAATCAATCGCTTTTTTTGTAAAGTAGAAATAAGAGAAGAAATTTGTTTTAAATGTTTTCTCGAGCTGTTCACTGGAAATCTCTTTAATGCTGTCTTTAGGATGCTGTTCGGCCGCATTATTGACAAGAATATCAAGACGGCCCAGCTCCTTCACAGTCTGTTCAACCGCGTCATTGCAAAATGCTTCGTCTCTGACGTCTCCGGGAAGCAGCAGGCATTTGACGCCCTCTTTTTCAACCCGCGCTTTCGTCTCCTGAGCGTCTTCGTGCTCATTTAAGTAGACGATCGAGATGTCCGCGCCTTCTTTAGCATAGGCAACGGCAACGGCCCTGCCGATTCCGCTGTCGCCTCCTGTGATCAGCGCGACCTTTCCTTTCAATTTATCCGTCCCTTTGTAATTTTCATCCTCATAGATCGGACGTGGGTTCATGACGCTTTCGATGCCGGGCTGGCGGTCTTGCGTCTGCGCCGGCTGTCCGTTTGTCTGCTGATTGCGCAAATCCATTTGTGATTCCTCCCTTTAGCTGATGTTACTAAACTTTTAACCGGAGAAATTTTTGTTTAAACATGACCGTGTGCGATAAAAATGAAGAAAGCCCCGGGTTAACCCGGGGCTTTTCACCACTCTTTATCCTGTATAAACCGGTGAAACAACACGTTCAGCCTGCCGTACAGCTGCTCGCGGTCTCCTGTCTGGTACGCTTTTATACTCTCATCACTTTCAATCATCGAAGAGCTGATGAAGCTCAGAATTTCGGAACCTTCCGGAGACAGATCGGCCGGCGCCAGCATGATGAGCATCCGTGTCATCTTCATGGCGCTTCCGTCCATCCCTTTGATCTCGAACGGTTTGGACAGATCATAAGCTTTAAAGAGGGGAATCGCGGCCGCTTCGCTTTTTAAATGGAACAGTGCGAAGGTCGTTCCGGGAATTCCGAGGCCCCCCTGCGCTTCTCTTTTCATCAGCCCGTCGGCCAGCTGCTCTGCATCCGTAACCAGGCCTTGATCTTTAAGGGTACTGCAAATGCGGTTGACCGTATGTTCCAGGCTTGATTCAGCTTCCAGCGTTTCAACCGTAAAATGGCTCAGTATATGTTGAATGCCGGCCGCGTAATAGCCGATTTTCCGTGCAATCTGAAGCATATTTGGAAACGGCTCCGGTTTTTTGGGAGCCATCCGCTTTTTCCGAAGGATGAGCGGGATTTTTCGGGTGAGCTGGTGTTTGATCTGTTTCACATCTTCCGTATCAAGGAGCGGACTGACTGTGACGCAGTCAATGTTCTCATACGGGATCGGTACGGTTGAAACGATGATGTCGTAGGCATCAGTATTTTTCGTCTTCAGCTCCATTAGCGAGGATATCTCAAAGGAAGCGATTTCAGGAAGCTCTTTTTTCAGCCGCGAGGCCAGCATCTTTGATGATCCGATTCCGCTCGAACAAATCACGAGAGCGCTAATGTCTACTTTTTGTTTGCTCATTTCAAGCGCCGATCCAAAGTGAAGGACGATAAAAGCAATTTCTTCATCTGGAAACCGGATTTCCGGAAAAAATATTTCGACGCCTTCCTCTATGGCCATATATAAGAGGAAATAATCTTTTTTGACCTGTTCTGTTAACGGATTATGCACCGACATCTTTTCTTTGATCCGGATGATCGCCGGTTCAAGGTGGGCGATTAAGCCTTCATAAAGCGAATGATTGCCGGTTAAATTCATGCCCGTTTTTTGCGAGATGAAATCGATCAGCTTTTTCGTTCTGAGCGCAGTATCCAGCTCGATATCTTCCGCTCTATATTCGATTTTGAAGCTTTTGTTGGCGCTTCTTAAATGCATCGTAATATACCCCGCCTCAGCTTCGGGGATCTTCACGTGAAACGCATCTTCAAGTGCCTTTGCAAGCGCAAGCGCCAGTTCAAACTCTTTCGTACGCTTCAGGTCAGACAATTCTTCTTCATTCATATTGATCATTTCACCGAGCTGTATCCGCTCAATCGCAAACGTCAAGTGGACGACGAGAGCGATGTATGCACTGTCAGAAAGGGAAAGTCCATACTTTTCTTTCATTTGAAACAGCACTTTTTCCGCTTTCAGCAATTTCCCCCTGCTAACGACACCGAATATTTTCTCCGGCGCTTCGTTCTTACCTTTAATATTCATTTCGATTGTTTCCAGAAACTGCTGAACATCGAGCTTGTCGGCCATCAAGTTTCCAACGATTTTTCGCTTGGCGTCCTCCGGCCCCCTCAGTTCTATGCCATAGCCTCTTTTTCTGATCAGCGAAAGCCCGAACGGAGCGATCCACTTCTCCAGCTCGTCAAGATCATTGCTGATCGTAGCCGTTGTCACCTGCAAGTCATTGGCGATTGTATAAAGCTTGATCGGCTCTCCCGCTTCAAGCATCGCACATAAAATTAACAGCTTTCGTTCATCGGCACTGTATTCGACATGGCTGTCCCGGGAAAGATCTTCAAGAAGCCGCTGTTTGTCTCCGTAGGCTCCAACCAGTTTCAAGCCTTTTCCCGGCTGCTTATCAAGCTGAAGACTGTACTTATCCAGAACGGCTTTAACCGCTTTAAGCTCGCGGTGGACCGTTCTTGTGCTGACTTCAATATAGTCGGCAATTTCATTGACCTTGAGATAACGGTTTTGATGCAAAAGATATTTCATCAATTTTTGTTCCCTTGCTGTCATATACATAAAACGCCGCCTCCGGTGTTGTCGTTTTTGCGGGGGATGAAAGGGGGTCCAGCGGTTGAAACGGTATCCCTATCATAAAACGCTGTTAAGAAATCTTCAATTCAAACTAATTCATTTTTTATTAAAATCTGTGCAAATACTTTTCAAGAAGTGAAGAAACATCAGCTCACAGCTGATGTTTCTAGATTGTTGACAAAATCCCAAAACGACTTTTAGTTTTGGGATTTTGTCATCCTTTCAGCGTGATTGAAAACCCTTGCAGTCTAGGAAGGCCGAGCATCGGAGCGGAGCGAATGTTGGAATTCGTGAGCACCGACGCGCAGGCCTGACAACGAATGCGAGGGTTTCTCGACACGCTGGAAACATCAGCTCACAGCTGATGTTTCTAGGTTAGGTTGCATCTGCGCCGCCCTGTTCATACATTCTGTTTGCGGCAGCCCCCGCTCGGCTGCCGAACTTCTCCCGATTCTATCTAAAGCTATGCTTTCAAATGGCTGATCACCAGTTTGAATAAAGAATGATCCTCTTCGAGTCCGCACACGTCCCGAAGCACGCCTTCATAGCCTTTTTCAGAGATCATGCTCTGAAGCTGAACGGCTTCCGGATCATCTGCACAATCAAACTGCAGCGCCAAGGCAATACCTTCTGCAAGGCGGACAGGGTCAAAGCCGAGGTCGCAAAGCTTCCGGGCCGGGCCGACAAGACGGTCATCTCTGCCAAGCTTGCGAAGCGGCGACCTGGCCACACGGGTGACATCGTCTGACAGGCATTCATTTTCAAAGCGGCCGATAATTTTTGTCATATATGCACGGTGTTCTTCCTGTGTAAAATCGTATGTTTCAACAAGGTACCGGCCTGTTTCTTCAAGCGCGCCTGCGACCGTTTGGCGGACCTCCGGGTGATGAATGGCGTCTTTTATCGTCTTCAAACCTTTCTTATAGCCGGCATAAGCCGCCATGGCATGTCCGGTATTGACCGTAAACAGCTTTCTTTCAATGAATGGCGCGAGATCCGCTACGTATGTCACACCTTTAATATCCGGCACTTTTCCGGCGAATTCCGTTTGATCGACTGCCCATTCGAAAAAAGGCTCAACCGTTACTTTCAACGGATCATCATGATGCTGGATCGGCACGATTCTGTCGACTGCCGAGTTCGGAAAGCCGACTGAATCGCTGATTGTAGCGCGCTCTGTTACAGTTAAGCGGGAAAAAATTTCCTCGCGAAGATGAGCGCTGCCTCCGATCATATTCTCGCAAGCTATGATATTTAAAGGCTGTGTGTTTATTTTCATCCGGCGCTTCAAACCTTCTGCAATCGGCTCTGCGATCAATTTAAGCACCGTAGGACCCACCGCTGTCGTGACAAGGTCGGCTTTCGCTATCAAATCATACAATTCGTCAAGCTGAGTGGCACTGTTAATCGCCCGCACCGGGCCAATCGTTTCCTGCTTTCTTCCGGCGTCGGCCAATTCGACGGTATAGCGGCCCTTGTCGTTCAGTTCATTGATCACGGCATCGTTTACATCGGCGAACACGACATCATATCCCGATTTGCAGAGCAAGGCTCCGATAAATCCGCGGCCGATGTTCCCCGCACCGAAATGCAGTGCAATCATATCTGGTCACCTTCTTCAAAAACCGCCATTAACTCGTCTTCATTTTTCGCATTGATGATCCGTTCGACATTGTCCGCTTCTGAGCAGACGATCGCAATCTTTGACAAAATCTCCAAATGCTCATCATTTTTCCCGGCAATGCCAAAGATCACTTTAGCCATATTGCCATCGCCGTATTCGACACCTTCCGGAAGCTGGATAACGGATATTCCGGAATGAAGAACATCCTGCTTGCTGTCTTCCGTACCATGCGGAATGGCGATTGCGTTCCCCATGTAAGTGGAAGTGAGGCCTTCCCTCTCCAACATTTTCTCGATATAATCCGCGGTCACATAGCCGGCGTCAACCAGCGCCTTTCCGGCCAGCCTGATCGCTTCTTCCTGCGTTGCGGCAGATTGATTGAGATGAATGTTTTCTTTTGCAAGTACTGGTTTCATTGGGAAATCACTCTCTTTCATACATGTTGTGTGAGCCTGATTGACAGGCTCACGGGTTCTCAAACTTTATTTTTTAAGCTGATTGATCAGTTCGTCGTATTTTGGACTGTTAAGGAAATTTTCCACCGATATGTGTCTGGCGTTTGGAAGCTTCGCTTTTGCGCGTTCCGTTAAGTCTTTATGGGTGATGACGATGTCGGCATCTTCCGGCAGATTATTGATCGATGTATTGGATACGTCGATATCGAGTTCTGCTTTTTTGACTTTGTTTTTCAAAATGGATGCCCCCATCGCACTGGAGCCCATTCCGGCATCACACGCGAAAATGATCTTGCCGACATTTTCGTACTGAGCCGCCGATTCTTCCGCTTGATCAGCCGAAGTCAATGCAGAAACGGCCTGGCTCTTCTTCCCTTTCATTTGCTGCATTTTTTCCGCTGCGGCCGTTAAATCTTCTTCGCCGGCTTTAGACGTTTTCAAAATCAAAGAAGCTACAATGAATGAAACGGCTGCTGCAACGAGAACACCAAGGATCACGCCGATATGGTTGCCTTTCGGCGTCATCGCCAGCACCGCAATAATACTTCCAGGTGAAGGAACAGCCGCAAGCCCCGCATTAAAGATGGAGAACGTCAGTACACCGCTCGCTCCGCCCGCTATTGCAGCCAGGATTAACAGCGGTTTCATCAGAATGTAAGGGAAATAAATTTCGTGAATCCCGCCAAGGAAATGGATCACTGCAGCGCCCGGAGCGGTCTGCTTTGATGTACCTTTTCCGAAAATCATATAAGCTAAAAGAATCCCGAGACCCGGACCTGGGTTCGCCTCCAATAGGAATAAAATTGACTTTCCTGTCTGGGCGGCCTGCTCAATACCAATCGGGCTCAAAATCCCGTGGTTAATCGCGTTGTTAAGGAAAAGAACTTTCGCAGGCTCTACAAAAATACTTGCCAATGGAAGCAAATTCGCATTGACGATCACTTCCACGCCGGCGGCCAATGTTTTGTTCAAGCCGAGCACCACCGGACCGATTGCTAGAAAGCCGAGCACTGCCAGAATGAAGCCGAGAATTCCGGCTGTAAAGTTGTTGATTAGCATTTCAAATCCGGATCGGACCTTATCTTTGAAAAGCCTGTCCGTCAGTTTCATCAGGTAACCGCCCAGCGGCCCCATGATCATTGCGCCGAGGAACATCGGAATGTCCGCGCCGACGATAACGCCGATCGCTGCAGTCGCACCAACGACGCCTCCGCGGTGGTCGTACACCATCTTACCGCCCGTGTATCCGATCAAGAGCGGCAGCAAAAATTTGATCATCGGATCAACCAATGAAGCAAGCGCTTCATTCGGCTTCCATCCCGTCGGAATAAACAGGGCGGTAATGATCCCCCATGCGATAAATGCGCCGATATTCGGCATGATCATTCCGCTCAAATAGCTTCCGAAACGTTGAATCTTTACTTTGAAATCTGAATTTTGTCTTTCTTCCATTTCATAACCCTCCTTTGTTGTCCTTTCAAGCCTGTGATAAAAAAATGATGTCGAATAATGTCGGCTCCTTATCTCTATATTAAAACGCTTACAGATGACTGCTCAATTGAAAGAAAACGGTACTTTGGCAGGAGCCGTGTGACAAAATTTAATAGTTTCATTTTTCAGTCTGGTTCCGGTTGCTGCGGCCGACTCTAGGAAAATAAAGGCTCGCTGACGATTAGCACAAAAAAAGACCATTCCTGATTGGAATGGTCTTTCTTCATCATATTCAGCTTTTCAGCGGCCCGTAGCCTGCCGCTCTCAGCTTTTCCGCCATCGCTTCATACCCTCTGCTGTTTGGATGCACACGGTCAATTGACAAATATTCTTTTTCGCGTCCTTTAAAGACAGCATAAGTATCGATCACCTTGATTTGCGGAGCGGACTCGAGCTGCTTTAAATGCCTGTTAAAGCCGGAAATCCATTTGTCCGCTAATTCAATTGATGGAAAAGGGTTGTATAAATTGAGAAGACGGACGAGGTAACGCGTATCTTTCTCTCCCTTTATGTCTCTGATTTTCTCAAGCATGCCTGAGTAGTTTTTCTGACAGTGGGAGGAAGCTTCCAAAAAGACGTGTTCATCCTTTTCTTTTTCATATATCTCCAGCGATTGCAGAAGGTCATTGCCACAGCCCGTTATCGTGATGACGTCCGCTTTTTTGACCTGTTCCATGATAAACGGCTCGTTCAGCATCGCTAGAATTTCCGACGTCTCAAGACCCGATTTTGCAAATACAAGCAAAGAAACTTCTTCGTTCAAATCCACTTCCATTTTCCTTTTATAGCGCTGGACAAATCCCGGCTCAAACAAACCTGCACCGACCCCGACGGTTAGAGAATCGCCGAGAGCCGTATATTGAAGCATCATTTCCTTTCCCCCTCCGGTATGCCGTTTTTTCGCGGCAGCTACCATATATGTACTCGGCAAAGGGTTGAAAGGATACTTTTCTTTTTTCCTAAAAACCTAATTTTCTCGAGATATCAAGCGCCGCCTTTTTCACTCTTTCGGTCAAGTAAGGAAGGCGGTCTTTCTGAAAGCGGGCTTCAAACCCGGCGATGCTGATCCCGGCCACGACTTCGCGCTTATGATTGAAAATCGGCGCGGCAATCGCGGAGGTGTAGTCTTCGAGCTCCGAATGACTGACCGTGCAGCCGCTCCGGTACGACTCGTCCAAAGTGCGGATCAGCTCGGTCTTATCCCGAATCGTGCCGGAAGCGATCGGCACCAGCTCTGTTTTCTTGATATAGGCATCCCGCTCCTCTTCTGGCAAAAACGTCAGAATGCTTCTCGCACAGGCTCCGGCATATAAAGGGGACCGCCTCCCGATCGCTGTATAGAGACGAACGGTCTGCGTGCCCTCAATTTTTTCTATATACATTGCTTCATTTCCCTGCCTTACGATTAAATGGACGGCTTCATCCACGTCATCGCGGAGTTCTTCCATGATAGGCAGAGCGATTTTTCGAATATCAAGCCTTTCTGAAACAAGGTGGCCGTATTGTAAAAACAGCAGTCCTAAAGCATACATCCCGTTCTCGTCACGGTCGAGAAAACCCATTTCTTCGAGAGAACAAACCATGCGGTAGACAGATGTTTTCGGCATGCCTGTCAGCTCAATCATGTCGCCCAGTGAGAGCCTTTCTCTCGTCAGGAACAGATTGAGCAGGGTCATGGCTTTGACAACTGTTTTGTTTTTATGTTCCATGCCTTCCCCCTCCTGATACACATCACACCTATCATAACATGTATTCAAGCTTCAATCGGGCAGAAAGTTCGCTGATTTTTGTCTCCCGTTCGATGTAAATGCGCTCTGCTTCCTCAAGGCTGACAAGCTGAAACTGCACCTGCTCGCCCGGCATCATCTGCGTGACCTGCGAAAAATCGGCGGATACGATATGGGCGATTCTCGGATATCCGCCAGCTGTCTGCCTGTCTGCGAGAAGAACGATCGGATTGCCGTCGGGCGGCACCTGAATCGTTCCAAACGATACCGCTTCAGAGATCATTTCCAGAGGCTGAGTGAGTTCGAGCGCTTCTCCTTGAAGACGGTACCCCATCCGGTCGGATTTGGCCGTCACCCGGAATGTATCCGCGAAAAAGCGCTCTTGCGATGATGAGGTGAAGCAAGCGAACTGATCGCCTTTGATGACACGAATGACCGGGTTCTTTTTTAATGGGAGAAAATATTTGCGGTCGACAGCCCACTTCGGAGCCGCAAAGCCCCGGCTATTGCCATGGTCTGCGAGCTTTTTGTGCATCGCTTCCGACAATGGCGTCGGGCTGCCTAGCGATAACACGTCTCCCTTTTGAAGCGCCCTTCCTTGAAAGCCGCCGAGCCCTGCTCTGACATATGTGCTTTTGCTTTCCATAATAGGCGGCACATCAATCCCCCCGGCCACCGCCATGTATACACGGCTTCCGCGCTTGCACATGCCGAATGTCAACACGCTGCCTTCTTTGATGAAAACCGGACGCCAAAGCGGGACTTCTTCGTCATTTACCATCAGTGAAAAGTCAGCGCCCGTCACCGCTATAAGAGCCGGTTTTTGAAAGCGGAGAGACGGCCCCGGTCCCATCAGCGTCACTTCAAGTGCAGCTTCGTTCTGGCTGTTCCCCGCGAGCAGATTGGCAATCCGCAAAGAATCGGCATCCATGGCCCCGCTGACAAGCACCCCGTATTTTTGAAAACCTGCGCGGCCCAAGTCTTGAACCGTCGTCATCAGACCCGGCTTTAACACTTCTATGCTCAAGATTTTCCCTCCTTCAGCGCGTGATACTCCTCTTCTGTCACGCTGACAAATTTCACGATATCCCCTGCTCTCAGAAGGCTCGGAGGCTGTTCATAAGGCTTGAATAATTCAAGCGGTGTATTGCCGATCAGCTGCCAGCCGCCCGGCGTTGAAAGGGGATAGACGCCTGTTTGCATGCCGGCGATTCCCACAGAACCGGCGGGAATCGAAGTCCGCGGAGATGACCGCCGCGGCGCGGCTATCTTTTCAGACATTCCGCCTAGGTAAGGGAATCCCGGCGCAAAGCCGATCATATAAACGAGGTACTCACCCGAGGTGTGAATATCGATGACTTCCTGTGCAGTCAGTCCGTTGATGTCGGCCACTTCCTCCAAATCAGGGCCGAAACGGCCGCCGTAACAAACCGGAATTTCCACCGTACGCTGATTTGTTTCTTCTTCCATTGTGAGCTCTTGGAGATGATGTTCGATGAGGGCTTTTACCTTTTCATACGGAGAATCAACAGCCTTGCAGCTCTCCATCTTGCGGTATACTTCAAATGGCTGATAGAAAACGGTCACACTCGTGAAAGCCGGCACACACTCAATAAAACCGGGAAACGGCTCGTTTTCAATCCGCTTTGTCAGCGCGCTGACGACACGGTGCGTCTGTTCGCTTATCCCCTCTCCGAGCTGAATGATAACCGCTGAGTCGCCGAGCGGAGACATTGTCACATTCGATAGATTTTTCAATTCTGTTTCACCTTGCCTTTCATCCCCTTAAATCAAAAATCAATACAGATAAACCGCTCTGTATTGATCTTGAGATCCTATAACACACCAAATTGTTCGTCCCGAACATCGGTAACCAGCATATGGCCGGGCGAATGCGTGATCATCAGCTCCGGCTTTACATGCATTGCGACGGCCTGAGGGGTGACGCCGCAAGCCCAGAATACCGGAACTTCCCCTTTTTTTATCGTGACCGCATCACCGAAATCGGGTTTTGCGATGTCTGTTATACCGATGGCTTCAGGACTGCCGATATGGACAGGCCCTCCGTGAACGGCGGGAAACCTTGATGTAACCTGAACGGCACGCACCGCCTGCTCTTGCGGAACCGGCCTCATGCTGACGACCATCGGCCCTTGAAAACGGCCTGCCGGGACACAAGGAATATTCGTTTGATACATCGGAACATTACGCTTTTCTTCAATGTGTCTGACAGGGATTCCGTTATTGATTAACGCTTGTTCAAACGTAAAGCTGCAGCCGATTAAAAACCCGACCATGTCGTCTTCCCATAAAGAAGAGATATCTGTCACTTCATCCGCCAATTCGCCACGCTTGTATACACGGTATTTTGGAAAATCGGTGCGGATATCGGCGTCCGGCGCCGTGATGGACGGAACCGGAGATCCGGGGTCCGTGACATCGAGAATCGGACACGGCTTTTGATTACGCTGGCAAAACAGCAAAAACTCAAAAGCGAGCTCTTTTTTCAAAATCACCAGGTTTGCCTGGGTAAAACCCCCGGCCATGCCGGCCGTCGGACCCGTTATTTCCCCTTTTCGAATCAGGGCCCTGACTTCGTCAGGACGCATTTCATTTACATGACGCAACGATATCATCCCCATAACTTAGGAATTTCATTGATTAACGTATAGCCTCCCATGACGGCCATGACAATAACGACCAGAATACCCGGAATTGTAAGCCAGATCGGGTGCCTGTAGTCGCCGACAATATTCTTCTTATACGCGCCGATCAAAAGGGAGCCGAGTGCGATCGGCAAGATTAAGCCGTTTAATGCGCCGGCAAGAACGAGAAGGTTGACCGGCTTTCCAATTGTTACAAAGCAAATCGTTGATACGATAATAAAGACAATAATAATGCCGCGCGAATTCTTTTCGATTTTCGGAGAAAATGTTTTAAAGAACGATACGGACGTATAAGCAGCGCCGATTACAGATGTAACGGCAGCTCCCCACATGACGAGGCCGAAGATTTTGTAGCCAATATTTCCCGCAGCAAGCTGGAAGACAGAAGCCGGCGGGTTATCCGGATTAATCTGCAGGCCTTTTGAGACGACTCCAAGTACGGCAAGGAAAAGCGCAATCCTCATGACAGATGTAATCAAAATGCCGGAAACAGAGCTTTTCGTTACTTCGGGAATCGCATCCTTCCCTTTAACACCCGCATCAAGCAAACGGTGTCCGCCGGCAAATGTAATGTATCCGCCGACCGTACCGCCGACAAGCGTCACAATCGCAAGAATGTCGATCTTATCAGGCATGATCGTCTTTGTTACCGCTTCTCCAACCGGAGGCCCGGTAGTAATCGCAACGTACACCACCAACAAAATCATGACAAAGCCCGCGATCAGCGTAAACCGGTCCATCGCTTTTCCCGCTTCTTTAATGACAAAGATCAAAACCGCGATCACGGCACTGATAATGGCACCTGTCTGCGGTGTAATGCCGAATAAAACCTGCAGGCCGAGACCGGCACCTCCGATATTGCCGATGTTGAAAGCAAGCCCGCCCAGAACGACGAGAAAGGCGATGACATAGCCGAGTCCCGGAAAGACGAGGTTGGCGATTTCCTGCCCTCTTTTTTCAGAAACCGCAATGATTCTCCACACATTGGTTTGGACGAAAATATCTAAAATGATGGAAACGAGGATGACAAAGCCGAAGCTTGCAGCCAAGCTCTGTGTAAATACTGTGGTTTGCGTTAAAAATCCCGGCCCGATTGAGGATGTGGCCATTAAAAAAGCGGCGCCCAAAAGCAACGTCCAGTTGCTTGATGACGCTTTTGTTTTTTTATTTTGTTTCAAATGGTATTCCTCCTTTTGTCAACATCATGTGGAAAAGGCTTGTATTTTAATATCTGCTGCTGCGAGTTCACGGCGGATTTTTTTCGCAAACTGAAGCGCGTGTGCACCATCTCCGTGAATGCACACCGTATCTGCTTTAAGGCTGACATCCGTTCCTTGCAGGCTGCGGACTTTACCTTCTTTCACCATGCGGATCACCTGACCGACGGCTTCATCATCATCATGAATCAGCGCATCATTCTGCCGGCGGGAAGTCAGCGTTCCGTCTTCCTGATATGTACGGTCGGCGAACACTTCGTGAGCCGTTTTCAAACCGGCTCTTTCACCGGCAAGCACAAGTTCGCTTCCCGCCAAACCGAATAAAATCAGTTCCGGGTCTGTTTGATAAACTGCACGCGCTATCGCATCCGCCAGTTCCCGGCTTTGCGCTGCCATATTATACAGTGCGCCATGGGGTTTCACATGCTGCATGGTCACGCCTTCGGCCTTTAGAAATCCTGAAAGCGCACCGATTTGATACACGACAAGATCGTATGCTTCTTCATGCGTAATCGCCATATTGCGGCGCCCGAATCCCGCTAAATCGGGAAGTCCCGGATGCGCGCCGATTTTCACGCCTTTTTCCGCCGCCATTTTGACGGTTTTGCGCATGACGCCAGGGTCTCCGGCGTGAAATCCGCAAGCGATGTTGGCTGATGTAACAAATTCGAGAATCTCCTCATCCAGGCCGATTTTATAAGCGCCGAAGCTTTCTCCAAGATCGCAGTTTAAATCAACTTGATTCATCAAATCCCCCCTATATATTGATGCACATTCGGTCGAATTTTAGTATATCCCTCGTTTTGTTCCGTTTTTCGGAACCTTAATTCCGAATAATCAAACTTGAATTGATTATATCAAGGATTTGCCCGCTTGGCATCATATTGTTAGAAAACCTCACATAAAATAAATCATTTTTCCTAAAAACTTTTAACTGAAAAACCTGGTTTCACAAGGTTTTTTCAGCTTGCTTCAGTCCATGAATATTTTTTATTTTGTACAAAAAAAGAGCCGCAAATCGGCTCTTTTTTCGGCTAGGACAAAACCCAATGCCTGATCGCTTTTGCGACTCCGTGTTCGATATTGGAATCCGTAATCCAGTCCGCGGTTTCTTTGACGATTTCCTGGGCGTTCCCCATTGCAACGCCTAAACCCGCTTCTTTGATCATGGCGATATCATTTAAACTGTCTCCGACCGCCATCACATGTTCCATCGTAAAACCGAGGCGCTCGCATACTTTTGCCAAAGCGGCCGCTTTATTGATCCCGATGGCATTGACTTCAATATTGGTCGGGCTTGAATTGGTGACTTCCAATTCTTTGTTCTTTTTCAGCTCTTCCAGGACCCGGCTTCTGACGTCGTCATCCGGAATATCAAAGCCGAATTTCAACCATTCATACGCCTGAATATCCTCAGGAAACTCGCCTCTCCACACTTTATCGACGCTGGCGGCCCAGAAATCGGTGTTGTGCAGATTGCGCAAATCCCACATCATTTGGACATGATCGGGATGAAGCAGCTGGCGTTCAACGAGGTTGAAAGACGAATCCCAGATTTCACTGCCGTTTGCCGTGATCAAAAAAGAAGACAGTTCGAGCGACTCCGCCAACTCCCGGCACGTCATCAGCGTCCGCCCGGTGCTGAGCACGACATAAATCCCTTTTTCCTCTGCTTCTTTAATCGCATTTCTGTTTTCATCAGAAATGGTCTGTTCATCATTTAATAGTGTTCCATCCATATCCAGAGCTACTAGCTTCACATCGATTCGATCTCTTTGACTGACTGACACGATATTTAAGATACCTCACTTTTTTTAGGCTTTTATCTATTCTAATATAAAAATCGGCCAGGACAAAGAAATCTTAAACGAGCTGTTCCGCCGCCCGTGCGATATGTTCTGCGGTCAAACGGTAATATTTTTTCAAATAATCGATCGTCCCGACCTGTCCGAAGGCTTCATGAACCCCGATTCTCTTGAGCGGAGCGGGATAATGTTCACTCAGCACTTCCGCGACTGCGCTTCCCAATCCGCCTATGACATTATGGTTTTCTGCCGTGACAATCGCATTCGTTTTTTGTGCGTAACGAATCACGGTTTCTTGATCGATCGGCTTGATGCAATACATATCGATGACCGCTGCATCGATCCCTTTTTCTTTTAGCAGTTCCGCCGCCTGCAAAGCTTCCGCGACCATGATACCGCTGGCAAACAACGCCGCATCGCTGCCGTCTTTGAGAACTTTTGCTTTTCCGTCTGCAAATGTTTCGTGTTCATCATAAAGTCTGACGGCTTTTTTTCTGATCGTCCTAATATAGTGAATGCCATACTCTCCCGCAGCCCTTTTGATCAAAAATTTGAGCATTGTCGCATCGCTTGCTTCATAAACAAAGGCATTTGGGATTAGCCGGGCGAGTCCCAAATCTTCAAAAGCCATATGGGTACCGCCGTTATGTTCAGCCGTAATACCCGAATCTGAACCGAGAATCTTGATGTTTGTTTTGGCATATGCACCTGAAACAAACAGCTGATCAAAGCAGCGTCTTGTCGCAAACTGAGCGAACGTGTGAACAAACGGGATTCTTCCGGTTAACGAAAGCCCGGCCGCAAGCCCTATCATATTGGCTTCCATGACACCGCAATTGATCACTTGCTCGGGGATGCGCCGTTTGATTTTGTCCATGGAGATCGAGCTCATCAAATCCGCTTCCAAGGCCACGATGTCCGCGTTTTCTTGAGCCAGTTCATATACGGCTGAGCTGTATGCCTGCCTCATTTCGACAGCATCCAGCTTTACATTTGCTGCCGCCTCATTCATGCCCTCACTTCCTTTTCTTCAAGCGTCAAAATGATCTTTTCGATCATGCGGTTTTGCTCATCATTCGCTCTAATGTGGTGGCTGTTCTCCATATTTTCAAAATAAGGGATGCCCTTTCCCTTCACCGTATCAAGGATGACGGCAACCGGCCTTTCCCGCTGGGCTTCTCCTCTTTTGACCGCTTGATAAATGGCATCTGGTTCATGTCCGTTTACCCTTTCGGAATAAAACCCGAAGGCTGAAAATTTGCTGACAAAATCCAGCGGATCAATAATATCTTTAGTCGGACCGTCCAGCTGTTGTTTATTATCATCCACAAACACATAAAGATTGTGGAGCTTATGGTGTGCCGCGAATTGAATCGCTTCCCAGCATTGACCTTCATTCAGCTCCCCGTCGCCGACAATGACAAAGGTGCGGTTTGTGCGTCCTGAAAGCTTATGCGACAGCGCGACTCCTGCTGCAGCCGAGATCCCCTGGCCAAGCGACCCGGTCGTCATATCGACTCCCGGTGTTAAATTCCGGTCAGGATGCGACGGAAGAGCCGTGCCGTTTTGGTTTAGCGTATAGAGCACATCTTCTTCAAAATAGCCGGTAAGATGAAGCGCTGCATACAAGGCGGGGCCGCCGTGCCCTTTTGAAAGGATAAAGAAGTCCCGATCTTCCCACGACGGATTGGCGGGATCTATTTTCATCACCTTTCCATATAAAACGGCCAACACATCGGCGATTGACAAGCTGCCTCCATAATGCCCAAAACCGAGGTGATGAAGCTGTTTCAGTGTCAGCAGCCTGATTTGATCACGAAAACGCTCCATATCGATTTCTCTCACTGACATCATTGCCCACTCCTTTATGCTTCAGCTTTATGATCGGACTTCTCCGCCTTTCCGCGTTTAAAGCCCAGCAAGACCGCGCCAGCCAAGACCGCTGCGATTCCAATTACAACTCCTCCAGACCCCAGCAGTTTCAACGCATGCCCAAGCACGATTCCTGTCGCAGCAAAATCTGTATCGGAAAATGTCGTATTGGCAAAACCTAAATCACCCATGACCGGCAGCAGAAACACAGGGAAAAACGTAATGATCAGACCGTTGACAAAAGACCCCAAGACCGCTCCCCGTATCCCCCCTGCAGCGTTCCCGAAGACGCCGGCCGAGGCTCCTGTGAAAAAGTGCGGAACCACTCCGGGAAGAACGATGACGGCTCCGGCTGCTCCGAGAATCAACATGCCGGTGATGCCGCCAATGAAGCTGCAAAAAAAGCCAATTAATACGGCGTTTGGCGCGTACGGAAAAATGATCGGACAATCCAGTGCAGGCTTGGAATCCGGCACAAGCTTGTCAGATATGCCTTTAAATGCCGAAACGATCTCTGCGAGCACAAGTCTGACTCCTGAAAGAATAATAAACACCCCTGCCGCAAATGTGACCGCTTGAATAACGGAGAAGACAAGGTAATGCGTACCGCCGCTCAACTCGCGCTCCACATAGCCCGCTCCTGCAAATAAGGCAATCAAAACGTACAAGATGGTCATGGTGAGTGCAATGCTGACAGAACTATCCCTTAAAAATCCGAGGCCCTTCGGAAACCGGATTTTTTCAGTTGAGCGCGAGCCCTTGCCTGCTGCTTTGCCGATTAACCCGGACACAGCGTAACCGATTGAAGAAAAATGGCCGAACGCGACCTTATCATTGCCGGTTATCTTTTTCATAAAAGGCTGAACCATCGCCGGAAACACACTCATTGTCAAGCCGAGTGAAACCGCTCCGACGCCGATCAAAAACGGGCCCTTCAACCCCGCCACCGCCAGTATGACGGCGATTAAACAAGCCATATACAATGTGTGATGGCCCGTCAAAAAAATGTATTTTAATCTGGTAAAACGGGCAATTAAGATGTTGGACAGCATCCCGAAAAACATAATCAGCGCTGTCGCCGTTCCGTATTCGTTGAGCGCCATCGCGACAATCGCTTCATTGTTCGGAACGACGCCGTTCACATGAAAGGCTGCCTGAAACATCTTTCCGAACGGCTCAAGCGAACCAACAAGAATACCAGCCCCGGCTGAAATCACGATAAAACCTAAAAACGATTTCGTCGTCCCTTTCACAATTTCATTGGCCGGCTTTTTTTGAAGCAGAAGACCGATAAGAGAAATGGCTGCAATTAATACAGCTGGCTGGCTCAACACATCCATCATCAACTTTAGTGCTCTTTCACCCATTTGCAGTTCCTCCTTTTCTGTGATTAAAGCACTCCTTTTTTCTGCAATGTTTTAACCAGTTTTGTTTTCAGTTCATCCATGTCTATAATGCTTTCAAGTACGACGATATCCCGCAGGTGGGATGCTCCTTCCGCGATATCTTTGGCAACGACAAACAAATCCGCTTGATCAGGAGACGCTGAGCTCAAATCCGAATGATCCACCTCGATCTCCACCAACCCCATTTCCTGCAAAATGTCCTTAATATTCATTTCAAGCATAAAACTGCTTCCGAGTCCTGATCCGCAAACGGCCAATATCTTCATGTTATCCCTCCTGTTTTTAATTGGATGAATAGGCTTCGATTAAACGTTTGATATGCTCCAACGACTCGGTTTCCTTTAAGGAGTCCTGATTTTCCTTATTGCTGAGAAGCCGGGTCAGTTGGGAAAGTGCTTTCAAATGTGTCGTATGGTCAACCGCCGCAATGCAAAACAATAGCCTTACCGGATACTGTTCATCATCCAAAAAATAGACCGGCTCCTTCAGTTTCAGGAGACTCATTCCCACCTTTCGGACGCCCTTTTCAGGTCTTGCATGAGGGACGGCAATCTCGGGGCCGATGATCATATAAGGTCCCATCGTTTTGACATTGTCGATCATCGCATCTGTGTATTCCTTCAAGATCACCTCCTTATCAAGCAAAGGCTTTGCCGCTGTTTGAATCGCTTCTTCCCAGCTATTGATTTGGTCAGCCATTTGAATGGTTTCGTCTGTCAGCAGATCTTTCAGCACTGGTCGTTTCCCCCTTGTTTCCGTCACTTTTTGAACAAATATAATATTTTTCAATGATTCTCTTAGTCCTTTTTCGTCTATGATACTGGCGTGCTTCTTGAGAATGTGAAGAAATTCGTCTGTCAAAAGCTCCCTTTGCTTCACACCGAACATTTCCTGATACACTTCATTGACAAGCCTGCTTTTTTCAGCGGGCGTCATCAGCGGCCTGACCATGTAGTATCGTTTTTTGGTTTTAAGCTCAACAGTGGAAAACACAGCATCATAATGCTCAAAGACGTCAGGTGTGAATTCCTGCAAAGGCATCGCCTTCTCAACGACAATCTCTGAAAATAGCGATTCGAGCTGGCGCCTGACCATCAAGGATGAGCTGACACCGCTCGGGCAGACGACGACAGCCGTCTTTTTGGATGACCCGGACTGCACCGGCTCCTCAAGCAATGCACCAAAATGTATCGTGATAAAGCCGATTTCTTCCTCTGGAACCGGTTTGTTCAGCAGCGCTTCAAGGTGCCGCATCAGCTTTTGAACGATGGTAAACAGTTCTTTGTGCTCTTTCTTAATTTTGCTGAGCAGGGGATTGTAAATCGGGATGCGGTATTTCATTCTGAAATATGCCGGCTTCAAGTGCCGATAAAGAGATTCCACCACCTCGCGCCTCCTTGGAAATGTGATGCATGCTCTTGATTCAAATTCAAACACAAGCTTTTCACATAGCTGATAAAGCGGATCATGCGCCGGCTGTTGTCCGAATGAAAGCCCGAGCAGCTGAATCAAAATGTAGCAAAGTTCGGTTTCATGGACGGGAATCCGAAGTTCATTCACAAGCCTTACGGCTGCGTTTTTCAGCGGACTTTGCTTTAAAAGCTCCCCCTCCTCCTGGTGAAAACGGACAATTTTTCCTTCGGCCACTCTGATCGAATACATCATCAGAAAGTGGATAAATTCATTAAGCCTTTCTTCAACGAGTTGAAGCCCGTATTCTTTTGAGACAAGTTCAACCGCTCTTTTGATTTCTTGTTGTGTGTGATCGTGCGAGCCGGAAATTTTTAAAATATAATGAAGGATTTCTTTGCCGTAAGGCTTTTGCAGGAAAGATGAAAGGTGGTGCATGACCGGAACTCTTTTATCAAACTCGCTTCCTATTAAATGATAGCCGCGCTGTCTTGTATATTTGATTGTCACCAAAAACGGAGCCAGCGCCTCATTCGCTTTTTTCACATCATTCATGACCGTATTTTTGCTGACCTGCAATAACTGTGTCAGATGAGCGGATGAAATCGGCTCTCTGCGGACAAACAGAAACATGTACAAGGCTTTGATCCGCTCTTCCTGCGTGAAAATAAATGAGCGGCCGATGTCTGAACAGGCTTCGGAGAACCGCAATTCAAGCAATTTTTCCGGAACGGCCAGCCTGTTCTTTCTTTTATACTCGATTTCAGGCAGCTGTTTTTCGTTCAGCCAATAATTGATTTTCTCAAGGTCATAGCAGATTTGCCGTTTCGATAATTGAAAATGATCAAGCAGCTGATGCATTGTCGCTTCTCTGACACGCAGCAAATATTGGAGCAATTGAGCCGGACGTTTCTCGTTGATCATTTTTGCGCCCCCCTTATTGTCATCATATAATAAAGCGCTTTCACTTTGTTTGCCGATTGGGCACAATTCATGGGACTTCCGATCTTCAAGATTGGTCTGATATCCTTCTTTTTTATCGTAAAAGCATAAAAACCTCTCAAAAAATGTTGAGAGGTTTTTTTCTATCAATCAGCTGTCATGCCAATATGCTTTCATCAAATCTTCCGACCACTTCGGCTGTATGATTTGCCCTTTCGGGAGAAATTCTTTCATCACCGGTTTGATATCGATTACAGGTGTTCCGTCAATCGCATCCAACCCTTTCACTACAAGCTTGCTCTCCGATTTTTCAAGGAGGGTGACAACAGTCGCGCCGAGCCTGTTCGGCCTGTTTTTTCCGCGCTGAGCGAAAATGCCTGTCTCAGGATAGTTTTTATTGTTTCTCGGGCGCCTCGCCTGATATTGTATTTGATCCTCTTTTACTTGATGAAAGTAAAAGATAATGTCCAAATGGGAAAATGCTTCGATCCCTTTTAAAGCGTCTGGATGGATATCTTCAGCTAATTTAATTTCAGAAATCACATCGCCCCAATGATCATCCTTCGGCAAAATCCGCAAGTTTTTCACAAACGCGACAGGCTTTATTTCTATCAATTTTATCCCCCGCTTTCACTTCGCTTCCATAAAAATCCCGATCTCTGCTTTCGCTGCAGGTTTTCCGTTTACTGATGCGGTTCCTTTACCGAATAAAAACCCCCGTTTATAGCGGGAAACTTCAAAGTATAGATCAAGTTTGTCTCCCACAACAGCCTTGCCGGTGCATTCGGCATTTTTCACCGAAGACAGAAAACCGATCTCAGCCGGGTCTTTGAGCGCAGTAAATGCAGCGGTCTGTGCAAGCGCTTCAATGATGATGGAAAATGGCATTTCCTTTTGGTTTTCCGTAATAAACCAGTCGTTTTCCGTTATGAATTTATATCCTTTCACCCATTTTCCCGGCTCGCTTTCTACAACACGGTCAATGAATAGAAACGGGTATCGATGCGGCAGTACAGAGTTGTTCACGCTGATCATCCTTTTTTACATGATTATACCGCAGTTTCATTTTTTTCTCTTTTGTTTAGCGCGATGACACAGAATGAAATAGCTGCTGAACGCTCACAAATTCCACCATGACAAAAAGCCGGGGCCTAAGCTCCGGCTTTGCTTCATTAATTCGATTTCAGATTGTCCGGGAAGACGGTCAGATCCACTCCCCATAAATGTGGAAGAATGTAGAACACAGCTCCGACGATTAAAATCAGTGTGAAAATATTAATGATAAAGCCGGTTCGAACCATCTCACTGATCTTCAATTTGCCCGATGCGAAAATAATCGCATTCGGCGGCGTGCCGACCGGCAGCATGAAGGCGCAGTTTGCCGCCATTGCAGCAGGCACCATTAATGCGTACGGATGAACATTCAGCGCTAACGCGAGCGAGGCCAGTACAGGCAGAATCATAGTCGCCGTAGCCGTATTCGACGTAATCTCCGTCAAAAACAGCACCAATGCCGCTGAGATAACGACAATGATCACAAAGTTAAATCCATCCAATACCGTGAGCCTTCCGCCGATCCATTCCGCCAGACCCGTTTCTTTAAAGCCGGTCGCGAGCGCCAAGCCTCCTCCGAATAAAAGGAGAATCCCCCACGGCAAGTCCTTCGATACTGACCAGTCTAATACCCTGCCCCCTTTATTGAGCGAAGGGATCAAGAAGAGCATTGAAGCCGCGAATATCGCAATCATTGTATCGTCAATACCCGGTATTTTGTCATCCCATAAAAACGTTCTCGTCACCCACATAAACGCGGCAAACCCGAAGACGAGCAGAACCATCGATTCTTCAAAGCTCATTTTTCCGAGCTTTCTTTTTTCTTCGAGAATCAATTCTTTTCCGCCCGGAAGCTCCTTCATCTTGATAGGATGCGCCACTTTCGTCAAGTACAGCCATACCGCTACAAGCAAAATGACGACGACCGGAACGGCAAAAGCCATCCATCCACCGAAAGACACTTCAACTCCGTACAGCTTTTTAATATTGGCGGCCAAAATAATGTTCGGCGGCGTGCCGATCAGTGTACCAAGTCCGCCGATTGTCCCCGCATACCCGATGCTGAAGATCAGCGCTTTTGAAAATTTTGCTTCTTCTCCGGCTAAATCTTTTCTTTCAGATTTCATGACGGCTGATACCTGGTGAATGATAGCGGTTCCAATCGGAAGCATCATCATGACCGCGGCCGTATTTGAGACCCACATCGACAAAAACCCTGTGGCCGCCATAAAACCGAGGACGATCCTTGAAGTGCTCGTACCCACTACAGAAATGATATTGAGCGCGATCCTTTTATGGAGATTCCAACGCTCCATGGCAAGTGCAATCAAGAAGCCTCCTAAGAATAAAAAGACGATCGGATCGCCGTAGCTTGACGTGACAGCTGCCCCTTCCAGCGCCCCGGTCAGCGGAAGCAGCACGATCGGCAGCAATGATGCAGCCGGAATCGGAACAGCCTCCGTAATCCACCAAACCGCAACCCACAAAGTGGTCGCCAATACCATTCTTCCTTCATAGCTCAGACCCTCGGGAAAAAAGAACAAAAGGACGGCGAAAAACAATGCAGGACCAAGCAGCAGCCCGATTTTCTGAGGCGTTTTATAGCTCGGCGGCTTCTCTTCCTTCATGGTTTGCTCCGACTTGATCTTTAAACCGGCATCTTTTCCCGCTCTGACAGGCATAGCAAACAAAAGCAGCCTCTTTGCTTCCCGGTGTGATCTCCAAAGCATATCCCATGCTGACACAACGCTTGATTTCATAAAAAATCCCCCTTCCCCTCTATCGATAAAGCGCTTACAATAGTAATCAAAAAGTAAGCTGCCGACTGTCGACAGTTATAACTTAATTATAACGGACAGCTAATGGCAGTCAACACTTTTTTGTCACAAAATACTCAATATTATGGTAATTTTAGGTTGATAGTATTTCTCTCTTTTTGCTAGACTATTAGTGATTTCCGCAGTGAAAAATAAACGAGGTGAACAGCGTGAAGTTTTCGATCCAACGTGCAGTCTCTTATCATGATCAAGTCCATCATTATTTAAAAGATATGATTATTAAAGGAGGATATCAGCCAGGCGAACGGATCTATGAATCGAAAATCGCCAAGGAGCTGCAAGTGAGCCGCAGCCCCGTCAGGGAGGCAATTCGGACACTTGAACAAGAAGGCCTGTTATTGATAGATGATAAATCAAAAATTACAGTTTATGAACCGACAATCAAAGACCTTGAAGAAATATACCAATGCCGCCAGGCGCTCGAATCACTGGCCGTTTCATTAGCGACCCGCCTTGCTTCAAATGAAACACTGGCGCTCATTTCCGAAACGCTCTCTGACGCGCATAAGCATCAAGAAAGCCAAAGTCCGGAGTCGGCCAATGCTCTGCTTCGTCTAAATACGCGATTTCATGATGTCATCATCGAAGCGAGCGAAAACGAACGCCTGCAAAAACAGCTGCTTGATTTGCGGTCGCTGACCTTTTTCTACCGGAGCAAAAACCTTGAAAAACCGGAACGCACCCTTGACATCATCAATCAGCACGAGGAGATTCTAAGTCACATGCAGGACGGAAATGATGCAAAAGCGGCAGAATCAATGAGGAAGCATATAGAGGCAGACCTTTGCTACTTAAAAGAGGTGTTGTTCGGAAGCAGTGCCGCACGCTAAAAAAGCAGGGTTTCCCCTGCTTTTTTCAGATCTGAAAGACAAATTCGGCTGTTCGGTTGATCCCTTTGATGACATCCGGAAGACGATCGCGTTCATTCACGACATGAACATGCTTAAACCCGACTGCTGCAGCCCGATTCCCCGCTTCTTCGGTGAGGCAGACCGCCTGAAGACGGGCAGCCGCTTTTTCCGGACGGAGGCCGATTGTCTCCGCCTCGTTGACGAACAGATCGACGCATGTTCGATTCCCAAACATCACTACATCAACAGGAAATTCATCGATTTCCCGTTTAATGATCGATGTAAAGCGATTGTCGATCATCCTGTCATGTGTAATCAATACCTCACACCCGGAGCGCGGTTGATGTTGCACGGCTTCCCTGCTGCCGATCAGCAAACAGCTGCCCGAGATCGGCATTTCCGTTTGTAGAAAAGCGGCAAATCCCCGTTCTTCAAGAGCTGCTTTTACATGCTGATCTGAAGCGTAGAGCCGTCCGCGCATTTCCCTGACATCGATCTTCAAAGCGGCAAGCCGGCTGAAAAATCTTCGCAGTGACGCACTTGAGGTGAACAGCAGGCTGTCAAAAGAGGCAATTCGATCTAAAACTGCATTGTCAGGCACCGCTTCGGCTAAGTTCCATTTCGGCCATTCAACAACTTCGGCGCCTTGTTCACGAAGCGCCTCCACTGGAATTCGTTCTTCTTCACAGCTTTTGACTGCCATGATGTTCAGCCCGATCAAAGGCTTTTCTTCAAACCAGCTGTTCTGCCTGAATGATACGATGTCGCCGATGACGATGATCGCGGGATTTTTGATTTGATGCTCGGTTATTTTTTCCCTGATATTCTGCAATGTCCCTTTAACGCTCCGCTGCCGGCCCCATGTGCCCCATTGGATGACCATCGCGGGAACAAGAGGGGACTTGCCGTGTTTCATCAGCTGCTCGCATATATAACCAAGGTTTTTGATCCCCATGTAAAAGACGAGGGTTTGAACGCCTTTGGCCAGCCCTTCCCAATTCATTTCCGGTTTGCCCGATTTATCATGAGCGGTGACAACGGCAAAGGATGAAGCGAAATCGCGGTGGGTCACAGGCAGTCCGGCATAAAGAGGCGCGGCGATTCCCGATGTAATGCCGGGCACCATTTCGTACGGGATGCCGTGTTCGCTGACGGCAGCCGCTTCTTCTCCGACTCTGCCGAACACGCTCGGGTCTCCTCCTTTCAGCCGGACCACTTTGAGGCCTTTCAGGCCCTTTTCAATGAGCAGTGCATTGATTTCACTTTGTTTCATATAATGGCGGTCCGGGAGCTTGCCGCAGTAGACAAATTCGCATGATGCTTTTGCATGCTCAAGCAGCCGGGAATTGACGAGCCTGTCATACAATATGACATCCGCCGCCTCGATCAGTGTTCTTCCTTTTAATGTGATCAATCCTGAATCGCCCGGTCCGGCCCCGACAAAATATACTTTCCCATTCCCCATCAACTGTCATCCTTCCATCTGCCGATTCTGTAAGCGTGTTTGTTTTTTTAATAAAGAGGGATCACGTTCAGCGACCCTTAAGGCTTTTGACAATACATGTCTTTGAGCCGTTTAATAAACGATATACAAATCTTCGCCTTCAACGACCGTTTCGTATGTCTGAATACACCCTGTATCAGGCTCTTGGACTTTACCGTCTTCAAGGCTGATTTTCCAGTCGTGCATCGGGCAGAAGACGAATTCGCCGCTTACCATTCCTTCGGCAAGCACGCCCCCTTTGTGGGGGCAGCGGTTTTCAATCGCACGGACGCTGCCGTTTGAAAGCTTGAATACCGCGATTTCCTTGTCCTCGATAAGCACTGTCTTCCCAAGCTGATTCGGCAAATCCCCGATCTTCGAAACAAACACCTTTGTTAAGTTCTTGTTCACCATGTGAATTCCTCCTCAAGTTGGTTTCTCATTTTAAGAAGTGACAACATTTTCGAATAGCTGTTTTGTTGTCTTTTCGTCTTCCAAAAAGTCTTTCCATGGGTCTTTATGGACAGACAGCGCTTGATTGATGCGGTCATTCAGCTCTTTGCGTTTTTCTTTATCATTTAATACGGATTGGACGTGGGACAAGCCGACACGTTCGACCCATGCAGATGTCCGCTCTAAATAGTTGGCTGTTTCACGGTAGTATTGGAGATATGCGCCTGTGATTTCGATAACTTCTTCCGCCGTTTTGACTTTCATTAACAGATCGCCTGCGCGCAAATGCGTGCCTCCGTTTCCACCGACGTAAATTTCCCAGCCACCGTCGATGCCGACGACGCCGATATCTTTAATGCCGGACTCAGCACAGTTTCTCGGACAAGCGGAAACCGCCATTTTAATTTTGTGAGGTGTGTAGAGCCCTTCAAATTTTTTCTCAAGGTCAATTCCGAGGGCCATTGAGTCTTGCGTACCGAAGCGGCAGAACTGTTCGCCTACACACGTTTTTACAGTTCTGAGCGTTTTTCCGTAAGCAAATCCTGAAGGCATGTCAAGATCAGCCCATACTTTCGGAAGATCTTCTTTTTTGACGCCGATCAGATCGATCCGCTGGCCGCCGGTCATTTTCACTAGAGGAATTTCATATTTGTCGACGACATCAGCGATGCGCCGCAAATCATTCGAATTGGTAACCCCGCCGTACATCCGCGGTACGACTGAATATGTGCCGTCTTTTTGAATGTTGGCGTGCATCCGTTCATTGACGAAGCGGGATTCCCTTTCATCTTCATATTCCTTCGGATTGATCATGCCGAGGTAATAGTTAAGCGCAGGGCGGCACTTGGAACAGCCTTCCGCCGTTTTCCAGCCGAGCACGTTCATGACTTCTTTCGTATGGGTCAGCCCTTTTTCTTTGATTTCAGCCACGAGTTCGTCTCTTGAAAGGTCTGTACATCCGCAAATCGCTTCTTTTTGTGCTGAAGCATCAAATTCTGAGCCGAGCGTATGCTGGAGAATCTCTGCAACAAGCGGCTTACAACCTCCGCAAGAGCGTGATGCGCCTGTGCAGGCTTTAATTTCATCCGTAGACGTGCATCCCTGCTCTTTAATCGCCTGGATGATCATTCCTTTCGAAACACCGTTGCAGCCGCATACAATCTCATCGTCGCTCATCGCAGCAGTCAAGCTCATGCCTTCTTCCTGATTTAAAGGCTGCAAGATTGAAATTTTAGAAGTATCAGAAATATCCGCTCCTTTTTGAATCATGGAAAACAGCCTGTTTCCTTCGCTGCTGTCTCCGAACAGTACGGCGCCGATCACCTGATTGCCGCGCAGAACGATTTTTTTGTAGATACCGTCCTGTTCGTCAAACACTTTGAGCGCTTTTTTGTCTTCTCCGTCATCCTCATTAAAGTCGCCGGCGGAAAAGACCTCAACACCGGAAACCTTCAGCTGGGTTGACAAAACAGATCCTTCATACGGATTCGTTTCAACGCCGCAGATTTTTTTGGCGAGCACTTTTGCCTGTTCATAAAGAGGCGCGACAAGTCCGTAGGCAATGCCTCTATGTTCCGCACATTCTCCGACAGCGTAAATGTTGGGAACTTCGGTTTCCATGTAATCATTGACGACGATTCCTCTGTTTACCGGAAGGCCGCAATCTTTGCCGAGCTGAACGTTCGGCTTGATTCCGACCGCCATGACGACCAAATCGGCTTCAAGTGTTGAGCCGTCTTTGAATTTTAAGCCTTCGACACGTGTTTCTCCGTAAATTTCTTCAGTCTGCTTTTCCAGTAAAAATTTCATGCCCTGCTTTTCCAGCTCTTTTTGCAAAAGCCGTCCTGCGGTTGCATCAAGCTGACGCTCCATCAAATATGGCGCGAGGTGGATAACGGTAACATCCATGCCAAGGTTGAGAAGTCCGCGCGCTGCTTCCAGTCCCAGCAGCCCGCCGCCGATAACGGCTGCTTTTTTGTACGTTTTGGAAGCTTCGAGCATGATATCCGTATCCTTGATATCACGGAAAGCTGTTACACCTTCTTTATCCGCTCCGGGCAATGGCAGAATAAAAGGGAGAGAACCTGTCGCCAAAATCAGTTCATCATACGGCTGGACTCTTCCCGTATCCGTGATGACGGTTTTGGACTCCGGATCAACTTTAACGACTTCTTCACCTGTATACAGCTGAATCCCGTTTTCTTCATACCAATCCCAATCATTCAGTGTAATGTCCTTAACATCCGTATCTCCTTGAAGCACTTTGGAAAGAAGAATCCTGTTATAGTTTGGGTGCGGTTCGTTTCCGTAAATCGTGATCTGAAACTCTTCGTTTGAAATTTTAAGAATTTCTTCAATGGCCCTGACCCCGGCCATACCGTTCCCTACAAGGACAAGCTGCTTTTTTTTCACTATGATCCTCCCCTTTTTTCAAAACAATTCACTATACGCCCTAAACAAGTATTCTATTTACATCTTTAAAACTATCACAAATTATAGTTAATTTTGTAAACTTTTTATGACTTTTTATGACAATTTATTCACAAAATTGTCAACTGACGGACGAATTTTTACGGAGCAAACCTTAAATCCCGGCATTCTGCAAGACGGATCTAGCGTTTCCGCTATCAAGTCGTTCACATTTTGCGAATCCGCCCAATGCATGGGTACAAATACGGTATCCGGCCTGATGGCTTCCGACCATTTGCTCCTGACAATGATGCTGCCTCTTTTTGATTCCACCCTGACCAGCACCCGGTCGCCAATGTTATACTTTTCGGCCGTTTTCGGATGGATTTCCATAAATGATTCAAAGTGTCTTGCTTTGAGCGCAGCGCTCCTTCTCGTCTGTACGCCGGTTAAATAGTGAGACATCACCCTTCCGGTCGTCAGAAAAAGGGGGTAATCCTCAGTTGGTTCATCTTTTTTGATCTTTGGTTCGTTCGGGACGACGCACATTTTCGCTTTTTTGTCCGGGTGGGCAAAGGATGATTCAAACAGGCGCTGTGTCCCAGGGTGCCCCTGTTCTGGACAAGGCCATAAAATGCCGCCTTCCTTTCTCAGGCGCTCATAAGTGATGCCCGAATAGTCGGCAATTCCGCCGCGGCTCGCTTTTCTCAATTCATTAAAAACATCCTCTGCCGATCGATATGAGAAATAATGGCCTTTTCCAAGCGCTGCAGCGATATCGCAAATAATTTGCCAGTCATGCCTCGCTTCACCGGGGCACGGCTTTGAAGCTTCCCTTAATGTTACTCTGCCTTCCAGATTGGTCATCGTTCCTTCGTCCTCGAGATAGGATGATGCGGGGAGAATGACGTCTGCGAGCCTTGCCGTTTCAGAAAGAAACAAATCAACGACGGCAAAAAACTTTAATTTTTCCAAAGCGGATTTGACAAAGCCGGCGTTCGGGCTGGATACAACAGGGTTTGAACACATTAAAAACATGCCGGTAATGTCGCCTTCATGAACTTTCTCCATCATTTCATAAGCGGATACACCTTTTCCCGGAATGTCTTCAGCTCTTATGCCCCAAACATCCGCAATATAGGCGCGGTCGTCTTCATTTTCAATCGAACGGTACCCGGGCAGCTGATCTGCTTTTTGCCCGTGCTCCCGCGCGCCCTGCCCGTTTCCTTGCCCGGTGATAGCGCCGTATCCGCACGCAAATTTGCCGATTTTCCCCGTTGATATTAGAATATTCAGTAAATTTCTGACAGCAGCGGTTCCGTCCGTCTGCTGTTCAACCCCTCTTGCCGTGAACAGCATTCCCGTCTCCTCGCGGGCGAATTTTACCGCAGCTTTTTTGATCTGCTCGATGTGTATCCCGGTTTTGGCCGAAATTTCTTCAAGTGATAAAGACGTCACATGGCGCTTGACCTCTTCAAAACCTTCCGCTCTATCTCTGAGAAAAGCTTCGTCTGTCAGCTGTTCTTCAATGATGATTTTCAGCATTCCGTTTGTGAGCGCGGCGTCAGTCCCAGGCTTGATTTTTAAATGCAGGTCGGCAATCTTGGCCGTTGCCGTTTCGCGGGGATCGATGACAATGATGTAAGCCCCATTTTGCTTCGCTTCTTCAAAATACTGCATGATCGTCGGCTGGCACTCTGCGATATTCGTACCAGCAAGGATGATGACCCTTGCATGGGGGATCTCGGAAAGGGCATTTGTCAGCCCCCGGTCCATTCCGAAGGTTTGATTTGCAGCTGTGGCGGCTGCCGACATGCAAAGCCTGCCGTTGTAGTCAATATGCTTCGTCTTCAAGGCGACGCGGGCGAACTTCCCGAGCAAATACGCTTCTTCGTTTGTAATGGACGCGCTGCCGTATACACTCAAAGCATCGAAGCCATCTTCATGCTGGATCGCTGTTACTTGTTCTTTGATGTACTGAAGCGCTTCTTCCCATGACACACGGACAAATTCGCCGTTTTTTTTGATCAGCGGATGGGTGATTCTCTCTGAATGAAACGCGTGCTGATGGGCGTTCATCCCTTTCATGCACAGCCGCCCTTTTGTCGTCGGATTGTCTTTTCCGACCGCCGTGTATTTTTTTCTTGTCACAATCGTCTGTTCAATGAGCTGCATTTTGCACTGCATGCTGCAAAATGGACATTGGGTGTCATACGTTTTTTCGGATTGCACTTCTTTTTGCTTTGTGCGAAAGTACTTTAGCAATCGTTCTGTCATTTCACATCAGCCCTTTTATCGTTTCTTGCTGAGCCAGCCGCTTCTCTTTTTCAAGCCGTTCGATCAGCTGGCCGCGAAGTCCGTTGTCAAATAAAACTTCCCGAATATGAATGATGCCGGCGCGTTCAATCCAATGCCCGATATTCTCGAGATAATTTGCTGTTTCGCGGTAATATTGAAGCAGGCCTTTCATGAATTCCCCCGCTTCCTCCGCCGAGTCGGCTACTGCAAGCAGCTCTCCCGGGGAAGCATGCTGTCCTCCCTGGCCGCCCGCATAAATCTCCCATCCTCCGTTTACTTTGAGAAGTCCAATGTCATGAACTGAAGCGTACACGCAATCGTCCAAACAGCCCGACACCCCGATCGAGACCTTTGCCGGAATGAGGAGGGATTCTGCTGCTTTTTCCAAGTCTGCTGCCAATGTTTGAATCTGCGGTGATCCGCATGGGCACGTTTTAACCGCGGCGATCCGCTGCTGTTGCGGCAGGCAATACGGCATGCCGAGTTCTTCTTTCACGCGCTCTATATGCTCCGGCTTGATGCCGGCAAGCTTTAATCTCTGATGGTGTGTCATGTACACCTCTTGAATTTGATATTTTTCAATCACTCCGGCAATGCGCTTCAGCTCTTCGGCATTCGTTCGGCCTCCGTACATTTGCGGAATCAGTGTATCCGTCTCCTCTTCGTGCTCCTCATCGGTGTTGTCCGGACGGATCATTTTTAAATAGTAGTGAATCGCGGGCACGCAAATCTGGCATCCGCTGCTATTTTTCCAGCCGAGCACTGAGATGACTTCGTGAACGGAAGAAAGATTTCTTATCTGTATTTCGTTCACGACTTCATCTTCCGTGAATGAAGTACAGGCGCACATCGGTTGTTCCGCCGCAGATACGTGACCATCCTGTTCGGCGGTATGGAGCAGCAGTTCCTCGACCATCGGCCTGCAGCCGCCGCATGACCCGGAAGCATTTGTACAGTGTTTGACCTCCTCGGCCGTCTTTAAATCGTGCCTCTGTATGGCCTCCATGATCGCACCTTTTGAAACCGCATTGCATTGGCAGATCGTTTCACCAAGCGCCATAGAAGCGACTGAACTGTCTTCTTCCGATTGAAACAGCTCTTTTTTGACAACGGTAATATCCCTTTGTTTGATAATGCTTTCCAACAGCCTTTGGCTGCCGCTGGTGTCTCCGTATAAAATGACGCCGGCCATTTTATCCTCTTGAAAGACCGCTTTTTTATAGACTCCTGCCGCTTCGTCTAAAAGTTTAATAGCCGTCGTCGAGTCGTCCTCTGTGATTTTCCCTGCCGAAAAGACGTCGATGCCGGACATTTTTAAAGTTGCAGACTGGACAGAGCCCTGATAACCGGCACATTCGAGGCCGCAAATATGTTTGGCCAGCACTTTCCCCTGTTCATACAATGGCTTGACTAAGCCATAGACCGTTCCGTTATGCTCCGCGCATTCACCGACGGCGTAGACATTTGGCACATTTGTCTCCATATAGTCGCTGACAATGATCGCCCTGTTGGTTGAAATACCGCTTGCCTTGGCCATTTCGATATTCGGTCTGACACCGGCAGCCATGACGATGAGATCGGCACTGATCTTCGTCCCGTCTTTAAACCGCACACCCTCGGCGCGGGATGTCCCTAAAATCGCCTCTGTATCTTTCTCCAAAAGAAAATGGATCCCTTGACGCTCCAGCTCTTTCTGGAGCATGGCAGATGCCGGCGGATCGAGCTGATTCTGCATGATACAGGAAGAGTGGTGAATCACATCAACCTTCATCCCAAGGTTTGCCAATCCTCGCGCCGCCTCAAGGCCTAAAATTCCCCCGCCGATGACGGCCGCTTTTTCAAACCGCTTTGATGCCTTTATAAATGCCCGGCAATCGTCTATTGTTCTAAAACCATATACCCCTTCTTTGTCTGCACCATGAACCGGGAGGATAAACGGGGAAGAGCCCGTCGCAATGATCAGTTTGTCATAAGCGATTTCGCGGTTCTCATCTGTCGCCACCGTCTGTTTAACCGTATGGATTGCCACAGCCGTTTCCCCTGTATAAAGTGTAATCCCGTTTTCTTCATACCAGCTCCGGCTTTTTGTCATCACGTCGTTCCAATCCGTTTCCCCCTGCAGGACAGAAGACAGCAGAATCCGATTATAGCTGAGGTGTGGTTCGCTGCCGATGATGACGATCTCAAACCGGTTCCCGCCGTGTTGTAAAATTTCTTCGGCCGTGCGAACTCCGGCCATGCCGTTTCCTATTAAAACTAACCTTTGTTTCCCCATTTTCTCCCCTCCCCTCTGCAGCTTTGCTCTGGATTATTATTTCACATTGCATCGCTAAAGCGTTCTAACCTGTTACATTTCCTGACAAAAAAATTTAGAAACAGGACGGTTTGACCAGCACCCATTGATGACGATTCAACGGCTTTGGCCCCGATGTTAAAGTTCAACATTTTATCACATTTTTTATCACGTTCTGCTTGTTTCTTTTCCTGCAATCTACTAGGCTTATAAGTAAAGAACATAAGGAAAGGAGGAGGAGAATGCTACCGATTAAAAGAAGACAGCAGATTTTGGCGTGGATCAAAGAAGAAGAATCTCTGCGCATTTCGGAAATTTCGAAAAGGCTGAACGTCTCTGAAATGACCGTTTACCGCGACATTAAACCGCTCGTTGAAAACGGACAGGTCATCAAGACGGCAGGCGGAATTACGCTAAACAAGCCGAAGCAGCAGCTTGGGCAGCTTTGCGTCGTTTGCGGAAAAGGGACAAGTTCGAGGCTTTCCGTACAAATTGTAAAAAACGACAGCCAGATTGAACAATTTTGCTGCGCCCATTGCGCAATGCTCCGCTATGAGAAAGTGAAAGATGATGTATCACAGATGATCTGCAGAGATTTTTTGCTGGATACGACGATCAGCGCCAAAGCTGCCGTCTTTTTGCTGGATACAGATCTTCATTTGAACTGCTGCGAGCCGCAGGCGATCCCTTTCGCTTCAGAAGCAGATGCGCGGAAATTCAAAAAAGGCTTTGGCGGACAGCTGTTATCGTTTGACGATGCCGCGCTTCTGGTCCAGAAAACGATGAAGAACAGCTGCTGCAGCCTGAAGACGTGAAATTTTTTTAAAAGATTGGATGAATGTGATGAAAAGAGCAACACTCTGGGCAGTTCTGGCTGTTCTTTGTACCATTTTGCTGCCAAAAGCCGCTTTTGCTCACGCTTATATCGTAAATTCAGATCCCGCTGAAAATCAGGAGCTGAAAAAAGCGCCTGCAGAAATTAAGATTGAATTCAATGAAGCGATTCAGAAAGGGTTTCATTCTATAACGGTCAGAAATTCGTCGGGTGAGCGCGTCGATTCCGGCAAAACGGAAATCGACCCGCAAAACGCCAAGATCATGACCGTCAAGCTGAAACCGAAGTTAAAGGATGATATCTACTCGGCCGAATGGAGAGCCGTATCCGCAGACGGTCATCCCGTATCAGGCACGATCCCTTTCAGTATCGGAAACATTCAAGGCGGGCTGCCGAAAGATCAACAAAATCAAGCATCAGGCCTGCCGGCAGCCGATACCGTCATGGAACGCGTCCTTTTGTATACCGGTTTCTCCCTGTTCATGGGAGCCGCTCTTTTGCAGCTCGTATGGCACCGACCTGAAAACGGCTGGCCGGGTGACAAACGGCGCCGTCTGAAGCGGATCAAGAATGCTGCGCTCTTATTGACAGGGGCCGCCATCATCATTCAGCTGCCACTGCAAACAAAAGCAAACGCAGGTGTTTCCTGGCTCGGGGCTTTACAGCCTTCGCTTTTACAGGAAACGCTTCTGAATACGACGGGTGGAATGCTGTGGCTGATCAACATCGCCATCATCGCCTTGCTTGTTTTTTGTTCGAACAGAAAAGGCCTGAAGAGCGCGATCTTGAGCCTGTTCCTTTTTGCCGGACTTTTGTTCGTCAAATCGCTCGACGGCCATGCCGCTTCGACAAGCGCCGGCTATATGACAATTGCGATGAACTTCATCCATCTGAATGCCGCTTCCATTTGGACGGGCGGACTCGCGATGTTTGTGCTGTTTTTCGGAAAAGACTGGCTGAAGCCTGACAAAAGTTTGATATGGGAAACCATTCGGCGTTTCTCGCCATGGGCGCTGGCTTCAGCAGGGCTTCTCATATTCTCGGGCCTTTTCAACAGCTTTTTCATCATTCATACACTGGATAACCTGTTCGGGACGGCTTACGGGAAAGCGCTCCTTGTGAAATCGGCGCTCGTTCTTCTCATGATCGGACTCGGAGCATTTCACTATTTCCGTTTTAGAAAAGCGCCGAAACGGCCGGACGGCCGTTCGATGAAAGCTGAATGGGCGGTCGGGCTTCTCATTCTGCTGACCACGGCGGTTTTCACCAATATTCCAAGTCCGCCTGCGCCGCTGCCGCAGCCTTTCAGTGAGACGAAGCAGCTGATGGAAGGAAATACGCTGTCGCTCCGAATCAGCCCGAACATGCCGGGCTCAAATACGTTTGAAGTCACAGTCAGAAACAGAAAAGGAGACGTCGTCAAAGATATTCAAAAAATCGAATTAACTGTTGAGAAAACCGGGCTTTTCGGGGATGACAAGGAGAGCACGTTCAGCCTCAGCAAAAATAAAGACGGTGTTTTCCAAACGAAAAATTTAAATCTAAACGAAGACGGCATCTGGAAGATCCGCGTTCACGGATTAACGGCGTCATTTGAGGAAATCAGAACGGTTTTCAATGCAAAAATTAATAAAAAGGAGTTTTGATTATGTTTAAAAAAACATTATGGCTGGGTGCAATCCTAGCATCATTTTTGCTTTTCTCCGTGCCGGTCAGCGCACATGTTACGGTAAAACCGACTGAATCAGCAGCAGGCTCATGGGAAACATACACGGTTAAAGTACCGGTTGAAAAAGACAACGCCACAACCAAGGTCGTTCTCAGCATGCCGGACGGTGTTGAATTTCAGCAGTATGAACCGGTGCCGGGCTGGAAAACGAGCACTGAAACCGGCAAAAACGAAAAAGTGACAAGGGTGACGTGGGAAGCCGAAAACGGCGGCATTCAGCCCGGCGAATTCCAGCAGTTTACCTTCACCGCCAAAAACCCTGACAAAGAACAAAAGGCCGCCTGGAACGCTTACCAATATTATAAAGACGGCTCTATTGTCGAGTGGACCGGTGATGAAGACGCCGATACCCCGCATGCGATCACAAGCATTGTCGACGCTGCAAAGCTCGGACACGAAACGGTTGATGCACACGGCGCTTCAACGAAAGAAAACACTGCCGCAGAAAATGAGGACGGTCAAGGAGGACAAGGGATTCAAACCGCTTCCCTGATCCTGTCGATCCTTGCCGTGCTTCTTGGAGGTGCTGCGCTGCTCTTGACAGTGCGGAAAAAGAAATCATAAAAAATAAAAGGCTGTCGGGAATATCCCGGCAGCTTTTTTGTCCATTTCAGTCCGAATCCTGCACAATCTGATAATACATGCCCGTTTTTTGATCGACCACCGGCTCCAAATGAAGCCCGTCATCAGTCTCAAATGTTCCATTCAGGCGAGCGGCATCCCCTGTATATAACGTGTACTTTCTTCCATTGGGGGTTGTGAACAGTGAAGAAGCTTCCGCACTTTCCGTTTCCGGGTGATCAGATTTCACAATTACATAGTTTAAATCGCGGTACCATTGATATTTGCCGTTTTCCCGTTTGATGTGAGCGAGGCAAATTCCCTCCCCCTCCGAATCCCCGAATCGAAAAACGACGACTTTTTCACCGTTTAAATCGATTTTGTCTAAAATATCGTCTTTTGTGATGTTTTCGTAACGAATGCCGTCCTCAATCGCTCCCTGTTCACTGTTCACCCATTTGGTTTGTTGGTCAGCTTCTTGAGCGCTCGCACATCCGGCGAGCCAGATCAACAAGAAGAATAAAACTGTTCGTTTTTTCATCCGCTTCCTCCGACTTTAATTGTTTTTAGGCCATTATATGAATTCGGCCAGCGTTGAATATTTCCTCTTTGCAGGGAAATTTCTGAAGCAGCGATTCAAAAATCAGCCAACTTATCTTACAATAGAAAAAGTTCTGAATGATCGATTGGGGAGAGATGGGAGTATGAAAATATCGATTCTGTTTGTCTTGCTTGCGGCCATTTTATGGGGAACGACGGGAACAACCCAGGCATTCGCGCCGAAAGAGGCGGCGCCTCTTGTATTCGGCGCTGTCAGAATGGCGGTCGGCGGCATCACCCTGCTGTTGTTCGCGGCTTTGCGCGGACAATTGAAACGCAGCGGTTGGCCCGTTAAAACGCTGATCATCGCAGCATTGAGCATGGCATTTTACCAGCCTTTCTTTTTTTCAGCCGTCAACCTGTCAGGGATCGCCGTCGGAACGGTCGTCGCCATCGGTAGCGCTCCGATTATCGCCGGCTGCCTCGAATGGCTCGTGTTCAAAAAAGTTCCGCAGACGAAATGGTGGATCGCAACGGCTGCAGCGATAGCAGGCGTATCCTTGTTATTCATCCCGTCCGCCTCATCGGGAGGGAGCTTTCTCGGCATACTGCTCGCACTCGGCGCCGGGCTTTCCTTTGCCGTCTACACGCTGACAAGCAAGAAGCTCCTGCAAAAGCAAAAGCCGGAGGCTGTCACAGGCACCGTGTTCTTTTTTAGCGCTGTATTGCTTGCCCCGTTATTGTTTCTGTACGATCTGAGCTGGATCTTATCGGTTCAGGGAATGACTGTCAGCCTCTATATCGGCGTCATTGCAACCGGGGCAGCGTACCTGTTATTTACGACAGGATTGGCCAAAGTGCCAGCCTCAACGGCGGTGACCCTGTCGCTGGCTGAACCGCTCACAGCGTCGCTTTTGGGAACCGTGCTTGTCAGAGAATCGCTGCCTCTTGTTTCCTGGGCCGGAATCGCACTGCTCCTTTTAGGCATATTTTATATTTCCTATCAGCCCAAAAAGGATAAAATAAACGCTGAACAGGTGAAAGCGTAAAAAATCCCGCCCGGGGATATGAGGGCGGGTTTTCATGTTGACTTATGATTCATCCAAACCGATGGACAAATATTTTGTTTCCAAATACGGCTCGATGCCTTCCTGTCCGCCTTCGCGTCCGATTCCGCTTTCCTTCATGCCGCCGAAAGGCGCCTGAACGGTTGACGGTCCGCCATCATTCCAGCCGAGAATGCCGTAATCAAGATTTTCGGATAAATAGATGCCGCGGCGGTAGTTTTCCGTAAAGAAATATGCCGCTAAACCGTAAGGCGTATCATTGGCGAGCTTGACCGCTTCGTCCAGCGTTTTAAAAGTCGTAATCGGCGCAACGGGACCGAATGTTTCCTCATGCATGATCGTCATTGAAGGGTCAACATCCGTCAGCACTGTCGGGTGGACAAAGTAGCATGATTTCTCATCATCGCTTTCGTATTCGGCGCCGATGAGAACTTTCGCCCCTTTATTCACCGCGTCATTGATTTGGTCGACGATTTTCTGAAAGCCGTTTTTATTGATGATCGGACCGATTGATACACCTTCTTCAAGTCCGTTCCCGACTTTCAGCTTGGCAACTTCCGCGCGGAGTTTTTCTGCAAATTCATCCTTAACCGATTCATGAACGATCAGACGGTTTGCACAGACGCACGTTTGTCCGGCATTCCTGTATTTCGACAGCATCGTCTGTTTAACGGCGAGGTCGATATTGGCATCTTCATCAACGATCAGCGGAGCATGGCCGCCGAGCTCCATTGACACATGCTTAACCGTCTCGGCGCTGTTTTTCATTAAATGTTTGCCGACAGGCGTTGACCCGGTGAACGTAATCTTGCGGATCAGCGGATGGCTTGTAAAAATAGAGCCGATCTCTTGTCCGTCGCCGATCACACACTGAAGGACGTCTTTTGGAATGCCCGCTTCGTGCCCTAGCCGGACGAGCTCAAACGCCGTTAAAGGCGTGTCAGGCGCAGGCTTGATGATAAAGGTACAGCCTGCCGCCAAAGCCGGCGCCGCTTTTCGCGTGATCATCGCCGCCGGAAAGTTCCACGGAGTAATCGCCGCAACAGGACCGACTCCCTGGCGCGTAACGATGATGCGCTTGTTCGTCACAGATGCGGGAACCGTTCTTCCGTAGATGCGTTTCGCTTCCTCCGCATACCATTCGATATAGCCTGCGCTGTATATGACTTCGCCCTGTGCTTCAGCGTACGGCTTGCCGTTTTCAAGCGTAATTAATTTTGCCAGCTCGTCCTTCTGCTCCACAATCAAATCAAACCATTTTTTCAGCAAGCCCGCTCGTTCTGAAGCCGATGTTTTCGACCATTTTTGAAATGCTTCATGCGAGCGTACGACAGCCTCTTCGACTTCCTTTGCAGATTGCTGGGGAACCGATTTGATTTTTTCTCCAGTCGCAGGATTATATACTTCTAGCATGCTGGTCATGTTGAATCTCCTCCCCTTTACGTTTTGAACTGCTGTTGTATAAAAGAAAACCGATCAATGTCCATCCTGCCAAGATCAGCCACTCATACGGCCATGTAAGCGCGGCCGGCATGCCTGGTAAATAAAAGGCAAGAAAGATAACACTTAAGAGGATAGCAGATATACCCGTCGTTTTCCACTTATTGATTTTATACGGTCTGTTTAAATCCGGCTCTGTCTTTCTCAGCTTCATGAATGCAATCGACACGATCAAATATCCGACTATAATACCTGTTCCCCCTGCATTAACGATCCAAACAAGGGCCGGGCGCCCGAGCAGCGGCGCAAAAAACGCCAGCGCCCCCAGAAATAAAATCGCGTTAGTCGGCGTTTTATACTTCGGATGGATGAAGCCGAACCATTTCGGCACCATGCCTTTTTCCGACATCGCAAACAGAATGCGGCTCGCGCCGATGATAAATGCGTTCCAGCTCGTAATGATGCCCGCGACTCCGCCAAGGACAAGCACCGTGCCGAACAGCTGGTTCCCGAGCAGATTGACCATTGCATCTGCGGTCGCCAAAGAAGTCGTTGCAAGCTCGCTTTCTGACAGCCCCATCGTCACGCCGAAAACAATCAGCAAATAAAACACGACCGCACTGACAATCGAAATAATCAAAATTTTGCCGATGATTTTTTTCGGGGCATTAATTTCAGCCGCAACCTGTGGGATGACGTCAAATCCGACAAACAGAAACGGTATCATGACGAGGACGGACATCATACCGGAGAACCCGTCTTTAAAAAGGGGCTGTACATGTTCGACGTCACCGTTTACCAAGGCCCCGCCCAAAAGGAGAAAGCCCGTGGCGATAATCGCGATCGTGAAAACCGACTGAAATATCGCGGCCGGCTTGACGCCGAAGTAATTGAGCGCGGTCAGGACGACCGCACCTCCTGAACCGATCAACACCCAAGTGGCATACACGTCCCAGCCGCTTAGCGACCAGAGAAAGCCCTGATGTTCGACAGGCAGGACGTAATCAATGACGGTCGGCAATGCGACCGCCTCAAATGTAATCACCGAAACATAGCCGAAAAGCACACCCCAAGCGGCGACAAAAGCCGTTTTTCGGCCGAACGCCCTGTAGACGAAAATCAAGCCGCCCCCCGTTTCAGGGATGGCAGAAGACAGCTCTGCGTACGTTAACCCGATTAGGATGACGAGTATGCCGCCGATGATAAATGCGATGGTGCTGCCCAAAAAGCCGGCTGTCGAAATCCAGTCGCCGGAAAGGACGACCCAGCCCCAGCCGAGCATAGCCCCGATCGCTAAAAATAGCACATCCGTTTGCGACATCGTTTTTTTCATTTGCTGTTTACCCATCAAAATCCGCCCCTTCTTTTAGAAGATGTCAAACTAGAGCTGTTCCAGCGCTTCTTCGATGATGTCGAGTCCTTCCTCAAGCAATTGATCAGAAATGACGAGCGGAGACAGAAAACGGATAATGTTGCCGTTGATTCCTGCCGTCAACAAGAGCAGGCCGTGTTCATTGGCGTACTTGGCAATCTTGGCCGAAGCTGCTTTGTCCGGCTCCCGCGTCTTTTCGTCCCGGACAATTTCAATCGCCGCCATCGCGCCAAGTCTGCGGACTTCCCCAATCTGCGGATATTTCATCTTCCATTCAAGCGCCCGCTCTTCGATGGCTTTACCGATTTCTTCAGAGCGCTTGTTGAGCTGTTCCGATTCAATAATATCGAGCACTGCTAAAGCAGCTACGCAACCAAGCGGACTTCCGGCATATGTGCCCCCGAGTTCCCCAGGATCTGCCGCATCAAGCATTTCCGCCCGGCCGATGACACCGCTGAGCGGAACGCCGGCAGCCAGCGATTTTGACACCGTCACAAGATCAGGAACGGCATCAAAATGCTCAATCGCAAAATATTTGCCCGTTCTGGCAAAGCCTGTTTGGATCTCATCAGCGACAAAAACGATGCCGTGTTTTTGACAGAAAGCTGCGACATGCTGCACAAACCGTTTTGAAGGAATAATGAATCCCCCTTCTCCCTGTACCGGCTCCATGACAACGCAAGCAACTGTCTCTGGAGCAACAGACGAGACGAAGAAATCGTCAAACGCCTGAATAACCATGTCATCGTAACTTTCATCAGTCATCCCTTCAGGCTTTCTATAGTAGTAAGGAAACGGTGCCTGATATACCTCAGGTGCAAATGGACCGAATCCGAATTTGTATGGTTTCACCTTGCTCGTCATGCTCATCGTCATGTTTGTGCGCCCGTGGAATCCACGGGTAAAAGAAACGACGGCTTGACGCTTCGTATATTTTCTGGCGATTTTCACGGCGTTTTCTACGGCTTCCGCACCAGAGTTCAGGAAAATCGCTTTTTTCTCATGGGCGCCCGGCGCAAGCCGGCAAAGCTTTTCCGCCAATTCAACATAGGCCGGATACATCATGACGTTAAAACCGGGATGGATGAGCTGTTCGGCCTGCTGCTTGACAGCTTCCACAACTTTCGGATGTGAATGCCCGACATTTAATGTGCCAATCGCCCCGGCAAAATCGATAAAACGGCGTCCGTCAATATCATATAAAACGGCACCTTCCCCTTTAGCAGCCAGATGACGGTTTCCGTTGGAGACACCCCTTGCCACGAATTGATCCCTTTTGGCCTGCCAATCTTCCGTTGTAAATGCTTTTGTGTTCAAACTCATAAAAAATCTCTCCCCCACTTTTGTTTCTTATAATTCTGAATATTTTTTGGTATGATGAAAAGTACCAATCATTAATTTTTGATGGTACCAGAGGGAGGCGCTATGATTACGTTACCGATTGACCGCTCCAAGGACGCGGATTATATTTATCATCAAATCTATCAACGGATTAAAGAAGAAATTTTCAGCCGCAACCTTTTACCGGGGAAAAAACTCCCATCCAAGCGCGAACTCGCCGAAGCATTGAACGTCAGCATCAATTCGGTAAACTCTGCCTACCAGCAGCTACTGGCAGAAGGTTATCTATATTCGCGTGAAAGAAAAGGCTTTTTTGTAGAGCAGATCGAAACGTTCCACGCCAGCCGCCAGCCGGGTCCCCTTCAATTGGAAAAAGAACTGGTTGAAGAGCACGAAAATAAAGACGGCTGGATATCGTTTTCCCATATGAGCGTCGATACGGCGCATTTTCCGTTTAAAACATGGCTTCGCTGCGAACAGAAAGCGGTTTCTTCCCATGTAAACGAACTCGGAGAAATGACGCATCCGCAAGGCGTCTACGAAGTGCGCCAGACGATCGCACGCTTTATCGCTTTAACGAGAGGCGTCAAGTGTCACCCCGAACAAATCGTGATCAGCGCAGGCACGCAGTCCTTAATTCACACGCTTCAGGATCTTCTCCCCGCCTCAGCCGTCTATGCGATGGAGGAGCCGGGATACAGCCGCATTTACCGACTGCTGAAAAATGAAGGTAAAGAGGTGGCCACGATTCAGCTCGACCATAAAGGAATGCGGATCAGCGAGATTCACCGTCTGAATCCGGACGTTTTATTTGTCACGCCTTCACACCAGTTTCCAACAGGAATCATTATGCCGGTATCGAGGAGGATTCAGCTTTTAAACTGGGTTTCCGACGGGGAAAACCGCTATATTGTGGAAGACGATTATGATAGCGAATTTAAATACGGGAGCGATACGATTCCCGCCCTGCAAAGCCTTGACCGCTCTGAAAAAGTCATCTACATCGGCACTTTTTCAAAATCGCTTCTTCCGGGCTTGAGAATCAGCTATATGGTACTGCCGCAAAAACTGCTGAGGCGATACAGAAAAAGGCACCATTTCTCGATTCAATCGAGCAGCGTTTTAACGCAACTCGCCCTGCAGGAATTGATCGAATCGGGGGAGTACCAAAAGCACATCAAGAAAATGAACCAGATTTACGAAGAAAAGCGGACAAGGCTGATCGGAAGCCTTGTCAAAACCTTTAACGGCCGGGTCAAAATTAAAGGCGAGAGCGCAGGCCTTCACTTTTTGGCCGATTTTGAAACGGATAGAAGTGAAGAAGAGGTTTTATCAAGAGCAAAGGAAAGACGGGTCGAAGTTTACGGCATGAACCGGTTTACGTTAAAGAAAGAGCAGTCAAAACATGAAGGAACAGTTTCGCTCGTGCTTGGATTTGCCAAAATCGCTGCCGATCAGATCGACGAAGGGACTGCCAAGCTTTATGAAGCGGTATGCGGTGATGAGAAGCTTTAAAAAATACCGGCAGGTTCGCTCCTGCCGGTATCAGCTTGGCTTTAGAAAGCCGACGTCTGCCCGTTTACCACCGTTCTTTTTCTACCTGGAGAACCGCCTCGATCAGTCCCGGAAACTGCTCCTCCAATTCCCGTTTGCAGAGGGAGTAGTAATGATGCTTCCCTTCGATGCGGACTTTGAGCAGTCCCGCTTCTCTCAGCACCTTGAAATGGTGGGACAGCGTAGACTTTGCGATATTGAGATTTGTGCATGTACCGCACGTTTTTTCGGCTGTGTCAGCCAGTGCTTTGACAATCTCAAGCCTGTATGGATCACTCAAAGCCTGGAGAACAGATGTTAACTTCATTTCATTTGTTTTCATGGGTTAAATGTATCATAATCCTAACTTCAAGACAATTCGTCAAGCAGGCAAATGGGTTGCCGGCAAGGCAAAGACATGTTACGATGCAATTGTTCGATGATTTTCGAACAATCGATTCACTGTGTATACAACGTACACGATAAGGAATTCTAAATGACATGACGGAGGTTTGATCCGATGATCGTATTGCAAGCCTATATGAAAGTAAAACCAGAAAAACGCGACGCCTTTCTCGAAAGCGTACAACCGCTGCTTAAACATTCAAGAGCTGAAGACGGCAATGCCCAGTACCAGCTGTTTGAAGATACCGAGCATGCCAATACATTTGTCATGCTTGAGCAATGGAAAGATCAAGACGCGCTTGACGCCCATAATCAGACAGAGCATTTTCAAGCTTTCGTTCAAGCCGCGGGCGACCTTTTATCAGAACCTCTGAATGTGGTTAAAACGCACACAACGGATTAAAGAAAGGATGACGTTTGAAATGAATGAAGTATTGAAAACATTGACAGACCATAGATCGATTCGCAGCTATACAGATGAGCCCGTGAGTCCTGAACAGCTGGACAAGATCATTCAAGCCGTTCAAGCAGCGCCGAATTCAATCAACGGCCAGCAGGTCACCGTGATTACGGTTCAGGATGAGGAACGGAAAAAGAAAATTGCCGAACTGGCCGGCGGACAGGTCTGGATTGAGCAGGCCCCCGTTTTCCTTTTGTTCTGCGCGGACTTCAACCGTGCGAAAATCGCCCTTGAGAAAAGCGGCGAAACGCTTGCGATTACAGACGGAATGGAATCCGTGCTTGTCGGAGCTGTCGACGCAGGCATCGCCCTCGGTACGGCCACAGCAGCCGCTGAATCGATGGGACTTGGCACTGTGCCGATCGGCGCGGTCCGCGGCCGTGCAGAAGAGCTGATCGAACTGCTCAATATTCCTGAATACGTCTTCCCTGTCGCAGGACTTGTCGTCGGCCATCCGGCAGACCGCTCCGCGAAAAAGCCGCGCCTCCCGGAACAAGCGGTAAGGCACAGCGAAACGTATCAACCGGATTTAAAACCGCTGATCGACGCGTACGATGAAGAAATATCCGAATACATGACAAAACGGACAAACGGACAAGAAACAAGAAACTGGTCGCAGGGCATATCCGCTTATTACAATAAAGTGTACTATCCTCACATCCGTGAAATGCTTGAGAAACAAGGATTTAAACTCGAATAGATACTTTAGGCTATCGATGATCGATAGCCTTTTTTCATGCGTTCCATTCCACATTTCGATGAGCATCGAAGGTCTTTACATTTACACTATGTAAAAAAGGAGTGGAATACATGAAATCATTTGCAAAGTATAAAGCATTTCTGGATCTCCATCATCAGTCAGGCCCATTCGTTCTGCCGAATGCCTGGGATGCGGCCAGCGCCAAAGCGTTTCAAAACTGCGGTTTTAAAGCTGTCGGCACAACCAGCGCCGGAATTGCCATGTCCCTCGGCTATCCCGACGGCGAACATCTCCCCTTTGAAGCATTGCTTTCCGTACTGAAAACCATCATGGATGCCGTGGATATTCCCGTCAGCGCAGATCTTGAAGCGGGTTACGGCCAATCACCGGAAACAGTCGCTGAAAACGTGAAAAAGGCAGCAGCGGCCGGCGTTGTCGGTATTAATATTGAAGACGGAACGAAAGACCCCTTCCAGCCGCTGTGTGATGCAACATTAATGGAAGAAAAAATTGCGGCTGTTAAAAAACTGAACCTTCCTGTTTTGATCAATGCCCGTACGGATGTGTACTGGCTCAATGCAGATGATCCCGGCTCCCGGCTTCAAACAGCCGTCCGGCGGGCAAATCGGTACAGACAAGCAGGCGCGGACTGCATTTTTATCCCCGGAGCCGGTGATACAGACACCATTGCCGGGCTGAGAAAAGGTATATCCGGGCCGCTCAATGTGCTGGCCGGCTCACACACCCCCTCTTTACAGATTCTTTCCGAACTGGGGATCGAACGAATCAGCTGCGGATCCGCCCCTTTCAGAGCCGCACTGTCGCTGGTGAAAAAGATCGGTGAAGACATCATCCTCCGCGGCTCCTTCAGTCATATGACGGACGGCGTGCTTTCATATGGCGAAGCTGCTGATTGGATTAGCCTTCATCGTGACCCAAAACAAAATCGTTGACCGAAACAGTTCGGTCTGTTAATATTTCATTTATGAAAACTCATGGGTTTTTTCGTAACCCATGAGTTTTATCATTGCGAAAGAAGGAGCCGGAATGAACGAAAAAAGAGCAGCAGTCTTAAGGGCCGCCAAAAAGCTGTTTGCCCAAAAAGGCTATCATAACGTTGCAATGCAAGCGATCGCTGAAGAATGCAAAATGTCAAAAGCATCTATTTATAAACTGTTTCAATCTAAAGAAGATCTTTTGCTGGCATTGATCAAGTTCAGAAAGCATGAAATGCTGAACAAAAGCGCCATCATCAATACGGAAACCTCGCTGACGCCAAAAGAAAGATTCGCTAAAAAAATCGCTTTGGAGATTACGGAATTCAGAGAAAACCGCCAATTTATCAATTTCATCTCCAATGAAGGATCATCCCCGGATACCGCGGTATTTAAAAAGCATCTAAAAGAAACAAAATCGATGATCATCAGCTGGCATAAAGATTCTATCATTCAAGCGTACGGCGAAGAGGTGGAGCCGTTTATATGGGATATCGTCATCATTTTCCACGGGCTGATGAGGGAATTCCTGTTTTTAGTCGGCACTGGAAAAGCGCAGCCTGACGTTACAACGATTCCACCATTCATTATGTCAGTTCTGGATCTCTTCATAGAGAAAAAGCTGAACGAAGATCAGAAAAGTTCATTAAATGAAGACATTATTGCCTCCTATACGAATTTCTCAAGATGCTGGGCACCGCCCAAAAAAGAGGAATTGCTTGAAGACCTTTTGCAAAAACTGAAAACCAAGATTTCCTCCCTGTCACAAGACGACTTTTCCGTGACAGAACTGCTGTCAGCAGCAGATTTGCTGAGCGAGGAGCTTTTCAGCAAAGAGCCCCGCACGTATTTAATCAAGGCTCTCCTTGATTACCTTGGAAAAATCGAGGCTCTCCAATACGATGTTTCACAAATACAAACGATTAGTATAAAAGAATAAGAGGGATTGATATGAATACAGGAACCGAACAACAGACATACAACAGAAATATCATCGTAGGTTTGCTTATTGCCGGGGCGTTTATCGCGATCTTGAACCAAACGCTCCTGGTTACGGCACTGCCGCATATTATGGCAGACTTGAACATAGACGCTACAAAAGCTCAGTGGCTGACAACGGCGTTCATGCTGACAAACGGGATTCTCATTCCGATTACCGCCTTTTTGATCGAAAAATTTTCGAGCCGCGCGCTCGTCATCGCCGCGATGAGCATCTTTGCCGCGGGAACAGTCGTCGGTGCGGTTGCGCCTAACTTCCCGGTTCTCTTGACGGCGCGGATCATTCAGGCCGCGGGCGCCGGAATTATGATGCCGCTCATGCAGACGATCTTTTTAACGATTTTCCCGGTTGAAAAACGCGGAGCTGCAATGGGGATGGTCGGTTTGGTGATCGCCTTTGCACCGGCCATCGGACCGACATTGTCAGGCTGGATCGTCGACAGCTTTACATGGAGATACTTATTTTATATTATTCTACCAATTGCACTGATCGATCTTGTGCTTGTCATCTTGCTGATGAAAAACGTCACGAAATTAAGAGAAACTTCAGTGGACATCATATCTATTATCCTGTCCAGCCTGGGTTTCGGCGGTTTATTGTACGGCTTCAGCAACGCCGGATCAGAAGGCTGGGGAAGCAACACTGTTTTGATTTCCTTTGCAGTCGGTGCGGTCGCCCTGTTCTTCTTTATCTCTAGACAATTAAGAATCAAAAGACCGATACTCGAGTTTCGCGTTTTCCAATCGTGGACTTTTACGATAACAACGCTCCTCGGTATGATCGTTTTTGCATTAATGATCGGTACTGAAACCATTTTGCCCCTGTATACGCAAAACGTCAGAGACGTGACAGCTTTCGATTCCGGTTTGATGCTGCTGCCGGGCGCGATAGCCATGGGCATCATGTCACCGATCATCGGCCGGATTTTTGACAAGATCGGCGGAAAAGGCCTTGCCATTATCGGATTTGCCGTCTTGCTGCTGACGTCGATCCCGTTTGCGGATCTGCAAATGGATACTTCGCTGACATTTATTATCGTCATTTATACGCTGCGGATGATGGGAACTTCCATGATTATGATGCCTCTCACAACTGCTGGTATCAATGCACTTCCGGCGCACCTCATTCCGCACGGAACAGCGATGAACAATACGATGCGCCAGATCGGCGGTTCGATCGGCACGGCCGTTTTGATTTCCGTCATGAGTAATTCAGCCAAAAACGCTGCGGCATCTCATCCGTTAAATGCGCTCATTCACGGCATGAATTCCGCCTTTATCGTGGCCGCTGTCTTGGCGCTGATCGGATTTATCCTTTCGTTTACATTGAAAAAGAAGCCGCAGGCCGACAAACAAGGCCAGCCGGCGCGCTGATCATGTCACGCCAGTTCAATCGAACTGGCGTGTTTTTTTATGGTTTGATATTTAACTGAGTCTGGGTTCCTTGCGGCGTTATGAACATTGAAAACCCGCTCTGCATCTCCTTTTGAATTTCAATTGGCCTTTTCTCCTTGAACAAGCCAAAAAAAGGCCGCCGGATATGAACCGGCAGCCTCGCTCTTTTATTTCAATCCATTTTCGACTTCTTTCACCATTTCAGATACGGACTCAAGACCTCCGCCTGACAGGTACCAGTAGCCTGGATCAAGGTATGTGATATGGCCGTTTTTATAGGCTTTTGTTGATTTTACAATTTCATTTTCGATGACTTCTTTTGCTGTTCCTTTTTCGCCGATGGCAGCGCTTCGGTCGATGACAAACAGGTAATCAGGATTCTTTTCAGAGATATATTCGGAAGAGACGCTTTGACCGTGAAGGGAAACCTCAATTTTTTTGTCCACAGGTTCAACGCCGAGTACATCGTGGATCAAGCCGAATCTTGAGCCGCTTCCATACGCGCTGATTTGTTTATCGCTCGTTAAGACGACCAATCCTTTGCCGCCTTTTTCTTTCGCCAGCTTGTTGGCTTTCTCTACTTTGTCATCGATTTTCGCAAGGGCTTCTTTGACAGCATCTTCTTTACCGAAGATTTTTCCAATGTTTTCGGTATTTTCTTTAAAACTGTTCATGTAGTTCTTCTGGTCAAGCTCAATGTCGATCGTCGGAGCGATCTTTTTAAACTCGTCATACTGTTCAGACTGTCTGCCTTCGATGATGATCAAATCAGGCTCAAGCTCTGCAATTTTTTCAAAATCTGGCTCTTTTAGTCCGCCGACGCTTTCATATTTGCTGTCTTTATATTTTTTCAAGTAAGACGGAAGGGTTTGTTTCGGAAGGCCGACAACGCGGTCGCTTAAACCAAGCTCATCAAGCGTATCAAGCATTCCAAAGTTGAAGACAACGACTTTTTTCGGGTTTTTCGGTACATCTGTTGTGTCGCTGTTGTGTTTAATTGTGACGGTTTCTTTTTTAGAGGAAGATTTTGCATCTGTATCAGCAGCTTTGTTTCCGCAAGCGGCTACGACAAGAACGGTTATCAATGCCATAATCAATAAAGATAGTTTTTTCACTTCAGGTCACCTCATCATTTAAAATATACACAGATTTTTTGATCTCCGATTTGTTGGATCGGAATGTCCATATCATAGATGTCTTTCAGCACCGGCGTTTGGATAATGTCTTCTGCCGGCCCCTCTTTTACAATCCGCCCGTTTTTCAGGGCTGCGATTCTGTCGGAATAAACCGAGGCAAAATTAATGTCGTGAATGACAATGACGATCGTTTTACCGCGACTTTCGACAAGGTCTCTCAAGAGCTTCATAATCTCTACTGAGTGTTTCATATCGAGGTTATTCAATGGTTCATCAAGCAATATATAGTCGGTATCCTGAGCGATGACCATCGCGATAAAAGCGCGCTGGCACTGGCCGCCGCTCAACTGATCGAGGTGTTTATGCTCAATGTCTCTCAGCTTCATATAATCAATCGCTTCGTCGACATATGCCCAGTCCTCTTTCGAGAGCCTGCCCTGTGAATAAGGAAACCTGCCGAAACTGACGAGCTCCCTGACAGTCAGCCTGATGTTGATCTGGTTGGACTGCTTTAAAATGCTGATTTTTTTTGCTAAATCATTGCTTTTGTAAGCGCTGATTTCCTTGCCGTCAATCAGCACTTTTCCGGCGTCCATGCCGATCAGCCTGCTGATGATGGACAAAAGCGTGCTTTTCCCCGCTCCGTTCGGTCCGATGAAGGACGTGATCATTCCTTTTTGTATCGTTAAAGTCGTGGGATGAACAACGGTCTGCTCTCCGAATTGTTTCATGATATCTCGTACTTCTATCATCATTTACGCTCCTTCAGCAACAGGTAAATAAAATAAATCCCGCCGATAAAATCAATGATCACAACAAGCGTCACCGTTAAACCAAACAGCTTTTCAACAATGAACTGGCCCCCGACAAGCGCAATGATGCTGAACAAAACCGCTCCGGGAATCAGGACGCTGTGCTTATACGTTTTAAATACTTCCCGCGCCACATTGACGACGAGCAGCCCTAAAAATGTGATCGGCCCCACGAGGGCAGTAGACACGGAAACGAGAACGGCGACGACGATCAGCATTTTCTTTACCGTCCGGTCGTAATCGATTCCGAGGTTGACGGCTTGATCCCTGCCAAGCGAAATGACGTCAAAGTACGGATTATACCGCCAAGCGTAAACGAGTATCGCCAGAATGATGAGCGAAGCAAGCACTAAAATGTCCGTATTCAAATTGTTGAAGCTGGCAAACATCTTGTTTTGAACGACTTGGAACTCGTTCGGATCGATCAGCATCTGCATAAAGGATGACAGGCTTCTGAACAATGTGCCGAACACGATTCCAACGAGCAGCAGCAGGAAGATGTGCCTTCCCCCGCGGCGGAACATCAGGAAAAACAGCACAAATGAAAAGCAGACCATCAAACCGGTTGACAATAGAAAATTGCCGTTTTTGCCGAGGTCAGCGAGTTTGGCTGCACCGAAAAAGTAAATAATCCCGGTTTGCAGCAGAACATAGAGAGAATCGAGTCCGAGAATGCTCGGCGTCAAAATTCTGTTGTTTGTGATCGTTTGGAAAATCATCGACGAATACGCAATCGCTGTACCGACAACGATGATCGCAAAAACTTTGGCAAACCTCCGCGGAAGCGCATATTCCCATACAGACGGCAAGCCGTAGAACAGAAACAAACCGATGCATGCTGCTGCTATCACGATGAGTACAAGCATTTTCTGTTTATGACGCATAGGCTTTTCTCCTTAAAAGCAAGTAAAGAAAAACGCCGCTCCCGATGATGCCGACCATCAAGCCAACCGAAATTTCGTACGGGTAAATGACGAGACGTCCCGCTATATCGCAAAACAAGACGAAAACGGCTCCGAGAATCGCCGTGTGAGGCAGGCTGTTTTTCAAATGATCTCCCCTGTAGATGGACACGATGTTCGGGATGATCAATCCCAAAAAGGGAAGCGTGCCGATCGTCAGGATGACGACGGACGAAATAATAGATACGATGATCAGCCCGATATTGACCACCCGCTTATAATTCAATCCAAGATTGATGGAAAAAGACTCCCCCATCCCGGCCAACGTGAATTTATTGGCGAACAGATAGGCAATGATAACGAGCGGTATACTCAGAAATAAGAGCTCATACCTCCCCTTCATGACCAGCGAAAAATTCCCTTCAAACCATGCATTGACGTTTTGAATAATATTGTACTGATAAGCCATGAAAGTAGAAATGGCGCTGACAACACTTCCGAGCATCATACCGACGAGAGGGATGAAAATCGCATCTTTGAACTTGATTCTGTCCAAAATTTTGACGAACAAAAAGCTGCCAAACAGTGCAAAAACAAAGGCAAACAGTATTTTGACCACAATTCCTGCAGACGAAAAAAGCACGATCGCAATGATCACGCCGAGCCTCGCCCAATCCATCGTTCCAGCGGTGGTCGGTGAAACAAATTTATTGCGCGTCAGCTGCTGCATGATCAGCCCGCAGATGCTCAAGCTCATTCCCGCCAGCACGATGCTGAGCAAGCGCGGGATTCTGCTTATGTAAAGCGTTTGAATTTCGTCCTCATTCAAGCGGAAAAGATCAAGAGGCGAAAGCTCCTTAACGCCGATGAATATCGAGCTGAATGAAAGAATGATGAGCATTAGCAATAAGTATCGTAGTTTCATGCTGCAGTAGCCTCCTTGCACAACAAAGCAACCCCTCCGCCGACGTTAATGATTATCATTATCAATAAGGGCCTTTATATATCTTACCATTTTTTCTAACATAGTCAATAAGATTAATAGATACAAAGGTTGAAGTCATGCGATTCCCCTATGATTAGTCCTCCCTAAAAACACATTTGTTCTTTCCTGAAAGAAAAACCTTGATTCTTCTTGTAAAAAGCGCAATAATTAAAATTAAATTTATTTCGAAAATTTAAACTTTAGGAGATGTAACAAATGAAAGTCGTTAAATTTGGGGGCAGCTCACTCGCATCAGGAGCTCAGCTAGAGAAAGTATTTCAAATCGTCACTTCCGATCCGGAAAGGAGGGCCGTCGTCGTATCGGCACCCGGAAAACGGTATCCCGAGGATACGAAAGTAACTGACCTGTTAATCGAATGCGCCGAACAGTACTTATTATCGAAAGAAGCGCCCGGCCTGGTTGAGGCGATTGTCGGACGGTATGCCAATATCGCGCTTGAGCTCGGGCTTGCCGATGACGTGATCAACCGGATCAGGGCAGACCTGCTTCAGCTGCTCGAAGGTGATAAAACAAATCCGGAACGGTTTATTGATGTGATCAAAGCAAGCGGCGAAGATAACAACGCCAAACTGGTAGCAGCTTACTTCAGGCACCGGGGAGTTGAAGCACATTATGTCAGTCCAAAAGACGCCGGGCTGTTCGTGACGAGCGAACCCGGCAACGCGCAAGTGCTGCCCGAGTCGTATGACAATCTGTTTCAGCTGAGACAGCAAAAGGGCATCATCATCTTTCCCGGCTTCTTCGGATTCAGCCAGGAAGGCGAAGTGATGACATTTTCGCGAAGCGGCTCTGACATTACGGGCTCCATTTTAGCGAATGGATTGAAAGCCGAGTTGTATGAAAACTTTACTGACGTTGACGCCGTATATTCTGTCAACCCGGCGATTGTATCCAACCCAAAAGAAATCCGCGAGCTGACATACCGGGAAATGAGGGAGCTGTCGTATGCCGGCTTTTCCGTCTTTCATGATGAAGCATTGATCCCTGCTTTCCGGGCGCGCATACCGGTTCAGATCAAAAATACAAACAACCCGGACGCGGAGGGGACAAGAGTTGTCGCCACACGCGACAACACGAACGGACCTGTCGTCGGGATCGCCAGCGACAGCGGATTTTGCAGTATTTATATCAGCAAATATTTGATGAACCGCGAAATCGGCTTCGGCCGCCGCATCCTGCAAATTCTTGAAGATGACGGGCTGACGTATGAACACATTCCGTCCGGCATTGACGATATTACGATCATTTTAAGGCAGGATCAAATGGATCAAGCAGCAGAAAAGCGGATGATCAAACGGATCAAGGAAGAACTGGATGCTGATGAAGTGACGATTGAACACAATATTGCCCTGATCATGGTCGTCGGCGAAGCCATGCGCCATAACGTCGGAACGACGGCAAGAGCGTCAAAAGCATTGTCTGAAGCCCGCGTCAATATCGAAATGATCAACCAGGGCTCCTCGGAAGTCAGCATGATGTTCGGCGTTAAGGAAGCTCAGGAAAAACAAGCGGTCCGCGCATTATACCAAGAATTTTTCGCAAAAGTTCTCGTTTAAAAAAACCCCTTTTTTTATGGGGTTTTTTTGTTGTCAGAAAATATCCCCTTCCCTTAAATTGCCTGCCTTAAATGGATTCACAAAACCGTTTTGAAAGCCGATATGTAAAGTAAATAAATTGATAGGAGAACACCATATGAATCTGTTGAGAAATATAAAAATCAGAAGCAAACTGTTTGTCATCATTATCATATCAGCGCTGTCTTTGTCGATTGTCGGCATCCAGGGGGTAGGCGGGCTGAGCAAGCTTTCAAAAGGTTCCGAGATGATTTATCAAGATCAATTGATTCCCAACCAGTTGTTTGCAAAATTAAAAGCGAACAACCTTGATCTTGATACGTACAAATTCGAGTTGATGGTGACGAAAGACGATGATCGAAATGAAACATTGCAAAAAAACATTAAGGAAAAAAACGAAGAAAACAGCACCTTAATGGAAAAGATCGATCAGCTGAAATTAATGGACAACGTATCTGAAAAATACGAGAGCTTTAAAAATGAATACAAGAAATTGCAAGATATCAGCAGCGAGATGCTCAGCTTGGCGGTGAAGAACGAAAATGATAAAGCATATGATGTCTATCTAAAAGAGATGGAGCCTCAAAGGGAAACGGTCAACCAGCTGATTGAAGACATTCAAACATTAAATGCTGACAATGCCAAAACAATCTATCAACAGGATTCTAAAGAAGCCGGTTCCATTATCACGCTTCTCATCGTTGTCATTGCTGCATCGCTTGTTTTATCCATCTCGATCGGACTCTTAATGACAAGGCTGATCACAAAGCCGATCAAAGACATTCAGGCGCTGTTCGCAGAAACAGAGCAAGGCGATTTTACTGTCAAAGGAACATATCAATCGAAAGATGAATTGGGATTGCTGACAGCATCGTTTAACAAAATGGTAGCAGGCGTCCGTTCGATCATTGAAACGGTCGGCGAAACGTCGCACCAAGTTGCTTCATCATCACAAGAATTGAGCGCCAGCGCGGATGAAAGCACAAAGGCGAGCGAGTACATCTCAACAACGATCCAGGAGCTTGCAGTAGGCTCAGATCAGCAGGTGGAAAGCGTTGAAAACAGCAGAACCGTTATTAAGGGAATGACCGAGTTTGCCAGAAGAATTTCTTCCAATGCCGAAAAAGCTGCCGCCACCGCTGACCAAACGGCGCTGATGTCGCTTGAAGGCACGAAAGCCATTGATAAAGTAAGCGCACAAATGAAGTCTATTAATGAAACGGTCGTCTCTCTCTCAGAAGCATTTAAACATTTAACAGAGCGTTCCAATGAGATCGGGAATATTACCGAAGTGATTACGAGCATCGCTGAACAAACGAACCTGCTTGCTTTAAACGCGGCCATTGAAGCGGCCCGGGCTGGAGAACAAGGAAAAGGCTTTGCCGTCGTCGCGGATGAAGTCAGGAAATTAGCCGAGCAATCGGCCCAGTCAGCAGAACAGATTACAAGATTGATTACGATCATTCAAAACGATACAAAGCAGACGATGAACTCGGTCATTTCGGCAACCGGAGAAGTCAAAGAAGGCCTTGTCGTCGTTCATGAAGCCGGAGGCGCTTTCCAAAAAATCGAAAACTCGATAACGGAGGTCGTCACACAGATTAATGACGTGACAAACTTGGTGAAAAACTTGACAGCTGGCACAAGCGAAATCGAAACCGCCATTTCCGGCGTCAAAGAAGTAGCCGAGACAGCAGCGGGAAGCACGCAAACGGTTAGTGCGGCAACCCAGGAGCAGCTTGCTTCAATGGAAGAAATCGCCGCCGCATCACAGATCCTCGCGCAAAACGCCGAAGAGCTGCAGCACCTGATCCAGAAATTCAAAATTAAAGGTTAACAAAAACCCGCCAGACGATGTCTGGCGGGTTTCTATTCATCATCATCTCTCGCCGTCTGCGGCAGACGTATGATAAATTTTGTTCCTTTGTTTTTCTCGCTTTCAATCTCAACCGTGCCATTGTGTAGGGAGACGAGCTGTCTGACGATCGACAGTCCCAGCCCGTATTCTCCGTAAGGGGTGTTCGTCCGTGATAAATCTGCTTTATAAAAACGATCCCAAATGTTTTCGATATCCTTTTCATCAATGCCGATTCCGGTATCCTCTACTTCGATCACCGTCTCCTTGTAGTCTTCCCGGCCTCTCAGCCAAACGGTTCCGTTCGTTGTGAATTGAATGCTGTTCTTCGTGATATTGACGAGAATCTGGATGAGCCGGTCGTAATCGGCATTGACCATTACATGATCCTCCACATCGAGGATCAGCTGATTCTGTTTCTCCTCCGCCTGAAGCGCCAGCTGCTCTTTAATGATTTCAAACACTTCGATCAGCGGATAATGCAGCTTTTGCAGTGTAATCTGGTTGGAGCGGATTTTTTCATAATCAAGATTTTCGTTGACAAGTCGAATCAGCCTTTTTGTCTCCTCCGTAATCAGCTTCATACATTTATCCTGCTGATCTTCGGGTATCGTCTGGCTGTTCATCCCTTCTACTAAGCCGCTGATCGTCGTCAGCGGCGTCTTCAGTTCATGTGAGACGTCAGTGATAAACTGCCTTCTCCGCTTTTCGAGCCGGTCGATTTCTTCGCTTGAGCTTTTTAACTTGCGGGCCATAATGTTAAAGTCGTCGCCTAAATCACCGATTTCATCCTTATTGCGGTTTTCGATATGGATGTCATAATCTCCGGCGGCGACTTTTTTCGTTGCATCGCGGAGCTTCTGAATGCGGGCGACATGGAATTTCGACGTCAGCCAGCTTAAGAGAATAGCGACTAAGATGACACCCGCTGCCGTAAAGAGCATAAAGCGGTTCATGTCGCTGATCATTTCCTCGGTCCCGCTGATCGGAGCGGTCAGCAGAATGCCTCCCTGAAATTCATTGTTGACGATGTTGGGCAGCGCGACGACCGATACTTCCTCATTAAAACGGTTAAAGTCGGTTTTGACGACAACGGCCTTTCCATCTTTAAGCTCTTTCCATTCTTCATCACTGAGCAGCAGTTTTCGCGGCCGCAAATCGGCCGGCGTCAACAAGACCTCTTTCTTTTCATTAAATAAAAAGAAGCTGATTTTCCTGCTTCGCAAAATTTCCTCAAACGGCTTCATAATGGCCGGCGCGCCTTTTGGCCGCATCTCCATTTCGCCCATGATGCGGTAGCCGTAGGAAGACAGCTCATCGACTTTGCTCTCATATGCAAAGTCTTTGGCAAAGTGGGAAAACAGCGCCCCCGAGATGAGAAAAGCCAAGAGTAATATACTGATGTGACTGGCCAGCAGCTGATAGAGATACTTAATCTTCATCGAACTTGTACCCTACTCCCCATACGGTGTAAAGAAACGGCCGCGAATCGCTGCCAAGCTTTTTTCTCAGCCGCTTAATATGAACGTCAACGGTCCGCTCGTCTCCGTAGAATTGGTATCCCCAAACCTGCTCAAGCAACTGCTCCCTTGAAAAAACCTGTTTCGGGCTTTGCACCAGGTAATACAATAAATCGAACTCCTTAGGCGTCAAATTTAGAATTTGAACGCCGTCCAAAAACACTTCTCTTGTTTTTTTATTGATTTTAAAATGTTCCGTTTCAAGCGTGTCGCTGTCAGCGGAATCCTGCCGGCCGGCGCTTTGATATCTCCGGCTCACCGCTTTGATTCTCGCCACAAGCGCCAAAGGGCTGAACGGCTTTGTCACATAGTCATCAGCCCCGAGCTCAAAACCGAGCACCTGGTCTGATTCCGTATCCTTTGCCGTCAGCATAATAATCGGAACCGTGCTCTCTTCCCTGACCTTTTTGCAGATCGTGACCCCGTCCATGGACGGCAGCATAATATCGATGATCAGCAAATCCCAATTACCCGATTTAAAACGGTTATATCCCTCAAGTCCGTCATGGACGAACTCTGTTTCAAATCCTTCTTTTGCAAAAAACATTTCTGTCATTGTACATACGCTTAAATTATCTTCGATCATTAATATTTTCATCGTTAATGTGCCTCCGCTAGACAAACGTTAGATTCATTTTACATAGGGCTCAGCCATTTCTCAATTCAATTCTGAACATTTAAAGGTCTGGCAACAGTTTGGTCATAATTTATTCATAAGTAGCAGCTAAGATGAAATCAAGCATAAGGCAAAAGTCCTGCTGCCGTTTGACTTCGCAGCCATAATAAATGAAATAGATACGGAGGAATCACGCGTTATGAATTTTTTCAAACGAGCCTTTTGGAGCATGAAAGCGAAAATAGGAAAAACACTTTTACAATTGTTTGTTTTCACGATGATTTGCTTGCTGGTGCTGACAGGAATTACGATCCAGTCGGCAGCCGTGAAATCGAGCGAACTGGCAAGGGAACAGCTCGGAGGCAGCGTCACACTCAAAGTTGACAGGGAAAAAATGATGAAAGAACAGCAGGAATCAGGAGACCGGAAAAGGTTTGAATCGACCCCCGTTTCTGTCAAATCAGCCGAGAAACTTGCGAGCCTTGACCATGTCAAAAGCTATAACTTCATCTCCTCAACGTCTGCTTTAGCGGACAATTTCGATCCGATCGAAAGCGGTGACGAGGATTCATCGGACTCAAACAGCGACGAGCCGGCCGGACCGGGCGGCAATGAACAGGGCGGCCGGCAAATGATGCAGGCTGACGTATCAATCGAAGGTGTAACAAGTACAGCCCACGTCAGCGAATTTTCCGAAGGGACGTCCAAGATCACGGAAGGCCGTGCTTTAACAAAGGATGATGTGAATAAAAAAGTCGCCGTGATTGAAGAAACGCTTGCTGAAGAAAACAAGCTGAAGGTCGGCGATACGATCAAAGTCAAGACGAGCAGCGATGAAGCTACAACAATCAATTTGAAAATCGTCGGAATCTATAAAACGACTTCATCTGGAAACAATCAAGCGCAAAACTTCTCCTTTTTAAATCCTTATAACAAAATCTACACACCGTATACGGCGGCATCGGCCTTAAAAGGCGACGATTATAAAAACGCGATTGATGAAGCGGTCTACAATATGGACGACGCCTCAAACATCGACGCTTTCATTGCGTCTGCCAAGAAAACAGGTATTGATTTGGATACATTCACATTGGACGCCAATGATCAATTGTACCAGCAGTTGGTCGGCCCGATTGAAAATGTCGCATCCTTCTCGAAAAATGTCGTCTATCTTGTCACGATCGCCGGAGCGGTGATTCTCTCCCTGATCGTCATGATGTCAATCAGGGAGAGAAAATACGAAATGGGCGTTCTGATGGCGATCGGCGAAAAACGCTGGAAACTCATCGGACAGTTTTTGACCGAAATCTTAATGAGCGCAGTGCTTGCCATCGGCATCTCAGCATTAACCGGCAGCCTGATTGCGGGGCAAATCGGGAACCAGCTCTTGAGCCAGCAAATCGAACAAACGTCAGCTAGCCAGTCTGCAGGCGGAATGATGGGCCCAGGCGGCGGAGGCTTCTTCGGACAAAGTACCGCTCAAGTCTCAGCCATTGATCAGCTCGACATTCAATTATCCTTCGAGGACTTAATGGCACTCAGCGGAATCGGCCTTTTAATTACGATGTTCGCGACACTCCTTCCGTCCATATCTGTTTTAAGGCTCCATCCGAAAACGATTTTAACAAAACAAGAATAGAAAGAAGTGAAGATGATGGGCAGTATTTTAGAATTTCAGAATGTCCGCTATTGGTATAAAAATCAGGATCAGCCTCTCTTCGAAGATATCAGCATTCAATTCAGCCAAGGACTCTTATATACGATTGTCGGGACTTCCGGTTCCGGCAAAACCACCTTTTTATCGTTGGCGGGCGGACTTGACGTGCCAAAAGAGGGGGACATCCTGTATAAAGGAGAAAATATTTCAAAAATCGGGCTGACCGGCTTCCGCAATCAATATGTATCGATCGTTTTTCAGTCCTATAACCTGCTGCCATATATGACGGCTCTCCAAAATATCACGTCGGCCATGGAAATTACCGGATCTCAGGTCAAAAACAAAGAACAATACGCTTTGGAGATGCTCGAAAAAGTCGGCATCCGCGAAAAGCAGGCCAGACAGAAAGTAATGACATTAAGCGGCGGCCAGCAGCAGCGTGTCTCCATCATCAGAGCGTTCTGCTGTGACACTGATTTAATCGTCGCCGATGAACCGACAGGCAACTTGGATGAAGATACATCAAAGGACATCGTCCGGCTCTTCCAAAACCTTGCCCACCAAGAAAACAAATGTGTCATCATGGTCACCCATGATGAACAGATCGCGAAAGTATCCGATGTCAACATCAGGCTTTCTAGTGGCGGCTTTACCGTCAAAAACCGCAGATCAGCAGAATAAGGGGAACGGCATGAGCCGTTCCTCTTCTTTTTATGAAGCAAAAGCTTCTGCAGCCGCCGCCAAATAATACGAGAGGCCTGTTTGCTGATTTTCAAGCATTCCGCGATGAAAATCGTCTTCGATAAAGAAGCGTGTCTGGGTCTGAAAATCGTCGGGCGTGATCCCCAAAAACTCGAGGTGCCGTTTAATTGCGGTCTTCACTTGTTCATGGTTGTATTTGACTCCATCTCTGAGCGCTTCTGCCATTCCATTCATAAAACGGGCTGCCTCTTCAGCTTTTTCATTCATTTCTTCCGCTATGATCGGTTCTCCTTTCAGCAAATCGACATCATATGCTTCCTTCAAATAGCGGTTCTGTTCAGCGAGTGCATCCTCCCATTCCCTGCTGCTTGAAAACCCTTTAAACATGCTTGATTGATCCATTGCTTCTCCTTTCCCGGCCTGCTGAATCGAGAGATCGATCGTAGAAATAAGCTGTTTGATCCTGTCCAAACGGGCAGTAAAAAGACGTTTCTGCTCAGACAAAATCGTCAGTCGATCAGCTTCACCGTCCAGTATTTGTTTAATTTCCTTGAGCGGAAATTCGAGCTCCCGATAAAACAAGATGTGCTGCAGCCGTTCCAGCTCTTTTCCCCCGTAAAGGCGATAGCCGGCATCCGTCACCTCCGCGGGGCATAAAAGGCCGATTTTATGGTAGTGGTACAGCGTTTTGATCGTGATATTCGCCAACCCGGCCACTTCTTTTACCGTATAGAGCATCAAACCTCACCTCGTCTGTCATGTTAAAGGGTGCCCTAAGGGCGGGGTCAATCCATTACATGGCCTTTTTTTTATTTTTTTTCATTTTCACATACGCGACTATGCAAATAAAAGCGGGAAGGATCACCTGCATCGGCAAATGGACATATAATGGAACAAACTCGATTCCTTCTTTGACATGCTCTGAAATGTTGCTGGCAATGGAGACGGATAAAATCAAAATGACAATGCCGATGACATGAACAATTTTGGAGGGGTTTTTAAGCTTGAATAAAACGGTCACGCCTTCTGTTACGGCATACATGAAAATGCTCATCTTAAAAAAACCGCCAATCACCAATACGAGCATGAAAAATACATCAAGCCTGTCCAGAAATTCGGCTACTTGAATCGTCTGGATCGTACTCAGCAATGGGAAGCGCGACCGCATATTAAGGTCAACGCCGAGCACACTGATGTTCAATGCCACATTAAAAGCCAGGATAATGCCGCTGATGGCGATTCCCAACAGCCCCGCTTTTTTCGCTTGTTTCTTTTCCTTTAAATACGGCAGGATCAATGTAAAGACGATAATTTCTCCAAACGGAAAATACAGCGTTTGCGTGAACACGGCATGGAGCATCGGACCGGGGCCGTTTCCGAGAATGGGCAAAAGCTCTTTCGGTGTAATCAAGCCTGAAGAAACAATCAGGATGAGGCCCGTGACAGCAAGCCAAAACATGATGCCAAACAGCAGCTCGCCTGAACGGGCCAGGACCTCGATTCCTTTCCTCACGGTAAAAATACAAACTGCAATCAACAATCCATTCGCGAAGATAATCGGCGTGTTCGGATAAGCCGATGTCAGCAGCATTTCGCCAAAATCGCGCAGAACCCTTGCCGCAATATAACAATAATAAACTATGTAGATAAAAGTCAGGCCCCAGCCAACCGGTTTTCCAAAAATATTCATCAGCGTTTCGTAGGGAGAGGCATCAGGATTCACTTGGTAGAAAAAGTGGTGCATCATAAACAAAGCCAGTCCTCCGACTGTTCCGAACAAGATCGCGATCCAGGCGTCCTGTTCAGCAGATTGTCCTGGAAAAATCAGCAGAGAGCTGCTGAGTTCAAACAGAACAATCAGCACGAACAGCTGTGCAGCACTGATTTTCGCTTTCTCCATTTAAAGCCCTCCTCTCTCATTCATTCAAGAACGCCCTTCGTGATGATTCAAAATGTTCGGGTTGTTCCTTAAACCCGTTCTCCTTACATATGCGTTAACCGTAATGTCGACATCTGTGTCAGGAAAGTACCGGTTGCTCCACTCACCCTCCATCTTTTTCCACACTTGCGGATGGGCGCGATAGACAACATCGCCGAATTGCAGAACATCCGTCTTGTTTCGCTTAACAACGTCAATCGTATTCTGCAATTCATTTTTCAGTTCCTTTGCCACCTTCCTTTCGATGTCGCTCAGCACTTTTGGATCATCCAAGTGAATTGGCACAGTTGTTTCGCCGATGTCCCCTTCCATGTCAACGTCAACCGAAATCGCCGGCTTGCCGTTTTTCAGGTGAGATCTGATTTTTGTTTTTTGGCGGATGACGTCAAATGTGACGGCATCTTTCTCGTGATTCAATGTAATGGTCAAATACGTTCTGCTGATTTTATTGCGCAGCCATAAAACGCCTCGCGCGGTTTTGCCTTCAAGCCAATTGACGAGTTTGCCCTCTTTAATGACTGCCAGCCCGTCCGCTTCGACTATTGCCTCAGGAGATGTAGACTGCACGTTTTCCATTTTTTCACCCTTTTCCTTATTTCCGGTTACTTTAAAAGAAGAAATAATCGGGTGCTTCGCCTTCGATGTCAAGCACTTTACGACATCTTGTACGCTCGTTTTCATTTGTTCTCCCAAATGCTCTTCAGTAAATTGCAGCGTTTTGTTTACTTTATTTGACGGGATCTTATCGATCGGCGTCAGCGTCCTGATGAATGTTTTTGCTTTTTGGCCCCGGGAAATAATAATCGTCGCTGTTGAACGAAAATCGGTGTCCCGGTCAAGAACATCAAGAATTTTGATCAAGCCTTCTTCCTTGGCGAGTTTTTCATCGACAACCACAAGGTTGGTGTGGGAGTAATAAATTTCCCGCGACATTTTCGCTGATGCGTGCCTGCTCATTTCCGTCAGATTGTTGCCCGTCACAGAATAGCTTGAAATCGGCGGCCTGTCTCCCCCTTGTCCGCCTTGAAGACCGCCTGTCACATTGATCGGATTGACAATCTGATAGCTTAATTCGTATTCTGTATCTTTCCCTTTATCAATACCGATGGCAGTGATCAGCAGCAAATCTGTCAGCTCTCTTTTATCCCAGCACCCTTGAAGAAGGACAATCGCGGCCAATAAGAGCACAATCTTAACGCTTTGTTTCATTTGGATCACCATCTTCTTGTTTTGTCTTCATGTCGCCAGACTCCGGTGGCTCTGGTTTCTGGTGCTGTCCTTGGCGCACCTTATTGTCATTGCCGATCAGTTCAGGCCGCTTCTCATGTGTCCACCAAGGCAAACGAACGATGGCGTCGCCCCAGTTTTTCAAAATAAATGGTGCAAAAGGAGTCATATATGGAACACCGAACGAACGCAGGCTGCATAAATGGACAAACATGATGATCAGTCCAAGAATAATGCCGTAAAAACCCGTCGTCGCCGCGGCTAATATGAAGAAAAACCGAACGAGCCGGGCGGAAATCGCCATGGCGAAAGAAGGTGTAGCAAAACTTGAAATCGCTGTGATCGCTACGATGATGACCATCGCCGGCGACACAATCCCCGCCTGAACGGCCGCCTGTCCAATGACGATGGCTCCCACAATTGAAACGGCTGAACCTATCGCTTTCGGAAGCCGGATGCCCGCCTCCCGCAAAATTTCAAACGAAATTTCCATGATCAGGGCTTCCACCACAGCCGGGAACGGAACGATTTCACGCTGCGCGGCAATTACGATCAAAAGCTCCGTCGGGATCATTTCCTGGTGAAACGTCGTCGCACCGACGTAGACGGCAGGCGCAATAAGCGAAATAAAAAAGATCAACACGCGCAAAAAGCGGATGAACGTCGCAATGTCAAAGCGTGAATAGTAATCCTCAACAGATTGAAAAAATTGAATAAAAACGGCAGGGACTAGCAGGACAAACGGTGTACCGTCAACAAAAATGGCGATTCTTCCTTCAAGCAGATTCCCTGCGACCATATCCGGCCTTTCAGTATGATATACCGTCGGAAAGGTGGTAAATACGGCGTCTTCGATAAACTGTTCAATATAACCCGATTCAAGGATGCTGTCGATCTCAATGCTATCCATCCTTTTTTTTACTTCTTTCACCGTCTTCGGGTCGCACACCCCATTGATATACATGATCGCCACATCGGTTTTTGTAACGCTTCCCATCGTCATTTTTTCAACCCAAAGATTCGGGTTTTTAATGATTCTGCGCACCAAAGAGATATTCGTGTCGAGAGCTTCGATAAATCCTTCACGTGAACCGCGGAATGCCTGCTGATTTTCAGGCTCCTTGATCGAACGTTTTTCCCCGCCTTTCGTGCTCGTAATAACCGCTGTTTCCGTCCCCTCGGCCAAAATGATCGTATCCCCTGCCATCAAAGATTCAAGCAGTTTGTCCAATCGCTTTTCTTTTTCGACACCGCCCAGTGCAACAGCATCACTTGCAATCGTCTCGAGAACCTCCCTGCCGTACTCCTTTTTCGCCAATTCTTCGGAGTTCATGATCGATTCCAGCAAAAAGTCATGGATCGCTTTCTCATCTGTAATGCCGCCGACATAAACGACGGCTACTTCGATTTTTTCGTCAGCGCCCGTTTTTAATTTGCGGATGACGATATCCGCGCTGTTTCCGGTCATTTCTTTGATCATGCTCAGGTTTTCGGCAAGCAAGGGACGCACAAACCCAGACACTTTTACAGTTTCCGGGTTTTTATCTCCGCTCATAAGAGATTCTTGTTTGTTATCCTGTTGGTGACGACCTTTAAAAAAGAATGGCATGGCTGTCAGAATCCCCTTTTCGTTTTTCATATTTTTCCTTGCAAAAGCACATTTATACTATTCCCGGGCGAATAGTGCTTTATGAAAGGAGAAAAAATAACGGGGAACGGAGAGTGGTGCAAAGTTGAAATTGATCGGAATCGGGCTTTTATTATTTGCTTCCTTAGAGGCTTTTGCCGTCATCCTCGATGTATTTCAAGGCATGACCTTGCAAAGAGCCGTCATAAACTCCCTGACGTTTGCAATCTTAGAAGTGGGCGAGTGGATCATGATCCTTTTATTTTTGTTTATCATTTTTCTCGAAGCCTCGGCAAACTTTCGCAAGAAGAAAAAAAGGACATAAAAGGCTAAAAGGCTCCCTATCAAAAGGGAGCTTAAACTTCGATATTTCCATTGACCGTATCTGTCTGGTGGGAATGGATCATTCCTTTTACAATCGTATTGCCGATGATCAGGGTTTGCCTGGACGTATTGGTTTGAATTGCCGTCACTCTTGCAGCCGTATTGCTGCGGAGTGTGTTGTTGAGGATCGCCGAGTCCGACGATTGGTCAAGATAAATGAGGATAGCCGGCAAGGACGGCCTGCTGAGCGTTATCGTATTGCCGATAACCTCGTGTGTTCCGCGGGTGAGATACATCGTGACGATCAGCGGTGAATCTTCGATGTAGTTTCCGATTATTTTTGTATGCTGATTTGTCGAGCAGTATATTGGAAAGTTTCTGAAGCGGGTGATGGTGTTTTGCTGAATGACTGCGGAAGCCGTATTTGTGACGGATACAGCATATGACTCCGGCACCGTTTGAAAGCCGGAAGGCGAAATAAAGTTTCCTTCTATCACAGCATTTCCTTGCGATATCCATATGCCCCTGGAGAATTGCTTAATGACGTTATGCTTCATTAGGACGTCGTCCCCTGTGCTCCTGACCGCAAGAACGACATTTGCGATATGGTTGCCGGAAAACGTTACATTGTCTGATTGCGTGATGCTGAGAGCGGTGCCGGACCTTTGTTCAGGGACGTCGTTCTCAATATGATTTCCTTCAATAAAGATTTGCGACGCTTGATAAGCAAGAATTCCGGCATTTACAAAATCACGGATTTTATTCCCCGTAGCAAAAACGCTTTTTCCGCGGATATCGATGCCTGTCGTAAAACCGGAAATCAAATTTCCCTTTATGACGGCATCGCTTCTTTCTTCCAAAGCCCCTACACCGAGGCCGTTAATTCCGGTGCTCTGTCCGGTGAATTCGGGGTTTTTCTTGATGATATTGTTTGCAATCGTCGTCCCCGTTCCATAACCGTATGAAATGGTACCGTCTGCGACATTGCCTTCGATGATGACAGAAGTGCCGTTGAAATTGGAAATGGCATTGTTGACATTGCCTTTTAACACGTTGTTTCGGATGATCACATTGACGGGTTCTTCATAGACGATACTTCCTTCACTATAGCCTTCTATATCAATGCCAAAGCGAGGAGCGGTTCCGTTGCCTGTACCCGCATCTGTAATTTCGCATCCTTCAACAAGAACATTGTCGCACCCTGTGATCGACAAGTTATTTCTTCTGGAGCGCCTGATTTCACAATTGGTTACCTTAATACGCTCTGACGGCTTATAGCCTTCTCCTCCGTTGCTGATAATGATTCCGTCTCCTGTAAAATCGGCTATTCTCACGTGTTCAATGACGACATTTGACGCCCCTTCAATACAAATTCCGAATCCCCATTCATGAGTAGGCCTCGGGGCCGGTGTATATGTGTGTTCATCTCTTTCCCCAATGATGCTGCCTCCGGATATTTTCACATTGGATGTTCCGCCTATATAAAAAGCAGTGTATCCCCATGAGCTGTTCGGCTTTACCTTGATGACGGCCTCCGCGTCCATCAAAATTTGAATATTGCCCGGAACATTGATGCCGGCGCCGCGAAACGGAACCCGCGGGTCGCCGTTTTTCGTCCCGTCAATCAGGTATGTGCCGTTCGGTATCCATACCGTGTTGTATCCCATCGACTTTGTCCATGCCAAACATTCGTTGATCGCATTTGTGGAGTCTGTTTTGCCGTCGCCGACAGCACCGAACTTTGTCGCGTCAACCACTGTCATTCTCATTTCATCAGGTTGCTGCTGCACGCTGTTTTCAGCCTCCTTTTGTAAAACGGTTCGCGTTATATATATATGCCAATCTAGTAAACTCCGCTTGTACATTAATAGATAAAATTTTATTAAAAAATCTTTTAATCCAAATTTTCTTCCAAAACTTTTTTCTATCCGCTTGTAAAGCGCTTCACAACTTGTTGCATCATCGATCAATAATTCAAATCGATTGAAGGTGTATTGACACGAACATTATATAAGAATATGATTTTTATAATAGACATAGAAAGAGAAGGAGTATTGCGAATGTCAAACCATCAAAAAGAAACTTTTCAAAACATTCCGCAAAAGGGGTTTTTTGGACATCCCCGCGGACTCTTCACGTTATTCTTCACTGAATTTTGGGAGCGCTTTTCATACTACGGCATGAGAGCCATCCTTATCTATTATTTGTATACAGAGGTGACAAAAGGCGGACTCGGGTTTGATCAAACCACAGCGAACTCGATTATGGCCGTATACGGTTCCCTCGTCTATATGTCCGGCATTATCGGAGGCTGGATAGCGGACAGGCTCCTCGGAACTGCAAACACCGTGTTTTACGGCGGCGTGCTCATTATGTTCGGACACATTCTTTTGTCATTCCCGGGAAGCGTCCCCGCGTTCTTCATCAGCATGTTCTTGATCATCATTGGGACAGGCCTTTTAAAACCAAACGTATCAAGCGTTGTCGGCGATTTATACAGCCCTGAAGACACCCGCCGCGATTCAGGTTTCAGCATCTTCTATATGGGGATCAACCTTGGCGGATTTCTTGCGCCGATTATCGTCGGCACAGTCGGTCAGACATACAACTACCATCTCGGCTTCAGCCTTGCTGCCATCGGGATGCTGTTCGGGCTGCTGACCTATTTAGCGACACGGAAGAAAAGCCTCGGATCTGCCGGAAGAACGGTACCGAATCCGCTGACACCCGCTGAAAGAAAAATGGTGTTCGGACGAATTGGAATCGGTATTTTGGTGATCGCTGCCATCTTTGGCTATTCCATCTATATGGGATGGATGACAATCGAGCTGTTTACGATGATCGTCAGCTGTCTCGGTATTTTGATCCCGTTGATTTATTTCATCGTCATGTTTAAAAGCTCGAAAACGACGAGTGATGAACGTTCCCGTCTCACTGCTTACATTCCGCTGTTTGTCGCATCGATGATGTTTTGGGCGATTCAGGAACAAGGCGCCAATATTTTAGCCACCTATGCAGATAAACGCACTCATTTAGAATTTTTAGGTGTCCAATTGCACTCATCTTGGTTCCAGTCGCTGAATCCTTTGTTCATCGTTGTGCTTGCACCGGTTTTCGCATGGATTTGGATGAGGCTCGGAAATCGCCAGCCGTCAACGCCGACGAAGTTTTCACTCGGGTTGATTTTAGCCGGCCTGTCATTTGTCGTCATGATTTTCCCTGCTTACATCAACGGCACTGAATCACTTGCCAATCCAATGTGGCTTGTGCTCAGCTTCCTGATCGTCGTTCTCGGGGAATTGTGCTTGTCTCCAGTCGGGTTATCCGCAACGTCAAAGCTGGCTCCTGCGGCTTTCTCAGCGCAGACGATGAGTCTATGGTTCCTGTCAAACGCTTCTGCACAGGCCATCAACGCACAGATCGTCAGATTTTACAGCGCTGATACCGAGATCGCCTACTTTGGAGTCATCGGCGGTGTATCCATCCTGCTCGGAATCATTTTGATGTTGCTGTCACCGAAAATTCAGAAATTTATGAAGGGTGTCAATTAAAAAGCAACAGGCTGATACTCCTTTTCCCCTGTTTTTTTGCAGGATATATACATTCCGATTCAATGAGAGATAGGGAATACCTGTTAAAGGCAACCCCCGGAAAAAATTCCGGGGGTTTTCTTTGCGGGTTCGTATTCTAAATCTCGGTAGCTTCTTTAAACCACCGCTTTTTAACAAAAGTTTACATTTCCTCAAATGATAATTTTCATTGATTTGCTAGTATAAGTGTTATCAAAAGGAGGTTAGGATATGAACTTTTACAAAACGCTCGCTTTATCAACACTTGCAGCATCATTACTGTCTCCCTCATGGAGCAGTCTCCCCCATAACGAGGCTGCAGCTCATAAAAACTTCACGGTGACTGCAGATGCAGAAACAGAGCCGGTAGATACCCCTGACGATGCGGCAGATGACCCGGCGATTTGGGTTCATCCGAAGCATCCTGAAAAAAGCCGGCTGATCACAACAAATAAAAAATCGGGCTTAATTGTTTACGATTTAAACGGAAAACAGCTTGCGGCCTATCCGTTTGGCAAATTAAACAATGTCGATCTGCGCTACAATTTTCCACTCGATGGCAAAAAAATTGATATTGCCGGAGCCTCAAACCGGTCAGACGGCAAAAACACGGTTGAAATTTACGCCTTTGACGGCGAAAAAAACAAGCTGAAGAACATCGTCAATCCTCAAAAACCTATTCAAACCGATATTCAGGAGGTCTATGGTTTCAGCCTTTATCACAGCCAGAAAACCGGCAAGTTCTACGCCATGGTGACCGGAAAGAACGGAGAATTCGAGCAATATGAACTGTTTGACAACGGAAAAGGACAAGTCGAGGGCAAAAAGGTGCGCTCATTCAAAATGAGCTCTCAAACAGAAGGGCTTGCAGCAGATGATGAATACGGCAAAATGTACATCGCCGAAGAAGACGTTGCGATTTGGTCTTTCAGCGCCGAGCCAAACGGTGGAGATAAAGGAAAAATCGTCGATCGGGCAGACGGACCGCATTTAACCGCTGATATTGAAGGGCTGACGATTTACTACGGAGAGGACGGAGAAGGGTATTTGATCGCATCCAGTCAGGGCGATAACCGTTATGCCATCTATGACCGGCGCGGGAAAAACGACTATGTCACCGCTTTTTCAATTGAGGACGGTAAAGAAATCGACGGGACAAGCGATACCGACGGAATCGACGTCATCGGCTTCGGCCTCGGCAAAAAATACCCATACGGCATCTTTGTCGCCCAAGACGGCGAAAATACGGAAAACGGACAACCGGTCAATCAGAACTTCAAAATTGTCTCCTGGGAAAAAATCGCCGACGCGCTGGACGACAAGCCTGATATCGATGATCAAGTCAATCCCCGAAAACTGAAAAACCGAGCCAAATAACGACGGATCCGCGGGTATTTCCCGCGGATTTTTCACATCTCTTTATGTTAAGATAACAATTAATGGAGGGATTGTATTGCGTCTAAATCTTTATGCTGTAGTGTTTATCATGTTGGCGGTTTTATCAAATGTGGTGCTTCTTTACGTTTTTGATCAAGGTGTGTTGGCGTACACTTCGGCTGTCATCTTCCTGTTCGCTGCTGCATTTTGCACGAAGCGTCGGACTGAAGAATGAGGCTCCCTAAACCTTGTGGCTTCTTTTTAAAATACTCGTTCCGTAAGGAGGCAGTTTGAGCGCGCCTTTTTTCCGTGTTCCTTTTAACACGTCCGTATAGGCTTCTTCCGGAAGCGAGACACTTCTGTTTTCCGCTGTAAAATTCATCACGAAAATATAATCGTGGCGGCCGTCTGTGCGGAGCTGGGCGGTGACGCCTTTCGGGAACTCTGTATCGAGCACTTTGGCAATCCCGCACTCTTCAATAAGCCTGGATATAAACGCCTCTTGGAACGCCGCCTCATTCCTTGAAGCGATATAGTAGGCCTTCCCGTCTCCGAACAAATTGACCGTCAGCGCGGGCCGGCCTGCGTAAAAATCTTCCTCGTACACAGCGAGTGCTTCGGCCCCTTCTAAATGAATCAGATCGCAAAGCTCGCTGGCTTCATAGCTTCCACTTAACCCGAGCCGGTTATCTGCATCCATCACAATCGTGTTTTTCTGTCCGTCATGAAGGGCATCGATCTCCTCAGACCAAATGCCGAGCGTTTTTCTTAAGCCTCCAGGAAACCCTCCCAGGAACACAAGATCATTCTCATTAACAATGCCCGACCAATAAGTGGCGACAAATGTACCTCCATTTTGTACAAACTGTTCAATCCTTTCAGCGGTGTCTTCTTTCAGCATGTAGAGCATCGGGGCGACCAAAAGCTTATAGCGGGAAAAATCGGCCTCCATGTGAATCACATCAACCGGTACGCCTTCCCGCCAAAACGGTTCATAAAACGATTTGGCGGTCCGTTCATAATGCATCCCGATATTGCGCGGACCTTGGGCATCTTCCAAAGCCCAGCGATTCTCCCAGTCAAATATAATCGCGGTCTCGGGTTCGACTGTCGTTCCTGCGACATCCTCCAGTTTTTCGAGCTTTTCCCCGAGTTTTTTCACTTCCTGAAAAACGCGCGTATGCTCTGATCCCTCATGATCCACGACTGCCCCGTGAAATTTTTCGCTTGAGCCGCGGCTTTTCCGCCATTGAAAATACTGAACAGTGTCCGAACCGTGAGCGACTGCCTGTAATGATGACAATTCATGCATACCGGGGCGTTTCAGCTTGCTGACATCCTGCCAGTTCGTCATGCTCGGCGTGCTTTCCATCAGCATGAACGGCCGGCCTCCTTTAAGAGAACGATTGATGTCATGAACAAAAGCAATATCGGCTCCAAGCCGGCTGTCTTCCTGGCGGCTGTTGTGCCATGCCGGATAAGAATCCCACGAGATGACATCAAGCAAGTCGACAAACTTCCAATAATTCAATCCGGCATACGTTCCCATAAAATTCGTCGTCACAGGCAGTTCGGGGTTAAAAGAACGGACATGGGCGATTTCATGCCGGCAAAAATCAACCGTCTGATCCGTGACAAAACGCTTCCAGTCCAAATTCAGACCGTGAACGGCATCCTCGCCGTGCGGAGCGGGAGACTCGATCTCGTCCCAATCCGTATAGGTATGGCTCCAAAACGATGTCCACCATGCATGATTTAGGCGGTCCAGCGTTTTGTATTTCGCGAGCAGCCACTCTCTGAACTTGTTTTGGCAAAGTTCACAATGGCATTCTCCGCCGTATTCATTGGAGATATGCCAGCCGATGACAGCCGGGTGATGCGCATAGCGCTCCGCAAGCTTTCCGTTTATAATCGCCGTTTTCCTGCGGTAGACAGGTGACGTATAGCAATGATTGTGCCGCTTTCCATGAAGGTTTCTAACCCTGTTACGCTCCGTTCTCAGCACCTCCGGATACTTTTTGGACATCCAGGCCGGTCTGGCACCGCTCGGTGTAGCCAAGAACGCATAAATTCCGTTTTCCTTGAAAGTATCAAGAACCTGATCAAGCCAATCAAATGTAAACCTTCCTTCTTCAGGCTCGAGCGAAACCCAGGAAAAAATGCCGACAGACATCACATTGCAGCGGGACAGCTTCATCAGGCGGATGTCTTCTTTTAAAACGTCCGGATATTTAAGCCATTGATCCGGGTTGTAATCGGCTCCATGCAACAGTCGGGGAACTTTCCGGCTGATCGGGGGATACGGTTTGACCATCCTAAAGTTTCATCCTTTCTTCCTCGTTTTCATATGACGCGGAGACGGACATTAAACGCTTTCAAAAACAGGTTGTAGATTATATACTCTGTTTTCTTCCCTCTTTCCTGCCTGGTGGATGAATTTTCCTGTATGATTGAATTTATCTTTCTTTATTTGTAAAATATACTCTATCATTAACATTTTTAACTTTATTTCCATACACTTGACTAAATCAACTATTTTATTATAATTGATTAAAGCAACGATTTACAGGGAGAGAGGTTCTGAGATGACGGAAATTAATCATTCTATCACATTAAAATTCAGAAAGTTCAATCGATTCTACACAAATGTGCTCGGTTTTTTGAACGAACATATTTATGACAGCCCCTTTTCATTGACGGAAACCCGGATATTATTCGAAATTTACAATACGGCCGATTGCACAGCCAAACTGCTTCAAAATACGCTCGGCCTGGACCGGGGCTATGTCAGCCGGATCCTGAAGCGGTTCGAAAAGGAAAACATGGTCTATAAAAAGAGAAGCGAGGAGGACAGCCGCAACCACTATATCTATTTAACAAGCTTCGGCGAATCCATTTATAAGAAGCTGGAGGCAAAAGCCAATCAGCAAATCGAATACATGCTGAACCATATCGACGGCCGCCATCAGGAAAAGCTGATGGAGGCGATGAATACAATTCAATGCATATTGTCGGAACACCTGCCTCCCGAAAAATCGGCCGTTTCCATAAGAGATTACTATATATCGGACGATATCAAACTGATGATCGAAAAACAGCGTGCCTTTTACGCCGAGACACACGGCTGGGACGATTCATTTTTGGATTACCTTCACGAAACATTTGATGCCGATATCGAAAAAATTTGGATCGCGGAGAGCGCCGGAAGGTTTGCGGGATGCGTCGGGCTCGTTAAACATCCCGGCAAAACCGTGCAGCTCAGATGGTATCTGGTCGACGCCGCTTTTCGGCATCAGGGAGTCGGCACGCGCCTTTTGAAGCATCTCATCGATTATTGCAAAGAAAATCAGTTTGAGCGAATTTTTCTATGGACGGTAAGTACGATGGCTGAAGCGCGGCCTTTGTATGAAAAATTCGGATTCAGACTGACGGAAGTGAAAGACGAGGCTTTATTATGGGGGCAGCGGCTCCGGGAAGAACGCTGGGATGCCGAGTTAGGCTGACGAAATGGAGGATCTATGAAACGGAAAATACACTACGCCTGGATTATCGTTTTTGTGACGTTTTTGACGCTTTTGGCCGTTCAAGGAGTGCGCCTTTCCTTCGGGGCCTTTATTCAGCCTTGGGAAGAGGAATTTTCAATGGACAGAGGCACGATTTCGCTTATTTCCATGCTGAGCTTTATTGTCTACGGCGTATCCCAGCCGGTGATCGGCAGGCTTGTCGATCGGTTCGGACCGCGGATCATTTTATCTCTCAGCACGCTTCTGGTCGGCTTGAGCATTTTTTTTACATACCTCGTGACTTCTCCGTGGCAGCTGTTTATTTTGTACGGCATCATCGTTTCTCTCGGTGTCGGCGGTGCGTCGAATGTCGCATCGACCGTGATCGTGACCAACTGGTTCAATGAGAAGCGGGGGCTTGCATTCGGCATTATGGAAGCGGGATTCGGCGCGGGGCAGATGCTGCTTGTCCCTGGATCGCTCATGATGATCCACTGGTTTAACTGGAAAGTGACTGTCATCGTTCTCGGATTGTTTTTAGCTGTTATCGTATTTCCGATCGTCATCCTGTTATTGCGGAATCATCCTGCGGAAAAGAATGCAGAGCCGATCGGCGGCACTCAGGGCGGCGAGACAAAAGAAGAGCCGGACGCCCAGCCTAAAAAGATTCCATACAAAGCCGTTTTTCTTAAAAGGACGTTTTGGTTCCTCGTCTTGCCGTTTTTCATTTGCGGATTTACAACGACTGGGTTAATGGATACCCACCTTATCCCTTTTTCGCATGACCACGGGTTTTCGACCGAAGTAACAAGCGCCGCTGTCAGCCTGCTGGCCGGGTTTAACATCATCGGCATTTTGATTTCCGGCGTCGTCGCAGACCGCTGGAGCAGCCGAAAAATTTTGTGCTTTTTATATGCCGTAAGGGCGCTGTCGCTTGTCATTCTGTTGTCGAGCCACAACTCGATGCTCCTGCTTTGCTTCGCGGTTTTGTTCGGTTTGGTCGACTTCGCGACCGTCGCCCCGACGCAAATGCTCGCAACCCAGTATTTTAGGCAGTATTCCGTCGGGTTCATTCTCGGCTGGCTGTTCCTCAGCCACCAGCTCGGTTCGGCGCTCGGCGCTTATTTGCCCGGCGTCTGGTACAGCCAAACAGGCAGCTATAACCTGTCTTTCTACCTTTCAATCGTTATTTTGGCGGGAGCAAGCATTTTGAACATCCTTCTGCCGGAACCTAAAAAAATAAATCCAACACTGGATCAGAAAGGCCATTCAGTCTAGCAAAGCTAGTGAAAAAAACCTGTTTTTGATGTTCAAAAACAGGTTTTTCTTTATAAATTAAGAAGTTTTATTCTTATTGTAAATATCAAATGCAACGGCAATCAGAAGGACGAGGCCTTTAATTGCTTGCTGCCAGTCGATGCCGAGACCGAGCAGTGACATGCCGTTGTTCATGACCCCCATGACAAGGCCGCCGATGATGGCCCCGCCGATCGTGCCGATTCCGCCGTAAGCCGAAGCACCGCCGATGAAGCAGGCCGCAATGGCGTCAAGTTCAAACAGGTTTCCTGCTTTCGGAGTGGCCGCGTTTAAACGGGCGGCAAAAATCAAGCCTGAAAGGGCGGCTAAGACGCCCATATTGACGAAGACCATAAAGGTGAGCCGTTTTGTTTTAATCCCTGAAAGCTCCGCCGCTTTTTCATTGCCGCCGATTGCGTAGATTCTCCGCCCGATGACGGTTTTTTTCATGACAAATGTGTACCCGGCGATTAAGACGAACAATGTGATCAAAATGAGAGGTATACCTTCGTACGTCGCGAGAATGTAGGTAAAAAGGTTGATAATGGCGATAATAAAAAACACCTTAACTGCAAACAGACCTTTTCCCTGCAAGTCAAATTGGAATTTCTTCTGCATGTTTCTCTGCTGAAGCTGATACACGAGATAAAGAATCGACACACCCGCTCCGGCGACAATCGTCGTCATATGGAGCGTGCCTCCGTTCAGCCAGTCCGGAATAAAGCCGGACGCCATTTTTTGAAAGGACACAGGAAATGGAGCGATCGATTTCCCTTCAAGCACGATCATCGTGAGTCCTCTGAACAAAAGCATTCCCGCCAGCGTCACGATGAAGGCCGGAATCTTGACATAAGCGATCCAAAATCCCTGCCATGCGCCGATTGCCGCTCCCAGAAGCAACGACAGGACGACCGCCGCAAACAGCGGCATATCGTTTTCGATGATCATCATCGCGGAGACGGCGCCGACAAAAGCGGCGACTGAACCGACTGATAGATCAATGTGTCCCGTGATGATGACGAGCATCATCCCAATCGCTAAAATGAGAATGTAGCTGTTTTGCAAAATCAGGTTCGTAATGTTCAGCGGTCTCAGCAAAATCCCGTCTGTCAGTATTTGAAACAGCAGCATAATAAACACGAGCGCAATGACCATGCTGTATTTCCGGATATTCTGCTTATACATGTCGCGAAACAGCTGAAAGTAACCGGGCTGAGCGCGGTCTTTATCCGTTTGCACCGGTGTCTGCATACGCCTCTCCCCCTCTCTTCATGCGGATGGTCATATATTTCATCAGCTTCTCCTGATCAGCTTCTTCTTTGGAAAATTCGGCGGTGATTTCCCCTTCACACATCGTATAGATTCTGTCGCACATCCCCAGCAGCTCGGGAAGCTCCGAAGAAATCATAATAACCGCTTTACCTGCTTCGGCAAGCTGATTGATGACGCCGTAGATTTCGTATTTGGCGCCGACATCGATGCCGCGCGTCGGTTCATCCAGGATTAAAACGTCAGGCTCCGCAAAAATCCACTTGCTCAGCATGACCTTCTGCTGGTTGCCTCCGCTTAAATTTCCGGTCCGCTGGCTGATATCGGGCGTCTTGATGTTTAATTTCCGGCGAAAATCCTCCGCTTCATGTTTTTCGCGCCGTTCGTCCATCACCAATCGGCTCGACACCTTATCCAGTTTGGACAGCGTAATGTTTTCTTTAATGCTGTCCTCCAGAATCAGACCGTTTCCTTTCCTGTCCTCCGTCACATAGACGATGCCGTTTTTAATGGCTTCTTCAGGGTGGCGGATGTAAAGCTCCCGCCCGTCTTTTTCGATTGTGCCGGAGATGTTTTTTCCATATGATCTTCCAAAAATGCTCATCGCCAGCTCCGTCCTACCGGAGCCCATCAGTCCGGCAATTCCTGCGATCTCTCCTCTTTTAACGGAAAGGGCCGCCATGTTAACCACTTTGCGATCCTGTTGAAGCGGATGGTGAACTGTCCAATCCTTCACTTCAAAGATGACGTCCCCGATCTTGGCGCTTCTGTCAGGATAGCGGTTTTGCAGCTCTCTGCCGACCATGCCTCTGATGATCCGGTTTTCGGTCAATTGCCCGCTTTGAACATCAAGCGTTTCAATCGTTTGTCCGTCCCGGAGCACGGTAATCGAATCTGCGACTTTCGTGACCTCATTTAATTTATGGGAAATCATAATTGAAGAGATCCCCTGTTTTTTCAGTTCGAGTAAGAGCTGCAGCAGATTCTCGCTGTCAGCTTCATTTAAAGCCGCCGTCGGTTCATCCAAAATCAAGAGTTGCACCTTTTTTGCCAAAGCTTTGGCGATTTCAACAAGCTGCTGCTTTCCGACGCCGATTTGGGAAACGAGCGTATCCGGAGATTCTTGAAGCCCGACTTTTTTCATTAATTCGAGCGTTTCCAGCTTTGTCTTTCGCCAATTGATGACACCGCGGCTCGCCTGTTCATTGCCCAAAAAAAGATTTTCCGCAATGGAAAGCTGGGGGACGAGCGCCAGCTCTTGGTGGATGATGACGATCCCCGCTTCCTCGCTTTGCTTAATATTTCTGAATTGGCATACTTCCCCTTTATATAAAATGTCGCCCGTATACGTACCGTACGGATATACACCGCTTAGCACCTTCATCAAAGTCGACTTGCCCGCCCCGTTTTCCCCGCAGAGGGCATGGATTTCGCCCGCTTTAACGCGAAGGTGGACATTGTCGAGCGCTTTGACGCCGGGAAACTCCTTCGTGATGCCTCTCATCTCCAAAATGCAATCGGACATCGGATCACTTCCCTAATTCCGATTCTTTATAATAACCGCCGTCAACGAGCACTTTTTTATAGTTCTCTTTGTCGACGACGACCGGCTCAAGCAAGTATGACGGAACGACCTTCTCTCCGTTGTCATACGTCTTTGAGTCATTGACTTCCGCTTTTTCGCCTTTTAAGACGGATGTAGCCATCTCAACGGCTTTTTTCGCCAGCTCTCTCGTATCTTTGAAAATGGTTGATGTCTGCTCCCCTTTAATGATCGAATTCACGGAAGCAAGCTCTGCATCCTGTCCAGTAATAACCGGCAGCGGTTTCTTGTCCGATCCGTAGCCCGCACCTTTTAAGGATGAAATGATTCCGATGCTGATCCCGTCATACGGTGAAAGCACCGCATCAAGCTTCGCCTTTGTATAATGCGCACTCAGCAGATTGTCCATCCGGGATTGTGCGGTTGCGCCGTCCCACCTGAGCGTCGCACCTTGCTCAAATGAAGTCTGGCCGCTCAATACCTTTAATTTGCCAGAATCGATATAAGGCTTCAAAACAGACATGGCGCCGTCAAAAAAGAAATGCGCGTTGTTGTCGTCGGGCGATCCCGCGAACAATTCGATGTTGAACGGCCCTTTTTTGTCTCTTAAGCCAAGCTTTTCTTCAATATATTTCCCTTGAAGTTCTCCGACTTTATGATTGTCAAATGTCGCATAATAGTCGACATGTTTGCTGTTCATGAGCAGCCGGTCATAGGAAATGACTTTAATTTCCTGCTTGTTTGCTTTCTCAAGGACGTCGGTCAGCGCTTCTCCGTCAATCGAAGCAATGACGAGGACATTGACGCCTTTTGTAATCATGTTTTCGATTTGTGAGACTTGGTTTTCAACGACATCTTCCGCATACTGCAGATCCGTTTTATAACCGAGCTTTTCAAACTCTTTCACCATGTATTTCCCGTCATACACCCAGCGTTCCGATGACTTTGTCGGCATTGAGATTCCGACGTAGCCTTTGTCTCCCCCTCCGCTTGCCTGATTCCCCGAACAGGCGGAAACGATGAGACAGAAAAGCATTGCAGTGATCAACAGCCAGCTTTTTTTCATGCTTGGTATCCCCCTTTTGATTTCTCCCATCATGAATCATGCCAACTGTACCATGTCTTTCGAATGTCCGTCTTTTGAATTAATTAACTATTTTTATAAAAATCAGACTTTTTTAAAGCGCTTACATTACAATTTTCCTCCTGTTCGTTCAATTCCCGACATGCGCCGGTACTGATTGGGGGATACACCCATCGTCTTTTTAAATACAGTGCTGAAATAGTGCTGTGTATCATAGCCTGTTTGTTCGGCAATATCGTGAATCGAAAGAGCGGTTGTTTCCAACAGGTGAACCGCTTGGTCTATGCGCATCTCCGTCAAAAGCTGAACAAATGTCATGCCGAGCTCCTTCTTCATGATCCTGCTTAAATAGACGGGAGAAACTTGAAGCGCATCCGCCGTCTGTTTTAAAGAAAACTCCCTTTCAGTGAAATGCTTTTGCATATATTCTTTAGCCCTCGTGACAACCGGCGAGATATTGAATGTTTTCGAGACTTGCTGTCTGCAGTGCTGGTAGCATTGCGCGGCCGAGCGGCCGTTTTCAGCGAGCTTCGTGAAGCAGACGGCGGCGCTTGTCTGCATTTCGGCTTCGATCATCTCTGCAAGCGCCCGCTGTTCAGCTTCTGTAACAGAACGCCACAGGCAGGCGGCAATCAGGCGGTCTCCGTCGAAAAAAACAGCCTTATCCCGCTCATCGATAAAGAAGCGCTCTACTTTTTCTTTCAGACTGTCGGCTTCAGACGGCTTGTTCCATACATGTCCGGCCGCGATGACGCCGAGCGTCTCAGGATAGCGGGCCGGCAGACGGAGGCATTCGAGCTGCCGGTAAACATCTTCTTCCTCTGCCCGGCCTTCGATCCAGCTTCTGAAAACATGCTCTTTCAGAAGGCTGAGGTTTTGTTGAATATGCTGCTCAGCAAGCTTTTGCTCGCTCAGCTTCTTTTTTTCAGCTGCCAGCGACACGCTGATCTTTTCGAGCACTTGTTCCAGATGAGCGGGATCAACTGGCTTTAACAAATAATCATCGACATTCAGCCGGATCGCTTCTTGTGCGTATGCAAACTGATCGTAGCCCGTCACGATGACAAAGCGGCACTGTGGCAGTGCGCCGCGGAGCTTTTTCATCAGCGTGATTCCGTTTACAATCGGCATATTCAAGTCGACAATCAATAAGTCGATACCGTGTTTGAGAGCGAGCTCGAATGCCTCCTCGCCATTCTCCGCTTCAGCTGACACCGACATTTGATAGCGCTCCCAAGAGACGGCATCCCGTATTCCTTCCCGAATCCACGGTTCATCATCGGCAATCAGTACGCGCCAACATTCACGCAAGGCTTGTTCCCCCTTTTGCTAAGATTGGAAGCCGTATCGTGACGGCGGTTCCAGCTCCTTTCCGACTTTCAACCGTTAAACCGTACGGCTCACCAAAGGTAAGGGCAATCCGTTCATGGACGTTGATCATGCCGTAGCCCGCTGTATCGTCCCTGTGTTTGAATTGATCGGTTATTTGCTTTAGCTTCTCTTCATCCATTCCGGCTCCGTCATCCTCGATTTTGATAATCAGCGAGCCGTCTTCCTCCATGCCTTTGATCGTAATATGACCCGGCCCCTTTTTTTCTTTAATTCCGTGATAAATCGCATTTTCGACAATCGGCTGAAGCACGAGCTTTAATATCAGGCGATCGTCACAAAGCCCGGTCATTTCGATTGAGTAGTTTAATTTATCACGGTATCTCGCTTTTTGGATTTTCAAATAGTTTTCTACATGTTCAAATTCATCAGACAGCGGAATGATATCTTTCCCTTTACTCAAGGAGATGCGGAACAGCTTGGATAAAGCCTGCACGAGACCGCTGACCTCTTCCGCTCCTTTCTTCCTCGCCATCCAATTGATTGTATCCAGCGTGTTGTAGAGAAAGTGAGGGTTGATCTGCGCCTGCAGCGCCCTTAATTCGGCTTCTCTTTTTTGGCGCTCTTGTCTTTCTGTGACCGACATCAGCTCCCTGATTCTCATCATCAGGCGATTGAAGCTTTTTCCCAAAAGCCCGATTTCATCTTCCCTTTCCTCCTGATAAAATGTTGAAAAATTCCCGCTTTCCGCCGTTTTCATGACAGCATTCAGCTTCAAAATCGGCCGCGACATGGAATGGGACAAATAATAGGAAGCAGACATTCCGAGAAACGCCGCCGTCAATAAAAACAAAAGCACATACAAGTGGATTTCCTTCACTTCGAATACCGGTTCACCCGCTTTAAAAACGCCGACCGTTGTCCAGTTCGTAAAGGAAGACGTCTCATAAATGAACTGATATTCCTCTCCCTTGATCCGCTTCGAAAAATATCCGGAACGGTCTTGATGGAACCACTTTTTCGGCAGAAACAGATTTGAGGTCTCAGGTGAATAAATATTGCCGCCATTCTCATCCATGATCATCAAATAACCCGTTTTCCCCAGGCGGATATTTTTTGTCGCTTCTGCGAGGACGCGCAGTTTCAAATCGATAAGTACAACGCCTTTCACATGCTGTGTCTCAGGATCGATAACAGCTCTGACGGCAGAAACGACCTCGTCTTCCTTGTAGTGCACATGACTTCTGATATTCCGGTTGACAGGCTTCCCGATCATCTTGAAAATCCCTTCATTATCGACAGCCGCCTGATACCATGGTTCTTTAGTCAAATCTGTCGGCGTGCGTTCATACATCTCATTGCTGATCATCTCACCCTTATCATTGACGACGAGAATGCCCGCCGCTTCAGAATATAAAGAAGTCAGGCCCTGCAAAAACGTCCTTCGCTTATAATCCGCCTCTCCGTCCTCCTTTTCGTGATTAAAAAACGCTTCCATTTCTTCATTCATTGATATCAAATATGTCAGGTTCTGCAAGTGGCTGACATACACTTCAGCCGTCTTGTTCACTTCGCCGATCAGCTGGAGTGTTTGGTCGATCACCTGTTTTTCAATAATATTTTCAACGGCCCATCCCGATAAAATGCCCAGGCCGATCGTCGGCAGCATGCTGATTAACAAGAGAAGACTGATCAGCTTATAACGGATCGGCGCATTATTGATCAAACGTTTAATCATTCGCATAATAAGCTTCCACATTTTCTTTCGTTATGATGGTAATGCCTGTATCGATCGCGGCCGGGAGCGGGCGTTCATGCCTCAGATGGTGATTTGAGAAAAACAGCATGTGCAGCGACCAATAGCCCATTTGCCATGTGTCCTGGCCCATTGTCGCGGAAATCGATCCGTTTTTGATGCCGTCCAGCGTTTTCTTGTCTTTATCAAAGCCGATGATACATACTTCCCCTTCTAGTCCCGCCGCCTTCACAGCACGGGCCACACCGCTCGCTCCATTGGCTTCGGTCGTGAAAATTCCTTTGATGGACGGATTTTTTGCCAGAATCTTCGCCGCTTCTTTTTTCGACGTCAGTTCATCGCCTTTTCCGTCTAAAACAGCGGCGACCTTCATGTTTGGGTATTTTTGCTTGATCGTTTGTTCAAAGCCTTTCGTCCTTTCCTGATGATTGTACTGCCGCGGCTGGGTAATGACTGCGGTTTCTCCCTTTCCATTTAAAAACTCGGCCATTCGCCTTGCGGCCTCAGCACCCGCTTCCATATTATTTGTGCCGATATATGTAGAGGCTTTGCTGAGCGGGGCGTCTGAATCGAATAAAACGATCGGAATGCCCTGCTCGTGCGCTTTGTCGATGACAGTGTTTAAAGCTTTGGGATCTATTGCAGAAAGAGCGATTCCCGCCGGCTTTTTTGCAATCACCTGCTCGAGAACGGTCGTTTGCTCATGGACATCATAATGGGCCGCCCCCCGATACTCGACAGAGACGTTGAAAAGTTGCGCGGCATCCTCAAAGCCTTTCAGGCCGCTCTTCCAATATTCGATTCCCGATTGAAACGTAACCATCACGTATTTTTCTGACAGACTTCCGGCCGCAGGCCTTCTGCTTGCTTCTGTAGAGCCGGTTTTATCGCCACGGGAGTAGTCGTAGACATACAGAAAAAACAAACAGAGCATTACGGCATAAACAACTAACAGCTTTTTCATCTTTATCCCCCTGTTGGTCAGAGGACTAGACAGCGTTTACAATCTATCATGAAGTATATATTTGGCCGCATATTTTTCTAAGAATCCAGCTGAGGCATCCTGACAGAAATTCCGTCCGTCCCCTTTTTTCATCACAAACAGACAATTTCCCCCCCTTGTTCATACGAAATATCTAATCTATTTGACATTTTGTTCGAAAAACCCTGTTTAGTGTTCGACAAGATGCCTCTTTCTTAAAATTACCTTAAAGTTTGTGAAACAAAAAATAAATATCATAAAAAAATCAACCCTAAGAACTATGCCTTTTGACCTTGAAGGAAAATGGAGAAAAGTGCAAAATCGCAGTCATAATAAGGAATTCCCTACTTCACCGCCCGAATCGATTCTTTGATCACGGTACATTTTTCCTATTCAACTCATTTATACCATGTTGTAACATTAATAAGGTCCTTTAATGAACAGATCCCAACAGGTCATTTGAATCAAATTTCCGGGAGGTGGCAGTAACATGATCTGGGAAAAAACAGTTTTATACGGGCTGCAAGGTACACTTCTCATCAAAAAACAACAGCTCGAACAACTGAAAAATTGCCAAACCGAATTAGAAGCAGATAAAAAGGAATTTGACGATTCAAAAGACAGCATCAAAAAGCCCGAACTGTCGCCGACAACATGGCAGGGCAGCCTTGCTGATTCTTTTAAAAACGTCAGAAGCGATATGAAAACGGCCTACAATGATATTTGCGGAAAACAATTAAATGAAGTGTTTAAACAATTAAAGGAGAAAATCTCTTCTTTAAATGATGATATTGATTCGCTAGGTAAGGATATCAGCTCATTAAAAACGAAAATTGAAAAGCTGGAAAAAGAAGAAAGAGAAGCCCGCCGCTAAAGGAGTGATTACGATGGGTCAAGAAATCAAAGTCAAAACGAGCGAAGTCAAACAGGCGCTCTCAAAACTGAAGCATTCAGCCCAAGCTGTGAAGCCGAACGTGCCGACAGATATCAGTGGCAAAAACAACCTTGACGTCGTCAAAAAAATCGAAAGCATGAACAAAGATTTGAAAAGCCTGACAAAAGCATACGCATCGGCTCTTGCTAAACAAATTGCGCAAACCGAACAGGCAGTCAACGCCATAAAAGACGCCGACAAAAAGCTGTCGTCATCGATCAAAGCCAAGTAGAAGGAAGGGACTACGCATTGAAAACTCTAGATGTTCAGGCTTTTCAAACCGGCCTAGACAAAACGCTGACCGAATTAAAAAACCAGACTGACGAGATTTCAAAAGTCAAACAAAGCGTCAAAGGCCTCACCTCCCTTGACGACGCCTTAAAAGGCGCGGGCGGTGAAGCGATCCGCTCGTTCTACGAAGAGTGCCACACCACTTTTCTTCTTTTTTATGAATCTTTTATTTCCGAGTACAAAGGACTTTTAGAAAAGACGAAAAGTGCACTTCATTCCCTTGAACCGAACCAAAACGGCTTTATCTCGCAAAGCTTTCTTGAGAACGAACTCCATGACGGCGTCAGCCAAGCTGAATCGCTGACAGGCAGATTGACGGCAAAAGCCAATCAGACGATGGCCACTGTCAGCCACATCGTCGACCTGCCCGGTCTCGACGATTCAGCCGTCAACGAGAACGCCAAAAAAGCCCAAAGGCAAATCAGCGAGACGCTTGAAAAGCTTCATACTTTTGACCGCGAACAGACAAATGCGCTGAAAGCGGCGAAGGAAGACCTCGACACGATGAAGCAGTACATCCAGCAGCTGGAGAAAATGTATACGGGACCGAAGATTGAAATATCGGAGTATAAAAGCGGTTCAATTTTAAAACCGCAAAATGACTCAACAATCAGTCAAGCTCCTGGCAGCCTGCAAAACGACCTGCAAAACCCCGGCGAAACGCCGATGGAGAAGATGCTTGGACGGTTTAGCGAAAAAGACGAAAAAGGCAAAATCGATGACACAACAAAAGAAGAACTTCCATTTGAGATCGATTGGACGTATCCTGTAGCTAGTGCAGGAAGTTTGTATGGGACGACTACTGCTGCGATGGATTTTAGGAAGAGTGTGAAGTATGTTGTTAAAGATGGGCTTAAAATTGAAAAAGGTATAGAAACCAATAGTGGCAAGAAGATAAACGGATACAAGGTACAAAACGGCAAAGCAATAGGAATCAAAGGCAAAAATTATCCAGAAACATGGACTAAATCACAGTTAAAAGTGGGGAACAACCCAAAAATCGCTGAGTATACAAGGGCTTCTTCTGCAGTTAAAGGCGCAATGAAAAGCAAGTTGGGTTGGGCAGGTGTAGCCATCACCACTGGAGAAGATTTAGTGAATAATGTAAACGACCCTAATGTCTCCACTGAAAAAGTAATTGGGGATGCTGCAGTAGACGTGGGATTAGGTGCTGCAACAATTGGAGTTGGCGCAGTTGCAAGCGCATTTGTAATTGGAACGGTCGGAGCCCCTGTGATAGTCGGTGCAGCTGCAGCCCTGGTTGTGACAATTGGTGTATCAGAACTTCTAGGCGGCGTAAAATGGGGAAAAGACAAAAAAAGCATTACGGATATGGCAAAAGACTCTGTAGAATCGGGATTAAAAACAGTTGCAGGGTGGTTTAAGTAATTTCACATGGGAGGTGAACCGTCTTGTTAAGATTGGATACAGATACGACATTTAAAAAATTGCCTAGAGATATCAAACGCCATTTAATTGCAGATGAAGCATCGTCCCAAGATAAATGGTCAATGTTATTTTGTATTGTTGTGCTTTTAGATTTAATTTGCGGTATTCCGCTCTTTGTAAATGGGGAAAAAACGTTCACAATAATAGCATTACCTTTTATGATATTTATCAACTTATGGACAATCATTTTAATGTTTACAAAACTCGATAAGATTAGTCCTACTTACTTTGGTTTATACAAAGGAGGAACTGGAGCTGTTTCTTCGATTTGTTATTTTATACTTTCTCTAAAATATGTTTATTCTGTGTTAGGTTATAATCCTATTTTTATGATTGCTTCATTACTAACTTATTTCATTGTTACGCTTGGGTTTATCCGATATTACGTAATTGTTTTACCAAAACGCAGCAAAAAAGAGAAAAGAAGTGCTTCATGGGGAACCTATTTATTAACAATAGGACCGGGATTAGGCTACATCATTGCACAGTTCATGTTTCACTTTGCAGATTCAATTGTTCATTTGTTTATGAGTTATATTTATTTATTTTTAGCTTGCTTTTTTTCTTATATGGGGGTCAAATTCATTCACCAATACCTTTTCATTAAAGCCAATCAACATATATTTAATGGGAAATAAGAAAGGAGAACTTTTTCGATGCTTGAAAATAAGCTTCTGCCTTCCGGTTCAATCGTCTTACTAGAAGGCGGAACAAAAAAATTAATGATTTACGGAAGAAAACAGATCGTCGTGAGCGAAGATCCGAAAATGTTTGACTATATCGGCGTTTTTTACCCCGAGGGCTACATTAATCAAGAATACACTTTTGCTTTTAACCATTCTGATATTGAGAAAGTGATTTTCGAAGGTTACGAGGATGAAGAGGAACGAGAATTTCAACATGTTTTAAAAGAAGCAGCCATCGATTAGAAACGGAAGCGTCTCATACATGGGACGCTTTCTTTTTGGACAAAAGATCGCTATATAAGTAAAAAGCAGTCTAAGTACAGGAACTGAAATTGGAGCAGCAATAGAGCATTTAAAAAAGGGCAAATACGAAATTCAAACAAAGCCAACCAGAACATCATCGACAGGCATTTATATAAAGGGATAAACAGACAGGCCGAAAATAGCCGACTTGGAAACGGTGCATTCGAAACCATAAAACAATGGAAGAAAGCAATCCAATTAACATTCTCTTCAACATTGTATCCCTTGAAAAAAATGCTTTTTAGTGCTTTAAAGAAGTAGCCATGGATGCCTGAAGTCTTTTCAGATATTGGGGGTCATAAGATTGCTGAAATTAAATGAAAAGGCTAAATTCAGAAGATTGCCTGAAGATACTAGACATCACTTAATTATTTTGGTTGATCGAGATGAAAGAAAGAATATGTGTATATTAAATATTTTCATGTTGGATGTATTGCTCTTATTTCTGCTGCTTGCAAACGGCATCAAGCTGTTTACTTTAGTCGCTTTACCACCTCTTATATTCGTTAATCTATGGATGTTTATTTTATTCTTCAAAGACATGGAAATACATAGAAACAATCTAGAATTTGTCCTTTATAAAGGTTTTTCATTTAGTACTATGTCGTATTGCTGGTTTATTTTATCCCAGAAAATGTACTATTCAGTTTTGGGATTCAATTGGCTGTTTTTCATTTTTTCTGCTCTCATACTTGCCGTAGCAGCTCTAAGTTCATTTCGCTACTTTTTGATAAAGTTTTCCATTCATCAACAACAAAAAAGAGCTGTTCTTCCTTGGACAGCCTGGTTATTAACAGCTGGCCCGGCTGCTGGCTATATGATTTCACATATCGTTCTTCATTTTTCTGAATCTGTTATTAACCTATTCATGAGCATTTTCTCTTTGGCTGCAGGCTGCCTTTTTTCTTTTATCAGCGCTAAGTTTATACATCAGTTCTTTTTTATTAATGCTAATCGACAGATTGTTAAAAAAGGCTAAAACGCAGTAGAGCAAAAAATAAAGTGTTGCTAAAGGAGCCTTTTTATGAAAAACGAAAAAAATTTTCTATATAAAAAAATAAACGAGGCAATGATCATCTTCTCTATTTTATTTCCTGTAGGGGGTATCTTTTTAGTCATTATGACGATATGGGCGGTAGGAGCAAAAGCCCCTTCAGAAATCCCCTTGTTTGTTTCGGTTATCAGCTTATTTTTTTTCGTTCCTCCACTCCTATTACATATCTTCAGAAAAAAGGTCTGGCTGAAAAAACACATGGGGAATTATAAAAATTCAGAGGGATAAGCGGAGGAATACAAGCTTTGCTGAGATTAAAAGAAACGGTTGCATACAAAGATTTACCTTACAATATTCAATCACATTTGACAGCTCTCGTCAGCCGGGAAACGAAATGGGGAATGACGTGTTTTATCGTGTTGATGCTGGATATTCTATGCATATTACCTGTGCTGGCGAGCAAAGTCGAATTTTTCACTTTTGCCGCCGTCCCTGTCGCTATCCTGATCAATATATGGATGATCATCATGAATACTAGAAACATGACCGAATATCATCACCACCTTCAATATGTTCGTTTTATGGGCGTATCATTCAGCGGGATGTCATATTGCCAGTTGATCACAGCGCAAAAAATGATGGTTTCTGCTATCGGTTTTCATGTACCGCTGATCAGTCTGTCACTATTCATTTTTGCCGCCTTTATCTTCCTCGTCATTCGGTATTACCTGGTTGTTTTCCCTGATTCTAAAAAAGGCAAAAGGGAAACAGCAGCTCCGACAAGGATGCTCCTGGCAGCTGTTCCGGCAGGCGGTTTTGTAATAAGTCATGCCGTTTTGCGAGTTTCCGAGTCTGCCGTTTATTTGTTGATGAGTACCGTCTATCTGCTTATGGCTTGTTTATTTTCTATGATGGGGGTCAAATTCATCCACAAATACTTCTTCATCAAAGCGAATCAAGATATCATCAGTCAGCATAGGATTTAATGCACAAGGAGAGGTCATGTTTGAAAGGCAGAAATAAAATCATTCTCTCAGTTTATTCCCTACTTGCAGCAATCATTATTTTGACCGGCCTTGTCAAACCTTCAATGAACTGGAAGGAAAAGCTTGCCGTCATCGGCTTTATGTTCGTTTCAATTTCTTTATTCGCAGTCATCATTTATGTGTTCATAAATAAGCCAAAGAAAGATAAAGGCGCGCCCCGATGCAATATCGTCGCGAAAATCTTTTGGAAGAAATACAGAAAACCGTTCACGCTCTCTTTCTACTTCGTCGGCATCCTGATTTTGGGAACAACCGTGTTTTCCATGACCGGACTCACTTTCTTATGGAAATCCGCTGTGTTCACGGTTTTGTGTGCTGCGATATCGTGCGGCTTTTTTGCGGTTTATCAAACGGCGAATCAAATGCTGAACCGGTCTTGTTTGGAAAGAATGCCTGACGAAGAATGAGAAGCTTTTTATATCAGAAAAAAGTCTTGTTAAAAAACGCTGGAGTCCGCCATTCATAAAGGAGTTATGATGTCACCAGAAACTATTGTTGAATATACCGAATACTTAATCGCCGGTATGTTGGCCGCTCATTTCGCTTACAGTTTGGGTTTTTTAATCATTGCGAGTCACATGATCATTGAATATGAAAAAATGGTCTTTTTAAAACCTGAAAAATGGTCCCATAAAATTACGAATACATTCGTTTTTCTTCTTGTCGGCACCGGTTACTTCGTTTACAAACGGCTATTAAAATACAACTGGTTCCTGAGAAAACTGTATTTCGCCCTTTATCTTGTGGGCAGAGGCATTTTAAGCATCATCATCTTTTATATTTTTTCTTTTCTGATCCATCTCATTTTCAGCGTTTAAATCATTTACGATTGGAGTAATCTGCATGTCTAAATTTCTACAAAAACCAAGAAACAAAGCCATCTTATCCGTCTACCTGTTTTTCGTTTGCGGCTCCGTTCTCAGCTCTGTTCTGAATCCGGTGATGAGTCTGGGAGAAAAGCTGTTTATCCTCTGTTTTAATATTTTCTCGGCAACTTTATTCGCATTTCTCATTTATCTACTGCTAAATAAATTGATGAAAGATGAAGACCGCAAACGTCCGGCAGACCCCGAAAAAAACGGGATTAATCAAGTGATTTGGAAAAAATACAAAAAGCCGCTCATCCTGTTTGTTTATTTTGGCGGCGTGTTTTCCATCTGCGCTGTTATTATTCCCATGTCGATATATACCGTTGCTGAAAAGGTCGTGATCCTTTCGATCGCGATTATTATCATTACAATTGGCTGTATTTTGGCTTATAAAGTGACGAATAAAATGTTGCAGAAATGAAGAAAAGGACTATGATTCGCCATAGTCCTTTTCTTCATTTCCTTAATTCCCCCAGCGTCTCCTCCCACCGCCGCAAAACCGCCGCTTCATCCTTCAGCTCAATCTGAACACCGGAGATGATATCCGCATATTTTGCGATATCTTCCCGGGCCGCTTCGACGGTGCCGGCGAAGCGCGCTCTCGGGTGTTTGGCGTCTTTTAATTCGGGCAGTTTCTTTAAAGACAGCCGCACATAATGTGCTTTGCCTTTCCAGCAAGTGACGAAGAGCGCCCGGCCTGTTCTCGCGATGTTCGCGGTTGTCGTTGTGCCTTGCCAGAGAGCCAGGCGGATGTCGGTTTTGTTCAAGGCGAGGATTTCGCCGGCGCTGATCATCGCTGTGTGCGGCCAGCCGTCTTCTGTTACGGTCTGGAGCATCATCGCTTCGCGCCGCTTTCCGGCGAGTTTCTCTCCGTTTAACAGCTGAAATAATTCGTTTGATAGCTGAGCCATGCCGGATGCCTCCCTTTAGATTTTCCGATCTGGAACCGCCGGCACTTGTACGGCTGTTTCGACTTCAGAAGGGTCGATTTTAAAGGCCGGATTGTATTTTTCAGGATTTGTGATCGTCTCCGGCTCCGATGATCTCCAAGTGAAAAAGCAGTGCTGACATTGATAAACTTCCCAGGCTCCTTCAATGGGTGACTTGCTGACGGTTTCCGCTTTTTTTAATTCGCAGCGCGGACATGTATGCATGATGAAACACTCTCCTCTTTTATTGATTTAGCAGATTCATTAGTTTCGCTTCCCACTCTTTCGTTCCTATAGGGGAATCGAGCGGCTGTGAATAGTGTCCTCTTGTTTCCGGGGCCGCAGGCGTTGTCGCGTCCAAGATCATTTTGTGGGTGATTCCCGCCGGTTCAGAACCTGGATCAAGCGCCAGAACGGATAAATCCGGGATGATGACTGCATCGTGTTTTGGATGCATTTTCGTTGAAATTGCCCACATCACTTGCGGGAGGTTAAACGGATCGACGTCTTCGTCAACGAGGATCACCATTTTGCAGTAGCCGAGGCCGTGCGGGGTCGTCAGCGCGCGCATGCCGACGGCTTTGGCGAATCCGCCGTAGCGGCTTTTCGTTGATACAATGGCGATCAAGCCGTGCGTATACATCGCGTTTACCGCGACAATTTCATTCGGATATGCCTCTTTTAGCTGCTGGTAAAGCGGCACACATGTATTAATGCCGACCATGTAGTCAACCTCAGTCCAAGGCATGCCTAAATAGAGGTGTTCAAAGATCGGGTTGTTGCGGTGGCAGACGCGCTTGATTTTAATGATCGGCATGCTTCTTCCGCCTGAATAGTGGCCGGTAAACTCGCCGAACGGCCCTTCATATTCGCGTTCGCCCGCCAGAATTTCACCTTCAAGAACCACTTCCGCGCCCCATGGGATATCTAAGTTAGACAGTTTTGATTTGACGATTTTATAAGGCTCGCCTTGCAAGGCCCCTGCCATCTCGTATTCTGATTGATCGTATAAGAGCGGTGTGGATGCCGCCGTTGCAATGACCGGTTCGCAGCCGAGCGCAATCGTGACAGGCAGGTTTTCGCCGCGCTCTTCAGCCTGGCGCAGGTGGATCGCAATGTCATGCTGCGGGACGGGCTGAATGCCGAGGCGGTCTTTTCCTTTTACTTGCAGTCTGTACATGCCGACATTTTGTTTGCCGAAGTGTTCAGGATCCTCGACATCTCTGGAAATGACGCATGCCTTGTCTAAATAAAAGCCGCCGTCGCCTTGATTGATGCGGAAGAGCGGGAGAATGTCAAACAGGTTGATGTCTTCTGTGATGTCGTTTTCGTGAAACGGCGCTGTCTCCTCTCTTTGCACCTTTACAGGAAACTGATCATAACGGCGCGCGAATTCAAAGAATTGTTCTTTGACCGGCGTGTCCTTTGGAAGGCCGAGCATTAACGCGTGGTTCGGCCAGGAGCCGATGACATTCAGCGCGATTTGGGCATTGTTATAGCCGTAAATGTTGTTGAATAAAAGAGCGGGTGATTTGTCTCCGAGGTTGTTGGCGGCGCGTGCAGCGGCTCCCAAATCGGGTTCCGGCTTCACCTCTTCCTGAACTTCAAGAAGCTGTCCTTCTTTTTTCAGCGTATTTAAAAAATCTCTAAAATCTTGATAAGCCATTCTGTTATCCTCCTTATTTCTTCTGTTTCATTCCTTCCCAGCGCTTCGCTTCAGACAGATGGATTCCAAATTGGTCCAGCGTCCGGAATACGATATGGTCGACCATTTCGGTCAGATTTTGGGGATGATTATAAAAAGCCGGCATCGGCGGCAGGATCACCGCGCCCATTTTTGTCAGCTCAAGCATGTTTTCAAGATGAATCTGGTTCAACGGCGTCTCCCTTGTTAACAGAACAAGCTTTTTCCGTTCCTTCAGCATGACGTCCGCCGAACGGGTCAACAAGTTATCCGCCATACCGGTACGGATGCCCGCCAACGTCTTCATACTGCACGGTGCGACAATCATTCCGTCCGTTTGAAAGGAACCGCTTGAAATGCGGGCCGCCTGGTCTTTGTGGGAATACGTAAAAGATGCGAGCTTTTCTACGTCTTTCATGGTATATCCCGTTTCGTGCAGGATGGTTGCCGCTGCCCACGGAGAGATGACTAGGTGTGTCTCTGCGTCGGTTTTCTTCAGCCACTCCAGCATCCGCACGCCAAATATCGCGCCGGTCGCGCCCGTAATCCCGACAATGATGTTCATATGCGTCCCCCTTTCCCTCTTGGTGCTTCACTTAAAATGATACGCCTCTATTTACCATATTGAAAATATCTGTTAAATCTATATATAATACTTTAAAGGTATAAAAAGGAGGGCCGAGAAAATGGATATTCGCCAGTTAAAGTACTTCGTTACGATCGCACAGGAAGGAAAGATTACAACGGCGGCGAAGCGGCTTCATATCGCACAGCCGCCGCTCTCCAGACAGTTGAAGCAGATGGAAGAGGAGCTCGGAGTCGTTTTATTTGACCGGAACAAAAAGAAAAACCTGACGCTGACCTATGAAGGAGAAGTGTTTTTGAAAAGAGCAAAAGAAATCCTGCACAAGCTTGAGGATTCCATCTTGGAGGTTCGGGAGCTGCGTGAAGAAGTCAACGGAACCCTTGCCGTCGGCTCAACGATTTACTGCGCGGCCTTGCTGCTTTCGAAAGTCTCGAAGATCAGAGACATGTATCCGAATTTAATGTTTAACATTTGGGAAGGTGAGCCTTCACGGCTGAGCGAGCTCCTGGAAAGCCGGCAGATCGATGCGGCGGTCACGACAACGCCTTTCCACGGCAAAAATATCGAATCAAAAAGCCTGCCGGAGGTTCCATGCAAGCTCGTTCTTCCGGGGAATCAGTCGTATGGCTTAAAAGGGGAAGCCGGAATGAAAGAAATTGCCGGCCTGCCGCTGATTCTGCTCAGGCCGTCGCACGGAAAAGGGATTTACGATGAGGTCGTCCATCAATTTCAATCATTGGACCTTGAGCCGAGGGTCGTCTGTGAGTGCCATGATTCTACAACGCTGCTCAGCCTCGTCACTTCGGGATTCGGAGCGACGATTCTGCCGCTATCCATGCTGCCGGCGCATTTTGCACGGCATGTTCAGACGTTGGAGATTCAAGACAATCCGTTCATTCTGCAGCCGTCTGTCGTTTGGCGGTCCGGCAGTTTTCTGCCGAAGCCCGTAAGAGAATTTTTGGCTTTATTTTGATAATAAAAAAGAAAAGGCATCATGCCGATGCCCTCTCCTTTGTATTGGTTACAGCAGCTTCTTCCCTAACAGCGATTCGATCAGTTCGACGGCCGCCTCACCGGTTTTATTTTTGTGATCCAGTATCGGGTTGACTTCAACAAACTCGGCAGATGTAATGATATCTGCGTCATAGAGCATTTCCATCGCCAAATGGCTTTCCCTGTAGCTGATGCCTCCGACGACAGGGGTGCCGACTCCCGGAGCGTCGCTCGGATCAAGACCGTCCAGATCGAGGCTCAGATGAATGCCGTCGCAATTTGCTGACAGATACTCGATCGTTTCCTCTATCACCTTTGTCATGCCGAGCCTGTCGATTTCATGCATGGTGTAGACTTTCATGCCGGTTTCACGGATATATTTGCGCTCTCCTTCATCAAGCGAGCGCGCACCGATGATGACGACGTGCTCCGGTTTGATTTTCGGCGCATAGCCGTGGAGGTTGACCAGCTTTTCGTGGCCGACACCGAGACTTACCGCCAGCGGCATGCCGTGGATGTTGCCTGACGGCGATGTCTCAAGCGTATTTAGGTCTCCGTGTGCGTCATACCAAATCACGCCGAGCTGTTGATAGTGCTTGGCTACACCCGCCAATGTCCCGATGGCAATGCTGTGGTCTCCGCCCAGCACGAGCGGGAAGCGGCGCTGCTCGATGACATTGTCGACGATATCGGCCAGTTTGCGGTTTCCTTCCAGTACGGAAACTAAATTTTTCAGCCCTTCGTCTCCTTTTGGCTGATCGCGGTTGATCGGCACATCGCCCAGATCATCGATATCATAGCCCAGCTCTGTTAAGCGCTCCACGATATGAGCGTAGCGAATCGCGCTCGGTCCCATATCCACACCGCGCCGCGCCTGTCCTAAGTCCATCGGCATTCCAATCAGAGAAACTTGCTTATTCATCAATAACCACCTCATCGTTCGTTTTGTTTTGATAGATCATTGCTTCTTGTCGCTCTAGAGCCTGGCGTTTTTTCACAAACACGTGATAAACAAAGTAGCAGGCCGACATGAACAAAATCCCGCAGTACAATGCCATCCTCTGCTCTGAATCAAAGGCAAGGCTCACAAGGACGACGCTGTTTAAAATAAAACCCGCCAGCGGCAAATAAGGATAAAGAGGCGTTTTAAATTTCAAGTCTTCAACCTTACCGCCTTCTTTGACATATCGTCTGCGAAATAGCAGCTGTGATACCGTAATCGTGATCCAGCCGACTTGTGCGCTTAAACCGGCAAGAGACAAAAGCCAGATGTAAAGCGTTTCTGCGGCGACTACGCTTGAGACGAGGGACAACCCCGCAAAACCGAGCGTAATCCACAGCGCATTCATCGGAATCCCTCTTTTATTGACCCGGCTTAAAGCCTGAGCGGCCATTCCTTCTTTCGCAAGGGAATAAAGCATCCTCGTCGATGCGTACAAACCCGAATTCGCCACCGATAACAAAGCAATTAAAATGACAAAGTTCATCAGATCGGCGGCATACGGAATGCCAATTTGTTCAAATACGACAACGAACGGGCTTTCAACAACCCCCGCTTTTTCCCATGGAATCAACCCCGCCAGGACAAATACGGACAGGCCGAAAAACACGAGTGTCCGCCAGACCGTCTGTTTGATGGAGCGGGGCACCGTTTTTTCCGGATTTTCGCTTTCCCCCGCCGCGATCCCAATCAGCTCTGTCCCCTGAAAGGCAAAGTTGACGGTGATCATCGTGATAAAGATCGCGCCGAATCCGTTTGGAAAAATTCCGTCTCCAATCAGATTGGAAAAGAACGGTGCAGTCTGTCCGTCTTTCATATCGATGAGTCCGAACATCGCACCTCCGCCAAGAATAATAAACAGAAGGATGACGATAATTTTGATGCCGGACAGCCAAAATTCCGATTCCCCAAAGGCCTTTGCCGATAAAGCATTGAGTGAAAAAAGCAGCAGCCCGAAAATCAAACACCATATCCAGACGCCGACATCGGGAAACCATCTTTTCATCAGCTGCCCCGCCGACAAAAATTCCAAAGCGACCGTAACCGACCAACCGAGCCAGTAGATCCAGCCGACGGCAAACCCCGTAGCAGGCCCGATAAATTTTGTCGCGTACGTCTGAAAAGAGCCTGAAACCGGCATTGCCACTGCGAGCTCTCCAAGGCAAAGCATCGTAAAATACATGATCATTCCGCCCGCTAAATAAGAAAGAATCGCGCCGATCGGCCCGGCTTCATTGATCGTATATCCTGTTCCGAGAAAAAAGCCGGTTCCGATGACGCCGCCAAGCGAGATCATAAACAAATGGCGGGATTTCATCGTTCGTTTCAGTGTATATTGTTCACGGTTTTCATGATTCAAACCGCCTTCACCCCTTCCGTTTCCATTCTCCCTAATGTCAGCTCCCCTATGACATATAGACTATTTTTTAAATCTTCTGAACATTTTCCTTATATTTCAATTTTTGACAAACTTCGCACAAACATCGAAAAAACGGGCTGAACAATCCCCTTATTGTTCAGCCGTCCGCTTTACTTCGACAAAACACGGGTAATCTTTTCAATCGCCCAATCCAGATCCTCATTTGAAATGATAAGAGGAGGTGCAAAGCGAATCACCGTCTCATGCGTTTCTTTGCAGAGCAGCCCTTCTTCTTTCAGGCGCTCGCAATACGGACGCGCCGCCTCGGTCAGTTCTACCCCGATGAACAGCCCTCTGCCGCGCACTTCTTTGATTATAGGATTATCGATTTGCGAGAGCTTTTCTTTAAAGTATTCCCCAAGCTCCAGCGACCGTTCAGCGAGCCGCTCGTCTTCCAGCACTTCAAGGGCGGCAATCGATACGGCGCATGCAAGCGGGTTCCCTCCGAATGTCGATCCGTGCGAGCCGGGATTAAACACGCCAAGCACATCCCGGTTTGCAGCAATGCACGATATCGGGAATACGCCGCCTCCGAGCGCTTTTCCTAAAATGTACATGTCCGGTGTGACATCCTCCCAATCAGAGGCGAACATTTTACCTGTTCGTGCAAGCCCTGACTGTATTTCGTCAGCGATAAACAAGACATTGCGTTCTTTGCAGACTTCTGCTGCCTGTTTCAAAAAGCCTTCCGGCGGAATGACAATACCTGCTTCACCCTGAATCGGCTCAATTAAGAAAGCGGCTGTATTCGATGTGATCGCCTGTTTCAGCGCCTCCAGATCCCCGTATGGAATCAGCTTGATGCCGGGAAGCATCGGTCCGAAACCGCGTTTATACTCTTCTTCTGAAGAAAGCGACACAGCCAGCATCGTCCGGCCGTGAAAATTGCCTTCACATGCGATAATTTCCGCCTTATTGTCCGGAACGCCTTTTACATCATAAGCCCAGCGCCGGGCTGCTTTAATCGCAGACTCAACCGCTTCTGCCCCGGTGTTCATCGGGAGAACCATATCTTTCCCCGTTAATGAAGCGACCTTTTCATAGAAAGGACCAAGCTGGTCATTGTGAAAAGCTCTCGAAGTCAGGGTGATTTTGTCGGCCTGATCTTTTAACGCCTGAATGATTTTCGGGTGCCTGTGCCCTTGATTCACTGCGGAATAAGCGCTCAGCATATCCATGTATCGGTTGCCTTCCGGATCTTTCACCCAAGCGCCTTCCGCTTCAGAAATCACGATCGGCAGAGGATGATAGTTATTTGCCCCAAAATGTGCGGTTTGCTTCATAATTTTCTCGGACTTTGATAGAACCGTCATTCTGATTCCTCCTTCTTATTTTTGGACATACATGCCAGATGTCGTATTTTGTTTCACACTATCTTATATGCAAGTATCGTGCCAATCCTTAAAACCGCAAATTTTCAGAACATTGCATGTATAATTCGCAAAAATTTTGCGGTTTTTATTCAAAGGTGCAAAAATAAATGCATATTTTTTTGCACCTTTATCAAGTCTTCACTTAAAATGGAGACAGAGACGAACAAAGGGGGATGTCACTTGCTGAAGGATTACGATTTACTGAAGCTTATTTTTCAAAGAATTATAGATGAAATCGATATCGGCTTGCATGTCGTCGATGGAAACGGCACATCTGTTGTCTATAACAAAAAAATGAGCCAGATTGAAGGGATGGATGTCGGCGATGTGCTCGGCAAAAACGTGCTGGACGTGTTTACGTTTGCCAGCCAGCATGACAGCACTCTCCTGCAGGCGCTGCATCACGGGAAAACGAACAAAAACGTCAAGCAGACTTACTTCAATAACAAAGGCCAGGAAATTACGACCGTCAATCATACGTTTCCCATTATAGAAAACGGGAATACGAAAGGAGCGGTCGAGATTGCTAAAGATGTCACAAAGCTTGAGCGGCTGATCAGAGAAAATATGAACAAAACAGAAAACACAAAGTATACGTTTGACAGCCTGATCGGCGTCAGTCCGGCAATCAAGGAGGTCATTGAACATGCAAAGCGGGCGACCCGGACCTCTTCATCCATTCTGATCGTTGGCGACACCGGAACCGGAAAAGAACTGTTCGCCCAAAGTATACATAACGGAAGCCAGCGGTCGACGGGCCCATTCATCTCGCAAAACTGCGCAGCCCTCCCGGAAAGCCTCGTTGAAGGCCTATTATTCGGTACGGTTAAAGGCGCATTCACGGGAGCCGTCGATCGCCCAGGTCTTTTCGAACAAGCAGACGGCGGCACACTGCTCCTTGACGAAATCAATTCTTTGGACTTCAGTTTGCAGGCAAAGCTTTTGCGCGCGATTCAAGAAAAAACGATCAGGCGGATCGGCGCTTCGAAGGATACTCCGATCGACGTCAGGATCATCGCGACGATGAACGAAGATCCAGTCGACGCTGTCAGCGGCCAAAGGCTGCGAAAAGATTTGTATTACAGGCTGAGTGTCGTCACCTTGTTCATTCCTCCATTAAAAGACCGAAAGGAAGATATCATGCCGCTCACGCAGCATTTTATCGACAAATACAACGCATTGTTCCAAATGGAGGTCAAGGGTTTAGAAGAAGAGGTGCGGCGGTTTCTGCTTTCATACGATTGGCCGGGAAACGTCAGGGAGCTTGAACATTTAATTGAAGGTGCCATGAACTTGATGTCCTACGAAGACAAAATGGAGCTGATGCACCTTCCATTGCAATACAGGACGAAACCAGCGGCAAAAGAGCAGCTGCCGCAGCAGGGCTATGATCTGTTCGCCCCGCTTCCTTCCGCCTCAGCCGCTCCATTAAAGGAACAAATCGAGAATGCCGAAAAGTATTATATTCAAAAAACCGTTAAAAAATGCAATTACAATGTGTCACAAGCGGCGCGGGTTCTGGGGATCAGCAGGCAAAGCCTGCAATACAGGCTTAAAAAATGGAAGATCCGCTTTGATCAGGAATCAGAATGATCTTCTCTCCCTTTCATCACTAAAAACGTATTTCTTGACTCATACTAAAAAAGGTTTATGCTTTACTTTTGTAAGAGCCTTAAGTAAAATCATATCAACTAAATCCAATCAGAAAAGTGGGGAATAAAATGAAGAAAGCCATTTTCGCTGTATTATTGACGCTGTTGATCACCGTGATGGCCGCATGCGGCGCGTCAGGAGACAATTCTAAGGATAAAAACGCAGACGGCGACAGCCTCTGGTCTTCAATTAAAGATAAAGGCGTTTTGACTGTCGGTACTGAAGGAACGTACGAACCATTTACATTCCACGATAAGAAAACAGATCAATTAACAGGTTATGATGTCGAAGTGATGCAGGAAGTCGCCAAGCGCCTCAACCTGAAAGCTGAATTTAAAGAAACACAGTGGGACAGCATGTTTGCCGGACTCAACTCCAAGCGTTTTGACGTCGTTGCCAATCAAGTCGGGAAAAAAGAACGTGAAGATCAGTACGATTTTTCTGATTCATATACAACTTCCCAAGCCGTCGTTGTCACAAAAGCGGACAACAACGATATAAAGTCTGAAGGGGATGTCAAAGGGAAAAAAGCTGCACAGTCTTTGACAAGCAACTATAATGACCTTGCGAAAAACGCCGGAGCTGAAATCGAAGGCGTGGAAGGAATGGCTCAAGCGTTTCAGCTGATTCAGCAGGGCCGTGTCGACCTCACCTTTAACGATAAACTGGCGGTGCTGAACTATTTGAAGACATCAGGAAACAAAAACCTGAAAGTCGCTTTTGAAACAGGCGAGCCGCAAACTACGCATTTTGCTTTCCGCAAAGGAAGCGGCGAGCTGGTTGACAAGGTCAACTCCGCGCTGAAAGACATGAAAGAGGATGGCACACTCGCGAAAATAGCGAAGAAATGGTTTGGCGAAGATGTTTCTAAGTAATATACAAGCGGCGGCCATCGGCGCGGCGATCCCGTGGGATCTTGTGCGTGAGTCATTTTGGCCGATCTTTTTAAGGGGAATCTATTACTCGATTCCCCTTGCCATTCTCTCTTTTATATTCGGTATGATCATCGCATTGATCACGGCGCTGGCGAGAATGTCCAAATCCCGCATTTTAAGAGCGGTTTTCGGCATTTATGTCTCAGCGATCCGCGGAACGCCGCTGCTCGTTCAGCTGTTTATCATTTTTTACTTGTTTCCTGCGTTTCAAATCACGATTGACCCGTTTCCGAGCGCAATCATTGCCTTTTCATTAAATGTCGGCGCTTATGCATCGGAAATCATCAGGGCTTCCATCCTTTCTGTTCCGAAAGGACAGTGGGAAGCGGCTTATTCGATTGGAATGACTCAAAAAACGGCGCTTACCAGGGTCATCCTGCCGCAAGCTGTACGCGTGTCGATTCCGCCATTATCCAATACATTCATCAGCTTGGTTAAAGACACATCGCTTGCGTCACAGATTCTTGTTGCTGAATTATTCCGGAAAGCCCAGGAAATCGGGGCCAGCAACCTTGACCAAATTTTAATCATTTATATGGAAGCCGCATTTATCTATTGGATCATCTGCTTTGTTCTCGCGCTTGTTCAGCAGCAGATTGAACGGCGTTTGGACCGGTATGTGGCCAAGTAAGGAGGGAAATAGACAATGCTTGCGATCAAAGGGCTGAATAAATCCTTCGGCGAAAATGAAATCTTAAAAAAAATCGATCTGAACATCGAAAAAGGAAAAGTGATCGCCATTTTAGGGCCTTCCGGTTCCGGCAAGACGACGCTGCTTCGCTGCCTGAACGCTTTGGAAACTCCAAACCGCGGCATTCTTTCTTTTGACGATTTCACCATCGACTTTTCCAAGAAAAATAAACCGGCTGACCTCCTCCGCCTGCGGAGAAAGTCGGGAATGGTATTCCAGGCCTATCACCTGTTCCCGCACCGCACCGTGCTCGAAAATGTGATGGAAGGGCCTGTAAAAGTGCAAAAGCGCAATAAAGCAGAGGTCAAAAAGGAAGCCGTTCAGCTGCTGCAAAAGGTCGGCCTTGAAGACAAAATGGACCTCTATCCATTCCAGCTTTCCGGGGGACAGCAGCAGCGCGTCGGCATCGCCCGCGCCCTGGCCATCAAGCCTGAACTGATGCTTTTTGACGAGCCTACATCAGCGCTTGACCCCGAGCTGGTCGGTGAAGTGCTGAAAGTCATGAAAGACCTTGCAAATGAGGGCTGGACAATGGTTGTCGTCACCCACGAAATCAAATTCGCGCAGGATGTCGCAGATGAAGTCGTCTTTATCGACGGCGGCGTTATCGTCGAACAGGGTCCGCCTGAACAAATTTTCTCAGCCCCTAAGGAAGAAAGAACAAAACAGTTTTTAAACCGAATTTTGAATCCTGTATAAACAAAACAGCCTGATCTCTCCGGATCAGGCTGTTCTGTTTATTCAGCGGCTAATTTAAACTTGGATGCCGCTTGATTCAATTCTTCCGACAAAGCGGAAAGCTGCTGAATGGCCGATGCGATTTCCTGCATGCCGGCGCTTTGCTGCTCCGCTGCTGCAGCGACTTCTTCAGAACCTGCCGCCTGCTCTTCTGTAACGGAGGAAATCTGTTCCATCGCGGACGAAATGGTTTGATACGATTTTTCGACTTTTAACAATGACTGCAGCAATTGATCAGTGCGTTCGGCAAATTGAGAGATCCCTTTAAAAATACCTGAAAAATTCTCGTATGTGCCATTAATTAAAATCTGCCCTTTGTCAACCGCTTCATTTCCCTCCTGAATGCGTTCCATGACAAGCCGGCTGCTCTCCTGCGTGCCCGCCACAAGCTGGGAAACGGATAAAGCGGCATCTGCCGAGCGTTCAGAAAGCTTTCTGACTTCTCCCGCAACAACCGCAAAACCCTGGCCTTCTTCACCGACGCGGGCAGCTTCAATGGAAGCATTGAGCGCGAGCAAATTCGTCTGTTCGGCAATAGAGGAAATCATTCCGATGACTTTTTCAATTTCTTCGGTATGATTTTGCATCTCTGCTGCCGCTTGTTTGGACTCTTCCATCACGTTTTTAATCGTCTGGGTCTGCCGCAATGTTTCTTCGACAAGCTCCTGGCCTGTCTTGGAATCCTTGCTGACGCCTTCGGCAACGTTCTTCATCTCGTTTACTTCTTCTGTGACATGTGAAAGCTGATGATCGATTTCGGCAGCCGATGTATGGCAATCTGAAACGGAAGAGACAACTTCGTTGATTCCCTCGCTCATGCTGTTCATCGATTCAGCCACCTGGATTGCGCTTTCGCTCGATTCAGCCGATACATTTTTCAGCTGGAGGCTCGTCTTGGATACCTCTTCAGAGGAAGCTGAAATATGTCCGATCAACTGTTGTAAATTTTCGCTCATCCGCTTGAACGATTCGGCAAGCTTTCCTGCTTCATCACGGCTCTTGACAGAAATGTCGGCCGATAGATCGCCGTCGGCAATTTTTTCTGAAGCCTTCATCAGCTGCCTGATCGGCTTCGCGATATAAGAACCGAGAAAATAGGCCATGACCATGCCGAGCAGCAAGACAAATGCTGCGATCGCAACTGTATACCATTTCGCTTTTGCCGCTGTCGCCGGAATCACGGAAGCATCAAGGTCGATCCCCAAAATACCGACCTTTTCGCCGGAGCCGTTCTCAAGCGGCAGAAAAATCGACTGGTGGATGCCGTATTCGTCCTCATACACATCGCTTACCGTCTCTTTGTTTGTCGTCAAAGCTTCTTTCATTTCGGGAGAAAAGCTGTAATCCGTGCCGAAATCATCGGACGTATCCGACAGCACGAGAATCCGCTCCTTCCCGCCCTCATTGGAAAGGATGTAGATATTCTCAAGTTTGTTTTTCTTTTTCAGGCTGTCCACAGCCATTTTTGTCTGCTTGTAAAGCGGACTGTCTGCGGAATCGATCTCAAGCGGATTCCCGTCCAGACGTTTGATTTGGTTTTCAGCAAGATGAATATCGGTATAAAGGCGGTTTTGGAACTGCTGTTTCAGCTGCTCTGACAAGTCTTTGCTGATAAAAGTAAACACAGCTGAAAATGATGCGATCGTGATCAAAAGCACTAAGGCGACGCCAATCATAATTTTGACTGAAATGTGTTCTGTTAGCTTTTTCTTCAACGTTTTCATCGTCTATATCCCCTTTAATTTGTCATGAGAGATCCATGCTCCCGGCAGACTTCCTCAATATTTTCTTTTAAATAATCGATAATTCCCGGGACATGTTCAGGCATGGTATACGGAGAAATGACGAAAAATTTGCTGACGCACAGCGGTATCTCAGTTCCTTCACAGGACTTCACAAGCAAGTGTTTTTTCGTATCGCCAAAAAACATCTTGTCCCTTTTTGTTCCGAGCTTTTCAAATAATTTTTCAGTGAGTGCATTGTTTCTTTCCAGCTCTTGAATGGTGCATGCTCCCGAAATTTCGTCTTCAAATCTCGGCGCACCTTCAGGATAAATGCGGAACAGCGTAGACATGCCGCAGTTGTCCGGGTTCACAATATCGGCCTCCGGAATCTGCTGAGACAGCTGTTCCCTAAAATGCAGGTTGACTTCAAGAAATTGGGCGAGCAGCTTTTGATAGCCTTCATAGCCAAATGCCATCAGCGCACTGTACATACTGATCGAACTGGCCATGCGCGAACATTCCAGCGTGTAGCCCGTATGGTAGTCCCCATAGCCGCGGTGGCCGACATACGGCGTCTCATCAGGATCCAGATCGATCCGTTTTAAGTCATTGCGATCCTTCACAAGAAACAGGCTTGTCACATAAGGCGTCTGCCCGAGCTTCTGAAAATCAAAGCAAAGCGAATCGGCTGCATGCAGATGCCTCATTTTTTCCTGAATCGGTTTGATCATGCTGAGGACACCGGGACTGAAGGATAAAGCGTTCTCATTCAGATCGTACTCATTAAAAAAGGCAAAAAATCCTCCCAGGGCGGAATCGGCGTGGATATGCGGAACCGGCAGACCGAAGCTCTTCGCCGTTTCTTCAGCCGCACGGCGGACAGCGCTCACATCATCGATGCCGATCGCATCTGTCGTTCCTGTCGTAGCCACGATATAAACGGGAATGCCCCCGGCTTCGCAGACTTGTCTAAGCTTCGCTCGCAAATCTTCCGTATCCATGGAATGGTCGAGATTTGTTTTGACTTTAATTAAATGATCGCTGCCAAGTCCTGCGGCTTCCATCGACTTATACAAGCTGTAATGAGCCGCTTCAGAACAAAACGCATAGAAATTGCCGGGAACTCCTTCCTTCAGCGCTGAAGGCGCCATTTTGGCAATCGCGATTCTGAGGCCGCTGTATACCGCCCCTTGTCCTCCCCACGTTGTATATCCTCCGCTTGTTTCGGCATCATACCCCGCAAGCTTAGACATCATCGCCGTAACTTTCACTTCCGCCTCCGCTCCGGCTGGACCGTACACATCCCACAGGTTGTTGCCATTGACCATAAACGCCGTAAGCATGCCTAATATCCCCGGGATGCTGGCCATCGGCAGAATGTTCGTGAAAAAGTATTTGGTGTGATACGGATGGCCGTACAACAGCTTCAACAGCTCTTCGTTAACCTCTTTCATCGGCGCACCTTCATGCGGAATCCGACTCTCTGCAACCAGCTTTTCATAAAAGAAGCCCTCACGGTTCTTCTCGCCGCCAAGGTTGACCTGATCCGGGTTTTTCAGCTCATCCACTCCCTCGATCAGCTGCTCGATCAATGATAGGAATTCGTGTCTTTTTGCTTCATTTCCGTCTTCGCTCGGAAACCATTTCTGTACATCCGGTGTATTGCGTTGCTGCATGATTTTCTCTCCTGCCTTGTCTTTTATATTTCAGAAAAAGATTTCACTTGCCATATCGGTATAATCTTCCTATATTTTTAGGCTTTCGCTCAAAAAGTTCATGAAATTGTTTTATCTTTTACATTTTCTTTTAAATAAAAAAACTTCTTAACAATAGATTAAGAAGTTTTCGAATCATTTGAGCGCTATTTCCGTACAAATAGAATGATAAATTTATATTGGAAAGGATTTCTTTAAAATGAAACACGAAAAAGAGAAAAAGACTTTCAGCATGAGAATGGTGCTCAATGTGTTCGGTCTATTCGCCTTTATCGGCATGACAGTCGGCGCATATACCCAGGCTTATTACTTGGATGAACACCTCGAAATCCGCCGCCTTGTATACATGACGGCAAGAGAGTGGAAAGAATTTTTATTATTTGTGTCCGGGACGGCCGTTATCTATTTCGTTTTGGCAAATGTTCTTTCATTCAAGAAAAAACGCTGAAGAAAAGATTAGTGCTTTCGTCTTCTCCATTCCTTCGTTTCCTCTTTAAAGGCAAGATACAGACAGACGATTAAGGCAATGATCAAAGCGATCCAAACGGGCATCGCCAGAAAAGGTGCATAGTTCAATATAAACAACAGCGCCAGACAGGCTAAAAAGGCAAGACAGATCAGCCTAACTAAAAAAATCAACGCCATTCCCCCCTTTTTTCATAAAATCTGCTGTTTTTTCGCGGCAAACTGCTAAACCGCAATGAAAGCAAAGAGCCAGCATACAAGAACAGCCCAAGCGCTCGGTTCGCCCATCGGCTCTGTCAAATAGGGCTGGCCGATGATGCTTCCGTCGACATAAATAAAATGGTCCCGGATCACTATCGACTGCCAAGGCTCTGAATTTCTCCCCTCCATAATGGAAAATGTATCTCCACAGCTATCATACATCATTTTCATCAATTGGAATATAATCATAATTATGTAAATTAAGGAGCCACATGCCGAAATCCGCATTTATCCGTCCTGAAGAATATGATACAATGACAATCGATTGTTTTTTTGAAAAGAGGGGAATCCATTGAAGCGGGAACTTGTTTTGCGCTGGCTTTTTTATTTTGTCGGATTGATTGTTTTGTCTTTCGGGGTTTCTCTTACGATTGAAGGGAAAGTGCTCGGCATCGGTCCTTGGGATGCGTTTCACTACGGGCTGTATATGCTTTTGGGCCTTACGGTCGGCCAATGGGCTATTATTGTCGGGGCTGTCATCGTAGGTTTAACGTCTTTATTTACAAAAGCATGGCCGAAAATCGGCGCTGTGCTTAATATGCTGTTAATCGGTATTTTTATAGATTTCTTTACGTATATTCTTCCAGACCCGGAAACGTATATTTCAAGCACTGTCGTATTCGTGATCGGCGTCATTTTTATCGGTTACGGAGTCGGCATTTATGTGTCGGCCGATCTCGGTGCGGGTCCGCGTGACTCTTTGATGCTTTTGATTTCCGAGAAAACGGGCTGGAACGTTCAGTGGGTCCGAAACGGAATGGAGCTGACGATTTTATTGATCGGCTGGCTGCTCGGCGGGCCGATCGGCATTGGCACTGTCTTAACCGCCATTTTAACAGGCCTGATTTTGCGGTTTTCTTTGCCGCAGTCCAAACAGCTTTTAAAAGCAGCAATGACAGGAAGGCGCATCAGAGCTGCCAAGCCTGTACATATGTCGCTGAAAAAAAACGGATGAGCCTTTCATCCGTTTTTCTCATTCAAATTATTTTTTCTTTACTACCGGTATCCAAATCTCGGTGATATGGTCTTGCGCCATAATATCCCCGTCTTTCGGATAGGATTCAAATTGCGGAGCGTTTGCCAGTTCATAGCCTGTCGCCGGAAACCATTCTGAGAAGATCCTTTCCCATGTGGCTTGAACAGTCGGATTGACGGGACCGACGGCTTCAAATACGGCCCATGTTGCGGTAGGAATCGGTTTTTCGACACAGCCGGCAGGCGTGTCAGCCGTTGTTTTTTCGACCCCGATGACATAATTGAACGTATCGGCTTGATCGTTAAAATCGATGCAGACCCCAAGGAAGCCGAGTTGGCCGATATGCGGCTTTAAAGAATCGGTGAAGCCGTTGTGATTTAATTCGTTCCAAAAAGCCGGAATATCTTTTTTGTTTTGACCATCCCTCACCGTAACCTCCAATACTTTGCCGATCACCTGAAACGATTCTTTTTCAACAACCTTGTAATTCATATCCTCCACTCCTTTTATTTGAATATGAAAGGAAAGACGCGGAAATGTCCTGAGCGTCCGGCCTTTTTCACGGGCCTGTGAAGGGCTGATGCCGTGAAGGCGGCTGAAGGCCTCCTGAAAATGCTTCCGGTGTGTTGTAGCCGTACTTAAAAGCAGCATCAATCACTTTTATTTGTGAAGCAGCCAGCTCCTGCGCGGCGACTGTCAGCCTTCTTTTCCGAATATAATCGGCAAGTGTGACACCCGTCAGCATGTAGAACATCCGCTGATAATGAAATTTCGAACAATATGCGATTTTGGCGATTTCTTCGTGTTTCAGCGGCTGATCCAAGTGCTTTTCTATATAATCGATGCTTTCAGCCAAACGATTCAGAATGTCCATTGCTTCCGCTCCTCTCGTTTACAACGATACTTCATGCCAATCAGACATTCCTGTCATTCCGTGCGTTGTTGTGACAGGAGCCGAACAGCCATTTGACAGCTTCCGGAAAACGCTTCGCAAACCTCTCAAGCCGATGTGAGCCTCCTTCATCAATGACAAATTTCAGTTCTTTTTCGGAGGCGGCGCTTTCGGTTAACAGGCTGAAGGCTTCCTTCGTCCTCGATATCATCTCCTTCTGCAGATTATCCCTGTCTGCCCCTTCCGTGCTTCCGACATCCATATAAATGCGCAGATGCTCATTTTCAAAGCGGTTATTCTTCATAAACTCGGTCATTCCTTCAAACCAGAAAGACCCTGACAAAGATCCGATTTTCCCAAAAGTCTCAGATGCTAAATATGCCGTGTAAACCGAGATCAATCCGCCGAACGACTTTCCGATGATTCCTGTATGTTCACGGCTTGGATTTGTTCGGTAGCGCCGGTCGATATGAGGCTTGAGCCGATTTGCCAAAAAAGCGGCATATTCGTTGCCCTTCCCGCCGTACTTCCGTTTATTCGGCAGCAAATGCGGCTTGGGAAAAGGGGTGTATTCGCTTTCCCTGTCTTTTGGAGCCACTCCGACCAGCAGCAATTCCGGCACTTCCTGATTCAAAAACAGCTTTTCGATTGAGCGCAAACTGCCGCTGTATGCCGGATCAAACAAATCTCCCAGGTCTTGTACGTATAGGACGGGATAACGGTTTTCACCGCTCCCGTATGAAGGAGGAAGGTAGATCAAAAGCTCCCTTCCTGAGTATGTATCTTTGATCAATGTTCCGTCTATCATGTTCATCCTCCATTCTGTACGAGTATCATGCCTATCTTTCCTGCTGCCCGTTTGCTAAAATGAAAGCAGAAAAAATATCATGTGAAGAGGTTGCATTTGATGAAGATTTACGCCGTTTATATGGATCAGCTGCCGGAAGCCGGTCAATTTAACCGAATGATGGCCATGGTATCTGAAGAAAAGCGAAAAAAAGTGGGCAGATACAGATATCCCGAAGATGCCAGCCGGACGCTGATCGGGGAAGTGCTGGCGAGGCATATCATCAGCGAAACGTTTCATTTGCCGAATGATCAGATCCGTTTTACGGAAGGAAAGTACGGCAAACCGGCTGCTGAAGGCCTGAACGACTTTCATTTCAACATTTCCCACTCCGGAAAATGGATCGTGTGCGGAGCTGGCACGCAGCCGATCGGAGTGGATGTCGAAAAAATCAAGCCGATCAATTTCGACATTGCCAAGCGGTTTTTTTCACCTTCTGAGCACCATGATCTCATGGAAAAGGACGACTCAGAGCGCTTGTCGTATTTCTATCATTTGTGGACGATGAAAGAAAGCTTTATCAAACAGGCGGGAAAAGGCCTGTCTCTGCCGCTTGATTCCTTCTCCGTCAAGCTGAACGAACAGGGGCGCGCTTCGGTGGAAACTCCTCCGGGCTATCCGCCTTGTTATATACAGACCTATGAAATTGACCCCGGCTATAAAATGGCGGTGTGTTCCGCCGCGCCTGAATTTCCCGGCCGCATTGTGATGAAAAGCTGTGCTGAACTGACAATGCTTTAAAAAGTCCCGCCCTAAAAATAAGCGGTCTCCACCGCTTGCCGCAATCGCTCGATGCCGCGGCGGATGTCTTCTTCCTTCACATTGGACGTATTGATTTTTAAAAGATTTCTTTTTGGAAAAGCCGGCATATAATGAGCGTTTACCGGTTCGAGCAGGACGTCCCGTTTTTGTAAGCTTTTAATCAGACGGGAAACCGGGATCGTTCGGTCCAATTCGATATGGGTGTGGATAGCCGGATTTGCGGGAGGATGAAATTCAAACACATCTCCTAGAGACGCGGCACATTCTTTTAGCAGATCATGCAGAAGGCATGATCTTTTTTGATAGGAAGAACGAATCTTTTGCTTATGCTTTTCAAACATCCCGCTCTTCAAATAGATCTCCAAAGCGGCCTGAGAAAGCATGGAACTGTCAATGTCGAGCAGCTGTTTGTACCGGTTGAACACATTTGTCAGAGAAGCGGGGAGCACGGCGGCTCCGACCCGCAGACCCGGAAAAATAATCTTTGAGAAACTTTTCAAATAAATCACGTGTGAAGAAACGTCATAATAATGTAACGGATCCGCCTTTTTATGATTCTCCAAATCTCCTAAAAAATCATCCTCGGCGATATAGACGTCATATTTCTCCGCCAGCTTGACGATGGCCATTTTTTCCTGTTCCGTATAGGAGGTCCCGAGCGGATTGTGGAATCTCGGCATCGTATAAAAGAATTTGATGTCTTCGGTTTGAAAGATGCGCTCCAGCTCGTCCATATCGATGCCTTCAGCGGTTCTCTCGATGCCGATCGCGGGGATGCCGTGAACCTCAAGGTATTGAATCAGTAAATGATAGCTCGGCTGTTCGATCAGAATTTTCCGCTTTCCGTTAGGAAAAGGCATTGAAGCGAGCAAAGCGAGGGCTTGCTGGACGCCTGATGTAATAAAAATGTGTTCCTCTTTTGCAAACACCTGGCCGTTGGCAAGCTCTTTTTGTATGGCCTCGATTAATGACGGAAGACCTTTCGGCGTCCCATAGATAAACAGATCGTTTTTGTATGTGTCAATGGCTTTATTGATGCAATGCTGAAAATCGATGTATGGAAAAACATCCGGATCAGGAGCAGATGCTGCGAAATCGATCACAGTCTTTCCGGGGTTTGACCGCTGATTCGTTTTTTTCACGACGTAATAGCCGCTTTTCGGCACTGAATAGATGAGGTGCCGTCTTTCCAGCTCGTTAAACGCCCTGATGACCGTGCTTTTGCTTACATTGAAGCGTACAGACAGCGCGCGGATGGAAGGCAGCCTGTCCCCTTCCTGAAAGGATTTGTCTTCGATCATAACCTCCAATTGATTCATCAATGCGACATATTTGTGCATGTTCGTCTCCTTCGCCAATCTGTAACGGTACAGATTCCGTTTTTTTGTATTGTATCAGATTTCGCTTCCGTATAAGATGACAGAAGCCGGTAAAATATCTGTATTGCATGCATACTCAACGGAGATGATCGACTTTGAACAAAACTGCTTATGCGGCAGCTTTGCTCTATGCTTTTATCATTGGGCTTTCCTTTTTCTTTGTCAAATTAGCTCTCACTGCAGCGAGTCCGGTCGACATTCTGGCCCATCGCTTTACGGTCGCTTTTTTGGCTGCGCTCTTTCCCCTTCTGCTCGGATGGGTGAAGATCGCCATCAGCATAAAAGACGCACTGAAGGTGCTGCCTTTAGCTTTATTTTATCCTGTCATGTTTTTTGCTTTTCAAGTTTTCGGGCTCGTCTACACGTCTTCGTCTGAAGCCGGCATCATTCAAGCGGCGATCCCGATCTTTACGATGATATTCGCCGCTTATTTTTTAAATGAGCGGTTTACGAAGCGGCAATTCTTTTTCACCGTCTTGTCAGCGGCGGGGGTGGCCTGCATCTTTATGATGAAAAGTGCAGGCACCGGAAGTTCCGATTTGAGAGGGGCGGCGCTGATTTTGCTTTCGGCGCTTTCATCGGCGGGCTACAGTGTGCTCGCCAGAAAGATGACACGCACCTTCAGCTCGCTTGAATTAACATATGTGACAACGGGTGCGGGATTTCTTTTTTTCAACGGCATCGCCGGGATCAGTCACATGTCAGACGGCACGCTGAGCGGATTTTTTGCCCCCTTCACTGATCCGGTGTTTGTTCTTTCGGTTTTGTATTTGGGTGTGTTGTCATCGTTTGCGACATCATTTTTATCAAATTATGCTCTGTCAAAAATAGAAGCTGCGAAAATCAGCATGTTTAATCATCTGGCGACACTGGTGACGATTTTAGCGGGGATCATATGGCTGGGAGAATCACTCGAATGGTTTCACTTCGCAGGAACGGGGATGATCATTGCCGGAATGATCGGAGCGACGATGGTTCAGCCGGAAAATCAGCTGAAAAAAAGCTAAAAAAACGGAAAATCGGCTGTTTCAACACACCGATTTTCCGTTTTTCTTTAAATTGCCGGACCAGCCTCCCTGCGGCTGGCCGCGGCAATCGTTTTAATCTTGGCGGCTACTTGTTCCGTTTCTGATAAAAGATACATATGTCCGCCTTTGAAATAGTGGAAATCGATCGTACGCGCCCACTTTTTCCAGCCAAGCGCATCCTTCATGCATTTCTCATCACGATCTCCGTTCAGGATATGAACAGGCGATCTGAGCGGCGTATGATCCGTATGGCAGAACGTCTCAAGCGCTCTGTAGTCCGCTCTGAATGACGGCAGGAAAAAGCTCATGATTTCCCTGTGCTCTGCCAGTTCCTGAGGTATTCCGCCAAGCTGGCTGAGATGGTCGAGAAATGCGTCATCATTTTTGTGAGACACCTTTTGCCGCTGAATATGAGGCGGCTGAATCGCTGAAATCACCGCGGCTGCCGGAAAGATCCCTTCCTGTTCAAGCTTTTGCGCCAACCTGTAAACAACCATGCCGCCCATGCTGTGGCCGAACAGCACGAATTGGGAGGAAAGCCTCGGCTTGAGCGCCGCTATATACAGATCGACGAGTTCTTCCAAATTGTCGACAAGCGCCATTCGATTTGTTCCGTGTCCAGGCGGTTCGATCGCCAGCATATCAAAATCTGCTTTTAAATGTTCATAAAGCGGCCTGAATGATGCCGAGTATCCCCCGGCAAACGGGAAACAGATCAACTGCATGCCGCTTGCCGGCGCTCCAAACTGCTTAATGATCTCGTCCATGCATCATGCACCTCCGATTACAGCGGCACGTTCGCCCAAAATCTGTCTGATCAGATCTGCATTAGTTTTGACAAAGCCGTCCGCAAGCATTTCATCATGTCTTCCAACTCCTTGATATTCATCATAAGAAGACTCCGTTCCTTCTTTCCACGACGAAAGCCATGCCGGGAGCGGTTTCGCCTGCTCTGATTTGATCAAGATAATCTCGGAGCTGACCGTTCCTTGATGAACAAGATTGACAAAGTAAGAATAATAGGCTGTCATCTTTTTAGCGATGCCATCGGCAACCGCCTTGATTTTCATATATTCATTGTCCTTGTTGGCTTCCATCAGGGCAGCTGTATCGGTTTCAATTGACCGCCCTTCTAAATCGCTGACATCATTCTTCATATATGAGTCGATCATCAGCAGCTTTTCGACTTTCCGCCCGTTCTTTTCGAGCGCTTGCGCCACTTCAAAGGCAAGTCCGCAGCCGGCTGAATAGCCGATCAATGTCAGCGGTCCTTCAGGCTGAAGGCCGGAGATAGCTTCGGCATAGCGCACGGCTCGGTTATCGCTTTCTATAAAGTCAAACGCATGAATCTTGTACTCCGGCATTTGTGCGGCCAGTTTGCTGTACATGATGCCATATCCGAGGACGGGCGGGAAGGCGAACAAATGGCGGGTGCTTTCCTGATTGAAGACGGTTTTTTTCACGTCATCCGCATGTCCGCCTTGGTCGATATAAGCCGCGAGACCCTCGATTGTAGGCATTTCAAACAACACATTCACCGGAACATCGATGGCGAGGTCTTTCAGCATCCGGGAGGTGACGGCCATGGCTTTCAATGAATGTCCGCCGATTTCAAAAAAGTTCTCGTCTATTCCGATCTGCTGTCTGCCGAGAACCTCAGACCAAATCACCGCAAGCTTTTCTTCCGTAGCATTCCGAGGTGCACGATGCCCTGTTGAATTCGGCCGGCCATCGGCTTCAGGAAGAAGGCGGCGGTTGACTTTTCCGTTTGCGGTGAGCGGCAGCTCTTCAAGCGTGATATATGCAGCCGGCACCATGTAAGCCGGAAGCTTCCGAGCCAATTGGCGGCGAACCTCCTCGTTCGAAATCTCAGCTCCCTGCACGGGGACGACATAAGCGGTGAGCGCCGCATCCCCGTTCCCGCCTTTCATGGCAGTTACCACCGCTTCCTTTACGCCTTGACAGCGCAGCAGCTCCTCTTCGATTTCACCGAGCTCAATCCGGTGTCCGCGGATTTTCACTTGGTCATCGATCCGCCCGATGAAGTCGATATTGCCGTCCGGCAGCCAGCGGGCCAGATCCCCCGTCCTGTACATCGTTTCACCGCTGTTAAACGGATGCGGCGCGAATTTTTCCGCAGTCAGTTCCGGCCTGTTCAAATAGCCGCGCGATACCCCTGTACCGCTCAGACACAATTCACCCACCGCTCCAATCGGCTGAAGCCGGTTATTTTCCGTCAGAATGTATGCATTCGTTTCGTTTATCGGCTTGCCGATCGGAATGGATACCGCGCTGTCCTCCATGCGGTTGACCGGATAGAACGTCGCGAAGACGGTCGTTTCCGTCGGCCCGTATACATGGATGATTCTGTCCGGTCCCATGGCAGCAAATGCTTTCTTGACATGGCTGACAGATGAGCGCTCTCCGCCGAACAGGACTTTGCGAATCCCTTTCATCCACTCTGTTCCGGCATCGACCAGCAGGTTGAACAGCGCCGTTGTCACAAACATGACCGTGATGTTTTCCTTCTGAATCGTTTCTGTCAGCTTGCCGATATGGAGAATCGTCGCCTGATCAGCCACCACCAGCTTTGCTCCGTTTAACAGCGCGCCGTACACATCAAATGTGAAGCCGTCAAACGCATAGTTTGAAAGGGACAGCAAGGTGTCTTTCTCGGAAAGGCTGATGTAGTTTGTTTCTTTTACAACCCTTGTAATATTGGCATGTGTCGTCAGGTTGCCTTTCGGTTTTCCCGTTGTGCCTGACGTATACATGATATAAGCAAGGCCGTCCGGCTTGGCTGCGATTTCAAGGTTCCGCCCGCTTTCTGCAGACACCGCCGGATCGTCGATCAAGATCGTATTCTTATGAAAAGAAAGCGACGCCGCCTGCCCGGCAAGCTCTTCTTGTGTCAGCATGCAAACAGCCCCGCTGTCTTCCAGCATGTACTGAATCCGCGCTTCAGGATATTCCGGGTCAATCGGCAGATAGGCGCCCCCTGCTTTTAAGACGGCGAGTAGTGCGATGACCATTTCCGGCGAACGGCGGAACAAAAGAGCGACGGGTTCGCCGCGGCCGACGTTCTTTTTGCGCAAAAGATGCGCGACTTTGTTCGCCTGTTCGTTCAATTCCCGATATGTCAGCGTCCGCCCGGCCGCTGATACCGCGGGCTGTTCCGGGAGCGCTTCAGCATATTGCTCAAACCATTGCGGAATCGTCAGCCCGGTTGGCTTCTGTTGGACTTGACCGATAAATTCATGGAGAAGGCGCTCTTTTTCCTTCGTGGAAACGACACAAATGTCGGCAAGCGGCTGCTCCGGATTTCTAATGATCTCGCGAATGGCTGTCAAAAGCTGTTCTTTTAACTGCAAGATGAAAGATGGTTCAAAGATATTCCGATTGTATGCAAGTTTCAGCAGCATTTCTTCACCCGGTGAGGCGAGCAAATTCAGATCATAATTCGATTTTTCAAAAACGCTGATATCGTCCATTGTGAAGCCGAGATTTTTTTCTTCCTGCTGTTTGTTGGCTTCTTGCAGCGGGTAATTTTCAAAAACGATAATGTGGTCGATTAAGTTCGGCGCTGCTATATGACTTTGAATATCATAGAGCGGCACATATTGATGCGGCTCAGCTTCGAGCGCCTGCTTCTGCAAATCGGCGACCAGTTTCGTAAAGGTCGTTTGCGCGCCAAAGGTCACGCGTTTCGGGACGACATTGATAAACAAACCGACCATATGCTCGACACCTTGAATGTCAGCGGGGCGGCCTGACACAACTGTACCGAAGATCAGATCGCGGGATCGCTGATAGCGGCTGAGCAGCACCGACCACACCGCCTGAAGAGCCGTGCTCAACGTGGTATGATGCGCCTTTGCAAGCTGTGTGAACGCTTCTGTATCTTCTTTTGGAAGGGTAAACAGCAGTTCTTCCGGCTGATTGCCGGCTTGCTCCGGTTTTTTCCGTTGTTCGCTGAACGTCGTCTGCCCTTCGAATCCGGCTAAATGATGTTCCCAGTAGGCCAGCGATTTTTGTTTGTCCTGACTTTCGAGCCATTTAATATATTCTTTGTAAGGTTTGACGGGCCCGAGGCTGTATGGCTTATTTTCGCGGAGCGCTTGGTACACTTCGAACAGTTCCTGTACGACAATGCCGAAGCACCATCCGTCAAGAAGAATATGGTGATAGCTCCACACCCATTCGTAACGATCCTGTCCCTTCTTAAAAACCGCGGTTCTCATCGGAATGTCTTTTGAGAGGTTAAACCCTTTTTCTTTATCTTTTCGTTTATAATCTTCAATTCTCTCGTTTTGTTCTGCTTCAGAAAGTCCTGATAGATCAATTTCTTCTGCCTGAAATGACCTTTCCTTTAAAACGACTTGAACCGGACGTTTCATTTTTTCATGAACGAAAACGGTTCGGAATATATCATACCTGCCAATGATGACATTCATGCTTTTTTCCAATACATTTTTTTGAAAAGAGCCTTTCACCTGCATGCTGATTTGTTCAATATAAAATCCTTGTCCCGGATGCAGCAGCGTATGAAACAGCATCCCTTCCTGCATCGGCGACAAATAATATATGTCCTGGACATGTTCTTTTTTAAATTGGCTCAAGATCGTTCCCCCTTTCATAGGCTCGCCCGCTTGGCAAGCGGGCAAGTCCTCAGTGGTTAATTCAAGTTTTCTTCAAGTACATCAAACAGATCGCCCATTTCTTCCATCTCAAGATCGCCGGCAGAAAAGTCACTCGGTGTAAATTCGCGCTCTTCTTTAGCTGTACAATGGTCGATCAATGCCGTTAGGAATGCTTTGAATCTGTCCATGAGCTCCTGTATGGTCTGCCTGTCATATTCCTCTGTATTGAATGAACATGACAAGATGAATTTTTCCTTGCTGATGATGCCGCTGAAGCTCAGCGCATAGAGTGCTTCAGAGCTTTCAGAGACCTGTCTTCCCATATCATAAGGAGAAGGCCCGAAGAAGTCGGTCTGCACCTCCCTGTCGATCTGCCCCAGGTAGTTAAAGCTGATGTCAGGCTTGATCGAGAAATCGGCACCGACTTTTTTCCGGTCTGTTAAGTAGCGAAGGATGCCGTAGCCGATTCCTTTATCAGGAATGCGCCGAAGGGTTTCTTTGACGTTTTTAATGGTCTCAGGCAATCCTGCCGCTGCTTCGCTTTTTAAAATAACCGGATATTGTGCGGTAAACCACCCCGCCGTTCTCGAAATATTGATCCCTGGAATGATTTCCTCCCTGCCGTGTCCTTCCATATTGATGCAAATATTGGAGTCGTTCGTCCATTCCCTGATTGTCAGGCTGAGGGCGGAAAGCAGGATGTCGTTGATATCCGTTCCATACGGCTCATGCACTTTCGTCAGCAGCAGACGCGTCTCCGCTTCGTTTAATTCAAACTTAACGGCAGAGGTGTTTTCTGCTTTTCTTTCTGCGTCAGCGCGATCTTTCGGCAGCTCACAAATGCGCTCTTGTTCAAGTCTGCGCCAATAAGCGGCTGTTTTAAGAAAGCGTTCGGTTTGCGCATAAGCCTCAAGCTTTTCGGCCCAGTCTTTAAACGAATTGGTTTTGTCAGGGAAGACAATGTCATGCTGCTGTGCGGCTTGCGAATAGCCTGATGCAAAGTCTTCCAGCAGAATCCGCCATGACACGCCGTCGATCACCAAATGGTGAATGACGATCAGCAAATGGTCGCCTTCCGCAGTCTGATACTGTTCAGCCTTTACAAGCGGCCCGTTTTCGAGATCAAGGCTTGCCTGGAGACGGTTTGCCTGGGCGGCGATTTCCGTTTCAATGTCGGTGACATATCGAAGATCAACCACTCGAAAGGCGAACGAACCTGCACCCGGCCCGCGGTTATATTGAATGAGACGGCCGGTACTCTTTTGATACACCATGCGCAGGGCATCATGATGCTCTGTCAATGCCGCCAATGTCTGTTCGACAAGCCCCGGGTCAAACCCTGAAGGGGCGTGAAGCATAACCGATTGGTTCCAGTGATGCTCGTTCGTAAACCGGTGCTCAAAGAACCAGCGCTGGATCGGCGTCAGTGTGACTTCTCCTTCGACAGGGTCTTGATCGATCGGCTGATTGTCAGCCGCTTGAACATAAGCACTGAGCTCTCCGATCGTCGGATGCTGAAACAAGTCCTTCATTTCCAGCTTCCACCCGTGCTGCTGAAGCCGGCTTGCCATCTGAATTCCTTTGATCGAGTCCCCACCGAGTGCGAAGAAATTGTCTGTGATCCCGATTTGGTCCAGACCGAGAACCTCCTGCCAAATGTCGGCCAACAGCTGTTCCGTTTCCGTGCGCGGTGCTTTGTATTCTGCTGTCTGCGCTTCGACATCAGGCTGAGGCAGCGCCCTTCGGTCGACTTTTCCGTTCGCCGTAACCGGAAGCTCATCAAGCTGCACCCAGAATGACGGTACCATATAGTCCGGGAGCGTCTGCGCCAGCTTGCGGGCGAGGCTTTCCGGATCAAGCTGTTCATCCGCAACGACATAGCCGCACAGCGCTTTGTTGCCGTAGACGTCTTCGATGTCGGTGACGACTGCTTCCTGCACTTCAGAAAGCCGCGAAAGCTGGACTTCGATTTCAGAAAGCTCGATCCGGAAGCCGCGGATTTTCACCTGCTGGTCGATCCGGCCGATGTACTCAAGCCGCCCGTCTTTCAGCCATTTGACCGCATCCCCCGTCCGGTACATGCGCTCGCCCGGCACAAACGGGTCTTCCGTAAAACGCTTCGCCGTTTCCTCCGGCTTGTTCAAATAGCCGCGCGCAAGCCCGCGGCCGGCGATACACAGCTCGCCCGCGACGCCGACAGGCTGAACTTCGTTGTTTTGTCCAAGCACATACGCCCGGGTATTGGCGATCGGCTTTCCGATCGAAAGCATCCCTTCATCAGGATCGATCGCTGTGCTCGTCGCAACGACCGTGTTTTCCGTCGGCCCGTAGTTGTTGACAAGTGTGTAATTCCGTTTTTCGATCCGTTTCAGCTTGTCTCCGCCCGTAAGCAGCACGCGCAGCGACTGGTTGTCGAGCTCCATGAACTGTTCGCAAAGCTGTGTCGGCAGGAACGTGATCGTAATCCCGTTCTCTTCGAAGTATTGATTCAAGCGCGTAATATCCATCCGGATCGATTCATCGATGATGTGAAGCTCCGCTCCAGCGATCCAGTACGGGAACATCTCCCAGACGGAAGCATCAAAGCCAAAGCCGGCATATTTCGCGCTTTTATCCTGTTCGGTGACCGAGAATGCATCATTATGCCAATAGCACAAGTTCACGAGCGACTGATGTTCGACCATGACGCCTTTCGGCTGGCCTGTCGTGCCCGATGTGTAGATCAAGTATGCCAGGTTGTCAGGCTGAGCTTCCGCGTTTGGATTGATGTCATCCTCTGGATAAAGCTCACCATCCAGAATGGAGGCTTCTCCATTCAAATCGATCACTTCGCCGGTAAATGTGTCCGGCACCGTTAATCCGTTTTGCGTCAAAAGTAGTTCTGCACCGCTGTCTTTCAGCACGTATCCGATCCGCTCAGCCGGATAACCGGGATCGATCGGCACATAGGCCGCTCCCGCTTTCAAAATCGCGAGCACGCCGGCGGCCATTTCAAGCGAAGGCTTGACCATGATCCCGATCCGCTGTTCAGGACCAGCCCCTTTTTCGATCAGCAGGCGGGCCAGGCGGTTCGCCCGCGCGTTCAGCTCTTTGTACGTCCACTCCACACCGTTGTACACGGCTGCCCCACGGTCAGGCGTGCGAAGGACTTGTGCTTCGAACAGACCATGGACCGTTTTGTCCTGCGGCACGTCGAGCACTGTTTTATTCCATTCGTACACGATTCGCCGTTTCTCCGTTTCATCCAGAAGCGAAAGCTCTGAAATGCGGGCATCCGGGTTTTCGGCAACCGCTTCGAGCAGGTTAAGCAAATATCCGCCCCAGCGTTCAATCGTTTGTTTCTGAAACAAGTCTGTTGCATATTCGAACTGAAGACCGATTTCATGCTCTTTTTCAAAAGCCCCCAGTGTCAGGTCGAACTTGGCAGCGGCATGTGAAATCTCATACGGCTTGATTGTCAGACCGTCTAAATCGAGCGTCTCTTTATCAGGATCTTCCGTTGTCAGCATGACATTGAACAGCGGATTTCGGCTCATATCGCGCGGCAAATCAAGCTTGGCGATCAGCTCTTCAAACGGATAGTCCTGATGGTCGAGGGCTGTGAGGCTGTTGTTTTTCACCTCTTCCAAAAACTCGCTGAATGATGCTTGATCAGGTACATGGTTTTTCAGCGCCAACGAATTGACGAACATCCCCGGCATGTCTTTCAGATCAGCATTCGTTCTGCCCGCTGCCGCTGAGCCGACAACAATATCCTTTTGGCCGGCAAGGCGGCTTAAAAACAGGTTAAAAACGGCGAGCATTACAATATTCAGCGTCGTGTTCGTTTCCGCCGTCAAACGGCGGATTTTAAGGGCGGTGTCTTTTGATACTTTAAAGTGAACCCGGTCCCCGGCAAAGCTTTGGACAGGAGGACGCGGAAAGTCGAGCGGAAGGCTGAGTTCCGGAACGCTTTCCTTAAACTGACGGAGCCAGAAGTCTTCCTGTTTCCGAATGTTTTCTTGCTGGTCAGGTTCTTGCTGCCACACCGCATAATCTTTATAGTGCAGCTTCGGCTCAGGGAGCGAAGCGCCTTTATAAAGGTGTGCGATTTCTTTGACGAAAAGGCTTCTGGAAACGCCGTCCGCAATAATATGATGCGTATCAATCAAAAGCAGATGGCGCGCAGAGCTGATGGAGAGCAGCTCGGCTCTGATCAGCGGAGCCATACTGAGATCAAACGGTCTGATAAAGCGGTTGATTTCCGCTTCTGCGTCCTCTTCATGAATATGAATAACCTTTAAGTCAATGTCCGCTTTTTCATGCACAATTTGAACGGTACGGCCATCGATTTCAACAAATGCGGTCCGCAATGATTCATGGCGGTTCACCAAGTCGGCAAATGCCCGTCTTAAACGATCCGTATCAAGCTCGCCTTCCATCATGAGCACAGACGGCATATTGTAGCCCGTTCCGTTCTTTTCAAAATGATGGAGGGCATACATCCGTTGTTGAGCGGATGAAACCGGATACCAGTCGCGTTTTTCGGCAGGCTGAATCCCGCTTTGTTCTGACTGTCCTTCAGATGCTTCGATACTGCGGGCGAGCAAGCCGGCTGTCGGACAATCGAACAACGTTTTTAACGGTACTTTTTTTCCGAGCCTGGATTGGATTTCCGCTGTCAGCATCATTCCTTTTAATGAATGTCCGCCGAGATCGAAGAAATTGTCGTCAAGTCCGACCGGCCGAACGTCAAGCACCTCTTCCCAAATGCCGCAGAGGGCTTTTTCAAATTCGGTTGACGGCGCTCTATACGAATCGCTTCGCCCGTTTAGACCTTGCGGCTCCGGCAGCGCGCTGCGGTCCACTTTTCCGTTTGCCGAAAGCGGCATTTCATCCACGGTTACGAAGTATGAAGGGATCATGTACGACGGCAGCCGCTCGGAAAGACGCTCTCTCAGTTCGGAAACCGGCAGCTGTCGTTTCGCTTGAATATAAGCGCACAGCTCGTCTAACCCCGAGTCAGTCGTAAAGGAAAGGACGACCGCTCTCTCTATATCATCAAGCCCGATAAAGGCTTCTTCGATTTCTTTCAATTCGATTCTGTAGCCGCGGATTTTCACCTGATCATCCGTCCGCCCCAAAAATTCAATCTCACCATCCGGAAGACGGCGGACGAGATCCCCCGTCCGGTACATGAATGTGCCCGGTGTGTAAGGATTTTCGATAAACTTCGCAGCCGTGAGTTCCCGGTTGTTCACATATCCTCTTGCAAGCCCGCTTCCCGTTATATACAGCTCGCCTGCCGCTCCGGCAGGCACAAGACGGCGGGAAGCGTCCAATACCAGTGCTCCGGCACCCGAAATCGGCCGTCCAATCGTCGGGCGCTGGGCGAATTGCCGGATCATGCCCGGTCCGACCGTTTTAGCGATCGCACCGATCGTCGTTTCCGTGGGACCGTAATGATTGATGAATCTGGTGTCCGGAAAGCGGGAATGGAACCGCTCCACATCTTTCGAATTAATTTTTTCTCCCCCGAGTACGATCAGTCTCAATGACTGAAGCCCCTTTGCCAAAGCGAAGCTTTGCGGCTGAACGACCGTATGGAAAAGCGACGGCGTCAGCTTGATATATGTGATCCCTTGTTCACCGATATAATGAGTAAATGCCTCCGGTTCTGTATACGTTTCTTTCGGGACGATATGCAGCTCTCCCCCGGCGAGCAGCACCGGGAAAAGGCTCGTGTATCCGAGATCGAACGCATAGGAAGACAAAAGCATCGTTTTATCCGAAGCTGACAGGCGCGCCTCACTGATAAACCAGGAAACATAGTTTGCCAGATTGCGGTGTTCGAGCTGAACGCCTTTCGGCCGGCCGGTCGTTCCGGATGTGTAGATGATGTACGCCAGACTCGATCCGTCTATGATTGGTTGCGGCCGTTGATTACTTGCCATCAGCGTGTCTTTTCTGACATCTATCAATCTCCCGGTATACCAATCAGCGAGATCCGCTTGATGGGAAGGTTCTGTTAAGAGCCAGCGGGCTCCGCTGTCTTCCAGCATATATTGCACCCTGCTCGTCGGCATTTCCGGATCAATCGGCAAAAAAGCGCCTCCTGATTTCATCACGCCGAGAATCGCTGCGGCGACCTCTGCAGAACGATCCAGCATAATGCCGACAACATCGTCTTTTCCGATGCCTTCACTGCGCAGCACATTTGCGATCTGATTTGCTTTTTCATCGAGCACGCGGTATGTGAGAATTGTTTCCCCGCAGACAACGGCCGGCCGATCAGGCATTTCGGCCGCCTTTTCTTCAAACCGTACATGAAACGGCCGCTCCTCAAGGCTTTCTGCCCGGCTGTGCCTCCCTTCTTCCAGCAGAAGTGCGCGCTCTTTGACTGAAAGCAGTTCGATGTCCCGAAGCTTAATTCCGGGATTTTCGCAGATTTTTTTAATCACATTTAAGAAGTGGCCGCTCCAGCGCCTGATCGTTTCTTCTTTAAATAAGGATACGGCATAGTCAAAGCTCAAACCGATTTCGCCATCATGCTCCACGGCCTCAAGCGACAGATCGAACTTTGCTGTGCGATGGCGCACCGAGTAAGACGAAATCTGCAAATCTCCGAGTTTCAGCGTCGGGACTTCCATGTTCTGCATGTTGAAAAAGACGCTGAACAGCGGATTTCGGCTTGTATCCCGCGGCAATGGCAGTTTTTCAATCAGTTCTTCAAGCGGATAGTCCTGCTTGGCAAAGCCTTGAAGACTTGTCTCTTTGACTTCCTGCAAAAACTGCTTAAACGTTTTTTCCCCCTCGGGACGATTGCGGAGCGCCAGCGTATTGACAAACATGCCCGGAATGTTGTGCAGATCCGGATGGGTTCTGCCTGCCACAGGCGATCCGATGATCAAATCATCCTGAGACGCATACTTGGAAAGCAAGATATTAAATGCAGCCAACAGGAACATATAAAGTGTCGCATCAGCTTCAGAAAGCAGCTTTTGAATGTCTGCCGTCAGTTTTTGATCGATTCCGAAGACGACACGGTCGCCTTCAAAGCTGCGTTTTGACGGCCGCGGAAAATCGTAGGGCAGATCGAGAACAGGCAGATCGCCTTTGAAAATGTCGAGCCAATACTGTTCCTGTTCCTTCAATTTTTCCTGATGCTCCGGCCCGTTTTGCCACACAGCGAAATCTTTATAGTGGAGCTTAGGAAGAGGCGCCTCTTCTCCGTGGTAGAAGCTGGCCAGGTCGCGAATCAATATGCCGGTGGAGCTTCCGTCCGTAATAATGTGGTGCATATCGATCATCAGCAGGTGGCGCTTTTCTTCAAGCTTTACGAGCTCCGCTCGGACGAGCGGCGCCTTATCCAGCTGAAACGGCCGGATAAATTCTCTGATCGCCGCTTCGGCTTCCGCTTCTTCAGCCACTGATTCCGTCAGGCGAAAAACTGCGTCTTGATGGATGGTTTGAACGATTTCTCCATCGATTAATTCGAACGATGTGCGCAATGTTTCATGGCGGTCGATCAAGGCCTGAAACGCGGCTTCCAGACGCTCCTTATCCAATTCACCTTCCAAAAGCAGAACCGCCGGCACATTGTAGCTCGTGCTTGCTTCTTCTAGCTGATTGAGGATATACATCCGCCGTTGGGCCGACGACACCGGATAATTCGGACGGGACGGTGCCGGCGTAATCGGAGCGGTTTTCTCTTTCGTTTCCCCTTGAAGAAATTCGGCGAGCCCTCTGATCGTCGGTCTTTCAAACAATACTTTAATCGGCACCTCTTTTTGGAGCTGCTCTTGTATTTTGGCTGTCAGCATCATCGCCTTCAGCGAGTGTCCGCCGATGGAAAAGAAGTTGTCATCGACTCCCGGCTGCTTGATGCCGAGAATCTCTTCCCAGATTGCCGCCAGAATTTCCTCCGTTTCATTTTTCGGTGCTTCGAATCTACCAGTCTCTTCAGCGATAGGAACCGGAAGCTGACGTTTGTCAACCTTTCCGTTGGCTGTCAGCGGCATGCTGTCGAGTTCGATCAAATGAGCCGGAATCATATACTCCGGAAGCGACCGGGACAGCTCTGTCCGCAGCTGTGCGGCCGGCCTCGCGCCAACTGCAGTGTAATAGGCGCAAATCTCGTTTTCTCCGGCATTGTTTTCCCGAATGACAGCGGCAGCTTCTGAAACACCCTCAAGGCGGGCTAAAGCCGCTTCAACCTCGCCTAATTCGATCCGGAAGCCGCGAACCTTCACTTGATGATCGATCCGCCCGAGAAATTCGATATTCCCGTCGGGAAGCCATTTTGCCAAGTCGCCCGTGCGGTACATCCTCTTCCCTTCGGCAAAAGGATCGCCGACAAACTTTTCATCTGTCAGCTCAGGCTGGTTCAAGTAGCCGCGGGCCACCCCGTCTCCGCCGACACACAGCTCGCCGGGCACGCCGATCGGCTGAAGCGCGCCGTATTCATCAACGATATAGGCGGTTGAATTTCCGATCGGCTTTCCAATCGGGATCGTTCTCTCATATGCTTGATCGATGAGAAAACAGGTCGAAAATGTTGTATTTTCAGTAGGCCCGTATCCGTTCCAAAGCGAGAGTTCCGGCGATTCGCGTTTGACTCTGTTGACGATTCCAGGAACAAGGGCATCTCCGCCGATAATCAGATCATTCAAGGTTGCAAACATTCCCGGATCCTGCTGAGCAAGCTGATTGAAAAGAGGCGAAGTCAGCCACATTGTTGTGATGCCGGTTTCCTTCAGGAACATTTTGAACCGCTTTCCATCAAGGAGCGTCTCTTTCGGGACGGGATAAAGGGTTCCTCCATTTAGCAGCGCGCCGAATACTTCAAATGTACTGGCATCAAAGCTGACGGCCCCCGTCTGTGCCATCTTCACGCCGCTCTTCAGCGGGATGTAGCCCGCATTTTTGACAAGACGGACGATATTGCGGTGTTCGACCATAACGCCCTTCGGCTTGCCCGTCGATCCGGATGTATAAATGTAATAGGCAAGATCTCCGGGTTTGTTGACATGTTCAAGGTTGGCAGTCTCTTCTTTTTCTGCATCCACCGCATTTGCAGCGAGCACCTCATACCCTTCCAGTGAAATCTGCGTACTGTCTTTTGTAAGGACGATCTTTGCCCCGCTGTCTTCGAGCAAAAAGCAAATCCGCTCTTCAGGATATCCGGGATCGATCGGTACGTACACGCCGCCTGCCTTCAGTACCGCCAGCATACTGACGGCTGCTTCAAGCGACCGCTCCATCATAATGGCCGCGGCATTTCCCTGCATCAAGCCTCTTGCTTTCAGCCTTCTCGCGAGCTGATTGGCTTTCTCATTCAGCCTGCGGTAAGTCAGGCTTCTTCCGTCAGCGGCAACAGCCGTTTTGTCAGGAGACGCTTCAACCTGTTCTTCAAACAGCTCCGGAATCGTCTTTTCTCTTGGATAACCGGTTTTCGTTTGATTAAAAGCGAGCAGCGTTTGTTGCTCCTGTTTTGATAACATATCGGCGCTGCCTGCTTTTGATTCGGGATTTGCAATCGCCTCTTCTGCAAGTCTCGTTAAATGCCCTGCGGCCTGCTCAATGAAAGCCGCGTCAAAAGCTTCGCCGTTGTATTTCAATTTGATCGTCCACTCCGCTCCCGGATAAACGATCAAATTAAAGTCGTAATTCGTTTGTTCAAAAGCTCCGGCAGCCTTGATAGAAAAGCCGAGCCGCTCATGGATCGTTCCGTTTTCCAGCTCTTTATCAAGCGGATAGTTCTCAAACGCGACAAGGTGGCTGATCAAGCGGCCGTCCAATGCCGATTGCTTCTGAATCTCATAGAGCGGGAGATAGTCGTACCGCTCCGCGTCAATTGCATGCTGCTGTGCTTGTTTAAACAGCTCGGCAAACGATGCGTTTTGATCGACCCTTAAACGGACGGGGATCGTGTTGATGAACAGCCCTGCCATATGTTCGATTCCGTCAATTTCCGACGGGCGCCCGGACACAACCGTGCCGAACACCACATCTTCGGATCTGTTATATTTAGCAAGCACTGTTCCCCAAATCGCCTGAAAAAGATTGGGAGCTGTGACATGATAGCGGTTTGCCGCCTTTTGAAGAGCATCCACCATGTCTTTGTCCCAAACAAACGTGAACTCCTCGTTCCGGTACGATCCTGAATCCGGCTGCGTTTTTCCGCCGGGAATGACGCTCGGGCTTTCTAAACCCGAAAGGCGGTGTTCCCAGTAGGATGCCGCTTCATCCTTATCCTGCCGGCCGAGCCATTTAATATAGTCCGCATACGGTTTTCCCTGAGCAAGCGGAACCGTCCGGTTTGCTCGAAACGCTTCATAGTTTTGAAAAAGGCGTTTCATCAATATCCCCATGCTCCAGCCGTCCATCACGATATGATGGTTGCTCCAGACGAGATGGTATTTTTTCCGGTCAAGCCGAAAGACCGCCGTTTTAAACAGCATGTCTTTCGCCAAATTAAACCCGGCCGCCTGTACCTCTTGTTTATACCGGTCAATGCGGGTTTTTTGCCTTTCCTCATCCAAGTCCGCAAGATCCTCAAATTCCACTATTGCCTGCCGTTCAGCCAGGACAACCTGGCGCGGTTTTTGCAATTGCTGATGAACAAAAACCGTTCTGAGAATATCGTATGAACGCACGAGCTGATTCACGCTTTTTTCAAAGATCCCCAAATCAAATTCCCCGTCTATGAAAAGCTCCAGCTGTGTGAAGTAAGAGGAAGATTCCGGATCAAGCATTGCGTGGTACAGCATTCCTTCCTGCATCGGTGTCAAAGGATACACCTTTTGAATCTTTTGTTTCCCCATAAGGCACCTCGTTTTTTTGTTAGAAAATTTCCATCAGTTTATCTAATTCTTCAAGCGTTAGTTCGTCATCTCCAAGATCGCTCGGGGTCAGTTCGCCTCCATCCCGCTCTAAGCAATGATCGATCAATTGCAGCAAATAAGTTTTAAAGCTTGCGGCGACAGCGGCGACGGTGCTTTCTTTGTATTCGAGTGAATGATAGGCAATTGACATTGTCAAAATGCCGTTTTCGATATAGCCGACGATGTCTAGCGCATTCGGCTTTTCCGTTTCCGGGCTGAGCGGATCGCCGGACGGCAAAGTTGATCTCGTGAACAGACCCGAATCCGCCATCTCTGTAAACTGGCCCAAATAGTTGAAGCTGATATCACGCTTGATCGGCTGCGCCTCTTTGCCTTCTTCGGTCAAATAACGATAAATGCCATAGCCGATTCCTTTATTCGGGATGTGGCGCAATTCTTCTTTGATCTGTTTAATTTGATAGCCGATATCTTCGGAATGGCGCATTTGAATCAGCGCCGGGAACTGGCTTGTAAACCAGCCGACCGTCCGGGAAATATTCAAGCCTTCTATGATGTCCTCCCGGCCGTGTCCCTCCAAGCTGATGATAAAGTCTTCCTGCCCGGTCCACTCTTTCAGCGCCAAGCCTAACGCCGTAAGTAAAATGTCGTTCATTTCCGTGTTGTATGCTTCATGAACTTTTGTCATCAACTGTTCCGTTTCTTCTTTTGAGAGAGAAAACTCAGCCGTTTTCGTATGGCACATCCGTTTGTCCTCTGCTTCATCATCTTTAGGAAGCGGTGCCGTCTCCGCCTGCTCGACTTCCTGCCAATAGCCGATTTCTTTTGCGAAAGCTTTTGACCCTGCGTATTCTTTCAGGCGAGCCGCATATTCAGCAAAAGAGTGCGTCTTTTCTTGAAGAATGATCGGCTCCCCTTTTTCAGCCTGAGCGTACCCGGCGGCGAAATCCTCAAGGAGGATTCTCCATGAGATTCCGTCCACAACGAGATGATGAATGACGATGAGAAGATGATCGCCTTGATCCGTTTTAAAGATCGCCGCTTTCAAAAGCGGGCCTTCGGTTAAATCGATATTGCTTTGAATCCGGTTTGATGCCTTCAACACGGCAGCTTCAAGCTCAGCGCCCGATTCATTGAAGCGGATGACTTCAGGGCTAACCGCTGTTTCTTCCAGCCCTCTGTTGTACTGAACAATCCCGTCTCCATTTCGCTGATAAACCATGCGAAGTGCATCATGGTGTTCGATCAGCTTGCTTAAAGCCTTGCCTGCCGCTTCCGGGTCGAACCCTGTTAAAGCATGAAGCATGACCGACTGATTCCAGTGATGCTCGTTCGTAAATTGGCGCTCAAAGAACCAGCGCTGGATCGGCGTCAGTGTGACTTCTCCTTCGACAGGGTCTTGATCGATCGGCTGATTGTCAGCCGCTTGAACATAAGCACTGAGCTCTCCGATCGTCGGATGCTGAAACAAGTCCTTCATTTCCAGCTTCCACCCGTGCTGCTGAAGCCGGCTTGCCATCTGAATTCCTTTGATCGAGTCCCCGCCGAGCGCGAAGAAATTGTCGCTGATTCCGATTCGGTCTATACCGAGAACCTCCTGCCAAATGTCCGCCAACAGCTGTTCCGTTTCCGTGCGCGGTGCTTTGTATTCTGCTGTCTGCGCTTCGACATCAGGCTGAGGCAGCGCCCTTCGGTCGACTTTTCCGTTCGCCGTAACCGGAAGCTCATCAAGCTGCACCCAGAATGCCGGTACCATATAGTCCGGGAGCGTCTGCGCCAGCTTGCGGGCGAGGCTTTCCGGATCAAGCTGTTCGTCCGAAACGACATAGCCGCACAGCGCTTTGTTGCCGTAGGCACCTTCGATGTCGGTGACGACTGCTTCCTGAACTTCAGAAAGCCGCGAAAGCTGGACTTCGATTTCAGAAAGCTCGATCCGGAAGCCGCGGATTTTCACCTGCTGGTCGATCCGGCCGATGTACTCAAGCCGCCCGTCTTTCAGCCATTTGACCGCATCCCCCGTCCGGTACATGCGCTCGCCCGGCACAAACGGGTCTTCCGTAAAACGCTTCGCCGTTTCCTCCGGCTTGTTCAAATAGCCGCGCGCAAGCCCGCGGCCGGCGATACACAGCTCGCCCGCGACGCCGACAGGCTGAACTTCGTTGTTTTGTCCAAGCACATACGCCCGGGTATTGGCGATCGGCTTTCCGATCGAAAGCATCCCTTCTTCAGGATCGATCGCCGTGCTCGTCGCAACGACCGTGTTTTCCGTCGGCCCGTAGTTGTTGACAAGTGTGTAATTCCGTTTTTCGATCCGTTTCAGCTTGTCTCCGCCCGTAAGCAGCACGCGCAGCGACTTGTTGTCTAACTCCATGAACTGTTCGCACAGCTGTGTCGGCAGGAACGTGATCGTAATCCCGTTCTCTTCGAAGTATTGATTCAAGCGCGTAATATCCATCCGGATCGATTCATCGATGATGTGAAGCTCCGCTCCAGCGATCCAGTACGGGAACATTTCCCAGACGGAAGCATCAAAGCCAAAGCCGGCATATTTCGCGCTTTTATCCTGTTCGGTGACCGAGAATGCATCATTATGCCAATAGCACAAGTTCACGAGCGACTGATGTTCGACCATGACGCCTTTCGGCTGGCCTGTCGTGCCCGATGTGTAGATCAAGTATGCCAGGTTGTTTGGCTGTGTACCTGCCTGCGGGTTCACTTCATCATCTTTTGTGATTTCTTCGCTCAGTATCGAATCGAGAAGAAGCGTTTCACCGCTGAATTCTCCAGGTACGGCTAAGTTTGTTTGCGTCAAAAGCAGCTCTGCACCGCTGTCTCTCAGCACGTATCCGATCCGCTCGGCCGGATAGCCGGGATCGATCGGCACATAGGCCGCTCCCGCTTTCAAAATCGCGAGCACGCCGGCGGCCATTTCAAGCGAAGGCCTGACCATGATCCCGATCCGCTGTTCAGGACCAGCCCCTTTTTCGATCAGGAGGCGGGCCAGGCGGTTCGCCCGCGCGTTCAGCTCTTTGTACGTCCACTCCACGCCGTTGTACACGGCTGCCCCACGGTCAGGCGTGCGGAGGACTTGTGCTTCGAACAGCCCATGGACCGTTTTGTCCTGCGGCACGTCAAGCACTGTGTCATTCCATTCGTACACGATCCGCCGTTTTTCCGCTTCATCCAGAAGCGAAAGCTCTGAAATGCGGGCATCCGGGTTTTTCGCAACCGCTTCAAGCAGGTTGACCCAGTACTCGCTCCAGCGCTCGATCGATTCACGCTTAAAGAGAGCTGTATTGTATTCCATTTCAAAAACGAGAAGTTCGTCTTCTTCCGCCGCTGTCAGCGTCAGATCAAACTTCGCGGTCTGATGGTCAAAATCATACGGCTCAAGTGTGACCCCTTCCATTGACAAGTCTTTCAAATCGGCATTTTTCATTGAAAAGACGGCATCAAATAACGGGTTTCGGCTCATGTCGCGCTGGATGTTCAGCTTTTCGATGAGTTCTTCAAACGGGTAATCTTGATGCTCAAATGCGCCGAGCGTCGTTTCTTTCACTTCCTCAAGGAATGCAGAAAACAGCTTGTCTCCTTCAGGACGCGTTCTTATCGCAAGCGTATTGACAAACATGCCGATGATACGGTTCAAGTCGGCATGCGGCCGCCCGGCAGCCGGAGAGCCGACAATAACCTCGCTCTGTCCGCTCAGTTTTGATAATAACGCGCTGTATGAGGCAGCGAGCACCATGTATAAAGTGCTTTCCGTTTCCTTGGCCAGTTTTCTCAGCTGCTGGACAAGCTCCGGTTTCAGCGCAAAGCTGAGACGGCTTCCTTCAAACGTTTGAATAGAAGGACGCGGGTAGTCTGCCGGAAGCGTCAAAACAGGCAGTTCGCCGTCCAGCTCTTTGAGCCAGTATTCCTCCTGCATTTTGTGCCGTTCTGTCAGCAGATGCTGCTGCCATACAGAATAGTCTTTATACTGAATCCTCAGCGGTTCAAGCGCCTCTCCCGCATAAAGCCTTGTCATCTCATCGATCAGCACGCTGACGGAAGCGCCGTCTGAAATGATATGATGCATATCCACAAGCAAAAGATGTTTTTCTTCCGTGACACGTATGATGCTCATTCTAAATAACGGGGCCTTTGTTAAATCAAACGGCCTTATAAATTCTTTAATCAGCTTTTCCGCTTCTTGTTCATCTGCATCGGTGACATCAATGGTCAATTCCGCTGCTTCCCAAATCCGCTGAACAGGTTCGCCGTCCTTGATTTCAAACGTCGTGCGGAATGCTTCATGGCGCTTGATCAGCATTTGCGCGGCAGACTCGAGGCGCTTCAAATCAAGCTTCCCTTCAAGCTGGAGAACGGCCGGCATGTTATAGCTTTTCTCAGCGCCTTCGATCTGCTGAAGGACGTACAACCGTTTTTGCGCCGAAGATACGGGGTACGTTTCCTGATCCGGCGCCGCTTCAATATAAACGGCTGATTTTTTCTCAGCTTTTGCCGCCGCCTGTGCCAGGCTTTCGATTGTCGGTGCCTGGAACAAGTCTTTCAGTTGCAGGTCAACATTCATCTCTTGCTGGATGCGAGCGATGAGCGTCATTCCGAGTAAAGAGTGTCCGCCGAGTTCAAAGAAATTGTCATGCACACCGATTTTCGGTACATTGAGCACTTCCTGCCAAAGATCGGCAAGCTGCGCTTCTGTGCTGCTCCTTGGCGCCGTATATTCCTTTTGCGCCGCCTGCGCGATATCCGGTTCAGGCAGCGCCCTTCTGTCAACCTTTCCATTGCCTGTGAGCGGAAGCTCATCAAGCTGCATAAACACGGACGGGATCATGTAGCCCGGCAGACCTTCTGCCGCATGTCGGCGAAGCTCTTCACTTGAAAGCTCCTGATCGGCTGAAAAGTATGCACAGATCATTTGATCTCCCGCCCCGCTGTCAACAGCAAGAACAGCGGCTTCCTGAACCATGTCATGTGTGAGGAGATGGTGCTCGATTTCGCCCAGTTCGATTCTCTGTCCGCGAATTTTGACCTGATGATCAATCCGGCCGATAAATTCGAGGCATCCGTCGGCAAGCCATCTCGCCATATCACCCGTTCGGTAAATCTTCTCGCCGATTTTGAAAGGATGCGCTGTAAACTTTTCAGCCGTCAGTTCCGGGCGGTTAAAATAGCCGCGGACAAGGCCGTCTCCGCTGACGCATAATTCTCCCGCAACCCCTGCCGGCTGGACATTGCCGAATGAATCAAGAATCAGAACCTCCGTATTGCTGACAGGCTTTCCGATCGGTATAGCCTGCGCATCGTCCGGCACTTCGTTAACTGGATGATAAGTTGTAAAGACCGTGCTCTCAGACGGGCCATACATATGAAGCAGCCGACCTTTGCCAACTGTCTTCAAAGCTTTTCTGACATGATCGACAGATGCACGTTCGCCGCCGAACAGAACCCTGCGAAGTCCCTTCAAACTGTCCGGCCGCATGTCTGTCAGCAGATTGAATAATGCAGTTGTGATCATTAAGACGGTAACCTTTTCTTTTTCGAGTACATGTGCGAGCCGGCTCATATCAAGAATCGTGTCTTTTGGAGCTATCACCAGCTTGGCGCCGTTCAGCAATGAACCGAACACATCAAACATAAAGGCGTCAAACACATAATTTGAAATGGAAAGAACGGTATCGGATTCCATCACTTCCAAGTAATTCGCGTTTTTTACCGTACGCAAAATATTCCGGTGAGAGACCATATTGCCCTTCGGCGTCCCTGTCGTTCCAGATGTGTACGTTAGATTTGCCATTGCTTCCGGAGAAATCGGAAGACGCAAATCAGATGTATCTCCCATATAAAGATGTTCATCCTCCAGAAATAGGATGTCGCCGCCAAATTCAGCCGCCACAGCGAGCGGCTTCATCGCCTTTTGCGTTAAAAGAACCGCCGCTCCGCTGTCCTTGAAGAAATGTTGCACACGCTTTTCCGGATGATCGGGATCGATCGGCACATAAGCCCCGCCGGCTTTCAGCACAGCGAGAATGCCGATGACCATTTCAGCTGACCTGGCGGTAAGAATCGCTGCCGTCGTGCCGCCCTGCACACCTCTTTCGCGGAGGCGCCTCGCCAATTGGTTCGCTTTCCGATTGAGCTCATCGTATGACCATACTTTGTCTTCAAATTGCAAGGCAGGATGCCCGCCTCTTTCTGCCGCCTGTTCCTCGAATAGCTGAACGATCGTTTTCTCCCGCGGATAATCGCTTGTCGCGGGGTTGAACGCGACGAGCTGACGATTTGTTTCCTCTTCTGTCAAAAGGCTGTACTCGCCAATCTTGCGCAGCGGATCAGCCGTCATGTCCTCCAGAAGGTTCAAGTATGCTTTCAGCATCCTTTCAGCCGTATCTTTTTTAAACAGCTTCGTACTGTAATCCAAATCAAGAATCAATTCTCCCTGCTCTTCTTTTGCCTGCAGCGTCAGGTCGAATTTTGCAATATTGAAATTCGTTTCATAAATCGAGAGGTGCAAATCACCGAGCAGCGGAATGTCTTCCCATGCATTTTGCAAAATGAACATCGTGTCAAAGACGGGATGACGGCTTAAATCGCGAGATGCACCAAACTTTTCCGCAAGCCGCTCAAACGGATAATCCTGATGCTCAAAAGCATCGATTACCGTTTTCTTAACATCATGGAGGAAATCTGCGAACGTTCTGCCCGGGTCCACTTTTGAACGGATCGCCAGCGTATTAACAAACATGCCGATGATTCCTTCCAGATCGGAATGTCTTCGGCCGGCCGCCGGCGTCCCGACGATCACATCTTCCTGCCCGGAGTACTTTGCAAGAAACATGTTGTACGCGGACAACATGACCATGTACAATGTCGCGCCGTTTTGCTCTGCCAGCACGGCTAATTTTTCTTTCATGTCTTTTGGCAGGACTGCGGATACCCTGTCTCCTTCAAAGCTTTGAACAGGCGGCCTCGGCTCATCCGTCATCAGCTGGAGTACGGGAAGCTCGCTGGCAAACACGCTTTGCCAATAGGCCTCTTCTTTTTGAAAACCTTCTTGTGCCTGCGTCCTTTGCCAGAAAGCATAATCTTTGTAATGCAAATGCGGCTCCGGCAGTTCCTCCCCTTTATACAGCACGGCCAGCTCATTCAATATGATCGAAATCGACACGCCGTCAGATACGAGGTGATGCATATCGAACAACAGCAGATGTCTGCTGTCTGCAAGACGGACGAGGCCTGCTCTCATCAGCGGAGCTTTGGCAAGATCAAAGCGGCGGACAAAAGATTTCGCCATTTGTTCGATCGGCTTGTCCTCTGCCTCGACTTTCTCAATCCTAAACTGAACCGTTTGATGAATGATCTGCCTCGGCTCGCCATCGACAACTGTAAACGAAGTGCGCAGCGCCTCATGCCTATCAATCAGTTTTTGAAAAGCAGCTTCAAGACGCTGAAGATCGAGGGTGCCCTCAAGCATCGCCGCGGCCGGCATATTGTAGCCGACTCCGGCATCCTCCAGCTGGCTGACGATATAGATTCGCTGCTGCGCCAATGAGAGAGGATAATCGTCACTTTCCGGCGCCGGTTCAATAACCGTGAATCCGTCTTTTTCCGCTTCAGAAACAAAGTCGCTCAGCGCCGCTACTGTCGGCTTTTCAAATAGGACTTGCAGCGGAACCTCGACACCGAAAGCTTTATGAATTTTTGCCAACATGACCATCGCTTTGAGAGAATGGCCGCCCAGGTCAAAAAACTGGTCGTTGATTCCGACTTGTTCAGCTCCAAGCACTTCCTGCCATATACCTACCATTTTTTCTTCATATTCATTTCTCGGCGCCTCATACTCTGCAGCCCCGCTGACAGAGACTTCATGACGAAGCAGCGCTTTCCGGTCGACTTTGCCGCTTGCTGTCAGCGGTATTTCATCAAGCTCGACAAAGCATGAAGGGACCATATAGTCGGGCAGATGCTTGGATAAGTGCTCCCTCACCACCTGAAGGTGAAACTTTCCGCCTTGTTTCGGCACGATATAAGCGCAAACCTCAAGGCTGCCGCCGGTTTCATGCCGCGCGAGGACAACTGCCTTTTCGACAGCAGGGGCTTCTTGCAGCACCGACTCTATCTCGCCAAGCTCGATCCGGTAGCCGCGGATTTTCACTTGATCGTCTTTTCGGCCGATAAAATCAACCGTACCGTCAGGAAGCCAACGTGCAGCATCCCCTGTTCGATACATGAGACCTCCGGGGACAAACGGGTCTTCCAAGAACTTGTCTCTGGTCATGTCAGGCAAGTTCAAATAGCCTCGCCCGACTCCGTCTCCTGCAATATACAATTCCCCTTCGACGCCATCAGGAAGGAGTGCACCGTTTTCATCCAAAATATAAAAACGGTTGTTTCCTATCGGTCGGCCGATCGGTACATAGGCCGTATCGTATTGAAGATCCGTGCGGTTTGTCATCGTAAAAGAAGAGGCATCCACACAAGTTTCCGTCGGTCCGTAAACATTCGTAACATCAGGCACGGATTCAGCTGTTTCTGCAAATAACTGAAGCAGCCTTTCCGTCGCGACCCTTGATAAAGCCTCTCCTCCAACAAGCATATGTCTCAGCTTGACGCCTGAAAGATCATCAGCCGCAGACAAAAGCTGCAAATGAGCCGGCGTACAGTCTGTCACATCGATTTGATGCCGGCGGTAATAAGCCGATAAAGCGCGTCCGTCGGAAACCGTCTTTTTCGGAACGATGTACAACGTTTGGCCGAGCAATAGAGACGTAAAAATCTGCTGAACGGAAGCATCAAAATGAAACGGAGCCAGAAGTGCCAGTTTCAAATCATCCTGATCGTATGTACCAACAGCCTGCTGAAGCCCTCTTACAAGATGGTGAACCTGCTTGTGTTCAATCATGACGCCTTTTGGACGGCCTGTTGTTCCGGAAGTATAAATGATATATGCAAGGTGCCCGGCGCCTGCCTCTGAAGACGGATGGCCGTTTTCCCGCGATTCAGAAAGCGCTTCGCTGAACCGCACAGTTTCGGGCGTTTCAAAAGTCAGCCCGCTGTCTGTGATAACCGCTTTGGCCTTAGAATCCTCCAGCATAAAACGGATTCTTTCTTCCGGAAATCCGGGATCGATCGGTACATAAGCTCCGCCGGCTTTCAAAACGCCCAGCATCGCCGTGATGACCCGCTCTGACCGCTCCATTACTATCGCAGCCGGAGCGTCAGGCCCGATGCCTCTTCTCCGAAGCGCATTTGCTAAACGATTTGATTGTTCATTCAGCTCGCGGTACGAAAGTTTTTGTCCTTCATATACAACCGCGGTTTTTTCAGGACGATCGGCTGCTATTTGTTCAAATAAACCGTGCAGGGTCATGTTCTTGTCATATGCAATGGTTTGGCTTGATGCACGCTTTAACAGCTGCTCTTTTTCAAAAGCGGGAACAATCTCCAGTTCAGCGATTGTTTTTTGCGGAGACAGCAGGGCATCTTTAAGCAGCGTCATCAGCCGTTCATATAAAATGGCCATTTCTTCACAGGTAAAAAGCTCCTCCCTGTAATCAAAATCAATCGCAAGCGTACCGGTGTCCCATCTCTCTTTCACGTGAATGGAAATATCGTTTACTTCATTGCCGCTGAAAATCGGCTCAGTAAGAAATGACACCGTTTCTTTTTGCTGCCATTGCATAACCTGGTATTCCAGTGAGACGGCGAACAATTTGCTGACATGCGGCTGTCTTTCCCGCAAATCATTAATCAACAGATTGTACGGATACTTTTGATGCCGAATGATTTTCAGCTGGTCTTTCATTCTTTCCTGCACAAATGCACTAAAGTCTTGGTGTACATCAATGGAGGCTTTCATCGGAATCGTCGACACGAACATTCCGAGCATCTGTTTTTCTTTTGCATTTGTCCGGTTACCCATAAATGTTCCAAGAACGACGTCTTTTTGTCCGGTTACCCGGTGCATATAAATGTGCAGAATGGATAGGAACAGTGAGAGTACACTTATGTTATGTTCATTACAATACGTTTGAATTTTTTTATACAGGGCAGGGGAAATCTCTTTTGAAAAGCGAGCTGCATCCAATTGGATCTGATACGTATCGCTCGCTTTTAACGATACGGGCTCCGGAATCACTTCATATTGTGCGTTCCAATATGCTTTATCCTTCTGGAACCGCTTCGAATTTTCATACTCCAATTCACTCTGAATGTGTTCCGTAAATGATGACTGTACAGGTTCGAGGTCGGTTTCCCCTTTGGCAAGCTTCAAATAAATGTCTGTGATCCGGTTGCCCAGGATCGTCATGGAAATACCATCGGAAATGATATGATGAACTTTTGCAAAAAACCAGCTTTCTTCTTCACTGATGCGAACAACGGCAAATTTAAACAGCGGACTTTCATACAAAGGCAGAGGTCTGCGCGCCTCAGCTTGTCCCCATTTAAGAACGCCGTCTGCTCCTCCGCTTTCTGAAGCGTCAAAATATTCAATCTGGAAAGGTTCGTCTTCCGCTATATACTGCTTCGGCTCATCCTCTCCTTCAAACATCAGCCTGAATCGCATGGTTTCATTCGTACGAACAAACTGGCGAATGGCTTCAGTCAATAACCCGGAATCGATTCCGGATGCAGATTTTAATTTTCCAAAGCCGCTCAAATTTGAAACACTTGTGCCGGGATAGAACTTTTCCGTGTACCAAATTCGCCTTTGAGCATGTGTCAGCGGGTAAAATGTGTTTCCCATTCTTTATTCCTCCTTTATCTCTTGTTATGTATGACGATGCGAACAGCCAATCCGCAATGCAATGTTGCGGTTTTGCGATGAGCGAAAAACGCTGTCACAGATTTGTCGTTTCCAATAAAACATTATATTGGAAATAAAAAGAAAAGAGCCCACCCGAATAAAAACGGGCGAACTCCCTGTTTATTCGGCAACCTGTCAACCGTAGCACTGTCAGCACCTTAGGCCATGGCTTTGCGTCCCTGCGTTTCCGCAGGTTTGCCTTTATCTGCTTTTCTTGATATAAATTCATTTTCTGCTCACAGTTCACTTTAAATGAAAATTTTGTTTTTTTCACCGAAAAATAGGTGAAAAGTTTCATGCGGGATGCCGAATGTTATCCATGAATGTTAATGCGTGATCCCGAAATCGACAAAAAAATATGCGGGAAAACGAAAAAAATCGTTTAAACCCGCAAAATATTCCAAATCTTAGATGAAGAGTGTATTAAAATATTAAAAAAACAGCATGAATTTCATAAATAACTCATGAAAGTCCGTTAAAGCTTCAGTATTTCCTTTTACAATATTCATTCAATTAAAACGTTTCTTTTACCCGGCTTTTTAAACTGACGGGAAAAGACAAACCGGCTTGCAAAAACATTGAAGCAGAACGGTAAATTTGCTGAACTGTCTCATTCTCTTCCGATGTTCCATACAAATAAGCAGGCTGAGTTTCGCCTGCTACATGGATTTTGAGAGCCCGATCGTCCGCTCGATGATGATCAGCGCAATCACTGAAACTGTGATAAAAATAACCGAAATCGCATTAACGCTCGGATCAAACGTCTGGTCAATATAGCTGAACGTACGAACCGGTACAGGCGTGACAGCCGGTGAAGAAACAAACAGACTGATTGAGATTTCTCCGAATGACGTTACTGCGGCAAAAACGGCTCCCGCAATGATTCCCGGTTTAATGAGCGGCAAGGTGACATGAAAAAAGGTATGCCAGGGACCTGCGCCGAGATTCATGGATGCCAGCTCAAGCTTCGGATCCACGTTTGCCATGCTGACTCCGACCGTCCGAACAACATACGGAAGGCTGATCAGCATATGCCCGGCGGCCAGCCCGGCAAACGTGCCGTTTATCCCAATTATTGTCAATAAATAGAGAAAGGACACGCCTAATGCGATTTGGGGAATCATCAACGGCGATAAAATAAAAGCCTGAATCGCCTGTTTTCCAGGAAAGTTGAGCCGCGCCAATGCATAGGCCGCAACAGTTCCAAGGATCACCGCAAGAGGCGTTACAACGAGGAGCAGCATACAGCTGACCCAAATCGATTCCATCCAGCCGGTGCTGCTGAAAACTCCGGCAAACCAGCGCAGCGAGACGCCTGATGGCGGGAACTTCGGATATTCGTCCGGGCTGAAAGCCGACAGTATGATCACAAAGACAGGCAGCGCCAAAAAAAGGTATACCAATAAACCCGCAGTCCAAACACACGCATCAATCCATTTTCCCCCAGACAGACGGCGGAATCGTCTACCCATTTATTCTCGCCTCCCAACGCTTTTGGAAAAAGCCAAGGATTCCGATGACCACGCTGACAACGGCTAATAAAGTAATCGCCATGGCGGCTGCAAGAGGAAGATGAAAGACTTGCATGACCTGCTGATAGATTGACAACGGCAGCAATGGCTGCATCCTTCCCCCGACGAGAAGAGGCGTAATATAGCTTCCTGCAGAAAGCGAAAACACGATCATTGCTCCTGTCAGCAATCCTGGAACCGTCATCGGCAAGGTCACGAAAAAAAATGTCCGCAGCCTCCCCGCTCCAAGGCTCATCGAAGCAAATTTAAGATCGGGTTTCACTTCGCTTAAAGAACCTGCGAGCGGCAGCACAGCAAACGGCAACATAACCTGGACATATGCAATGATGACGGCGTTCATATTCCATAAAAGTGGCAGGGGCTTTTCAATCACCTTCATGCTGATAAGCACCTCATTGACGATCCCGTTTTGCGAAAGCAGCACAATCCAGGAAAACGTCCGAATGACTACACTGGTCAATAAAGGAGATACAAGCAAAATGTAAAACAAAGCCCGCAGCCTGCCGGTTTGCGCCTTAACGAGTAAATATGCCGCCGGATACGCCATCACAAGGCATAGAACAGTGGTCTTCAACGCCGTCCAAAGCGTTATACCGATTGTTTTCAAATAAATGTCTGAAGAAAACACTTCGATATATTGAGAAAAACTATACGTATCGAGCGCATTCATCATAGCGTCCACGTCTCTGAAACTTAAAAACAGCAGCAGAACAAGCGGCAAAACAAGAAAAACGCCGAGAAATAAAAGGACAGGAACAAGCAAAAACCAATAAAATCGTTTTTGTTCAACAGCACCCATCTGCATCCTCCTTTACATCCAGCGGAACAAAATCGTCCGGCTCCAAAGAAAGATACACTTGATCTCCCGCCTTCGGCAATCTTGGAAATTGAGGATCGGGCGCCTGAATGATCCATTCACCTTTGAAAACAGCTGCTTTCAGCCTGAGAGCATGCCCGGCATAACTGACTTCCGTTAACGTTGCAGGCATTTCAATCAGCCTGTTCTTCTGCTTCTCGAAGGAAACTGAGATTCTCTCAGGCCGCACCATAAACAATACAGAGGATTTTTTTAAGAGATTCTGGTTGATTTCAAAAGTCAGCGGAACGCCTTCATACACTTCGAAATCGATCGCTTCGTAGCCGTAACCGCCCGCTGAAGGCTGTACCTCCGACTTACGCGCTTTCAGCAAATTGACCTGTCCGATAAATTCGGCGACAAATTGATTGGCAGGCGTGCGGTACACGTCCAACGGAGTGCCAAGCTGCTGAAGCCTGCCGCGTCCAAGAATTCCAATTCTGTCTGATAAGCTTAAAGCCTCCTCCTGATCGTGCGTCACTAAAATCGTTGTAATGCCGACGCGCTTTTGGATACTGCGCAGCTCCGTCTGCATTTCCTTTCGAAGTTTCGCATCCAGGTTGCTCAGCGGCTCGTCAAGCAAAAGCACAGACGGCTGAACGGCCAATGCCCGGGCAATCGCCACCCGCTGCTGCTGGCCCCCGCTCAGCTGACGGGGCATGCGTTTAGCAAACGCTTCAAGCCTGACAAGAGCGAGGCATTCCATCACCCGTTCTTCAATCTTGCGGCGGGGCCATTTTCGAACTTTCAATCCGTATGCAACATTGTCAAATACGCTGAGATGCGGAAATAAAGCATAATCCTGAAAAACCATTCCGATATGTCGGTCGTATGGCGGCAAATCAGTTACATCTCGTCCTCCTATATATACAAAACCTGACGTCGGTTCAAGGAACCCGGCAATGACATTAAGGAGCGTTGACTTTCCGCAGCCGCTCGGACCGAGGAGAGAGAAAAACTCCCCTTCTTTGACTTCAAGCTGTACGTCTTCCAATGCGATGGTGTTTTCGAAATGCCGGCTGACATGCTGAATCTGAATTGTACTCATGTTTGTCACCTATTTTCCGCCAAGTACTTGATTCCAGCGATTTGTCCAATCGCCTAGATCTTTTGCAGCAACTTCATAGTCAACCCATTTTAAATTCCTGTAATAGTCCTCCCCTACTTTGATCTTTCCTTTTAATTTATCGCTGTATTTCACTTTTTTATTGGCCATGCCGTAAAACGTTCTATCGGCAAAATCTCCTTGCACTTCTGGACTGAGCAGATGATTTAACAGCTTGTATGCGTTATCCTGATTAGGACTTCCCTTCACTAAAGCCCAGCTTGCAACTGCTGCGACTGCACCTTCCTCAGGGTACGCAAATCCCAGGTCAAGACCGGCATCCTGCAAAGAAAAAGCGCGTCCGTCCCAAAACGGAACAACCCATGCATCCCCGCGTTCCAGAAGCGTTTGTATCGAGCCCGGATTATCTGGATAGGCCGTTATGTTGTTCTTTAAATCCGCCAAACTGTTGAACGCTTTATCCACGTCTTTCCCATTTGACTCCAGGCCGCCCTGGGCATTGATTAATCCTACAAAAAACTGAAGTCCTGCCGAATAAGCCGGCGATGATATGGCCACATGACCTTTATAGCTGCTGTTCCAAAGATCCGTCCAGCGCTTAGGCTCCTGTGGTACAAGATCCTTTCGGTAGACAATTCCGAGCTGTCCCATACTGAAACCGGCCGCATACTGCTTTCCATCATCGGTGAAGCGTTTCTGAACTGAATGGTACAGATCGCGGACATTCGGAACCTTTTCCTGATCAATCGGCGCCAGCAATCCCGCCGACTGTGCCCTGTGAATCGTATCCGGCTGCAGGATTAAGAGATCATACGGAGCATTTCTGCCATTCGATGCTTTGAGCTTTGTGAACCACTCAGAGTCTGTCCCTGCGACGACTTTGACCTTCAGCCCTGTTTCTTTTTCAAAAGATTCAAGGCTCGGCTTGATATGTTTTTCCCAATCGCCCCCATAGACTCCGATAACGACTGTATCTGATTGTTTGCTTTCCTGACTTCCGTTTCCGCCGCAGCTCGAAAGGAGGATCACCGATACAAGAGACAGAATAAATAAAGCAGAAATTTTACTTTTCATTGTCATCTCACCATTCCCGTGTTATTTTTGCCAGCCAGTTTTTCCACAGCGGCCGCAACGTCGCCTTTACTGATCGGACCTTTATATTCTTTTAAAAAATAACGGTGGACTAAATGTTTAACATGTGATCGTTGATGAGCCGGAAGCTGTCGCAGAAGCCGGGCCAATGTGCTGCTGGCTTCCTCTGTCCAGCGCCGTTCGTATTCTTCTCTGGCGATTCCGAAATCCCATTGTTTCCGATGTTCGCCTGCCTTCTTTTTTCTGATTTCAGCTGTTTCTTCCAGATCAATAATGAAGGAGCCTGCACCGTTTTCTTTTACAGCCGCGCCGTATTGGCGATAGGCCGCTTCCGGGCTCAGCAAGCCCGCTTCAACTTCTCTCAAAATCGATTCAGCTTCCCGGCTGAAGGGATTTCCCCAGCCTCCGCCGCCAGGTGAATGAATGCTGATAACATCCCCTTTGTTGAGCTTTAGAACGTCGATCTTCGAAATCGTTTTCTCCTGAGGCTGATCCGGATAAAGGCGCACTCGCCCGAGCGCTCCTGCCGTTCCCCCGGCGAGCCCCCACGGATGAAAACGCATCCTCTCCATCCCCCTTGCGGTCACAATGGATTCTGATACCGCCGCTTCAAACTCCAGCCCGATTGCATGGCCGCCCCTGTGAAAACCGGCTCCGGCGGTATTTTTGATCAGCTCATAGCGGCGAACATGGATGTCAATATGCTGTTCAAGGCTTTCAATCGGCGTATTTTTCAAAAATCCGGAGGCATGGTCAATTCCGTCTGCTCCGTCCATGTCATGCTGGCCGCCTCCTCCGCCTCCCATCGGTTCGACCACCGACATCTTCCGGCCGCCCGTTGATTCGTCGGGAACCGACAGTACGACAATCGCTGACTGACCGGCGCCTGCTGCAGGCACAGCTTTCGGAAGCGCCTTGGCCAAAGCGCCCAGTACAGCATTATAAAGTCTCATCGTGATCGAATGACGAATGCCGACCGCCGCTGGATATTCCGGATGAACGAGCGTACCCTTTGGAGCGATAACTTTGATCGGCCTTGTCAGTCCCCCGTTAATCGGAATATACGGGTCTTCACTTATGATATAGTTGATCAGGCCCTGGTATAGAAATGAATGTTTGCTTCCATTAGTGACAAGGTTAAATGCGGTTTTCACCTGAGGATCACAGTCTGAAAAGTCCAATGTGATTTCCCCTCCCGAGACATTTGCCGTAACAGCCAAGCGGATCGGAACGTCAGAAATCATATCGTCATCAAGATAATCTGAAAAACTGTATGTGCCTTCCGGAATCCTGCTCATAACCCGGCCGGCTCTCATCGCTGATTGTTCGAGCAAATCATCCATTCCTTGTTGGACCGCTTCTTTTCCAAACTTTCCGACCATCTCTGTCAATCGATTCTCCGCCGTATTGACCGCGGCCACCATCGCATGAATATCCCCTTCATTTAAATCGGGAACCCTGCTGTTTGCCCGCAAAACATTCAATATATCGCGATTTTCTCTTCCCGATTTGTAAATCCTTACCGGCGGTATCCTCAGGCCTTCCTGATGGATGTCTGTCGCTGTCGGCGAAATGCTTGCCGGGACAAGGCCGCCGACATCGCTGCAATGGACAAAACACCATGCATAACTGATGACCTCGCCCTCCATGAAAATCGGCTTCACCACATGAATATCAGGCAAGTGGGTCGCCAGTCCGTCCGTTGTATAGGGATCGTTTGTGAGGATAATGTCTCCCGGTTCAAATGGGCCGCTTTCTTCGATGACCCGTTTTAATGAAAGCCCTAAAAAAATCGTGACGCCGACCGTTTTCGGATAAACGAAAAATTCCCCTTCCGGCGTTGCAAGCGCAGTAGCGAAATCAGCTGATTCTTTTACAAATGTGGTAAAGGACGTCCGTTCAATAACGTGCCCCATTCCCGCGGCTATCGCGTTAAAGTAGCTTCTCATTATTTCAAGCCGAGCAGGATCTGTGCGCATGGTCAGCTCTCCTTCCGTTCAATGATCAAATTTCCGGCATGATCGGTTTTCCCGCTCCAATTTGGCAAAATCAACGTCGTTGTATCGTCCTGCTCCACAATGGCCGGCCCATTTATTCTCTGTCCGCACTTTAAATCTGAACGACGGTATACGGAGGCTTGATATGTACCGCCTTTCATGATGATCTTTCTTTGGCTGACCGGTTCAGCTTCGGGCAGATTACTTTGACATCCTTTTCCGCCTGGCGGCTTCGGTGTCTTGCCTATGATGCGGACGCGCATATTCATCAATTCAATGCTTGCTTTCTCATCGCTGTGTCCATATTGCTTCCCATGTAAGAGATGAAAGGAGTCTGCAATTTCACTCGTACTTTCGCCTTCCAGGCATTCCGGTGAAACAGGGAGCTCAATTTCGTACGCCTGACCTTTATAACGGGCATCAAGCAAGTAAAGAAGAGAGGTTTCCGTCATCATGTCCGCCTGTTGTTTCCGCAGCCATGTTTCCGCTTTTTCTTGCAGCCTCACAAACTCCGCTTTTAACTCAGCCGTTTTTATTTGCTCAAGCAGCACCTGTCTTGAACATACAGCATCGTAGATAAAATCAGCCGTCAGTGCGCCCAAAGCGGATAGAGTTCCAGGATGCGGCGGGATCAGCACATTTTTGGCCTGAATTTCCTCAGCCAAAAAATTAGCAGTAACCGGGCCTGCGCCTCCAAAAGCCATAAGGCTGAATTCACGCGGGTCAAACCCGTGTTGCTCCATGACATTGCTTAGTTCCGTGTACATATTGGCAAGCGCAACCTGAATCATCTTATCCGCGGCCTGCTCCACATCTGTGCCTAAATACTCGGCAACCGGGAGGAGCGCTTTTTCGGATCTTTCCCGGTACAGTTTCATATTTCCTGATGCAAACCGGTTTGGATTTAAATAATGACATATGAGAAACGCATCTGTAAGTGCGGCCTGTGTTCCTTTTCCGTAACAGGCCGGCCCCGGATCAGAGCCAACTGACTCCGGTCCTACTTTCAAGAGACCGCCTCTGTCAATCCATGCCACCGATCCTCCGCCGGCACCGATCGAATACATCGCTACAGACGGAATCGTAATCGGAAATCCCGAGATTTGATTTGACTGGGTAAAGGTCGGCTCTCCTTCTTCAACAATCGAAATATCCGCGCTAGTTCCTCCAACATCAAATGTGATGATATTCACCTCGCCTGCGGATTCCGCCGTTCTGATGGCTCCGATGACCCCTGCTGCCGGTCCGGAAAAAAGCGTTTTGACAGGTGCCTCGGCAGCCGATTCAATGTCCATCAATCCTCCGTTAGACTGGGTGATAAACGGCTGCGCCGAAATTCCTTCCAGAGCAAGCCTCTCTTTCAGCGTTCCAAAATAGTGATGGACATTCGGTTTAATATATAGATTCGCGACGGACATAACCGTTCGTTCGTATTCCCTCATTTGCGGCCAGAGCTCCGCAGACGTTGCCACCTCAAGCTCAGGTGCTATTTGTCTGATCCGTTCTGCAGCCTGGCGTTCATGGAGCGGATTCCGATAGCTGTGCAAAAAAGAAACAACGATTCCTTTTAAGCCTTTTTTTAAAACTTGTCCAACCGCCTCATCGATCTCTTCCATATGAAGCGGCAGTTTTTCAGAACCGTCATAAAGCATTCTTTCTTGAATGGGAAACACGTTTTTCCGGGGAATGAGAGGCTCCGGCATTCTCGATCTAAAATCGTAGGGTATCGGAAGCCGGAGGCGCTGGAGCGAAAGAATATCACGGAAACCTTCGGTTACGAATAAAGCAATATCAGCCCCTTTGCGTTGTAATAATGTGTTCAAACCGATTGTCATGCCGTGTACAAAGTGATGAATTTCTGAAGGCTGAACACCCCGGGTTTTCAAGAGAGCCAAGCCGTTGATGATCCCTTGGGCCGGATCTTCGGGAACGGTCGGCGTTTTAACTGCGGTCATGCTTCCATCTGCTGGATTTAACAATGTAAGATCGGTAAAAGTTCCTCCAATATCAATTCCAAGCCGGTAACCTTCTTCATTCAATCCCGATCTCCCCTTTTAAAAATATCCTTTTTTTAAAATATTTTACTATCATACTAATCAAGCATGAGAAAGTAGTCAATTATGTTTAATTACAATATTCCAAGTCTTTATTATTTAATATTTTATTTTAAGATACCATAAAATCACATTTTTAATTGTGTTGTTCACAGTATTTCATATTTTTGGTGTTCCGCTTTTCTTCGGTCCGACGACACAATCCTGCCATAAAGAGGACTAATTAACTACTAAAATAAAGGTCATCTATTACGACCAAAAGCCCAAAGGGCTTGCGAATTTGATCACAAAGATTCATTTTCATGGATATTCAGGATTTATTGCCCAATTCCCTATGACAAAGTGGTACACTCTGTACTAAATAAGTCGCAGGAAGGGCAGATTTCCAATGAAAGTCTACGAAGCGGAAACCCTAATATCAGCTATGAAGCAAAGATCTGATGAATATAAAAACTTGAGAGAACAGCTCGTCAGCTTAAAAAAAGCGTTAAACAGCGTCGCTGAACTTGATGAGTTCCAAGGAAAAGGCGCCGATGCCATTAAAGCATTTTACAGAGACCAATCAGGGGTCGTAGACGGCTGGCTGGATTTAGCCGATATGCAGATTCAGTTTCTGAATGGTGTATCTGCGGCTGCCGAAAATGCCGGGCTTTCAGAGGACACATTCGTTGATGTTCAATTTCTTGAACAGGAGCTTGCAAATGTCCACATTCACTCTCAAAACATGGTCTCCGCACAGCAACAAGAGCTGTCGAATATTTTAGGACAGATTGATGATTTAATATCGTTACAGCCGTTCTCATCTGATGAAATCAAACAGCAGCTCGATGCTGCAAACCAAAACAGAAAAGACACGATTAAAGCTGTCGAGGATCTTGACGGGCTGCTCAAAAGAGAATACTCGGCGTCTGAGCAAATTGAGCAAATGATCCAGACTGACTATTCCGCCTTAATCGACGCAACAGGAAAAGGGAAAAATGCGTCTCCGCTAAACTACAATTCACATATCTATCAAAACAGTGAAGTCTATAAACTGAAACATCGTATGCATCAAGAGGCCAGAAGCTACATCGCAAATAAACAAAAACAGTATGAAACAGGAAAAGCCGAAAAACCAGATGGACATTAGGCTTTCAGATCGTCCAAAACTCCGTTATCACAAACGGGGTTTTCTTTTTCATCTTGTCAAAACGCCCCCGTTTTAACCGATATTGTATATACAGGTGAAGCAAAAGGGGGAAAAGCAGTGAGGAAAAAACGATTTAAGCTGAAACTGGGGACAAAAATCAATCTTCTCGTGTTGGCCGTTATTTTGATCTTTTCGTCAGCACTCGGGATTTTCATTATCAATCAGCTTTCAAAAGAGTTAGAACAGATGGCGACAGAAAAAGCCAAAAGCGATTTGAAATTGAGCTACCGTTATTTGAATGAGTCTCTAGAAGGGGATTGGGAAGTCAAAGAAGACAGACTTTACAAAGGTTCGACCCTTATCAACGGCAATGAAGACCTCGTTGATCAAATCGGCAATGATACGAAAGATACAGTCACCATCTTTCAATATGATACTCGCGTATCTACAAATGTAACGGTAGACGGAAAACGCGCTGTCGGAACGAAAGTGTCTTCGGAGGTAGCAAATGCGGTTTTAAAAGAAGGAAAAAACTTTTATGGAAAAGCTGATGTAGCGGGAAAAACATATCAAACGGCATATATGCCGATCAAGGACAAGAGCGGTGAAGTTATCGGCATCTTTTATACAGGGGCCAACCAGGATATGATTACAAGCACTCTTCAATCGTTCCTGAAAATTTTTGCTATCGTTCTGACTGCTTCCATCATCATCTCCATTTTCCTTGTCCTCGTATTCACCAAAAGCATCAACAGAAGGCTCAGGATGCTGACTCATGCTTTTGAACAGGCGGGCAGCGGCAACTTGACGACCGAGATCCAGGATGATTCGACAGATGAACTCGGCGACTTGTCACATCATTTCAATCAAATGAATGACAGCTTAAACCGTCTGATGCAAAAAATTTCACAGTCGTCGCACAGTGTAGCTGCGGCTTCTGATCAATTGACATCTGGCGCTGAAGAAACAAGCCTTGCTTCTGAAAAAATCACCGAAGCCGTCCAGCATGTAGCAAGCTTGTCCGAAATGCAGACATCGGGGATAGCAGGCAGCAAACAAGCCATTGAACAAACTTCCGCCGATATTCAAAACATATCCGAAAACGCTGCGGTCCTTTCTGAGAAAAGCCAATACGCCCGCGAAAAAGCAAAACAGGGGGCAAAAGATATCTCCGAAACGATGCAGCAAATTCACACAATGCATCAATCGGTTCATGAAAGCGGAGAAATCATTGAAATGCTTAATACAAGATCACATGAAATCGGCAGCATTTCAAAAGCGATCACGGAGATTGCCGATCAAACCAACCTGCTCGCCTTGAACGCTTCAATAGAAGCTGCAAGAGCAGGAGAACACGGAAAAGGTTTTGCCGTCGTTGCAGAAGAAGTTCGCAGTCTTGCCGAACAGTCGCAGCAATCAGCCAATCAGATCTCCCATCTCATTTCAGGGATTCAATCAGAAATCGCAACCACAACCGATTCAATCATGACAGTGAAAACGGAAGCGGTCAACGGCGTCAAAATGATCGAACAGAACAAAAGGACGTTTGAATCTATTGTCGACTTAATGGAAGAGTCCAGCGTAAGAATTTCCGACTTGTCTTCCGCTGCTCAGCATATATCGCAAAGCATTCAAAACATCACAGCGTCATTTGCAGCAATCTCAAAAGAAGTCCAGGAAACTTCAGATCATTCACAACAAGTCGCAGGTCTGACAGAAGAGCAGTTTGCGGCTATGGAAGAAGTCACCGCCTCTGCAAATGAACTCTCCAAACTGGCTGAAGATTTGCATCAGCTCATCGGGGAAGTCAAAATGAAATAGCAGGGAATAAAGGCTGCCGTTAAAACGGCAGCTTAGATTGTTGACAAAATCCCAAAACGGCTTTTGTTTTGGGACTTTGTCATCCTTTCAGCGTGATTGAAAACCCTTGCAGTCTAGGAAGGCCGAGCATCGGAGCGGACTTTCACAGGAGGTGATGACGGCGGCGTTCAGGCAGGACGCCTGGGCGTTTAGCCGCCGATCCTTCCTCTATTCGTGAGCACCGACGCGCAGGCCTGACAACGAATGCGAGGGTTTCTCGACACGCTGGGCTGCCGTTAAAACGGCAGCTTCTTCTTTTTCGCCATACAGGAAGTCAAATCGCCGATAATATCTTCTGCACGCTCATACGGGAGATCAATCTGCAGCATCCTCCGCAGAACAGATTTAAGCCCGGACGATATGCTGAGCTCTTCTTCCCAGCATTTTTCTTCCTCCTTGGACGGAGTAAACCCGGAGTAGAGGAGAAACAATGCGAAATGCCCTAACGCATAAAAGTCACTTTTGACTGAAACAGCACGCATCAGCTTTTTTTCCGGGTGCCGGTCATCAACACGTTCTCTTTCAGTCAGGCGGCATGCCAGTCCGAAATCTATGATGCGGATCGTTCCTCCATTCACAATCAAATTTGGAATCCTCAAATCCCGGTGAATAATTCCTCGCCTGTGAAGAAGGGAAACGCTGTGAAGCACTTCCTTCAATATGCTGATCGTTTGCTGTTCATCAAAGACACGCCCATCATAAAAGAGCAAATCTTCAAACGTTTTTCCTTCGATATACTCCATTACGATATACCGCTCACCGGCCGATTGAAGCACCTCATATATACGGGGCGCGGCAGCCAGATCCAATTCTCGCAAAATTTCAGCCTCACGGTTGAAAGACTGCCGTCCGGCTGATGTCCATGCTTTTGTTTTTCTCTGTTGCTTAATGACGCGGAAACCGGCTCTCCCAAGTTCTTCGGCAAGATATGTGATGCCGTAGCTGCCCATCCCGAGCACACGGTGGATCCGATATCTCCCCTCCAAGACAGTTCCTTTTTTGAGCGGGCGGTCAAACAGCCATCTCATCAATATTTTCACGCGATTTAGCTGCTGCCGAAAAATTTCTTATGCTTTCTTTTGTAATGGTGATGACCGTACCCTTTTCTTTTATAATCGCTGCTGCTGTATTTTTTGTATGATTTCCGTCCGTAATCGCTGCTGCTGTATCGTCGGTTTTTACCGTTTTGCAGTGCCTTCAATAGCTTGCGAAGCAACTCGATCAGCTCCTTTTCTGTCTTGTATTTCATATCATTCGCGCAGGAAGGCTTTATAAAGGGGGCCTGAAAGTTTTTCTTTCATATGAGAAATTTAGATTTTGAACCTCTAAAACTTTCTAAATGACCGGCAAAATTTTTAAAAAAGGCGATATGATAGACGAAAATTCAGCATTTTAAGAGGAAAAACTTATTAATCTCCCCTTTATTTCTCAAATCATTTTTACGATAATAAAGTTGTATTTACTTCCGGTCCGCTGCGACCGAATGATTTAACTTATAAGAAAGCAGGACAACAAGAATGGACAAGATTAAATCTTTGCTGATCACCTTGCTCGCCATCGCCGTCGTGATCATCGGCATTATATCTGGCGACTTTTTTACTTCAGAACATCAGCCTACTGGCCGGCAAAACGGCTCAAACTATGATGAAGTGCTGATTTTTCCTTCGGACCGCTATCCTGAAACAGGCGCGCACATTCGAAAAGCCATCAAAAAAGGGCATTCCGAAATCTGTACGATCGACAGGGACGGAGCCGACGAACGCAGAAAGGATTCATTAAAAGATGTTCCTTCCAAATCAGGCTATGACCGCGACGAGTGGCCGATGGCCATGTGCGAAGAAGGCGGAACAGGTGCTTCCGTCGAGTATATCAGGCCGTCTGATAACCGCGGAGCAGGATCTTGGGTGGGCAATCAGGTAAGCGATTATCCGGATGGGACGAAGGTACTTTTCAAGATTAAATAACACTGGAGGTACGGTCTTTGATCAAAAAGTGGGAAGCACGAGAAATGACGATGTCATACCATCAGTTTACCGTTTATCAAAAAGGCGGAAAGCCGCCCGTTATGGATTGGACAGACGAGGATATTAAAAGAGGCTACACGACGGGAGAGCATGCGGTCTCGTTTGAAGCTCTCGATAACACGGCATCTTTAGTAGAAGTCCGTTTGAATGTCCAAGAACAGGTGCCCTCCTTTAACAGGCGCGTCACCGTTTCCTTCGACGTCCTTCATGACGGGGTCGAAATTGCAAGCGTCCTATCCAAAAAATTGACATGCGACATCCCGCAAGGCGCCTATCAGCTGACATGCTATACGATAATGCCTGATCATAACAGCACTGCGAAGATCACCTATATTCTCGATTTTAAACAGGCTTGAACAACGGATAAAGGCGCCGGTTTCATCCGGCGCCCTCATCCTAAAGCTCTTCCCCGTTCGTCTGAATGACGTTTTGGTACCAGTAAAAGCTGTCTTTTTTAATTCTCTTCAAGTCCTTTACATTCTCTTCATCACGATTAATATAAACAAACCCGTATCTTTTCTGATAGCCGTTTAGCCAGCTCAATAAATCTGTAAATGACCAGCTGCAGTAGCCGATTAAATCGACTCCGTCGTTTAAAGCCTGTCTGCACTGTTCAAGGTGCGCACGCAAGTAGGCAATTCTGTAATCATCATGAATCGCGCCGTCATTTTCAACCTTATCGAATTCCCCCAGCCCGTTTTCTGTTATGAAAAGCGGAAGCCCATAGCGGCTGGAAATCCTGCGAAGCCCGATTCTTAAACCGATCGGATCAATGGCCCAATCCCAATTCGATGTCTCAAGATGAGGGTTCCTCTTTGTTTTGTATAAACCGGGCATGCCTGTTTCCTGGTTGCTGCCCTTTTGGCCGGTCGTATTCATCTTTCCTTCCGATACCCCGTCAAGAGGATTCATTTCATATGTGATGGTTTGATAATAATTCACACCGACAAAATCGGGTTTTCCTTTTGCTAAAAGCTCCATATCCCCATCCTCAATTGTCGGCGCCCAGCCTTTTTCCTTCAGATATTTCAAAGGAATGCCCGGATATGTCCCCCGGCAATACACATCAAGCCACCAATAATTTGTGAATTCCTCGGCATTTTCGAAAGCGAGGATATCATCCGGACGGCTGGAGAGCGGATATGCAGGCGAATAAGCAAAACTAGGTCCGATTTTTCCATCGGGAACATACCGGCGAAAAGAATCGATTGCCTTTGCATTCGCCAGAAATGCAATATGGTTAGCCTCATAGAAGCGTTTTCTATCCTTCACACCCGGAGGATGCATCGCTGTGATAAAGCCGTGATTAAAGTTGTAATTTTGCTCGTTAAGGGACACCCAATATTTGACCCTGTCCCCATACCGCTTATAGAGCGTAACGCAATACGCATTGAAATCCTCTATAATTCTTCTGGATTCAAAGCCGCCGTATTCATCCATTAAAGCCTGGGGAAGATCCCAATGATAAAGCGTTAAAACAGGTTCAATATCATGAGCAAGGAGCTCATTGATCAAGTCATCGTAAAATCTCAAACCCGCTTCATTGGCTTCTCCCCTGCCCTGCGGAAAAATTCTCGGCCAGCTGACTGAAAAACGGTATGCTTTTAACCCCATCTCGGCCATTAAAGCAACATCTTCTTTAAAGCGGTGGTAATGGTCAACCGCAATGTCTCCATTGCTTCCTTTAAACGTTTTTCCGGGAATCTTTGTGAACACATCCCAAACCGAGAGGCCTTTGCCGTCTTCATTCCAGGCTCCTTCGATCTGATAGGCTGCTGATGCTGATCCCCATAAGAAATGGTCTGGAAATGGGCGTAGTCGCTGATGAATCATATGGCTCAACTCCTGTTTCGTATTTTGATCCGGATGCTTCTTATCATATTCTATGAAACGCGTTTCAGATCAAACATCATCTAAAAACAGCTCCGCCAGAAGCTTTTCCCGATGCTGAAGAAAATACTTGGTTAAGGTGTAATGATCCGTATCCTCATAGTTCACTTCAGCGATTTGCTCACCATCAAAACTGAAGATTTCAGCTTCCGGATACCCTAATAAAATGGGGGAATGGGAGGCGATGATAAACTGAGCCTGGCTGGATTTCGTCAAATCATGAATGATTTTCAGGAATGCCAGCTGTCTTGCCGGGGATAAAGCAGCTTCAGGCTCATCGAGAAGATAGATTCCCTTTTCTTTAAAACGATGCTTGAAAAGCGATAAAAAAGATTCGCCGTGCGATTGCTCGTGAAGAGATCTGCCTCCGTAGCTGCGAAAACCTGTGATATCCACTTCATCAATATGAGTGGCAAAATGATAGAAAGATTCAGCGCGAAGGAAAAAGCCGTTTGTTACTTTGGGAAGCCACGACAATCTGATATAGTCTCCTAGAGCCGATCCGGAGCCGTATACTTCATATGTATTATTTCTTCCCCCGCCAGCCGTGTTAAATTCGCATTTATCTGCGATTGCTTCAAGCAGCGTCGATTTGCCCGATCCGTTTTCCCCGACAAAAAATGTTACGTTTTTTTGAAACGTCAGTTCATTTAAATGTTGAATAGCAGGAATTGAAAATGGATATTTTGCATAAGAAGGAACTTCTTCTCGAAGTAAAGTCAGCTTTTTTAAAAACATGCGAACACCCCCTGCTTTGCTTTTACTCAACTGTATCACGTTTTCTTAGAGGAAAACGAAAAAAAGAGGTTTGCGCTTGTGCACAAACCTCTTGACTTAAATCGAAAATACTTCTTTTAAATGAGCGTCCAGGTCAGCTAAATATTGATCCACTTGCGGATTGCTGATGACATCATGGACAGAGAATGTTTTTAAAGGCTTCATGCCGACGAATTCCTGCATTTTGTGCAAATGAAACAGCGCTTCATCAAGGCTTTTACCTTCGAAGAATGTCCCCGTTTTGGAGAAGACTTCCTTCGGCGCGTTCCATGTGGTTGAAAACATATACTTTTTATCGGTAAACAGCCCGCCTCTGCCGTAGTCTTCAGACCCTTGATAAAAAAGCCCGTACTCATAAATTTCATCAATATATTTTTTAAATAAAGCAGGAACGCTGAACCAGTAAACAGGCGTCTGATAAATAACGGCATCAGCCCACTTGAATTTCTCGTGTTCCTCCGGGATTTGATAGCCGTCTGCCACCACTGTTTTTTTCACCTCATATTTTTCGCCCAGCTTGTCCGCCATCGCTGTAAAAATAGTGTGATTGAGCTGTCCCCTTGCATGGGGATAGGCTTCATGTCCGTTGATGATTAAAATATTTTTCATCTTTTCTGATCCTCCTTATGTTTCAATTTGCCAATACCTTTATGATTCCATCTTTCACCTTAAAAAGTAAAGCAGGTTGCACAATCAATTATTTTATTTTTTCCCAATACTAATTATCTTATTGCCTAATCCCTACTTCAGTGCTATGGTTTACTTGACTAAAGGAATAGGAGGATTGTTTAAGTGAACAAATTGCATACGTATAAGCGCATTACATTGTGGATAACAGTGTTAGCGCTTGCTCTTATAACAGCTGCATGCAGCACAGCTCAAAATAAGGCTGAAAACCAAAAAACAGCCTGGGATGAGATAAAGGAAAAAGGGAAGATCGTTGTAGCGACTTCGGGAACCCTTTACCCCACTTCATATCATGACACTGATTCCGGCAAGGACAAGCTGACCGGCTACGAAGTTGAAGTGATTCGGGAAGCGGCTAAACGACTCGACCTGAATGTTGAATTTAAAGAAATGGGCTTTGACGGTATGCTGACGGCGGTGGGGAGCGGACAAGTCGACGCTGCCGCCAACGATATTACAATGACAGACGACCGCAAAGAAAAGTTTTTGTTCTCTATGCCTTATAAATATTCATTCGGAACGGCTATCGTCCGCAAAAAAGACTTATCAGGCATCCACTCGCTTGAGGACTTAAAGGGAAAGAAAGCCGCTGGTGCAGCTACGACAGTTTACATGGATATCGCACGCAAATACGGAGCAGAGGAAGTCATTTACGACAACGCAACAAATGACCAATTTTTAAAGGATGTAGCGAATGGAAGAACCGACGTCATCTTAAACGACTACTACCTTCAAAAGCTCGCGCTCGCCGCAATGCCTGATCTGGATCTGACTATTCATCCCGATCTTAAATACTATCCGCATCAGCAAGGCATGATCATGAAAAAAGGAAACACTGAACTTAAAAAGCAATTCGACAAAACGATTGACGAAATGCTGAAGGACGGCACAATCAAAAAGATTTCGAAAAAGTTTTTCGGCGGTGCCGATGTTTCGAAAAAGCAGGATATCGACTATATCGATGTCGATGTGAATAAATAGAGGGATGTAAATTGGGCTCTATTCAATGGGAGTATATTTTTAATGCAGAATTGGCTGCGAAATCTTTTCCTTATGTGATGCAAGGCATATGGAATACGCTTTTAATTTCTTTTGCGAGCATGTTTGCCGGTTTAATTCTCGGTTTTTTCATCGCGCTTGGGCGTATGTCCGGGATCGCTTTGCTTCGTTGGCCGGCAAGAATCTATATCTCGTTTATGAGAGGCGTTCCGATCCTGGTCATTCTATTTATCCTTTATTTCGGTTTTCCTTATATCGGAATCCAGTTTACGGCTTTGACTGCTGCCTTAATTGGCTTCAGCATCAACAGCGCCGCATACATTGCCGAGATTATCCGCTCTGCCCTGTCGTCTGTTGACAGAGGGCAGTGGGACGCTGCAAAATCGATCGGGTTTTCCTACTGGCAGACGATGCGCCATGTGATTGTCCCTCAATCGGTTAGAATTGCGCTCCCGCCTCTTGCAAACGTAATGCTTGATCTCGTTAAAGCGTCTTCCCTGGCCGCCATGATTACCGTGCCTGAATTGTTTCAACAGGCAAAAATCGTCGGCGGGCGGGAATTCGACTATATGACGATGTATATTTTAGTTGCCTTGATTTACTGGGCCGTTTGCTCGGCGATCGCTTTGCTCCAGGATTTCCTGGAAAAGCGGACAGAGGTCTATATCAAAAAATAGCAAGAAGCTGCCGGGTGCTCCGGCGGCTTACCATACTGTGAAACGGAGGCGGTACTATCCATATCATCGGATCAACTCATTTTCACGCAGAAAACCTTTATACGATCGACAGAAACAAATTAAGCTATCAAACAGACCCGTCAGGCCATTTCCAAGCATCATACGTCTACTGCAACTATACGAATGCAGAAGACCGCATTCATATATCCGTCTTCTTTGAAGGAAATGACCGGCCCTCGCAAACCTTTCCATCCATCGTCCCCGCTCATTCGTCCAAGGAAATCAAAATCAGGCTCCAGCATGTTCCCGCAGGCAGACATATCGTTTATATCATCACCCAGACTTTCATGTTCGATCCAAAGGCTGAGCGCGATTGCAAATGGAATCGGGATGCCGACTATGTAGCGCCCTACTATTTTGAATTGATTTCACATGCTCTGCATCCTGACCGGCTCTTGGCACACCCTGCTTATATTGAACCCGTTAACTGTCAAACGAACAGCGGAAGCGCATCACAAACGGGATTGATTTATCTGTCTGACAAAGCAGGAAACCCGGTTGAAAAAACCGGCCGAGAAGACCTGTATATCTCTTTGGTCAACCAGGAAGCGCATCGTTTAAAAGGCTATTTATATTACTTTCAAAACGGAGAATATCAAAAGTTTATGATCAGTCAATCTAAAGCTCAAGCATTCTCCTACGAACTCGCTCCTGAAACCGTCCAGACATATCCGGTAAACTTAAAAGTACTCTGGAGCAATTATTTCAGATTTCTGTCGACATCCATCCCGCCCGACGGGCCATACCGGGACGCTCCTTTTCCGGCGAGGATGATTTACTACTCCAGGCTTTATATGTGATAGTCTCATATAGGGATGGTTACTCCGCTCTCCGATCGTTTTCTGCCTGGTTCAAGCCCATCCCGCCATCGAGCCTTCTTAGGCTGCTTGTGCGGCAGCACAGGCAGCTACTTATTCCATTCGAAAGGACATTCCGCCTTTCACCCGAATATCGCACCAATGAGAGCTTTTTGCAGCATTAAACACCCGCCCCATCCGCATATTCCAAATACAACAGAAATGATAACCGGGAATGATGCTTTCAAACTCAAAACCACGATCAAAAGGAGAACCGCCGTGGCGGGAAACCCCCATAGCACGCCTTTCGCAAATTGGCTTAAATGCTTCAAAGATTCCCCTTGTACACTCAGCCAAAATAAACTGAGCAGACTGACAAGCGGCAAAGCCGCAATTATTCCGCCCATTTCAGGCGATTTTCGTGCAATTTCGGTTATAATGGCGATCAATATTGCAGACACCCCGATTTTCACTATTAAAAACATGATTTTGCCTCCCGGCTTAACAAGGAAAATGCCGTTTTAATCATTTCAACTTCTTCCTTATTTAATTGCTCCAGCACCTTTTGCAGTTTTTTCGGATTAAGTCTCGTATGCCGTTTCACTGCTTCTTCACCTTCAGGCGTTAACGTGACATAGACTTTGCGTTCATCACTGCTGTCCCTTTTTTTCCGTACAAGGCCTTTTTGTATAAGTCTTTTCACATGTTCTGATGCCGTATTATGAGATACATCCAATAATTCTGCTAAATGGCCAATGGTCACAAAGCGGTTTTTTTCGATATGCTGAAGCATCCGAACAGCTTGGTGAGATAAATGATCATCATGTTTTGTGTGCAGATGGTAGTAAATATCCGTCCAGTCCTGATTCATCACTTCTATAATTTGTTCCGTATTCACTTTCATCATCCTCTCTAATTATATCTTATAATACGATATATTCTTAAATCAAGACATAAAAAAACCCCGGCTTCACCGGGTGTTCACTTTTATTCATTTCAGATGCTTTCTCAAAAACGCCAGCTTTTCTGTTTGGAACGGCGGGATGTATTCGTGTCCAAAATAACGGTACACTTTTATTTCTTTATCCGTTTCCAAGTGATTGTAAGCCGCAAAGACGGTAGATGGCGGTGTGATGGTGTCAACCAGTCCGATCGACATGAGAACGGGCGCTTTGACCTCTTGGGCAAGGTTCATGATATCGAAATAAGACAGGGTATGCATGGCCGCCTGTTCAATATCCGGGCTGGTGTTTCTTCTGAAAAAGGAGTTGATTTCGAGATAAGGCTGGTCGATCGCTGTATCGATCGCTCGTTGAAAATTGCTTAAATAAGGGTATTCGGACACGGCTGCTTTTGGAATACCGGACAGCGCCGAAACCGCGACGGCCAGCCCGCCTCCTTGGCTTGCCCCGATCACTCCGATCCGCTTTTCATCGACTTCAGCAAAACCGCTGACCACTTCGACTGCTCGTACGGCATCTAAATAAACCCCTCTGTAGTAATATGTTTTCGGATCGAGGATTCCTTTTGTCATCCAGCCTGGTACATTTCCGTGAAGAGAGATCTCTGTATCTTCACTGCTGTTCTGCCCGCGGACCAGCATACCGAATGCCGCGTAGCCGTGAAGAGCCCAATTGACAATATCGTGGATGTCTCCGTCATAGCTGGCGTTATAGCCGTGGTATTTGACGATCGCAGGATGCGGTCCTTGGCGGTCGGGTACTGCGTACCAGCCTTTGATTCGCGCTCCTCCGATGCTTTTGTATGTAAGCCAGTAGACTTTTACCCCGTCAGCCGGATATTCATGCGGTTCAAGCTCAGGCTCCGCTTTTACATTTGCCAATTCCTCCAATGAACCCTTCCAGAACTCTTTGAAATCGGACGGTGCCGTCCGTTCAGGTTTATACTGATAAAGCTGTTCTAGCGGCATATCATAAGGCTGCTGCATCTTGTCTTTCCCCTCTTCTTTTCATTTTTTGAATATTCTTATCATAACATTACCCTTCAAGGCTGTGTATTAATTCTGTCACTCCTGCGCCTCCCATTATCTGAACCCCGCCGCACAAAACCGCTTTTTCAATTTATGTTATAATGCTAGATTGTAACTAAAAATATGCATTTGCGCGGAGGTTTTTTTGTGGTTTCACAATCCTTTCTGCAGCTGAACTCAATATTTATCAGTATATTAATAGAAGCGATTCCGTTCGTCTTAATCGGGGTTTTTATATCAGGTTTGATTCAAATGTTTGTAACAGAGGAGATGATGGCGAGAATCATTCCAAAAAACCGATTTCTCGCCGTTTTGTCAGGGACATTTGCCGGGGTATTGTTTCCGGCTTGCGAGTGCGGCATCGTTCCGATTGCCCGCAGGCTGCTTTTAAAGGGAGTGCCTCTTCACGCAGCGGTCGCCTTCATGCTAACGGCCCCGATCATCAATCCGATTGTTTTATTCTCGACATTCATCGCTTTCGGGAACAAATGGGATGTTGTGTTCTATCGCGGCGGGTTGGCGATTGCGGTGTCTCTTATCGCCGGGCTGATCATCTCTTATCAATTTAAAGGGAATCAGCTGATCGAAAACGGGACGCACGGCCATCACCACCATGGCCATGCGAGCCAGTCTTTCCTGCAAAAGCTCGGCGGGACGCTCCGCCATGCAGTTGACGAGTTTTTCTCAGTCGGAAAATATTTGATCATCGGCGCATTTGTCGCAGCAGCGATGCAGACGTATATTAAAACATCGACCCTTTTAGCGATCGGGCAAAATGATGTTTCTTCCTCCCTCGTTATGATGGGGCTTTCATTTGTGCTGTCCCTTTGTTCAGAGGTCGACGCTTTTATTGCTTCTTCTTTCAGCAGCACGTTTTCACTCGGCTCCCTCATCGCCTTTCTTGTATTCGGAGCGATGGTGGACATCAAAAATCTGCTGATGATGCTCGGCATCTTCAAAAAGCGCTTTGTGTTTGTCTTAATCGCCTACATCGCCGTTATTGTCTTAGCCGGATCACTGTTGGTAAAGGGGTGAGAACATGTTTCGCACATTCATTTTAATGTTGTTTACATTTTTCTTTTTTCATCTTCATGCATCCGGCAATCTGACAAAATATATTAATATGAAATACGCTTACCTTTCATACATCGCTATTTTTCTTCTGGCCATTTTGACAGCAGTGCAATTCTACATTTATATGAAAGGCTCGGATGAAAAAGGGTGTGACCACGACTGCGGATGCAGCCATGATCACGATCATGAAAAAGATAAGCCTTTTCTGAAAAGAATGTTTATTTATTTCGTGTTCATCTTCCCTTTATGCACCGGACTTTTTCTGCCGGCAGCGACGCTCGATTCCAATATCGTCAAGTCGAAGGGCTTCTCGTTCAAAGCGATCGAACAGCCGGAGCATTATGCCCAAACCCAATACCTGCGCCCTGACACAAGCATCTACTACGGCGAAGAAGGGTACGATGAATTGATGAATAAAGCGCTGAAAAATTATAAAACAAAACAGCATATTACATTAAAAGACGATGATTTTTTGAAGGGCATGGAAACGATATACCAATATCCGGGAGAATTCCTTGACCGAACGATCGAGTTCGACGGCTTTGCTTTTAAAGGGGAAGCGATCAGTGACAAACAGCTGTTTGTCCTCCGCTTCGGAATCATTCATTGCATCGCCGACTCGGGAGTCTACGGCATGCTGGTCGAGTTCCCTGAAAATATGGATATTAAAGACGACCAGTGGCTTCATGTAAAAGGAACGCTGTCTTCCGAATACTATCAGCCTTTCAAATCTACGATCCCCGTGCTGAAAGTGAAGGATTGGTCTACAATAAAAGAACCGAAAGATCCTTATGTTTATCGGACATATTAAAAGCCGGCACTTTATGTGCCAGCTTTTCTTTTCCTGTTTACGATTTGTAGCCTGCTTTCTTCATCAGCATTAAATCGATAAACAATTGACATCTTGTATTAAAATCATTGAGATCGATCGATGTCATTTCTAATATTTGTTTAATGCGGTAATTGAGCGTGTTTTGGTGGATGAACAGCTGTTCTGCGGATGGTTTGACCTTGCAGTTGTTGACGAGATAGATTTCAAGCGTTCTTAAAAATTCGGTGTGGCTTTCTTTATCTTTTTCTTTCAGCAGCTGAAGGTCCGGGTTTACATATTGCAGATGATCGTTTTTTGCGGCGATTTGGTCAAGATATTTGAAAAGCCCGAGCTTTTGATATTCATAGGGAATGTGTTCCTGGCTTCCCGTGATTTCCGCTGCTTTCGTCACTTGGAGCGCCTCTCTGTAGCTTCTGCCAAGGGACAGCAGGCTGCTGTACTCATTGCCGACCCCGATCAAAATAAGGGGCAGCATTTGTGAGCGCAGATGGGTCAACAGACGGTTGATCAGTTCTGAGGCCGCGGCCAGCGCGGAACGCTTGCGCGACACACTGCCGACAATGATGGCGATATTCGAATGATCCTCCAATACGTGACTGATGTTATCTTTCAGGTTTAAATAAGATCGGATCGTTTCCTTCAGATCTTCGAGCAGTTCATCCTCCCCGTCAACGACTTGAAGCACCATGACCGTAAACACAGCCGGCAGGACAACGCTTGCCTTATCGGCGGCGGCTTTCAGCTCTTTTTCCGTTTGAAACTGATCGTTAATTGCCTTTTTGTAAAGCTCTTCCGCCTGTTCTTCTTTTTCTTGTTTGAGGCGTTTTTTCTTATAAATGATCTTCCCGACATGAAAGGAAGCTTGGTATAAGAAATCGAGCTCTTCATCAGACAGATTGTCTTCAATCTCCTGCACCCAGATATAGCCCATAATTTCGTCTTTATGCTTGGCGCTGACGACAACCCGCTGGTTTAAGCCGATTTCTTCAATCTGTTTTACCCGAAAGGGAGTCGGAGTCGTTTTCAATTGATCAATAATGCCTTCTTCGACGAATTTTTCAAAGATCGGCAGCGGACATTTTTTGGAGAAAATCGTTTGCTGGTTTGCTGCATCAAAATGGTTAATATAATAGGAGTTATAAGCTAATAAGAAAAAATCTGCGCTTTCCAGTATGACCGGCTTTTTCAGCTCGCCGCTGATAAAGTCAATGATCTCATTAATGTTTGAAAGAGAAACAACTTGTTCTAATAGCTCTTCCATATCCTTTCTCCTACTCGTTTTTAACTTAATCATACTTCTCCTTTACACTCTTGTATAGACTTATATGCGACTTTTAAAAAAATGGGATCAATCCCCTGTTAGAAGGGGGGAGAAGGCCTATAAAAAGAGAGACGGAGAATAGTTCCCCATCTCCATCATCGTTACAGTGTTTGTTTGTATTGCTCGAACTCATCAAGCACCTGCTGCTCCGGTTTTGACGTCAATAGACTGACGACAAATACAAACAGCAAGCTGGCGGCAAAGCCCGGAATAATTTCATAAAGAACATCGGAAAGCCCGGCTTCCGCCCAAATGATGACGGTAACTGCTCCGGCAACCATTCCGGCAAGCGCCCCCCATTTTGTCATCCTTTTCCAAAACAAACTTAAGATGATCACAGGGCCGAACGACGCGCCGAAACCCGCCCAAGCATAGCTGACAAGACCGAGAATCGTATTGTTTTTCGTCCAGGCGAGACAGAGTCCGACAATGGAAACCGCCAAAACAGAAAGCCGTCCGAAAAAGACGAGTTCTTTGTCAGATGCAGAGCGTTTAAATAGTGTTTTGTATAAATCTTCAGTTAGAGAACTTGATGTAACTAGCAGCTGGGAGGAAATAGTACTCATAACCGCTGCTAAAATCGCCGAGATTAAAAAGCCTGTGATCAGAGGGTGAAACAAGATGTTCCCCAATTGAATGAAGATGGTTTCCGGATCATCCAAGTGAAGCCCGTTCTTTGAGTAATAAGCAATACCGAGCAATCCGGTCAGAAGTGCGCCCGCACTTGAAAAGATCATCCATCCCATGCCGATCCGGCGCGCTTTCTTCGTTTCCTTGACAGAGGATATCGCCATAAAACGCACGATAATGTGAGGCTGTCCAAAGTAGCCGAGGCCCCATGCGAACAAGGAGATGATGCCGAGGACACTCGTTCCTTTAAAAATATTGAGGAGGTTTGGATCGATCGACTGGATTTCGCTGAAGGCTTCTCCAGGTCCTCCCGTCTGAATGACGGTCACAATCGGAACAAGAATTAACGCGACAAACATAATGATGCCCTGGACAAAGTCCGTCCAGCTGACTGCCAAAAACCCGCCGAAAAGCGTGTAAGCCACGACGACTCCCGAAATGAGCCACAGCCCTGTATGGTAATCCAAATTAAACATGCTGTTAAATAAAACGCCGCCGGAAACCATTCCTGATGATACATAAAACGTAAAAAAGGTAATAATGACGACTCCGGAAAATATTCGCAGGATCTTTGATTTGTCATGAAAGCGGTTTTCTAAAAATGCAGGGATGGTGATCGAATTGCCTGCTACCTCGGTGTATGACCTCAAACGCGGCGCCACAAAAATCCAGTTCGCCCATGCGCCGAGTACAAGGCCGATGACAATCCATGAACCGCTCAGGCCTGTTGCAAACATGGCGCCCGGCAGCCCCATCAAAAGCCAGCCGCTCATGTCTGATGCGCCGGCGCTAAGCGCCGTGACAGCAGGCCCGAGCGTCCGTCCGCCAAGCATATAGTCTGAGAGGTTTGCTGTCCGTTTGTAAGCGTAATACCCAATATAAAGCATCCCTACCATGTAAATCACGATGGAAATGATCAATTGTACGTTCTGAATAAGAATCTCCCCCCAAGATGCCGTTTATCTAAATTTTTAGACTAATTTCTCTTTTTTTGAAGGCAGCCTTTCATAGGCTGCCTTCGTCCCCTGTTTAACCCCTTTTCTTACACCTTAAAACGTTTCGCTGATCGTTTTCGCCTGCATGTGAAGCGCAAGATAATCAGGTCCGCCCGCTTTAGAATCGGTTCCCGACATTTTGAAACCGCCAAACGGATGGTAGCCGACGATCGCCCCTGTACAGTTGCGGTTGAAATACAGATTTCCGACATGGAATTCTTGTTTTGCCCTGTTGATATGGTCGCGGTTTTTAGTAATGACCGCGCCTGTCAGGCCGTATTCGGTGTTGTTGGCAACTTCCAGCGCCTCATCAAAGCTGCTGACTTTTGAGAAAGCAACAACAGGTCCGAAAATTTCTTCCTGCATTAACCGAGCTTTCGGATCTAGATCGGCAAAGATCGTCGGATCGATGAAGTAGCCTTTTGAATCATCGCCTTTTCCTCCGCTGACTAAGCGGCCTTCTTCTTTTCCGATTTCGATATAGTCCATGATTTTGTTAAAGGATGCCTGGTCGATGACAGGTCCCATGTAAACGTCCGCGCTGTCAGGCTCTCCGACTTTCTTGGACTCCGTAATTTCGATCACGCGCTTCAATACTTCGTCATATACCTTTTCATGCACGACAGCCCGTGAACCTGCTGAACATTTTTGGCCTGCAAAGCCGAAGGCAGATGTGAAAATTGATTGTGCAGCCAATTCAATATCGCAGTCTTCATCAACGACAACCGTATCTTTTCCGCCCATCTCAGCAATCACTTGTTTTAAGTGTGTCTGACCAGGCTGAACCTTCGCTGCACGCTCAAAAATGCGCGTTCCGACTTCCCTTGAACCGGTAAACGTAATGATGCTTGTTTTCGGATGATCCACCAGGTAATCTCCGACTTCAGCTCCGCTTCCAGGGACGAAGTTGACTACTCCTTTTGGAAGACCGCTTTCTTCAAGCACTTCAACGAACTTGGCAGCAATGACAGGCGCTGCGCTTGCAGGCTTCAGAACAACCGTGTTTCCTGTCACGATCGGCGCAACCGTCGTTCCGGCCATGATCGCGAACAGGAAGTTCCAAGGCGGAATAACAACCGTAACACCAGTCGGTGTGTACACATATTGATTTCGTTCGCCTTCACGGCTGTTAACCGGCTTTCCTTTCGCAAGCTCAATCATTTGCCGCGCATAATATTCCATAAAATCGATCGCTTCTGCCGTATCCGCATCCGCTTCATTCCAAGGTTTTCCTGCTTCTTTAACTAGAAGCGCAGAGAACTCATGCTTTTTGCGGCGCACATTGGCAGCCGCGCGGAATAAAACAGCCGCTCTTTCTTCAGGATCTGTGTATCTCCAAGTTTCAAACGCTTTCGCAGCCGCCTGAATGGCCTTTTCCGCATGATCCTGAGTAGCCTTGGATACCGTGCCTACAACTTCTTCTTTGTTTGCAGGATTGATCGATACGATCTTGTCTTCCGTTTCATACCTTTCTCCATCGATAACAAGAGGATAGGACTGACCCAGCCATTCGTTATTTACCGTTTCCAGAGCTTTTTCGAATGCCTTCCGGTTTTCTTCGATCCCGAAATTTGTAAATGGTTCGTGTTTGTAAGGTGTTGTCATGCTAATCTCCCCTTTTTATCGTTTTATTTCTTCGTCATGCCTTTAAACGCAAAAGCGATGTTGGCAGGCCGCTCGGCAAGCCGTCTCATAAAGTATCCGTACCAGTCGTCTCCGTAAGGAAGATACACGCGCATATTGTAGCCTTCCTTCACCAGTTCCAGCTGAGTTTTGTTGCGCATCCCGTACAGCATTTGAAACTCGAAGCGGTCTTTGCCGATTTGATGCTCTTTCGCAATTTCTTTGGTGTAATCAATCATCTTGTCGTCATGAGTTGCGATGGCTGTGTAATGGCCGCTCAGCAGCTGCTTTTTAATGAGCTTTTTGTAATTCTCATCCACATCTTTTTTGTCAGGAAACGCCACTTGTGGCGATTCTTTATAAGCTCCCTTCACAAGACGGAAAAACGGATTATACGGATTAAGCTCCTCCAAATCCTGTTCGGTCCGGTACAAGTAGGCCTGCAGGACAGTACTGACATACTCGTATTTCTGCCTGAACTCCTTAAAGAGGTCAAGCGTCTTTTGGCAGCGCACTTCATCTTCCATATCGATTGTGACCATCACTTGGTGCTGTTCGGCACATTCCAGAATGCTGGTCATATTATCCCTGACAAGGTCAAGGTCAATATCGAGTCCCAGTGACGTCATCTTTAATGAAACATGTGAATTAAGCTGTTCCTGAGCAATCAGCTGAATGGCCCGAATGCATTCCTGCGTGCGTTCCCTTGCGACTTCCCTGCTGTCTACAAATTCGCCCAAATGATCAACTGTTACAGTCAACCCTTGTTCGTTCAGCCCCTTAATAATCGGAATTGAAGCTTCAAAATCTTTTCCTCCGATAATTTTTCCGGTCGCGACGGAACTCCCCCAATTTCTCGCCAGGCGATTCAGGATGCTGCTTTTAGATAAGAATAGGAAAAAGTCTCTTGTTATCACTTCCATTACTCACACCCCGCCATCTCATGAAATATTTCTTTATATTCTTAATTTTATAAGAGCCAAGGGCCGATTCACAATATTTCGAAAAAACAAAAAAGCTGACGATTTTTGTGGTTTTTCCACAATGTTTTACATCTGCTGGGATTTTTTAAGAAACTTTCTTCCTAAAACTTGGATGGTATACGACAATAGAATCAGGAAGAAACTTCGGTAAAGAAAAGGATGCGTTTTCGGCGAACCCGTTTTTGCGAATGCCCTGTCTGCCGTTCCGTGCCGCTTAATTTGAAAACGCTTTCTGTTATACTCAACCATTTCCCTATGAATGCAAAGAAAAAACCCTTTAAGAATACTTAAAGGGAATATCATGTTATGCCCACACCTCGTCTAGCGTTTCTCTAAACAGCCGGTCAAGCTCCTGCGTCAGATCTTCATGATCCGTTTTATATGCTTTGGCAACCTGCTGAAGCCGCTCCAATTCACTCTTAATAAATGCGTGGAGGATGGGATTTTGAGGTTCAAGATTGAACTCCTCCCCTTTCTTTTTCCTCTCAAGCAGCTGATGGATTTCCGTTTTCAGCGGTCCGTCTTCCATAAGTTCGTCAAGCAAATCCTGAAATTCAATCGGAGGAACCGTCCGGCGGCTTTCGATCCACTGGCACGCCAGAATCGGGCGGAGTACATAAAAATATTTTTTGATTTTCACTTCTTCCCGCTGCAGGTAGTCTCGGAAATTCCCTGATGCCATATTGAGATAATGGTACATGCAGGAGACTGGAGAAAAGGCGCGGCTTTTAAGCTGCCTCATTTTTTCTGCCAGCGAATAGGCTTCATAATAAACGGTTCCCGAAGAGAGCCATTCGAGGAGCGGAGGATTTGATTTCCGGAACAGTCTTAACGCTTTTGTCAGCTCCCAGCCGCTGATATCGAGAGAATCGTCAATCGGCAGTTCAATCACATCGCGCTTTGCATCAATTGACAGATACCAGTCTTTTTGATGGACATAAATAAATCTGACGTCGTAATCACTGTCCTGCGAGGGAAAGCCCCATGCCCTGCTGCCCGATTCAACAGCATAAAGGATTTTAACACCATATGTTGCTTCAATGTTTTTCAGTTCTTCTTGAATTCGCTGTTTCATGATATGTGCACCGCCAGTCTATCGTTTCTATTATTTACATTATAGTGTCCGATCCGGCAATAAGCGACTTTTTTGCGGCCGCAGAGCAAGAAAAATCTTATCCAGGGAAGTGGCGGCGGGGCGAAACGTGCTGCCTATCCCGAGCCTCTATAATGTATCAAATGGACAAACGGTCAAACAAGACTGAAAAATCCGGCATTCATCCCATGCGTATAACGGAAAGAGCCAATGATCAGACAGATCATTGGCTCTTTGCTTATTCCGGTATATTTAAACAAAAACAGCTTAATTAAACGTTTGTTTAAGATGGACCAAGCTTTAGCATCTCCACAATATAGTCGGCCGTTTCTTCGGCAGACCGGTTATCTGTTTCCACTTTTAAGTGGTGGAATGCATAGATGCTCTTTCTCTCATTGAACAGCTGTTTCATTTCTTCGATTGTGCGGTTATGAAGAACCGGCCTGTTTTCAACTAAGAGATCCATCCGCTGCTTCCAATTCTCCCATGTTAAATCAAGAAAGATGACGAAGCAGTGTTCGAGGCACTTCTTTCTGATTTCCTCCTGTTGAAAAGCGCCGCCCCCTAAAGACACGATGTTGCCCATTGTATGTTCGCACATCTGAAAAATATATTCTTTTTCAGTCTGTCTGAAAAACGCTTCCCCTTTTTGCTGAAACATCTCCGGAATGGTCATTTGAAAGTCTTTTTCGATCTCGTGGTCGATATCGATAAAGTCACGGGCTAATTTCTTTGACACAAGCTGACCGATGGTTGTTTTTCCGACGCCCATAAACCCGATCAGCACAATATTCTTTGCGGCATTCATTTCCAGCTTCTACTCCTCCTTGCATAAAGGAATCAAATATCTTAAGTATATGACAAATCCATCTGTAATGATATAGGGTGCCTGTTAATAAAAAAGAGGCTGAAGTCAGCCTCTTTTTGCTTATTTCCACCAGTCGTCAAACATTGAAGCAGGGACTTGGCGTTTGTGCTCGGATACCTTATAGCGTTTTTCGATGGCCTCTGCCACCTCGCTGGAGACGGCTTTTCCTTCAAGGTAGTCGTCAATGTTATCATACGTCAGGCCGAGCTCTGTTTCATCGGATTGCTGAGGTTTTTCATCAAGCAAATCGGCGGTCGGGGACTTCGTATAAAGCCGCTCCGGCGCTCCCAGCTCTTCCAGCAGGCTTCTGCCCTGGCGTTTTGTCAGTCCTGTAAGCGGCAAAAGGTCTGCGCCCCCGTCTCCGTATTTCGTGAAAAATCCGGTAACAGCTTCTGCAGCATGATCTGTTCCGATCACCAGCAGCTGATTTTGACCCCCGATCGCATATTGGGTGATCATCCGGACTCTCGCTTTTACATTGCCTTTGTGAAAATCGGCAAGCGCCTCTCCCGTGACTGCCTGATATTGAGCAGCAAACGAGCCTACAGTTGAAGCAATGTCAAAAGCAAAAGACTTGTCCGGCTGGATAAATTTCAGCGCCAGCTGAGCGTCATCTTCATCCTGCTGAACACCGTAAGGCAAGCGGACCGCAATAAATTCCGCCTGAACGCCTTCTTCTCTCAATTCTTCAACAGCCAGCTGGGCAAGCCTGCCCGCCAATGTGGAGTCCTGTCCTCCGCTGATGCCTAAAACAAAGCCTTTGGCACCCGTTTTTTTCAAATAGCTTTTTAAAAAACCGACCCTTTTTTCAATTTCCTGTTTCGGTTCGATAGAAGGCTTTACATTCAGTTCCTGCATGATTTTTTCTTGTAAAGTCATCCGTCATTCCTCCTTTTGACTGAATGAACCGTAATGATTATGTCTTTAACTATAGCATATGTCCCATTTCAAAGTGAATATTGAGGTGCGCAAAGAACCTTCCCCCCTTCGCGAATAAAAACAGTGCCCCCTGGCAAAATAACAAGAAGATTAGAGGGGTTGAAACGATGAAACAACAAGCGAAAAAAGGAGATTTAAAATGGTGGCAGCTGTCCATGATCGGGGTCGGCTGCACAATTGGAACCGGGTTTTTTCTCGGCTCAAGCATCGCGATTAAGAAAAGCGGCTTTTCCGTATTGGCCGCCTTTCTTCTTGCTGCCCTTGGCACTTTTCTTGTCTTTCAGCAGCTGGCGAAATTAACGGCAGATCATCCTGTTGAAGGGTCTTTTTGTTCTTACGCCAGAGAGGCCTTCGGCAATTGGGCGGGGTTTAGCAATGGCTGGGTCTACTGGTCATCGGAAATGCTGATCATCGGGAGCCAGTTGACGGCGATTTCCCTGTTCACGCGCCATTGGTTTAACCAGATTCCGCTGTGGGTGTTCGCTTCCATTTATGCGATTCTCGGACTGATCGTCATTTTCACAGGGCGCAGCAGTTTTGAAAAAACGGAAAACATACTGGCCGTGTTGAAAACGGCGGCCATCTTAATGTTTATCATCATCGCTGTCTTGGCATTGTGCGGGCTGCTGCCCGGGAAAACGCCTGAAGTACAGTTCCCTGACCGGGTTCACGAATTGTTTCCTTTCGGCTTTATGGGGTTGTGGACAGGGTTGATTTACACATTTTACGCCTATGGGGGAATCGAAGTCATGGGTCTGATGGCGATTCACTTAAAAGACCCGAAAGATTCATCAAAGTCAGGCAGCCTGATGCTCATAACCCTTGCTGTGATCTACGTCGCATCGATCGGGCTGGCCATGCTCCTTGTACCCCGCGGGGCATTTACCGAACAGAACAGCCCGTTTATTACGTCATTAAAAGACTTTCATCTCGATTTGATCATGGATATTTTCAACGGCATTTTTATTATCGCCGGTTTTTCAACGCTGACCGCTTCCTTGTTTGCTGTCACCACACTGATGGGAACAATGGCGAAAAACGGTGATGCTCCCGCCTGCTTTGCGAAAAAAGAAAAGGCGAAAGTATCGTGGCCGGCACTCGGCTTGACGGTGCTCGTTCTCGCTGCTTCCATCGTCCTGTCGCTGCTCTTGCCGAAGCAGCTTTATGAACACATGACGACGGCCGCCAGCTTAATGCTGCTCTATAACTGGATGTTCATCCTGCTTTCCAGCAAAAAGCTCACAAAGCCGAAAATGAAAGGGAATGTCCAGATTGTCACAGCACTCGTCCTGATTTTATTTGCCGTTTCGGGTACGTTATTTGAAAAAAACAGCAGGCCCGGTTTTTTTGTGAGCCTTCTGTTTCTTGCCGTTATTGCTGCTGTGACGTTGCTGATGAAAAAAAGGTGGGCGCATCAGGAAGAGAAAAACGGGCAGACATAATCAGCCTCCCGCCTTCAGCAGTTCGAGCATCCCCTGATAGCCGAAGTAACATCCGAAAACAATCAGACTGATGCCCGCGAGCCAAGTCGTTGCCTGGATCATCCGCGGGCTTAAAAATGTTCTGAATGTCCCTGCAAGAAAAGACATGGCCAAGTCCCACAGAAAAAGTCCGATTAAAATGCCTGAACTGCAGATCAGCAGCTGGTATGATTCGTACGTCTCTACCGTTTTCGCCAAAATGCTTCCGTAAATGCCGAGCCAAAACATGATGCTTAACGGGTTTGAAAGGGAGATCACCAGCCCAGACAAGAAAGATTTGCGGTATGAACCTTTCTCTCCCGAACCTCTCATCAGCGATACTTCCTTCGCCTTGACCAGACTCTCGATTCCCGTGTAGGTCAAAACAAAAAAACCAAACAGCCATAAAAACGTTTTTAAGAATGGCGCTGTCAAAAATTGAGCGACTCCAAAGTAGATTAAAGCCATATATAAGACATCCGCCGTCACAGCGCCAAGTCCAAACAGCCAGGCATGAAAGAATCCGCCTTTCATGCCCCTGTCGATCTGCGCCGCATTCACAGGGCCGACAGGTGCGGCCAATGACAAACCCAAAAACACATAACTCAGGAAGATGTTTATCATATCTCGTCCCCCTTCCGCGGATAACTTGTACAATGTATTCAAAAAGAGGACATGATAGAACAAACAGCTTAAAAAGCCTTTTCCCATTGCGGGAAAAGGCTCTTCTTTATATGCCAAGCTTTGAAAGTGCAAACGTCCAAATGCAAATGATGAAAAGCAGGATCAAGCTGTATTTAACGGTTTGGCTGAAAAGCTTTGATTCCTGCCCTGTCTCTTGAACCGCGGCTGTTGCAATCGCAATCGACTGCGGTGAGATCAGCTTGGCCATCACGCCTCCCGCGGTATTGGCGGCAAGCAGCAAAGCTGAACTTGTCCCGATTTGCGCGCCGGTGACTGCTTGCAGGTGGCCGAATAAGGCATTGTTGCTGACGACTGAACCTGTGATAAAGACACCGATCCAGCCCAATACAGGACTGACGAATGGAAAAATATCCCCTGCTTTGGCGAGCGCCAGTCCAATGGTTGAACTCAATCCGGCATAATTGGCCAAGTTTGCAAAACCCATCACAAAGCAAATGGTGAGAACGGGGAGCCACAGTTCCTTGACCGTCTCTTTCAAACTGGAGAGTCCTCCGCGGAAACTGATGTTTCGGCTCAGTACAATCGTGATGATCACGGCGATCAGTATCGCCGTACCCGTCGCTGAAATGAGGTCAAGCTTCATCAAGGCATCAAGCGGTGCCGGTTCCGGGGATATCGGCGGCGTTTTCAGCACTTCCCGGTGAAGAAAAGGCATGTTGAATAAAATCGTCGTTTGCTTCAGCAATCCGCCTTCCTGAAAAAGCCCTTTGAAACCTGGGAGGCTCCACACCGCAATGACGGCGGTCAAGATATAAAACGGTGACCAGGCTTTCATAATGTCTGCTGCATGATATTTTTCAGCGGGTTCATGTTCATTCCCGGCTTCCCTGTATATGTGACGCGGCTGCCACTTTTTCAAAAACAGCGCCAGCGCTCCCATGCTGATTAAAGCGGCCAAAATGTCAGCAAGCTCCGGCCCCAATCCAATCATCGTTAAAGTCTGCACCGCCGTATAGCTTCCACTTAATACGAGAAGAGCCGGCAGCGTTTCCCTTATTCCTTTAAACCCGTCCAATATGAAAACGAGCAGGAACGGGACAAAGAAAGCAATGACCGGCAGCATCAAAGCGAGCGTTCTGGAAAGCTCAACCGGTGTCAAGCCTCCCATCTGCGCTCCTGTGATCACCGGAATTCCGATGGCTCCAAAGGCGCCGGATGCCGCATTTGCAATTAAACATAGGGATGCCGCTTTCAAAGGTTTAAAACCAAGCTCGACAAGAAGAACGGCGCTGATCGCAATCGGCACACCGAAGCCTGCCGCGCCTTCCAAAAAGGCGTTAAAACTGAACCCGATCAGCAATAACTGAAGCCGCTGGTCAGACGAAATCCCGGCAATGCTCGCTCTGATCACTTTAAACTTTCCGGTTTTGACGGAAATTTTGTAAAGCCATACAGCCATCAGGACAATATATCCGATCGGCCAAAGGCCGTTTGCAATTCCAAGTAAAACGGCGGAGACAGCTTTTGCAGCTGGCATGTGAAAAAAGAACACAGCTACAATAAAGCTGACCGCCAGCGTCAAAAATGACGCGATGATTCCTTTCATCTTCAACACGGTCAATGCAAGGAGAAAGAAAAGAATCGGCAGAATGGCGGCAAAAGCGCTTATAAACAGATTCCCAAACGGATCGTATATCTGCTGCCACATTTTCATCATCTCGCAATCTTCATGATGTTCAGTATCTTTATGATGTTCAGTTACGCCTGCAATTCAAAATGCGGTTTTAAAATTGCTTTTAACACACCTGCGCTATGCTTGAATTGTTGTTTTTCCTTTTCATTCAGGTCGAGCTCAACAATTTCCTTAGCTCCGCATCGGCCGACAACCGCCGGAACTCCGATATAAACATCATTTTCTCCAAATTCACCATCAAGATGAGCGCTCACGGTCAAAATCGCTTCTTCATTGCGGTAAATCGCTTTCGTAATACGCGCGAGGCTCATGGCAACTCCGTAGTATGTCGCACCTTTTTTCTCGATAATGTGGTAAGCGGCGTTTTTTACATTGTCAAACAGTTCATCAAGATCTTCCGCTTTGTATTTCTCATTTCTTTTCAGCAAGTCGCTGACGGGAACTCCGCCGATATTCGCATGGCTCCAGACAGGCAGCTCCGTATCTCCGTGTTCACCAATAATATAGCCGTGCGCATTGTGGGCAGCGACACCGAAATACTCGCTGAGCAAGTAGCGGAAACGGGCAGTGTCAAGTGTTGTACCGCTTCCGATGACGCGTTCTTTCGGAAGGCCGCTGAATTTCCAAGTCGCATAAGTCAAGATGTCGACCGGGTTTGTAGCTACGAGGAAGATGCCGTCAAAACCGCTGGCCATGACTTCTCCGATGATTCCTTTGAAAATTCTCAAGTTTTTCTCGACGAGATCCAGGCGGGTTTCACCCGGCTTTTGGTTCGCTCCGGCGCATACGCAGACAATATCGGCGTCTTTGCAGTCCTCATATGTGCCGTACCATGTTTTCACAGGATGCGGGGCAAATGCTTTACCGTGGTTTAAATCCATGACATCGCCCATTGCTTTGTCTTTATTTAAATCAATGATCACAAGTTCGTCTGTGATACCTTGGTTAATTAACGTAAATGCATAACTGCTTCCAACAAAACCCGCACCGATCAATACTGTACGGTTGACTTTTTGGTTTCTCATGACTCATCATTCCTTTGCCGTTTGTTTTAAACTGAGTTGTTTGTGAAATTCTTCACATTCATATTGTGCAATACTTCACATACTTTTTCAAGTGATATACATTTTAATTTATGTCTATTTTGTGTCTCCACATATTTCTTCCTTAAATTTGTACATTTTCTGGTAAAAATATGCCTTATGGCTAAAGAAAAATTGATAAACGTGTTGCAAAAGACGGCTTTATCTGCGAGTGCATCAGGCCCATACCAATATAACTTTCCCATTTTCAGCAGTCATAACACCTCTAATCTTCAGCAGAATTCAATCATCGCCGGCTATGGTGCTATCCAAATTAACATTTTAAATATTCAATCTTTTAGTTTGTTAGTAAAGCTTACAAAAATACTGCCAACCCTAATCAATTTTGTCATGATAAATTCTAGAATCTATCGGATGGGGAGTGTTGCAATTGAAATTGGCGGATTTGAGGAAGAGCGGACACGCGCCTTCCTTGTTGTCATCTTTTTTATATTTCGATGTCAGCTTTATGATTTGGGTGTTGCTGGGGGCGCTTGGTGTTTATATTACGGCTGATTTTGATTTATCGCCTTCTCAGGTCGGATTGATCGTCGCCATACCTACTTTGGCCGGATCGTTTTTCCGGATTGTACTCGGCATTTTAACCGACCGTTTCGGACCGAAAAAGACGGCCATTGGCGGAATGCTGGTGACGATGATTCCGCTGATATGGGGGTGGCAGTTCGGTTCATCGGTCGCCGAGCTGTTTATCATCGGAATTCTACTCGGTGTGGCAGGCGCAAGCTTTTCCGCATCCCTTCCTATGGCGAGCCGCTGGTATCCGCCGCACTTGCAAGGTCTTGCCATGGGAATCGCCGGGGCGGGAAACAGCGGAACACTGCTTGCTACGCTATTCGGCCCTCGCCTTGCGGAGCAAGTGGGCTGGAACGGTGTCATGGGACTGGCACTGATTCCTTTAACCCTCGTGTTATTCAGCTATTTCCTTATGGCTAAAGAACCTCCGAATCAGCCGGCGCCTAAACCGCTTAAAGACTATTTTGCCGTTTTCAAAGAAAGGGACACTTGGTATTTTTGCCTTCTCTACAGCGTGACATTCGGGGGTTTTGTCGGCTTGTCCAACTTTTTAAGCTACTTTTTTGCATCCCAGTATGCCGTTCCGGCGGTAAGAGCCGGCGAATTTGTCACGCTTGTCGTTGCATCCGGAAGCTGCCTCCGCCCTGTCGGCGGGTTGATTGCCGATAAAATCGGCGGCGTGCGTCTGCTGCAGTTTCTCTTTATCGGAGTGGCTCTGTGCATGTTCTCGGTCAGCATGCTCCCGCCTCTTGGCGTTGTTACGGCCGCATTATTTGTCGGCATGGGCTGCCTCGGAATGGGGAACGGCGCGATATTCCAGCTTGTACCGCAGCGATTTCAACAAGAGATCGGGATGGTGACAGGGATCGTCGGCGCTGCGGGAGGAATCGGCGGATTCTTCCTCCCGAATATCCTCGGAACGCTGAAGCAAATCACAGGTACGTATTCAAGCGGATTCCTCACCTTCACCGTTATCGCATTTTTGGCACTCGGACTGCTTTTGTTTGCTCAGGCCGGATGGAAAAAACAGTGGAAAGCCGAGGAGAAATCAATCCGGATTTAAGGGGAGCCGCCCGATTCTGTTCGGGCGGTTTTCTATTCGGCAAAGCTTGTTTGATCTTTTGGTTATCCAGTCCGGACATGACGATTGGACGTTCATGTGAAGAGTCACCCTGATCTTCCTGAATGATTAGATGCAGATTCAAGCGCTTTCTCCGCGAATTCCAGAATCCCGCTGTCGAGCGGATAAAGCCCGTTTGGCTCTTCAGATTTACGAACCTCCCAAAATCGATCAACTAAATCCTTATGTCCCTTAAATGAATGATCAGACAGGCACATGATATCCTCCGCAATTTGCTTTCCCCATTCAGACTCAGGCGGTACCTCTTTTTTTAAACACAGCTTAATCCGCTTGATAATGGAGAGCCATTGCTTTGTGATGAAATCGTCATTCTCCGCCTTCGGAAGCCTTTCTGCTAAAATCTCAGCTTCCTCTTCAGAGAACGATTCCTTCCATGGTTTATGCCGGGGCTGTCTGACGAGCTTGAGAAGGGCTTCCCAGCTTAAGCTTCCTTCGATTTGATACATGTTCAGCAAAGTGTTTGTATGCTGCAGGCTCTTCGTCAGCTGTTCGATCTCCGAGTGCAGGCGCCTTTTATGCATTTCAATGATACTGATGGTATCCAATTGATCCCTTAACGTTTTGATATGTTCCAATGAAAATTGAGCAGATTTCAAGATCATAATTTTTTCGAGCTCTAACATATCTTCCTTCGAATATTGCCTGCGCCCATTTGGCAGTGTTGTGCTCGGTTTTAATAAACCGATTTGATCGTAATAGCGGAGCGTCCTTACGGATATCCCCATCATCTTCGCCACCCGCCCGGTTGTCAGTTCTTCTTTCACCATATCTCCCTCCTAACATAGCGCTTGAAGATTACGTTACGTCACTATTTAAAATAATTTTATCTCAAAAATAGGAGGGTTTTGTAATGGAATGGAAAAATCCTTGGAACAAAAAGCAGCGGGTTTGCTTGTTTTTGATCGCCTTTGCAGCTGTTCCGATTTTCATTGAATATTTATTAAAGAATGCTTTGGATCTGCTTTTAGGCGAAGGCATGCCTTCAGCTATATTGATGAGTATTGCAATGGCGGCCGTTTTTATTCTAAGCCTGTACTATATCGCCTTAAAGCCGGACCGCCTGTCCTGGCGGGAAATCGGAATCTCCCGGTTCGCCCCTGCATACTTGATTCATATAGCGGGATGGACGGTTTTTTTAATCGTGATGACGTTTGCCGTTATGGAAATCCTGACTTGGTTCGGGGTAAGCTACGAAAATACAAAAACAAAAACGATCACTGCCGATCCTTCATGGTTGAACATTGCAATGTCTTTCGCTTCTGCCTGCATCGTTTCTCCCATCTACGAAGAATTGTTTTACCGCGGCTTTCTTTACCGCTGGTTCCGCGCTGAATTCGGGGTTGTATGGGCACTTGTTGCAAGCAGCGCTCTCTTTATGATCGCTCACATCCCCACATATAACACCCTGGCCGTTAACTTTGGAACAGGGCTTGTGTTTGCCTGGACATACGAAAAAACACGCTCGATTATACCTGCGATGATCATCCATAGTTTATTTAACGCGATTTTGCTGTTTCTCACAATCTTACTCACATAATGCAGCATGCGGAAGTTTTTCAAAATAGATTCGTCAAATTCGAATACCAGATATTAATCCATATCATGTTGTCCGTATAAAGCAGGATGCCGATGACGATCATCAGCGCGCCTCCCACTTTCATGAGCATATTCGAATATTTCATAAGCGGCCTGATGTTTCCGATAAAAAACGCCATGAGCAAAAAAGGAATGGCAAAGCCTAAAGAATATGCGGTAATCATCATGAATGCGCTCCCAAAATCAGGGTTCTGAAAATTTGCATATGCGATCGTTCCGAATATAGGACCGATGCACGGCGTCCAGCCCGCCGCAAAAATCATTCCGACCAGCATTGAATTCAGCAAGCCTATTTTTCCCTTTCTAAACGAAAAGCGCCGCTCCTTCATCATGAAAGCCGGCCGGAAAACACCGAGTAAGAACAGGCCCATGACGACGACAAATATCCCGCCCAGCATGCGGATCAAGTTATGGTATTGCAAAAACAGCAGGCCAAACGAGCTGGCGGAGAAACCCAATATGTAAAAGATCACAGAAAAACCGGCCAAAAAAGCCGCCGCGTGAATCATCACCAACTGTTTGATACGCTTTGCATTTCGGTTTTTCAATTCGCTGACCGAAATCCCGGTAATGTACGAAATAAATGATGGATACAAAGGCAGGCAGCAAGGAGAAATAAACGACAGGAAACCGCCGCCGAATGCCAGCCATAAAGCGGTCATATACTTCCATCCCCTTCATGTTTATATATTTTTTACCATGCGATTCTCTTACTCTAGCATAACATAAAAAACCGCCTATCATGGCGGTGATTTTTTGTATATTTGAAGCCGCCGCCAGCTGATTTGGGGGGCGGCTTCTTTATTTTTTTAACCGTTTATAGCGGCTTTTTTCATATTGTCCTGAAGTTCCAATATGCGTTTTGCCCCTTCTTCGCGCAGACGTTTGTTCTCATCTTCAATCTGCTTCGTCTCCTGCATGCCTTTGACAATCGTATTCCAAGATTGTTCGATCGTTTCAATATCGATGCTCGGTCTTCCGGACATTCTTGCAATTTCGACGGACTGGCTTGAAATATTTTCAGCGTTCCGCTTCAGCATTTCGTTTGTGCGGCGGTCGAGTTCGCTCATTGAATCGGCGACAAGCTTTTGGCGCTTGGCGGTAACAGCCTGGATGATGCCATTTTTAAAAATCGGAATCGTAATGATGAATGCCGAGTTGATTTTCCCGATCAGCTTTGTGTTTCCGCGCTGGAGCAGGCGGATTTGCGGCGCGGTTTGAATCGCGACCATCCGGGCCATATCGAGATCATACACCCGTTCTTCCAGCGCTTGAATGCCGTTTCGAAGCGTATCAAGCTCCATCTGCGCCATCTGGTTCCCGCTTGCCGCTTTCGCTTCATATTCAGGGATGAGCTGCTGCAATTCTTCTATTTTCATCTGGCCGGCTACAACGTATTTCTCCAGCTCCACATAGTAATGGAGATTGCTTTCATACATTTCATCAAGCGTCACGGTTGATTTTGTCATTTCATCTTTATATTTCGAAATTTCAATGTTGATTTTTTCGATTTCTCCGCCGAGCGTTTGATATTTTTTAAATATTTTCTCGATCATGCTGTTGCCGCGCTTAAACAATTTGGAGAGCAGACCTTTCTGTTCTTCAAAGTCATTCTTGTCAAAGCGGTCCATGATTTTTCCGAGCTGCGTCAACATCGCACCTGAATCTGTCACACTGTTCGTTCTCATCATGGAAAGAATGCGGTCGGAGAACTTGGATATTTCAAGTGCGGGCTCCTTTCCGAATTCTAAAAGCTCCACTTGGTTTTTCACGTCAATTTGCCGAGCGAGAGCTTGCACATCAGGCTCCTGCCGGAGTTTGGCACGGATGTCCTCGGCTTTTTCAACCGTGATCTCTTCCTCTTTGCTGATATTGACGATGCTTGTTTCATTTGGATTTGCCATCAGAATGGCCCCCTCCTTAAAAAATTTTATTGATGAACTTCCGGACGATTGACGGCTCTTTAAACTCCTGGTTGAAGGACATTTCATCAAGCCAATGGGTATCAAAATGCTGTCCGTCGATATGGTGGTCAATACACTTATGGCCCGGCGGATTATAGATGATGATATCAATGCCGATTTCATTTAACAAAAGCAAGGCGGCCGCGTCCGACCGGGTGAGTGTTCCCGTCTGTTCAGTGTGATACAAGATCAGCTTCGGTACTGTCTGTGAATAGTCAAATGTCTGAATCATGTTCAAAAGCGCTGCCGGAAGCTGTACCGCCTGAGTAAACAAATACAGCTGCACATCAGCTGTCTTTTCATTGTTCAAGGCCACCATCTTTGGACTTTTGCACATCCTGGAAATCGCTTCGGCAATGCCGCGCTGAACTCCCTCAGGCAAATGTTTGTAGCGCCATATATTGCTCTCCATTAAACGGCCTGGATCGATCATCCCCGTTTGATCAAGCGCATGGCTGTAATGGAATTGATAATTCGACGTCTCTTCCTTTGTAAACGGGTAGCGCCGGATCGTATGCGACTCCTTATACTCCGTCAGTGTCTGCAGACGGTCCCAGTACTCTTTTTCATTGCTGGAGACGCCCATGACCATCGCGAATAAGTTCGGAATGTTGACCGTTGCTTGAGACGCCTGAAAATTGGGTCTGATAAAGGCGCGTTCCTTCGCAATTAAAAACAGTTCATCATACGTGGTCTTCAAAGTCACAGAGACTGGAGTATGCTCCCTGAACTGCCAAGGTTTGTACATCAGCGAATCCTCATTGTGCAGAACAGTATCCAGCTCCTTGGCGGAACGGTACGCCACCGTTGATTTGCGCTGGGGCTTTTCAGTCGGGAACGGCTCTAATGGAGACGTTCCCGGGTATGTGAAGACAAAAGAAAGTTTTTGTTCGGGATCAAGCTGGCGAAATTCGTCTTTTCCCTCCGGATGAAACAGCAGCACATCACATCCGACAAGCATCAAATAGTATAAAAAATACCGGTGGCTTTTTGTCGTGTCCCCGTACCAAACCACTTTCGGCATCGCACTTTCGCAGTCGGCCCCTTTCAGCCACTTCTCCAAATGGTTGCCCATCCATTTGACAAGGTCGAGGAGGACACGGCGAAAATCCGGATCGTTCAATCCTTTTTCATGAAAGGACTGAAACATCTGCAGCACTTCGATAAGCGCCTTTCTTAAATGCCGGTGCATAGCGGCGTCAGGGTGCTTAGGAATCAGCTGCTCCCCGTCGAGAAAAGCGGCAAACCGATTGACGGAAAGCCCTTTTTCTTTCTGATTGACCATATGGATGCGCTGTATGGCCTGAAACCTTTCCGGAGAAATGGTTTTATCAAGTGTCTCGCTTAACACATGCACATCACCGGATGCATACAGCTCATGGAGATATATGTAGTAATCCGTTTCATCGGGCGGCGTTCCGAGAATCCGTCCCGCCAAACGGCTTATCGTCAGATGTCCGTTTTTTTCATACGGGGTTCTCTCCGGCAGCGGCTTCTTGATGATCTGCTTCCATTCATCATCATTGACCAGGGCGTTTTGAATATTAATCTCTTGATTCATAGCGCTCAGCCGTCTCCCCTTTCTTCTGAGTCAGTATCACTCTTCCGTCCAAATACGGCACACATGCCCGCTCTTGTCACGGCATAGGTTGTCCCGAACTTTCTGATTGTTCCTGCAGGAAAGTCATGCGCTCTCTTTCGAAGCGTAGACGAATCAATCCCCCACTCTTCACAAGCCTGCTGAGAACTTAGAATCTCGCTACTCGTGAGATCGACTATTTTCATCATGGCTGTTCATCCTAAAATTTCATTTGTTTTCTCTTGAATTCACAATGTCTGCTTTAGAGATCATGGTGGTAGTGCGGCTCTTTTACAGTAGAGGAACTGATCTTTTAAGCGTTTTGCCCCTTTCCAATCACCCGTCCCAGACTACCTCCCGAATGATCCAAGATTTGAAAGCGGTTTGGACGCTCTAAGTATGTCCGTATAGCTGCGGTTTCCATGATATACCCCGTAGATTTCAGCCTTTAATAATATTTTTTTGGCCCAACTAAGGTACGGCTTGATTTCGATCATTTTATTTGAGAAAGAACTTTTTACAACGCCGCGGGTGCCGTCGGCACTTTCGACGATGCTCAGGGCATCCAGATAATCCTCCATTGATATGACGTGCAGGCTTTGGACCGCTTTTATTTGTGACGGATGAATCACGCTCTTGCCGTGAATGCCGTTGGCCAGGTCAAGAAGCGTTTCATTGATCAATCCGTCCATATACCGATTGATCACAAGCGAAGGTTCCCCCGCCTCAGCCCAATTCGGCGCGAAAGGCGGGACCGTTCGCGAAGCATCTTCAAAGTACTCCCAGACAGGCCCCGAAATCACGAATTGCAAGCCAAAATAATTGACGATATCTTTGATGAAATCAGAGATGACCAAAATGTCATAAATCGGCGTTTCCGGTTTTCTTCTTAACCCGTACAGACCGCACAAATCAGTCGCGCCGATCCTGATATTCAGAATGATATCCTGATAAAAGCCCAGCGTTGATTTTAATTCCTGCAGCGCCTTTGCCCTCGTTTCCATTGCCAGCAGATCGGGTGTCTCAAAGATCGGCATTCCGTACAGCACAATGCCGGATTCTTGCGACAGTTTCGTTAAAGTATCAAGGTAGTGCTCTGCATTCAACATCGAAAACTTCGGAAATACGAATCCGGTAAACAAGTGAAGCGCGCGGCCGAGCTTGTTGCCCAATTCGAGCATTTGCTCCGGTTCCCGCACCCGGATAAACATTAGCGGCAACACATCGCTGCTGATGTTTTGCAGTTTTTGCGCCTGGTAAATCATATCGGCCTGACTGACAAGATTGTTTTCAGCCTGAAGAACCTCACAATCGCCGATCGAATCTTCAAGGCAAAAAACGACCGAGCACAGTTCAGGATACTTGTTATTGATCATGACATCTGCTATATCTTTTCGGTTCCCCGGAACATAAAGCGCAGCTCCAAGCGCATACTCCAGAATGTGCTTCGGAGAGTCTTTTGTAACCGAGCCCGGCAGTTTGAAAAAGACATCTTCTTTTTGAGAGGCGGATAAAAAATCAAAGTATTGCATATGGGTCACCTTCTTTGAATAGGAATCATACACCCCTTTGATGTAAAAAAGGGCGGAGCAGATATACTCCCCCCTTTATGTTTTGCAGTTTGTTATTCTTCCTTTGAAGCCGCCGTTTGCTCTTTCACAGCTTTTTGCTTGTTCAAATAGTGAATGATGAATGTTGCGGCAAAAGCGATTATCAGAATGATAAAGAAGACGCTGTGCGGCATTTCAATATGCCATACACTCGCAGCCATTTTCAGTGCGATGATCCCGATCAAAACAAAGGCCGTTGTTTCAAGTTCAGGCACTTTGTCAATCAGCGTCAGGAAGAATTTCGCAACAGTTCTCATCATTAAGATGCCGAGCATGCCGCCGATCAGAAGCACCCATACCTTTTCGGATACGGCAAATGCCGCCAGGATGCTGTCGACTGAAAATGCGAGATCCATGAGCTCTACCGAAATGACAGTCGCCCAGAAGACCCCGAAAACGCGTACCATCCAGCTGTCTTTTTTGATGGCGTTTGCTTCATCATCGCCCTCGCCGATGAAGAAGTGCTTGATGACGAGCCATGCCAGATATGCGGCTCCAAGCAGTTTGATCCACCAGAATTTAATCAGGATCATACCAAGTCCAATGAATAGAAATCTAAAGAAGTAGGCCCCGATTAAACCGTATGTCAACGCTTTTTTGCGTTGTTTTTCCGGAAGGTGCTTCACCATGACGGCGAGAACGAGAGCATTATCCGCAGATAAAAGCCCCTCCAGCACGACCAGCGAGCCGATCAGCCCCCAGGAAACGGGGTCCGTTAATACTTCCACCCACATTTCCCAATCGAAAAATGAGGCGTAAATTGACATAATATGATGAAATAAATCCACTTTCGTTACCTCCTAATGATGAAAAAGCAAGACTGAATCACGCAAACGTGATTCAGCCGGCAAAACTAGACTTGCAGGCCGTAGTTGCGGCAAAGCGATGCCAATCCGCCGGAAAATCCGCTGCCGATGGCATTGAATTTCCAATCGGCTCCGTGACGGTACAATTCGCAAACAACAACCGCTGTCTCAATCGAAAAATCCTCTCCCAAGTCAAAGCGAAGCAGCTCTTCATTTGTTGATTCATCAACGAGCCGGACAAACGCATTTGAGACTTGTCCAAAGTTTTGGCTGCGGCTTTCCGCCTCGTGAATCGTCACCGTGATGCCGATCTTTTCAACATGGGCGGGTATTTTTGAGAAATCGACGATGATTTGCTCGTCATCGCCTTCACCTTCTCCTGTCCGATTGTCACCCGTATGAATCACGGCGCCGCTCGGATGCTCGAGATTGTTGTAAAAGACGAAGTCGCGTTCATTGATGCATCGATCGTTCTGATCGACAAGAAAGGCCGACGCATCCAAATCGAAATCGGCGCCTCCGGTATATTTGTTAGTATCCCAGCCTAAACCGATCAGCGCTTTCGTCAAACCGGGGTTCGTTTTCGTTAAGTCGATCCTTTGTCCTTTAGATAATTGAATCGCCATCGATAGGACCTCCTTTAAGAAATGTCAGGTGCCGGACAAACGGACGCCGCGCGGCGCCCGCTGTCCGGATCGTCAAAATCAGCCGACCTGCAGGCCGAAATCGGTGGCGATCCTCGCCAGCCCGCCTTGATAGCCTGAGCCGATCGCTGAGAATTTCCATTCTCCTCCGTGGCGGTACAGCTCTCCCGTGATCAGCGCTGTTTCAATCGAGAAATCTTCACCCAGATCATAGCGGATTAACTCTTCGTTCGAGTCTTCATTGATCACGCGAACGTAAGCATTTGACACCTGTCCGAAATTTTGGCGGCGCGCTTCCGCTTCATGAATCGTAATCACAAAAGAAATCTTTTGAATGTCGGCAGGCACTGCATTCAAATTGATTTTTACCTGCTCATCATCTCCTTCGCCTTCCCCTGTCCGATTGTCGCCTGTATGTATGACAGCTCCGCCTGCGCCCTCGGTCTGATTATAGAAAATAAAGTCCTTTTCAGAAGCGCATTTGCCGTCTGCATTGAGCAGGAACACGCTCGCATCAAGGTCAAAATCAGCGCCGCCGTCATATTGATTGACGTCCCAGCCAAGGCCGACGACGACTTTCGACAATCCGGGATTTGTTTTTGTTAAATCGACCTTTTGTCCTTTTGCTAATGAAATTGCCATGTTGATCTCCCCATTTCTTTTATGAATGTCAGGCGTAGCGTTTGACGATTTCCGTAATGCTCGTATCGTTTGTGCCTTCTCCGACAGCGGTGAATTTCCACTCGGCGCCGTCACGGTAAATCTCGCCAGCAATCAGGCTTGTCCGTCCCGAATAATCGTCCCGCAGATTGTACTTGACCATCTCCCTGCGATCATTCATATTGACGATGCGTATGAAGGCATTTTCGATCATTCCGAAATGCTGGCTTCGTTTCACACAATCGTATATATTCACGACAAAGACAAGCTTATGAATATGCGAAGGAACTTTTTGCAAATCTACGATGATTTGTTCATCATCTCCGCTGCCTTCCCCTGTCAGATTATCTCCGGTATGTTCGATGCTGCCGCATCTGCTCTTCAAGTTTCCGAAATAAATGACGTTCTTGTTCTCTGTGACTCTTCCGTTTTCCAGCATCAGCACAGATGCGTCACAGTCAATATTCGGGGCTCCTCCTCCAAACAGCTTTCCAAAAAAACCGCCGCTTCCGGACGCTACCGGGTCCCAGCCGAGACCGACCAAAATCTTCGAAAGCCCCGCTTTACCTTTTGTTAAATCAATCCGCTGACCTTTCTCTAAAGAAATAGCCAAACTGTTCACTCCTCCGTTGAATCATGACTTTCAAGATTACAGTGCTGGATGAGAATAAGAGTTTGAAAGATCCAATTATCACGCCAGCGTGATTCATATCTTCACAACTACAAGACCAATGAATCATTATTTAACCTGCTTAACTATATATACGGAAAGATTCAGAGGAAAGTTTCGCGGTTTTTCGATATTTTCTTATCATTTTTTCATCCTGGTCAAAATATAGACGACAATAGTAGCGATTGCACGAAGTCATCGTGTTTGATATGCTGTATCTAAAAGATATATATCAATTAGATATATAAAGGCGGTATGTATGACAAAAAGAAATCACACGACTTATGCGCTGCTTGGATTGATTACGGCCGGCTACCGAACGGGTTACGAAATGAAACGAATGATCGACCAAAGTTTAAATCATTTTTGGAAAATCAGCTACGGCCAAATTTATCCCGCGCTGCGCCAATTAACAGAAGCAGGCTGGGTCGCTGCATCTCCGGCGCTCTCGGACAAAAAGCCGGACAGAAAAGAGTACCTGATTACCGATGAAGGTCAAAAAGCGCTGCAGAGCTGGCTTGAAGAACCGATCAATGGCATCGCCTCAGAAAAAAACGAATTTTTGCTGAAGCTGTTTTTCAGCAAGGAAGAAGAGCGGGAGAAAACCGCTTTGAAAGTCAAGGAGTACCAACAAAAGCTAGAAGAACGGCTTGAGGCATATCAAGCAATCGAGCAGTCAATTCTTTCATGCAGCACCCATTCAAAGGACAGAGAGTACTGGCTTTTCACTTTGGATTATGGAAAACGCACCACTTCGGCCGGAATTGAATGGTGTGAAGCCACAATCAACCGGCTGAATGGAAAGGAAGGGACCAATGGGTAAAACGATCATCAACAAGCCTTTTACGGCCGCCCCTGAAGATGAAGTCGTTGTATTTGTGATCGGGATGAGAATAAACAAGTGGCATGCTGTTCATAAATGGTGGCCGGTTTTTACCGCCATGCCCCCTATGATAAAAGAGCTTCATCAAAACAAAGACCTCGGCTTTTTGGCAATGGAATCATGCATCAATTTCAGGACGATTTTTCTCATTCAATATTGGCGTTCTTTCGAAGATTTGACAGCATATGCAAAGGGTGATAAACATATGGCGGCTTGGCGCCGTTTTTATCAGAAAACTGCCGCATCAGGAGCTGTCGGCATCTATCATGAAACGTATACAGTTCCAAAAGGGCGCTATGAGGCTTTTTACCATAACATGCCGATGTTCGGCTTGGCAAAAGCGTACGGACATCAACCTGTCACCCATAGAACCAAGACGGCTGAACAGCGAATGCGGGGATCTGAAATAAGCTAAAAGAGGCTATCGCAATCGATAGCCCCTTTCAACTTAAAAAGCTCCTGCCCCGTCGCTCCCGCCCGCTCCGGGACCGCCTGCATCATATGCCCCGGCGTGCTCCTGCGAAGACGGCAGCTGCCAGCTGTAAAACGGATAATGCAAACAGCCGGCTGCGGCCATACCCAGTACAGGGGAAGCGTAATCAAGCCTGTTTGCTGATTGATTGAGCCACACGGCAGAATCATCCTCAACCTCAAGCACAATTGCATAGATCATCGTCTTTTCGTTTTGAGACAGGCTTCTCCCTGAGAACAAATCTTCTTTTCTCAGATGGTTTCTCCAGGAAAGAATCGATCTTCGGCAGATGGAGGCATACCTGTTTTCTTTCACGGCCGGAATGAAAGCAATTAATAAAATGGACAGCCCGACACATATGCCGTAATACAAAATGGTGTGAACGCTGTCAGTAAAAACAGACGCCAAAAACAATCCGGCCAAAAACAGAGTCGTATACAGCTTTGATTTCGCAAGAACAATGCCTGCCGACAGCGCAAAGCCAAATATGACGCAAGCCGTCATGAATCCGGCCGGATGCACCACATCTGCATACAAGATAAAGAGCAGGAGCCCGGTATGGACAGAAAGCAGTGAAAGCGACAGCATTCTCAGCCAGCGATTTTCTTGAAACAGCTCCTTAAATTCAGGCGCTTGTCTGACGCTTTCCGTCCATTTTTGAACCACGTTTTGAAGAATGATCCTCTTTCGTTCATATTTGCCCAACTGCTCCTTATGCTTGCATTCCTCCTCAGTCGGCCCGCTAAGGGAATCCAGCCTGAACATATAGGTATCGCTGCCCGTTTGCTCAAAAAGCTTTTCGATTAAGAGCTGATCAGGCTTTGGCAAATCCGCCTTGCTTCCGGAAAATTCGAATTGGTATGTGTCATCAGGCGCCTTAGGATCGTGGAGAAACCTCTCTTCCGCCTGCACCTTCCGCATAGTGACCAACCCCCGCTGATAAAGCGAAAGCAAGCCGGCAAGGAGATCACGGTCTGTGAAACGGCCTTTTTTGTAAAGAAAAGCGACAAGCACAGGATCAAAGGACTCGAGTTCTTCAAACGAAAGCATGACACGGCGTCTCTTCCTCAAAAACGAAAGCATGACAGCCATGATGACCATGAACCCGACAATCCCCGAAAATATCCAAATCATCCTGTCAGCGCCGGCAATCCGTTCATCCCGATCTGCGTAGCGTTTCGCCTCGTCTCTCTCCTCCTTCAGCAGCTCATCTTTCGTCTGATAAGAAGGGTGCCGAACCGCCTCCTTCAAGGCGCTTTGCGGAAAATATATTCTCAGTTCGGAGCCCGTGCCTGCGCGATAGAGTTCTGTCTCGTAGGTGACTGATGAATCGTTCACCTTCGTAATCTTTCCGTTTCCTTTTTCACGCAAAAACGCATGAATATCCCGCGCCTTTACCGAATCAGGCAGGTGCACTTCAATCTTTACGCGGCCGAAATCCGTATTTGCCTTTTGGTAAAATGAATGGATCAAAATCGACGTGTCTTCAAACTTTTGAGCGGCATCTTCGATCACATAGCGAAACATTACATTTTTCGTTTCATCCTTTGATGCCGAATAAGCAAAATAAGTCCCGTCTTCTTTCTTTGTCTTTAACGGGATGGCTTGATCGCCCTTTCTCTGGTGATCCGGAAGGAGATAGGCTTTAAAATTCTTCAAACGGCTCGCGGTTTCTTCGCTGAACGATCTTGTCGCCCCTTCAAAAGAACCTTTAAAATCGTATGTGTAAACTTCCTCTACGCTTAAATCACCGTTTTCTTTTACTGTTGCGCGTATATCAGCCCGCTCGATCGAGAAGGATTTGCCTGCTTCAGAAAAACCTGTGACAAGAAAAAAGGCAATAAACATAAAAAAGAAAAAGGAGTGCTTCATCGTTTAGTAAATCCTTTCGTTTTTTGTATCTGCCTTATATACGGAAAAGCAAGGAAATTGTTTCAGCGGTTCACAGAAATGACAGAGATGACAATTTTATTCTAAAAAAACACATCTACGGTCTGCCGCACAAACCATAGAAGAAAATGTGCATCATTTCCTCTGTAAACTGCCTGTTTTGTTCAAAGGCTTCACCCAGAGTTTTTGAATGTTCAATGATCATATTCATAAAGATGAGAAAGCTTTCCGCGGTGATTTTAGGAGAGATTTCACCTGTCCGATGACCTTCTTCAATCATTTGGAGCATAAGGGGAATGATTTTTTCATCGTATTGCCTCTTTACATAATCCATTATTTCACTGTCTTCGATCATCACCTCTTTGATGACCGTTAAAGCGAATTTTTGATTATTGGCTTCCCTTTTCTGCAATATCATCAATTCAATCTTTTCTTTAACCGAAATATCTTTGTTCATATATTCTTCAAATTCGCTGATAGAATGATCGATATAGTCTTTGAAAACCTCTTTCAGGAGCGCTTCTTTGCTTCCAAAGTAATTATAAATCGTCACCTGCGAAACATTTGCCTCTTTTGCAATATCGGTTATCCGGATGCGCTTTGGCTCCCATGTTTTGAGCATTTCCAAAGCCGTTTTTTTGATCTTCTCTTTAATCAGCAATGCCCTTTTTTCAAATCCGTTCATATAACCATCCTTACTTATCTTTCTTAATGAAATTATAACATATAAATATTTCACTAATTTTCGTTGACAAAAAAGTTCATAAGAACGTAAAATAAATTATGTAATTTTCAATCATTATTATTTCATAATTTTCATTTCTGGAGGTGTCACATGCTGACAGTTGAACGGCTTACGAAAAAGTTTTCCAACGGTAAAGGTATATTTGATGTTTCATTTCATGTTCGAAAAGGTGAAGTTTTCGGGTTTTTAGGGCCGAACGGAGCCGGAAAATCGACAACCATTCGACATATCATGGGGTTTATGAAGCCTGATCAAGGCGATATCAAAGTGAACGGAATGAACGTCTTGAATCATCAAGGCGACATTCAGCGGCATATCGGCTATCTTCCCGGAGAGATTGCGTTTATCGAAGGCATGACGGGAAAACAATTTCTCGATTTCATGGCAGACATGCACGGCTTAAAAGATACAGCTAAGCGCAATGAACTCATCGAACGGCTCCAGTTCGATGTTCATACTCCGATCAGAAAAATGTCGAAAGGAATGAAGCAAAAGGTCGGGATTGTCGCCGCTTTTATGCACAACCCCGAAGTCATCATTCTTGATGAACCGACATCAGGCCTCGATCCCCTGATGCAAAAAGTGTTTATTGAAATCGTGCTCGAAGAAAAAGCGAAAGGAACGACGTTTTTAATGTCTTCCCACAGCTTTCAGGAAATCGAAAGAACCTGTGACAGAGCCGCCATTATAAAAGACGGCATCATCATTGCCGTCAAGGATATTCATGAACTGCAGTCGATGCAGCGAAAAGTATTCGAAGTTACATTTGAAAACAAGGGCGACATTCCCGCCTTCATGAATTCGGGTCTGCAAATCGAGTCCCGGACGGAAAATCGTGTCAAAGTAGCCGTTTTAGGGAACCATGATCAATTTATTAAAGAAACAGCCAAATACCATATTCGGCATATTGATGCTTCTTCACAAAGCTTGGAAGAAATTTTCATGAACTACTATGACAGAAAGGAGACAGTGAAATGAACTTCTCCCTGTACAAACAAATGATGAGAACAAACATGAAAGGAATCATGAGCTACGGAGTAGGCTCCGCTTTCTATATCCTTTTGATACTGGGCATTTATCCAAGCATCGCGGGCAATGCGGAGGATATTGAGAAAATGATCAAATCGATGCCGGAAGGCTTTCTCAATGCTTTTGGGTTTGAAAACGGACTGGGGAATCTCGAAGATTTTATGTCTGGAGAGTATTACGGATTAATCTTTATCGTGATTTTGTCGATCTTCTCTGTCATGCTGTCGACAAAGCTTTTGGCAAAGCTCGTGGATCAAGGATCAATGGCATATATTCTGTCTGCGCCGACAACGCGCGGCAAAGTGGCTTTCACCCAAGCAGCCGTTTTAACGACAGGCCTATTGATCATTATGGCCGTGACGACAGCGGCCGGACTGGCTGGTTACCATTTGATGCTGGACGGTGATTACGATTTTAATGTGTCAAGGTTTCTCGTTCTGAACTTGGTCGGCTTTCTGCTCTTCTTTGCAGTCGGCGGCATTTCGTTCCTCTTTTCGGCCATTTCAAATGACGAAAAAAGGGCCCTCGGACTTTCCGGAGGCATCACGTTTTTATTCTTCAGCTTCGACTTGCTCGGGAAATTAAGCGAAAAGACGGAATGGCTGAGGAGCCTGTCGGTTTTCTCTTTATTCAGACCGGGCGATATTGTGAACGGGAGCGCCGACATCGCTCAAGTGTCTTTTGTTCTCGCCGCAGTCGGTTTTGCCGCCTTCGCACTCAGCATTCTCATCTTTAAAAAGCGCGACTTGCCGCTGTAATATAAAAACGCCGCTCCCGATCAGGAACGGCGTTTGTTTCTGTATGATATTTTATTCAACGACCCGTCTGACAACTCCGTTGAATTTTTGCTTCCAGTAAGAATTGCTCATAGAATCGACGGATACCCCGCGTGAGCTGTTATCGTTCAAGAATGTGCCATTGCCTAGATAAATACCAACGTGGCCGTTCGTTTTGTATGTGTCAAAGAAGACCAAGTCTCCGCGCTTCATTTCAGACGCGCTCACAGCTCGTCCTTTGCCGACAAGCGTGCTTGTTGTCGCACCGAATCCAAGCTCTACGCCTGCTGATGCATAAGCCCAGCGCACGAATGATGAGCAGTCGAAACGACGGTTGTCGATATCAGCTTGTGTGCGTCCGCCTCCCCAATGGTACGGAGATCTGCCGACGATGCTTGAACCTGTGCTGATGGCAACTTCAATCGCATTTCCATTGCTGCTTACAACAGAACCGGAAGAGTAGTGTCTTGACGGGCTGCTGCTTTTCTTGCTGCTTGAAGAACCGCTGTTGGACGATCCGTCAGATTTGCTGACTGAACCTGAACTTGAGTTTGATGAAGATCCTGAATCAGACTTTTCAGCCGTCGCAGATTCTTCTTTCGCTTTTGCTACTGCAGCCGCTTCAGCTCTTTCTTCTTTAAGTTTTTGTTCAAGAGCGGCTTCCTCTTTTGTCAGAGAGCCTGCTTCTTTTTTCAGATCGTTCAGCTCTGATTCTGCTGCCGCCTGCTTCGTTTGCAGCTGCTTAGAAAGGTTCGCCTGTTCTTTCAGCTGTTTATCAAGATCCGATTTAAGCGTTTTTAAATCGGCTAATGTTTTTTGGATTTCATCCAGTTTTGTATTTAAGTCAGACATTGCTTTTTCAAGCTTGTTTTTATCTTTCTCCTGCTCATCAAGCAGGTCTTTATCCGCATCAACAATTGTTGAAACAGCAGTTGCACGAGTGATAAAATCTCCGAAGCTTTGTGCGCCCAGAAGGACATTCAGATAGTTTTGGGATCCGCCGTTTTCCTGCAGGCTGCGCACGCGATTTTTAATCACTTTTGAACGCTCTTCAATCCGCTTTTCGGTTTCTTTGATTTCTTTTTTCAGAGCTTCCACTTCTTTTTTCGTTTTTTTGTTTTCTTTTTGCTTATCTTCGATTTTGTTGCTTGTTTCAAGTGCTTTTTTATCAAGCTCTTGGATTTTGGCTTCAAGCTTTTTCTGCTCTTCTTGCAGCTTGGCGATTTCTTTTCGCTTGCTCTCGATGCCTGAGTTCACTTCAGAGCGCTTTTGCTGAATTTCTTGTTTTTGCTGAGATGTTTCTGCCGATGCTGTGTTGTTCATAAAGGGCGTAAATAGACTAGCTGTTCCGAGAATCGACGCTAAACCAAAAGTATAAACCTTTTTCTTCACTTTCTACTCCTCTTTCCTTTATGTATTCTTGTTTTTTCATTATGTGAATTCGATCGAACATTATGAATAAATGAATCTTCCATTCTTACGACCTATGACAAAAATATCCGAACTGATGTACAGACGTTATTATACCATCTATTTTCGACAATTAAAGCCAAGTTTCTTTACAGTTACATTACAAATTGAAAAGGTTGTAATACTCCTGAATTTTTTCTCTAAAATTGTCGTTCCCAATTGTTAAGTTAAGTTATCTCATAGGAAAAGTATATATGCAACATAAAACATTTTTTAATTATTTTAACTGGTTTTTTTTGTAGATTATATTGTTTTTTAGATATATATGGGATATTCTTTTTTTTATCAAAAGGAGGAATTTACCTTGAAAAAATTATTAGTTTCTTTATTTACAGTTTTTATTTTAGCACTTGCTTTTAGCGCTCAATCTGCAAGTGCAGCGTACAAATATCCAAATGGGAAGGCAGCACAAGTTGGTGATATTTTAGTAACTAGTGATGGAGCTCTTTGGGGATTAGTCGGGCATACCGCTATTGTTTCAAGTCCAAATCAAATCATGGAGATAACCGGAAAAGGCGATCACCCTACTAATAAATCTATTTCAAATTGGTTTAAAAAGAAAAATAGACCGACTAAGGTTGTCAGAATTAATAATAAACATAAAGCTGAACTAGCAGGTTATTGGGCACATATGTACAACCCAAAAGCTACATATGGCTTTGTAAATGGAATGAATTTCGAGCTTTATAATACTGAAAAAACTTATTGTTCTAAAATTGTATATCAAGCATATTCTATAGGTTCTGGTGTATTTCCAACAGCTGAATTAGTTGCTAAACAGGATGCGATAACACCATATTTCTTCTTATATAAAGGTAATTGGCCTTCAAAATATAATCCTAAATTAGTTTATAGCAACGGCATGAAAGGAACAGGAACAATTAAATAAAAGAATACATAAAAAATCTATCCTGTTCTTTTAATAAAGTTATATAATTAACATTACCGAGTTATTTTTATATTTATATAAAAGTAATATTTAAACAGCAAAACATCCCTTTTCAAAATCCGTTGAAAAGGGATGTTTTTGTTAAAACGTATTATAGACATTCTCACACTCTTCTGCTGTCGGCTCATAAAAACAATGCGATTTAAAGCGGCCGACATGCGGCTGATCATACCACTGTGCGGGACACGCCCCCGCCGGTCTGAAATACCACAAACTGAACTTTGCCGGCCAAAGCCGCTCTCCGTTAATCGCCCTGCGCGCCAAGCGCTTTTCACTTTCCCGTGCCCTTTGATAGAAATAACCGTGCGTCACGGCTTCAAAGGCATGCGGCTGATGGATCATCTGCGGAATGGTGCGAAGTCCCACAAAGTCGGAACAGTTTGCCCTGATGCGGTTGATTCCGACATTTCCGACCATAAGCATTCCTTGCACGCCTTCGCCTTCAGCCTCCGCTCTCAAAAGTCTGGCCAAAAGAGCGATATCTTTAGAAGAAGCCTGAACCACTGCCATTTTAGTCACCCCCATGATGTCGTCACCTTTATCATATTCTGTTTCATTTAGGTGATGACGATTTCGGGATTTATCTTTGACACTCCCCATAAAAGAAAGCTATTCTTCTATTATCAGAATTGAGAAAAAACAAATGAGAACGGAGGGATCACGAAATGTCAGCAGTGAAGAGCCCTGAATGGGTATACAAACGATTAATGGAAAAACCGGATCAAACGGTTATTGTCGATGTAAGGTTTGATTTGACAAAACCGGAAGAAGGCCGGAAAGCGTACACGAAAGGCCATCTGCCTGGAGCCGTTTACATGGATTTAAAAGAGGATCTGTCGCGCAAGGTGGAAGAGCACGGCGGCAGACACCCGCTTCAAGCCCCTGACCATCTGGCCGCAAAGCTTGGAAAAATCGGCATTGACCGGCAAACAGATGTCGTTGTCTATGATGACAGCGGCGGCATGTTTGCGGCGCGCTTTTGGTGGCAGCTTCACTACCTCGGGCATGACAGCGTCTATATTATGGATGGGGGTCTGTCCAATTGGATCAAATCGGGCTATGAGATGACGGCCGAGGTTCTCCGTCCTATCCAGCGCGAATTTAAGCCGGCGCTCAGAGAAAACGAACTGCTTGATGCCGGAGAAGTGCTGAAACGAATCGGCAGAAAAGGCTCCATCCTGATCGATGCGCGTGCCCCTTCCAGATACACCGGGGAAACCGAGCCTCTCGATCACCGGGCCGGCCATATTCCCGGTGCCAAAAACTTTTTTTGGAAAGGCAATCTGACCGAAAGCGGATTATGGAAAAGCAAAGAACAGCTCAGACAGCACTATGCTGTTTTGGAGCCGGGCAGTGAAATCGTCGTCTATTGCGGATCGGGCGTATCAGCCTGCCCGAATGTGCTCGGCCTAAAAGAAGCCGGATTTGAAAATGTGAAGCTGTATGCCGGCAGCTGGAGCGATTGGATCAGCTACCCCGACCATCCGATCTCCACTGGAACCGAGGACGACGTCTGATCTTACAAGAGGCGGCGGCCGGGGGCTTTTGCGCCTCAGCCAGCCGCCGTTCATTACATGTTTTTGCTCATAAACGCCTTTCCGTCATGGGCATCGATAAAGTACGGGTATACCGGCCGGTAGACAAGCCTGTAGAAGTCATCCTTTTCCCGACTGTAATCCCTTTCCCATTGCAGCTTCACATCAAATGACGATGCAAAAACGGCTTTCGCTTCTTCCTCTGAAATGGATGGCGAAGGACTCAGATCGGCCAGCGCTTCCGGCTCGATTTCCGGACCGTGATAACCGACGACCCTGCCGGTTGTCCGATTAACACTGATATTGGCAGAGCCAAGCCTTAACGGCACCCCTTTGTATTGAAGATCAAATTGAAAAAAAGCGTTTGGCCTGTCCCCGTCATTTTCCGCCGGATGCATTCGAAAAAGCTGATCAGCGTCCGGATAAAGCTTGTACAAAAATTGCAGCGCCCGTTTCAAGCAGTCTTCCCCGCTCAAGGCAAGAGAGCCTTCCGATTTGATGAAAGAAGCTATTCCTTTGAGCTTCCCCGTTTTTTTGTCTTTCATAATTTTCAACGTATTTTGGTTCCATGTTTCAAAGTAGCCGGCTATACTCCGGTCTCTCGGCTGAGGGTCGTTTCCCAGGCGCCATACCGTTCCAGTTGACTCTCCCATATCGGTTTCACGGATTTTCCGCATCGAACGAGTAAAGCCAATCATATCATCGATATCAGCATGACGGTCATCCTCAGGCAGCAAAGGGAGCGGCAATGTTTCCTCCTCATCCTCGTCATCCGCCGCAGGCTTCATATGGCGTTTTTCCGTGATATCGGCGGGATAGCTGAAAAATGGCAAGTCAGCTTCGTAAATAAGATGCGGGCGATCATCTCCCCCTTCATAAAGTTCACTGCGGATTTTTTCGACCGCCAATTCGAATTGAATATGTTTAAGATAATCGGCTGTCACCGATTGTTTATCAGCGATCTGCTTTGGAATGGAGAAAGAGCTCGTTCCGCCGTTATAGCGAAACTCCATCACCTCTCCGTTCTTGGCGACCCGGACATAAAAGCCCGTTTGCGGAAGCGGCAGCTCAAGGACAGTCTGGACATACGTAAAACGGACGAATTGTTCTGTTTCCCTCTTTTCATGGAAAACGAATTCATGTGACGCATTCGGGTAATGCTGTTCTGTAAACTGAAGGGCGATTTGCAGCAGCCTTTCCTCCGGAAGAGATTCCTCGACCACCGGTTCATACTCTTTTGTCAAACTGATTAAGCGGCCGTGATGATCTAACTCCACCGAAATGTCCCGCTCCGGCTCTTCAACGTCCTGCCAGGCGAAAAAAGCCCGGCTCTCTTTTTCGTACTTTTCTCCGTAATCTTCGATCATGAGCTGATAATGTGAGGGAACCTTACTGATGGATTGCGCTTTTTGTTTTAACTGTTCACGAACCAAATCCTGTCTACCTCTCTTTCATTTTCTTCTCCTTATGTATACGAAATATACCATTAATCGTTTCATGAAAATTGAGATAATTGGATTTAACTGGTGAACTTACATGGCGATTTTAACCTGACACTAAAGTATCTCATTCCTGTTGGTACGCCTTCCATCTCAAAAATACCTTTGCGGATCAGCTCTAAAATACGGTACTCGATATATTCATCTCCGATGTTTTCCTCCAGATGGCCAATGACCTCGCCGACCAGGCGGGGACAGTTGATAAAGGTTTTGGCTGAACGGTTTTTTTGAAGCTGTGCCAGCTTGCCGATTATGAACGAATCATAAAAATCCTCCTTCACGCTTTTGATTCTACCGTCATCCCATACTCGTAACACGCTTGTCTGCTGAGACAGCGCTATCCATTCCTCTGCAAGGCGCCGTCTTTCAGCGGCTGTCAAAGCCGCCTGATCCCCTTGTTCATAAATGAATCTCAGTTTTTCATCATTCAATTCACCAGAACTTCGGGTATGGGGAAAGTACTTCGACGTATTCAGATGGAAAACAGCAAGGTTCATTTGCCGAAGGATATAGTGTACAAACCTCAGGCCCGTTTGTTCATGTGCATGATCACCCGTCCACATAAAGACGGAGGCTTGCTCATGAATACGGCTTAATGCAGAAACCGCATCTTCAAAACGGCTGTATATCTCTCCAAGCTCGTGAAATCGGTCATTCAGATGCGTTTTCAGCCATTGATAACGATTGACCCTGCCTTCTTTGACTTCCAGCTTTTGAAGCGGCCCGATGGAAAATAATTCAGGAAGAACGATCAGACTCTTTTCCTGGATTCCTCCCAACTGTTTGAGCATCATGTTTATACTGCCGCCAGCAGACTCGCCGAAGGCAATGTGAACGACATTGTTTTGCATGATAATCTCCTTTTTATTTAAAGTTGTGATAGCATTAAAGCTATTAAACTCATCTTTTTAACTATTATATACAAAAACAGGATATAAAAGGTAACATAATGAAAAAGCCCCCATTCCGCCATTCGAAAAAGGGCAGAACGGGAGCTGAAAAAAACAGGCTTTTCTATTCCAGCTGTGATGGATACAGCGTCATGCCGCCGTCAACGAACAAAGTCGCGCCCGTTACATAGGCGGCTTCTTTCGACACAAGCCATGCCGCTGCGGAAGCCACTTGTTCAGGCTCGCCAAATTCGTTCATCGGTATCTTTTTCAGCTGTGCCGACTTGCGGCTTCCCTCCAAGTCTTCATTGCTTTCGGTCGCAATCGTTCCCGGCGCGATCGCGTTGACGCGGATTCCTTTGTCCGCGTAGTCAAGGGCAAGCGTTTCTGTTAACAGCTTCATTCCGCCTTTTGAAGCGGAGTAATGAACATTTTTCGGTCTCGGGATTTGCTGATGAACGCTCGATATATTGAGTATGCTTCCTTTCATGTGGCGGTCCGCCATATATCTTAAGGCTTCCCGTGCGCCGAGAAACGCACCGGTTAAATTAACGTCGATCACTTTCTGCCATTCATCAAGCTCAAGTTCGTGCGGGAAGGCGCCTGCGCCGTTAAATCCTGAATTATTGACCATGACATCAAGTGAACCAAAGTGTTCAACTGCTGAATTAATCAGCTTTTTCACGTCCTCTTCAGAAGACACGTCAGCTTCTACCGCAAGCGCGTTTCCACCCGCTGCTTGAATATTGTCGACGGCTTCCCGTGCGCCTCCGGGATCGCTGTGATAATTGACAACCACATTCATCTTTTCTTTTCCAAACCTTTCTGCAACCGCCTTGCCTATACCTTTTGAAGAACCGGTCACAATTGCTGTTTTTCCTTTTAAATCACTATACAACCTAAACCCCCCTCAATTTCTTTTCTTCATGTACATTACCCGGTATCAATATGATCAAACAAAATGTTAACACACGCCTTTAGTATGATCTTTTTTAAACATATGGAAAATTCAGAATTATTTTGTTAATATCTAACTTGTACTTACAACAAAATAAGGAAGTGATACGATTTGGTTAGTAAAAAGAGTGTTAAACGAGGTTTGATCACAGGTCTCATTGGTATTTCTATTTATTCTTTAGGTATCCACCCGGCCCAAGCCGCATCATCGCCTCATACTCCTGTTTCAAGCGATCCTTCATACAAAGCGGAAACATCGGTTACTTATGACCCAAACATTAAGAGCGATCAATACGGCTTGTATTCAAAAGCATTTACAGGCACCGGCAAAGTGAATGAAACAAAAGAAAAAGCGGAAAAAAAGTCACCCGCCAAAGCTCCTTACAGCATTAAATCGGTGATTGGTTCTGATGATCGGACAAGGGTGACCAACACAACAGCATATCCGTACAGAGCGATCGTTCATATTTCAAGCAGCATCGGTTCGTGCACCGGATGGATGATCGGTCCGAAAACCGTCGCAACAGCCGGGCACTGTATCTATGACACATCAAGCGGTTCATTTGCGGGTACAGCCACTGTCTCGCCGGGACGGAACGGGACAAGCTATCCTTACGGCTCTGTTAAATCAACGCGCTACTTTATTCCGTCAGGATGGAGAAGCGGGAACACCAACTACGATTACGGTGCAATTGAACTAAGCGAACCGATCGGCAATACTGTCGGATACTTCGGATACTCGTACACCACTTCATCACTTGTCGGGACAACTGTTACCATCAGCGGCTATCCAGGCGATAAAACAACCGGCACACAATGGCAGCATTCAGGACCAATTGCCATCTCCGAAACGTATAAATTGCAGTATGCAATGGACACGTACGGAGGACAAAGCGGTTCACCGGTATTCGAACAAAGCAGTTCAAGAACGAACTGCAGCGGTCCATGCTCGCTTGCCGTACACACAAATGGAGTATACGCCGGCTCTTCGTACAACAGAGGCACCCGGATTACAAAAGAGGTGTTCGACAATTTGACCAACTGGAAAAACAGCGCCCAATAACACACGAAGACAGCCCGCTTCCTTTTGGAACGGGCTGTCACATCTAACTGCTGCATACTTAATTTCCTTTAAGCCTGTACTTTTTGCCATCTATTGATATCGTGAAATTTGAAGGACCGCTGATCGGCAAATAATAGACAAGCTGAAACTCCGCTGTCTCGCCCGGTTTAATGGTCTTCCGGCTTGATAGAGTCACTCCGATACGGTGATAATCTCCTGTCAGTCCCCCAATGTTCGGTCCCCTATGCCCTTTAGAAATCACTTCAACCTGATCGCCGCTCCAGCTTCCAAACCGAGGGGAAGTGGATGTCGGCACATCAAATTCGATAACAGAACCTCCCGTAATCGTGTCATCGCTGTTATTGATCAGCTTCATTACCGGGTGGATCGGGTAATTTTGATCTCCTAACGGAAAGTTCGTCAACTCTATGTCTACATCCAGTGATTCATCAGGCAAAGGCGATGTGCTGAGCCGATTATCATATGGTGTTGTATCTGAGAATTTGTGATATAGCGTTCTCGTTAAGGTATTGCCGATATCGTATTCTCCTTTATTGCCGTTTCGTTCGGGATACCAGTCATAATCACCGCTCAAATCCCAAAACATGACACCCCCGATTCCTTTATCAACGACATAATCAGCCTTCGTTTTGATCGATTCCTCATCTTCTGTCGATAGAAACACTTTCTTTTCTGGATTCCAAAGCCAAGGCGCTGCCAGCCCTGCGTCATAATGCCTTTTATAAGCGCCTGTCAAATCAGCCTTGCTCAATCCATACCTTTCCAAATAAGAACCGGCAATGCCCTTTTCAAGGTTTTTGGCGTGCCACATCGGGTTTGTCCCTGCTCCAATTTCATTCCCCTGTTCATCTTTATCGTGCCAAATATTATCGATTCCGGTTGCTCCGTCACCGCATTGCCTGAGTCCCTGAGGACAATCTGTACTTTTGGCTCTTCCCCACAACCCGTTTACTCCGCCGTTCACATTCTTCCAGCCTCTCGTATAATAAGGAACACCGATATTGATTCGCCCCGATTCTACTGCCCCTCTAAAATAATGGTAAGCCCAGTCCGTATTTAAATATCCGATCCCTTCGTATTCCGGCGTAGTATAAATGTTGGCCTGCTTGAGTTCGGCATCTTCGCCGTTATCGAATAAAGAAGCGTTCGGTCCGACAAACTCATTCCAGGCTCCATGAAGATCGTAGGACATGATATTGACATAATCGACATATCGAAGCGGCTTAAACGTTTCCATCCCCCTTAGTAGATATGCCGATGATGGCGCTGCAATGGTCAGCATGTAGTACTTTCTATCTTCAGCGGACGCTTGATCAAGCTTTTCTCTTAATATTTTTATCAATGCCTCAAAGCTTTTATTTAACCCCTTGCGCCGCGGATTGGCGGTGTTCCAATCTGCCGGATTCCCTGCATCCTGCATCGATGTAGGGTACTCATAGTCAATATCGATTCCATCGATCTCATATTTTCTGAGAAACGCAACGACCGATTCTGCAAAGGTGTGAATACCCTTGTGGTTTACAGATCCGTCTCCATTCGTTGTCATCGAGTAAAAGCCGCCGCTTGGAATTCGCTTCCCGTCCTTGTCAACATAACCGCCGGTTTCGGCCCAACCGCCGACAGCCGCCAACACTTTTACATCCGGGTATTTCTCTTTATATTGATGAATAACGTTAAAATGCCCCTTATACGGCAAGGTTTGATCCATTTTTACATCGGGATGCTCCGGCCAGGTCATCCCGATAGACGGGTTGTTCTCATCTGTCTCATCTCCGACTGAAATCCGATGATCTTCCCCGATGTGGGCAAACGCATAATTAATGTGACTCAAGTACTTCCAGGGGATATCGTTTACTAAATAACGATCTTGATTGCCTTTTCCTGTACGCCAGCTCGTAAAGTACCCGATGATTCTCCGATCTAACTGATTGGCTAGCTTTTCACGGCCTTCCTGGTCGTATACATCGCAATACGGCACATGTTCAACGCCTGAGTCCCAAAGCCCTTCCGGACGGCAGTCCGGTTTTTCGTTTGAAGTCTCTGCGGAAATGTGCCCGTTCGGGATAAAAAGCGCGAGGAGCAGCATACAGGATAAAAAAGATGAAGCGGCTATCTTCATGTTTATTCAGACTCCTTTGTCCATAAAGAGAGACGTGAGAAGCTTTTTCCCAAATCTCTCTTTACCGTTTTCTATCCATTGGACTTTCTCTTATTCGCAGCCTCCGATCAGCCGCCATACGCCCCATTCACCGGATTGATCCGGCCGGTCGCCTTTCGTCCACCATTTCGCTTCATACACTTTTCCGTTAAATGCAACCCGCTCTCCGCCTGTGTATGCGTTCGTCTCTTTCCATTCGTCATATGAACATGCTTGGTCAGAATTTGTCGTGACCTCTACCGTTGGTCCGGTATGGAGCTCTCCATTCGAATCCTTTGCTGAAACTGTAAATGAGTAGGCCGTACCCGGCTTCAAGCCGCCGATCTCCGCTGATGTTTCTTTTACAGATATCGACCGGTTTTCAAATTTCACGACATATTCCACAATGTTTGCTCCGCTGCTTGGCGCATCCCACGCCAGGCTGACACTTGTAGCAGTTTTTCCGGTTACACGCACATTCGCAGGTGCCGATGAAGGCGGCTCAGGATTGCCTCCATCCGGTGCAAAATCTAAATCGGCTGCCAATTTATTGAGAAGCGTCCGATTGGAATCGCCGCTGAAATCCCAGAACATCGCTCCGCTTAATCCGTTTGCTTTAATAAAATCCGTTTTGTGGCCGAATGATTGTTCATCATCATAAGTAATGAAATTGCCATTTTCCGGATTATACAAAAACGGCACTTTCGCTTGATCGTTCCAATACCTTTTATAGCCGTTTTGATTCACATAGTTCTTTTCAAGATCTGAATAATCGAATACTCCCTTTTCCCATGTCCCTTCTTTAGCCGGTCCGCACTTCTGATATTCTCCGTGTCCGCCGGATTCACAACCGCTCCAGCCTCTTCCGTAGAACGGTGTTCCAAGCACTAATTTGTCGGCCTTGACACCGGCTTCCTTATAGCGTTTCACAGTGTTTTCAATGTTGTAGGTCTCAGCGTTTGGGACGCCTGCTTCTTTCGCTTTTGAATCATAGAACAGCGGTGCATTATGGGCGCTTATGTTTTGCCATCCCCCATTAAAGTCATAGGTCATAATGTTAATCCAATCCACAGTTTGAGCAATTTTATCGAGCTCAGTGTTGCTTACATAATCGGGACTTGCGCCGGATGCGATCGTCAGCAAGTATTCCTTGCCGTCTTTTGCTTCTGCAGCGTCGAGTTTTTTGCGCACCTCTTGCAAGAGCAGCGTGTAATTTCTTTTATCTTCCGGACGTGTGCTGTTCCCCGGCAATCCTCCGCTGACCGGATATTCCCAGTCAAGATCGACCCCGTCAAACCCGTATTTCCTTAAAAACTCAACGGCCGAAGCGGCGAAATTCTCCCTTGCCGCAGGATCTGCCGCGACATCTGAAAAGCGGTTAGACCAAGTCCACCCGCCGACCGATATGAACGTTTTCAAATGAGGGTGGCTCTTTTTCAGCTTCAACAATTGTTTAAAGTTGCCGCGGATCGGTTCATCCCAGACATCCCCAGGATTTGACTTTTGTGCATCAATCCAAGGATCGCCCATCACGATTGTTCCATTTGGCGCGTCGATCACTCCGTTTTCATCCTGACATGACCACGTTTGAGGATTGGGGCCTGTCGGATCAGGGTTCCCATGCCTTCCCTCCCAGCAAATATCAGCAAAAGCATAATTAATGTGGCTGACTTTCGAAACGTCCATATCCCAAACTTGAAAATCCCTTCCATAAGCACCCCATGATGGATAGTAGCCGATGATTTTATAGTTTTTTCCGGAATCGGCTTTTGCAACTTCCCCATTCACAAATGACAGGCTCAGCAACATAACAAAAATGAAAGAAAAAACGAAAAACTTTTTGCTTTTGTTGATCAACACGATTTTCATCTCCTTTTCATGCAATTTTTTTGGCAAGCCATGAAACTAGAACTCTCTTTTTCCTCACCGCCTTTTTTGCTGGTTTTATATTTTTCCTTGTCATCTAATAGCTGCAGATACGCTGAAGCTAACAAGGGAAAACGCTTACAAAAGTGAGATTGACATCGTGATTTCAGAAAGAGCTGGTTGTACAGAGAGTGAAACAAGTATAGATGTCTATACATTTGTGTATAAAAGAAGACTTTTTAGTGGTGAAGGGCTCACAAAATTTGTAATGACAAATCTATATTAATCAGAATTTTCTGAACTGTCAACATAAAGAAATTGATGAAACCCGCCGCTTTCTATCCCATTTCAAGTCTTATTTGCAGGCGAAAAGCCACGGAATAGAAGCGGCGCCTCTTTCATAGACAGGCGTAAGACGTAAGGCGAATATCCGGACATTGTTGCAAAGCCGCTTTGAGAGAAGGTTCCGTCAGTAGTGAAAGTTCATATGCCCGAGGATAATGGAAGGACGATTTCTCAAGCAGACATTTATCGACGTAAGCCGGATGGCACATCACTTCAATCACTGCTGCGTCTTGATAGTCATTAAAGAAGCTCGATAGATCCTTCAATCGGTCGACTTTCAGCTCAAAAGCATCGTTCGATCTTACACCCTTCCATAGTGAAGGCTGGTCATGATTGACCTTTCTGCAAGGCAGGTCATACTCTTTTGCAAGCTCTACATACACCTCAGGGAGATTTCCGTATGTATGAATATGATGATGGCTGTCGATATGTGTCGGATTTAAACCGCAGGACAAGGCCTTCTCTATTTGCGCTTTCCACTCTCGATATACTTCCTCAAGGTCAATGTCGAAGAAACCCTGGTAGTTCAAAAGCTTGCGAAAATTCCCTTCCTCATCTGTTATCGTACACAGTCCGCCAAGAATCGGACGCCCGGCCGTCAATGTCAAGTGGACGCCGACTCCGAGTTCACGATTTTGCCGTGCGAGTTCAACGGCATGCTCCGCTTCTTGCATATTGACCATAAGCGTAGTCGATGTGAGCACTCCGTGCTGGAAAGCTTCAATGATTCCAAGGTTGACTCCCCTTGAAAATCCAAAATCATCCGCATTTATGATTAGAGATTTCACCCTTTCATTTCCCCCTTTGTCCATAATCACGTTCAATGAAGAACTCAACACGGTCACCGCGAAAATAGGCCATAGAATACTCGACGACTTCTTCAGACGCCAAAAATGTTTGCGTCGATATCTGGAAGCAAGGTGTGCCTTGTGTAATATTTAAATGTTGTGCGATCTCCTCATCAGAAATCACAATTTTGATTTGTTCTTCTGTTCTTTTAATGTTGTTTCCTTGCCTGCTGATGCACTGGTAAAGTGAGATATTCGCCATTTCTTCCGTTACTTCGGGGACAAGATCCGCTCTGATATAGGCGGTTTCAAACTGGATTTCTTCATCGTCTGCATAACGGATTCTTTTTACTTGATAGACCATTTGTTCAGCATCGATTCCGAGGCGGGTTTGGATTTTTTCAGACGGCTTTATTTTTTGCAAATCAACAACTTTGATTTTCGGTTTAAAGCCTTGAGCATTCAATTGTTCTGCATAGCGGAGGCTGCTGGAGCTTAAGATCTGCTTTACTTTTCCTTTGGCGACAAATGTCCCTTTTCCCTGCTTTCGGTAAATAGCCCCTTCCATAAGCAAATGATTCAATGCGGTCCGCAGCGTCGTCCGGCTGACATCATACATTTTGCAAAACTCGGACTCCGTCGGCAACAGGCTGCCCGGCGGATAATAACCGCTTTCAATCTTATCTACAATATCTTGTTTAATTTGACTGTGGAGCTGTGGTTGTTTCGCCATACATTTTCTCCTTTGGGGTGAGTTCGTAATTATAGAATAACACAAAAAGTTTCCCAAAAAAACAATTTGTTATAACAAATATGTATGGACAAATTTGTTGTAACATGTTAAGTTTCAATTGTGTTAAGCGCTTTCATAAAAAGAGAGTTAAGGAGGGGGATTATGGCGCTGAAAGTAGTTGTTATAGGCGGAGGATCCAGCTACACACCAGAAATCATTGAAGGCATCATCAAACGGCATCATCAATTTCCGGTGAATGAGATTGTACTTGTTGATATCGAGGAGGGCAAAGAAAAACTTCGCATCGTCTCAGAGCTTGCGAAGCGAATGATCAGACATGCGGGGATACCCATCGAACTGAGCCATACAATAGATCGGGCAAAAGCATTGAAAGGCGCCGATTTCGTCACGGTTCAAATCAGAGTCGGCGGACTGAAGGCGAGAGCTTTAGACGAAAAAATTCCGCTCAGCCACGGTCTGATCGGCCAGGAAACAAACGGGGCGGGCGGCATGTTTAAAGCTTTGCGCACCATTCCCTTTATGCTGGATATCGCCCGCGATATCAAAGAGATTTGTCCAGAAGCATGGCTGATTAACTTTACCAATCCGGCCGGCATCGTGACGGAAGCTTTGCTGAAGCACGGACCTCATCAAAAGGTCGTCGGGGTATGCAATATTCCTTACAACATGAAAAATAGCATCGCAGAAATATTCGCCGTGGATGTGAGCCGCGTCATGATTGAATTCGCGGGCCTCAACCATTTTGTTTTTGGAAAAAGAGTATGGATCGACGGGATCGACCGGACGGAAGAGACGATTGAGCATCTGTTAAATAATCATTTCGGCTACTCGCCTTCCAATATTGCGGCGCTGCCGTGGAATCGCCAATTTTTGCGGTCGTTACGCATGCTTCCGAGCCCGTATCATCAGTACTATTATCAACATGAAGATGCGCTCGCGAAAGATATCGAAGCGTACAATAACAAAGGGACGCGCGCAGAAACCGTCATGGAAGTGGAGCGGCAGCTGTTTGAGAAATACAAAGACGCCGAGATCCATGAGAAACCTAAAGAACTGGAAGGCCGCGGCGGGGCTTACTATAGTGAATCAGCCTGCTCATTAATGAACTCGCTTTATCATCATTCAATGGATGTTCAGACCGTGAACACACTGAATAAAGGAAGCATACCAGACCTTCCCGATGATGCGGTGATCGAAGTCAACAGTGTCATTACAAAAAGCGGACCGATTCCTCTGACCGTCGGAAAACTGCCCGATGCCATCAGCGGGCCGATCATCCTGATGAAAAAATTTGAACAATTAGTGATTGAAGCTGCGGTCACCGGCGATTACAATACGGCATACTCAGCGATGATTACCAATCCATTGGTATCTTCTGATCACAAAGCTCAAAAGGTACTGGATGAAATGCTCGAGGCTCATAAACGTTATCTCCCGCAATTTTTTGAGGAGGTCCGTGCTCATGAAACAAAATAAAATGATGGCATTCATCGAATCAAACATCATGCCGATCGCCGGAAGGATCGGTTCCCAAAGGCACCTGATTGCAATACGCGACGGATTCATCGCCATTATGCCTCTTATCATCATCGGTTCCCTCGCCATCCTGGTCAATAATTTTCCAATACCGGCGTTTCAAAATTTTATGACCGGTCTTTTCGGTGAGGGATGGACGGCTGTCGGCGGAGCGATATGGAATGGCTCTTTTGCTCTGTTGAGCCTTTTAGCCGTTGCGGCAGTCAGCTTCAAGCTGGCCGAGTCATATCACACAGATGGTCTGTCTGCCGCATTAATCGGGATTGGCGCATTCGCTGTGCTTACGCCGACCACTGAAGACTTTGGCTTCTCAATGACTTGGCTGGGAGCCCAAGGCCTGTTCGTCGGCTTAATCGTGGCTTTGCTGTCAACAGAAGTCTTCCGGCTGTTTTCCCAAAATGAGAAATTGAAAATCAAAATGCCTGAAGGGGTGCCTGACGGCGTCACAAAATCCTTGAATGCTCTATTGCCGGCTGCCGTCATCTTATCCACTGCCGGGCTATGTAATGCTCTGATCGTTCACTTTTCGGGGCAAAGCATCCATGAGCTTGTTTTCAGCACGATTCAAGAGCCTCTTCAAGGCCTTTCCAACACGGTTGGGTCAGCCTTGATTTTTACTTTCTTGAATCATTTACTCTGGTTCTTTGGATTGCATGGAACAAACATCCTGGGCCCGATCATGGAATCCGTCTACCTCCCGCTCATTCAGGAAAATCAACACTTATTCTCGCAAGGAATGAGCGCTTTTGATGTGCCGTATATTGTGACAAAGCCTTTCTTCGATTCTTACGTATTTATGGGGGGATCTGGAACAACATTGGCACTGCTTGCCGGCATTTTAATTGCCGTAAAATCGAAGCACTACAAAACGATAGGAAAGGTATCTCTTGCACCCGGCCTTTTTAATATCAATGAACCCGTTCTGTTCGGCCTTCCTATTGTATTAAATCCGATCATGTTCATTCCGTTTATCTTGATTCCATTAATTTTGACGATTACGTCATATATCGCTTTGGCTTCCGGTCTCGTCCCGAAAACTGTGGCGATCCTTCCGTGGACGACGCCGCCGATTGTCAGCGGATATCTCGTCACCGGGGGATCAGTCCGGGGGGTCTTTTTGCAAATCTTCAACCTGGTGCTGGCCACCCTGCTCTACCTCCCGTTTATAAAAGCGGCAGAACGTTCCGCCTTGCACCAGACAGAAAACGAATAAATAAGGAGTGAATGTTATGGCAGATACACTTCAATTGGAACAGGTCTCATTTGAAATCATCCTTCACGCCGGAAATGCGCGTTCTTCTGCAATGGAAGCGTTACAGCTTGTGAAACATCACGAATGGGAAACCGGGTATCAAAAGATACAAGAAGCAGAGTCGGAGCTGAGCCAAGCGCATCAGGCACAAACCCGCCTCCTGCAAAAAGAAGCACAAGGGGAAGGCCTTTCACCCAATCTATTATTAATCCATGCGCAGGACCATTTAATGACAGCCATGACTGTAAAAGATTTGGCGAAAGAAATGATTCATTTATATCAAGAGCTTGGGAAAGGAAGAGGAGAATGAAGATCGCACTTGTATGTTCAGCCGGAATGTCTACGAGTATATTGGTGAAAAAAATGAGGGAAGAAGCGAAAAGCCGTTCATTGAAGGCCGAAATTAATGCGTATGCGGAGGCAGATTTGCCCAGCCATCTGGAGGAAATTGATGTGATACTGATTGGTCCGCAGGTCCGGTATTTAAAAGGGCAAATGACAGAGCGTGCCGAGCCGTATCATACGCCCGTGGCCGTCATTGACCAAATGGCCTATGGAATGATGGACGGAGCAAAAGTGCTGAATCAAGCAATCAGTCTTGCAACCTGATCCTCCTGCAAAGAACCGCGTTTTCTTTGAAAACGGGTTCTTTTTTATATTTGAAGTTTAAAAGAATGATTTTTTGAAAGCGTTTGTTTTTGTATAATAATTGGTAAAGGATGTGATCATACATGATTTCCTCACAAGTGAGATCCCAGCTGATTGAGATTGTCAGCTCTGCCAATTATGACGATTCGAACGCCGGACGGCTCGTCTATTCCTATGATGCGACACCCCAGTTTCAATCAATGCCTGACGCGGTCATTGCCCCGCGCAGCAAAGAAGAAGTATCGCAAATCGTGAAAATCTGCAACACGCACCGCATTCCGATTGTGCCGAGAGGTTCAGGTACTAACCTTTGTGCCGGCACATGCCCGACTGAAGGGGGAATTGTCCTCCTGTTTAAGCACATGAATCAAATTTTAGAAATCGATGAAGAAAATTTAACGATAACCGTTCAGCCTGGCGTGATCACGCTTGATTTAATTCACGCCGCTGAAGAAAAGGGATTATTTTATCCGCCCGATCCGAGCTCAATGAAGATCTCGACAATCGGCGGAAATATCAACGAAAACTCAGGCGGCCTCCGCGGCTTGAAATACGGAGTGACCCGCGATTATGTCATGGCGCTGGAAATCGTTCTTGCAAACGGGGACATCATCCGCACCGGCGGCAAGCTGGCCAAAGATGTTGCCGGCTATGATTTGACGCGCCTGTTCGTCGGTTCTGAAGGAACGCTCGGCATCATCACTGAAGCAACATTAAAACTCATCCCGGCACCCGAAACAAAAAAAACCGTCCTCGCTCTCTATCAAGATATCGACTCTGCAGCCCAAACTGTTTCAAATATTATCGCACACAAAATCATTCCGACGACACTCGAATTTCTTGATCAACCCACGATTCAGGTGATCGAAGACTTTGCGAAAATCGGCCTTCCCGTCCATGCCAAAGCGGTTCTCCTGATCGAACAGGACGGCACCGAAGAAGCAGTTCGCCGTGACATTGCCGTGATTGAAGAGATATGCAAAAAAGGAAATGCTGTGTCCGTTCAAACTGCGCAAACAGAATCTGAAGCAGAAAACCTTCGGGAGGCCCGCCGCACCGCACTTTCGGCTTTAGCCCGTTTAAAGCCGACGACCATTCTGGAGGATGCCACGGTACCGCGCTCTGAAATTGCCGAAATGGTAAAGGCGATTAATACGATCGCCGAAAAGCACCAAATATCGATTTGTACATTCGGGCACGCAGGCGACGGCAACCTTCATCCGACATGTACGACAGATGTCAGAAACAGTGAAGAAATGAAACGGGTCGAACAGGCTTTTGAAGACATCTTTAAAAAAGCGGTTGAACTGGGAGGAACAATCACCGGAGAACACGGGGTCGGCGAAATGAAAGCCCCCTATTTGGAACTGAAGCTGGGCAAAGCGGGAATCGCCGCCATGAAGGCGGTAAAACAGGCATTGGATCCAAACAACATCATGAATCCCGGGAAGATATTTGCGAAAGACTTCCGCAAGCGGGTGGTGGTGACAAGATGACGACAGCTAACGAAAGAAAGGTCATTGAACAGCAATTTAAACAAAGAATGGATGAAGAAGAGCTGCTGAATTGCATGCGCTGCGGCTTCTGTCTGCCGTCATGCCCCACCTATATCGAATCCGGTTTTCAAGAAAGCCATTCGCCGCGCGGACGCATCGCGCTCATGAAAGCGGTCGTCGACGGGACGATCGAACCTGATGAGGATGTCGAACGGTCACTGGAGCTTTGCCTCGGCTGCCGCGCGTGTGAACCTGTATGTCCGTCAGGCGTAAACTACGGGCGCTTGCTTGAAGAAGCGAGGGATATTATTCAGCAGAACAAAAAGCACGCCTTCCCGGTTAAAGTGCTTCGCCGTGCAGTATTCAAAGGGCTTTTCCCCCACCAAAACAGAATCAGGGCGCTGACCGGAATGCTCGGCGTTTATCAGCGTTCCGGCATGCAAAACGTGATTCGCAAATCGGGCTTGCTTCGGCTTTTGCCGGACCATCTCGCGAAAATGGAGGCGGTTTTGCCGAAAGTTCCCGATATGAAGCAGCTGAAAAAACGGCCGCACCTGCTTCCTGCGATCGGGGAGAGAAAAAAACGGGCCGCCTTTTTCTCAGGCTGCCTCATGGATACGTTGTTTTTAGATACGAATACGGCAACCATCGAGCTGTTGCGGCTGGCCGGCTGCGAGATCATCATTCCCGAACAGCAGACCTGCTGCGGCGCCCTCCACGGACACAGCGGCGAAAAGTCTGAGGCCATCCTGCTCGCAAAGCGAAATATTCAGGCATTCGAGGATTCAAACGCGGACTTTATTGTGACAAATGCAGGCGGATGCGGAGCATTTTTAAAGGAATATGATCATCTCCTGAAAGATGACTCTGAATGGCGGGTACGGGCAGCATCTTTCACACGGAAACTGAAAGACTTTTCTTCCGTCCTGTTGGAACTGAACTTTGAACAGCAATCCCTTGAACTGCCGCAGCAAATCGTCACCTACCAAGATTCGTGCCATTTGCGAAATGTCATGAAAACCTCTGCTGAGCCGAGACACCTTATTCGCAGCATCAAGGGCATTGAATTCAAGGAAATGAAAAATGCCGAAAGCTGCTGTGGATCAGCCGGCATTTATAACATTGTCGAATCCGAAATGTCGATGAAAATTCTCGATACTAAAATGGAAGCAGCAGCAGCGACCCGGGCTGCTACAATCGTTACAGCTAATCCCGGATGTCTGCTGCAAATGAAGCTCGGCATTGAACGAGCAGGTCTTACAGACCAAGTGAGAGCCGTTCATCTGGCGGATTTATTACTGGAAGCCGTCAAGGAGTGAATAGGCCGGCTCACACGTGTATATTTCTTGGGAAATAAATCGAAATATGTCCTTTGCTGCTATTTCCGGACAGCAGGAAATTCTCCATTCGGCTGGATGAAGCGCAAACCTGTTACATGTCCGGAATCGCCGGCTTCGAATCGGACGCTGAAACCCGGCAGATTTTTGATTTGAAATGTCAACTCACGGTAAGGCTCAAGTTCGTAATCAGGCTGACCGGGCAATGAAACCCAGAGAGTCCGGTTGTTTCTGAGAGACACAACGACATTTGTTCCGTCTTCCAATGCATATTCCCCTGTTAAAGAAGCAAGAAATTCAGGATCGTACAATTGCTGATCCGGCTTCCTGACAAATTCGATTTCTCCAGCGCCTTCCGCCATTTCAAACGGTACGGAAAGGCGGCTGATATGTCCGTGTATATCAGTGCCAAAGGATGCGAGCATCGCCATCTCCGTGAGCGGCATTTTCATCTCGAATATATTGTAATGATAATGCTTCAAAGGCATAACAAACGAATTGAAGAGCGCCTGTAACATACCGTCTTTCAGCTCTATTTTGATTTCTCCGTAGCCGGGGTGCTCGTATACACCTGTGTAGTCCTTCAGGGCATGAGAAGGATTCGTTCCTTCAATTTTGGTAAGATCCGCAGTTCGATCCACCCCTAAAGCGGCTTTCATTATTTTTTCCGCCTCACCTTTCAGCCGGCCGTTCCAGTCGATCTCTTCCAATCCAAGCAAGCGGTCAAAAATATTGTACGCCAGAACATTTGGAAGAAAGCTGCCGTTCATATTTGTTAAAATGACAATCCCGATTTTTTCATAAGGCATGAAAGCGACAAGCGATGAAAAACCGTCAATATTTCCGCCATGATGAATCATATGGCGACCCCGGTACGGTTCAACAAACCAGCCGAGCCCATAGCTGCAGACCGGAAGTTCCTTCGCTTTAATAATAGAGTCGCAGGAAATGCAAGGCGTATGCAGTTCATGAAGGCTTCCCTCTGATAAAATCCCGCTGAATTTGTCGCTGCCAAGCTGAAGCAGCACCCAATTTGCCATATCCACAGCATTGGAATTAATCGATCCAGCCGGCCCGATCACATCGATATTGCGAAAAGGAATTTTTTCAACCGTTCCGTTTTTCTCTTGATATGGAAAGGCAAAATCGGAAAGCTTTTGCATATCTTCGACCGAAAAGCTGCTGGATGTCATATGCAAAGGTTTGAAAAGCCGCTCATGAATAAGATCCTCCCATGTCGTCCCCGCTATTCTTCCCGCAAGATAACCGGCCGTCATATACATCAGATTCTGATACTGCCATTTTGATCGAAAATCCTGATTCGGCTCAAGGTAGCGGATCCGTCTGAAAAGCTCCTCCCTTGAGAAGGAAGAATTGTACCACATCATTTCGTGTCTTGGGAGGCCCGAACGATGGCACGCCAGATCACGGGGAGTCATCCGTTCAGTTGCCACCGGATCATGCATCTTAAACTCCGGGAGATATTCCCTTACCGGCTTGTCCCATTCCATTTTCCCTTCATCAGCCAAAACCGCCATCGCCGCCGTTGTAAATGCCTTGGAGGCGGAACCGATCGCAAATACCGTTTCCGGGTTCACCTTTAATTTCCGCTCTTTATCCCTGAATCCAAACCCTTCCGCCATGATGATCTCGTCTTCCTTAATGACTGCAACTGCGGCTCCGGGAACGTTCCACTCTTTCATTTTTTCCGAGGCAAATGCCCGAAAACCTTTTAATTCCTTTAAGGGCTGTCTCATCTTACTCTCCTCTCTTGATCTAAGAGTCTTATGCCTGTTCATGGTGTCCGTATTCCATACGTTTGTTCGCCTGAATGGTTTCATTTAGAAAAAAATTTGTATATTTATTCATGAATTCCAAAAGATAGGTATAAGGCTGAAAATGTCTAAAAAACAAGGAGGATTGTTCAATGTTTGGATTTATTTGGTCATTGATCATCGGCGGAATTTTAGGCTGGCTGGCCGGCCTCATTATCAGACGTGATGTACCCGGAGGAATCATTGGAAATATTATTGCGGGATTTATCGGTTCATGGCTCGGCTCCATGATTTTGGGACGCTGGGGTCCGATGATCGGCGGATTTAATATCATACCGGCCTTGATCGGGGCGATCATTTTGATCTTCATCGTCAGCCTCGTCATGAGAAGCATGGGCGGACGAAACCGCAATGCTCAATAAGCGGACGATTTGCGACGGTTTCTTCAGAAGCCGTCGTTTTTTATTTCATTCTGCTGCCGTCTTTTATATAATTAATTAGAAACACGAAATATTTTCAAGGGGAGGCTGTACATTGGAAAAAGTGGCAGAAAAAAGACCGAAGCGCTCTGAGGTGCCGCAGGAACTGACTTGGAATCTTACTGATTTATTTTATTCTTATGAAGCTTGGGAAGACGCACTTGTAAAAATTGAGGAAGATCTCATATCCATCGGCTCTTTTAAAGGAAGGCTTCACGAAGGAGCTGACGTGTTGCTCGATTGTTTAATCCTGCAGGAGAAACTACTAGAGCGTCTAGTCCGGGCCGCCGCCTATACTCACCTCAGAAAGTCCGAAGATTTGACAAACCCCGTCAACCAAGCTGACGCTTCAAGGATGGCCGCGCTGCGAGCAAAACTAAACGCCGGGCTTTCATTTATCCAATCGGAAATTCTCGAATTCCCTGAAAATCAAGTGGAGACGTACATAAAAAGCGAGAAAGGACTGGAGCCTTTCAGCAAAATGCTGATGGAGATAATAGAGCGCAAGCCGTATAAACTTGCTCCCGAAACAGAGAAAGCGTTAGCCGTTTTAGGCGAAGTACATGATGCACCGTACAAAATTTTCGGGATGGCGAAGCTTGCGGATATGCAATTTTCTTCGATTCAGGATCGGAACGGCAATGAGCTGGCTAATTCGTTCGCGTTATATGAAGGAAAATACATGTTCTCTCCTGATACGCATATTCGCAGAACCGCATTTGATTCCTTTACAAATACCCTGCAAACATACAAAAACACCATCGCCGCCATCTATGAAACAGAAGTCAAAAAACAGGTCAGTATGTCAAGGCTGCGCGGATATGAATCCGTCACCCATATGCTTCTTCAGCCGCAAAGCGTCACGCTCGAAATGTACCACAACCAGCTTGATGTGATTAAAAACGAACTTGCACCTCATATGCGCAAGTATGCCGCCTTGAAAAAACGCGTATTAGACCTTGACGAGATGCGCTTCTGCGATTTGCAGGCTCCGCTCGATCACGACTTCAGTCCAAAGACGACTTTCGAACAGGCCGGCCGCATGATCTTGGACGCTTTACAAGTGATGGGAACGGAGTACGCGGAAGTCATGAAGACCGCCTTGACTGAGCGGTGGATTGATCTCGCTGACAATATCGGCAAATCTACGGGCGCGTTTTGTTCAAGCCCGTACGGGGTGCATCCTTTCATTTTGATGACATGGACGGATACGATGCGGGATGCCTTTACACTTGCCCATGAACTCGGTCATGCCGGCCATTTCTACTTCGCAAACCGCAAACAGCGCATCATGAACGTCAGACCGTCCCTATATTTCATTGAAGCGCCTTCTACAATGAACGAAATGCTTCTCGCCCAGCATTTGTTTTCCAAAACAAATGACCCGAAAATGAAGCGCTGGGTCATCAACCAGCTGATGGGCACGTATTACCATAATTTCGTCACCCATCTGCTTGAAGGGGAATATCAGCGGAGAGTCTACGAACTTGCCGAACAGGGGTGTGCACTTACCGCCTCCGTACTGTCTGAACAAACCACCGCCGTACTGTCCGAATTCTGGGGCAGCGGAGTAAAGCTTGATGAAGGAGCAGGTTTAACATGGATGCGACAGCCACACTATTACATGGGGTTATATCCTTACACCTATTCAGCCGGGCTGACAGCATCGACGATCGTCTCGCAGCAGATCAAAGAAGAAGGACGCCCTGCCGTCGACAGATGGCTGAACGTTTTAAAAGCAGGCGGTACAATGAAGCCGCTGGACCTGTTGAAACACGCCGGTGTTGACATGTCGACGGATCAACCGGTCCGCCAGGCTGTGGCGTATGTCGGAACATTGGTTGACGAGCTTGAAAAACTGTACGATACAAAAGAAGACCGGCCTGATTAACAGCCGGTCTTCTTTTATGCAGTTACAGACTGCCAAGCATCGGATTGCCTTTCATTCCGATCCATAAGTCTGATTGCTCTAATAAATGGGCGGTGCGAAGCAGCCAATGTTCCTTTCCTTTCGGAGCCGTCACTTGAACGCCCAGCGGCAAACCTTCATTTGTCAGGTGAACCGGGACGCTCATTGCAGGCTGTCCGGTTAAGTTGGCAAGCTGTGTGAATGGTGTAAATGTTAAGCTTTTCAAAAACATTTGATAAATCAGCGACTGTTGCTCACTTTTTTCCAGCTCGCTCACTTTCAGAAGCGCTTCGGCTTCTTTTTCTATATGGGTAAGCTCGCCGACCTTTGGAGCAGGGTAAGCCGTTGCCGGGGTCACATACAGATCATAGGTCTCATGAAACGCCGCCATTTGTGCAGCTGCTTGATCCCAGGAAGCAAGGCTTGCCGTAAATTCGGCTGCCGACACTTTTTTGCCCGCTTCATTCAACACCCATGTGACAATTTCAACGTCCTGAACAGTAATCGCTCTTCCAAGCGTTTTTTCCATTCCCAGGATCATCGCGGAAATTTCGCCGCTGTTCATTAAGTAGTAGTTCTCCATTAACCGGAGTCCATCAACGCCGTTCGTCTGCTCTTCGACATGGTGTCCCTGCGCTTCCAGCCATCGAACGGTACGGCGGACGGCTTGTTTGGCTTCATCACTGACAGGCGTTCCAACGGGTGATTCTACAGAAAATGCGATTTTCAAAGGGCGCTCCAACCCTTTTTTCATATCCTCTTCATAATGGCCTGGAAATAAAGGCGTTTGAAAAGCCGCTTCAGGCTGAACGGTTTGCAGAATATCTAGGAGCGCCGCGCTGTCTCTGACAGTACGGGACAGCACAAAATCGATCGATGCCCCCTGCCACTGCCGTCCGGCGCCCGGTCCTACAGGCGTTCTGCCCCGGGTCGGCTTCAGACCGAATAGCCCGGTAAAGGAAGCGGGGATCCGGATGGAGCCTCCCCCGTCGCTGGCCCCTGCAAGGGGAACGATTCCGGCCGCCACCGCAGCAGCAGAACCGCCGCTTGAACCACCGGGTGAATAATCGGTGTTCCAGGGATTTCGCGACGGCCCATATAATTCAGGCTCAGAAATATTTTTCAATCCGTATTCGGGCGTATTTGTTTGACCGAGAAATAAAAAACCGGCACCGCGCAATTTAGCGACGAAATTCGAATCGCGCTTTGGTTGATAAGATGAAAGCAGCTTGGCACCGGCTGTAAGCGGCTCTCCTTTCATCGCTTGGGAGATATCCTTTAAAAGGATCGGCACCCCGGCAAACGGCTGCTGTCTGATATCAAGCTGTTTGCATTCATTTTTGACTTGCTCTTTTCTCGTCCGAATGACCGCATTCAGTTCTGGATTAACTTCTTCAAGACGGGAAAAAGCAGCGTCGATTAATTCGTTCACCGTTACTTCCCCATGTTTGATAAGCTTAGATAAAGCAACTGCGTCATGCTTTATATAGTCAGATATATTCATATCAGTACCTCACCTTACTGTTCGCTTGTATTTACTATTGTGCATGAGCCTTTTGGGGATTTCAATGATTTCAGTTTAGATCAAAAGGAGATGAGTGAAATGAATATTCAGAGATTACATCCGGAACATGAGCCGCCGCTTGATTTACTGTTGACGGCAGACCCTTCCGAAAAACTGGTTAACGATTATCTCAAACGGGGACAGTGCTTTACAGCCGAAATCGACCGCCGGATTGCCGGTGTCTATGTGTTGCTGCCGACGAGACCTGAAACGGCAGAGCTCGTCAATATCGCCGTCAAAGAGGAGCTGCAGGGAAAAGGAATCGGCAGACAATTGGTTATGCATGCGATTGAAACGGCAAAATCTCAAGGATTTAAGACGATTGAAATCGGAACCGGGAATTCAAGCATCGGCCAGCTGGCGCTCTATCAAAAATGCGGATTTAGAATCACCGGCATCGACCGCGACTTTTTCCTGAGACATTACGAGAAACCGATATACGAAAACGGCATGCGCTGCATCGATATGGTCCGCTTAGCGCTCGACCTTTAAAAAAACCGCCGGGATCCCGGCGGCTTCTCGTCAATATTCTTCAAAATAGGACTGGATCTTTTTCGGATCATCTGTTTTGGTCAGCGCCAGCATCAGCAAAATCCGGGCTTTTTGCGGGTTCAAAGAGTTGGAAGCCAATATGTTTTCCTTTTCAAGATCAGGGTTGGGCGTGACGACCCCGCTGCCCGTGCGTGTGGAACGGACGACTGCCGCCCCTTTTTTCACCGCTGTGATTGCCCCTTTTTTCGCCTCGTCGGAGACTGAACCGTTTCCGCTTCCCGCATAGATGATGCCTTTCGCTCCCGCCTTGATTGCAGCGTCAAACAGATGGCGCCCGTCGTTTTGATACCCGTATATAATGTCGACTTGAGGAAGCCGATTAATCTTGGAAATATTAAAATCTGTATCTTCCGTATGCTTTTTCGTGATGTCATTATGAAAATAAATGTCGTCAGCAATATTGCCGAGGTAACCCATTTCTTCCGACTTGAAAGTATCAGGAGCTGTCGTATGGGTTTTCGTCACATACCTTGCAGCAGCAATCCGGTCATTCAGCACCACCATGGTTCCTTTCCCGTGAGCTTCCTTGCTCGCAGCGACCTTTACGGCATTGTACAGATTGGCAGGTCCGTCGGCTCCGATCGCTGTGGAAGGCCGCATGGACCCGACCACAACGACAGGTTTATCGCTTTTGAGGACGAGGTTTAAAAAATAAGCCGTTTCTTCCAAAGTGTCCGTTCCGTGAGTGACGACAATTCCATCGACATCATCGGAAGCTAAAAGCTTCGCTGCGCGTTTGCTCAATTTCAGGAGTGTTTTGTTGGTCATATTCTGGCTGCCGATGTTTGCCACTTGTTCCCCGCTGATATTCGCGATATCCTTCATTTCCGGAACGGCTTCGATGAGCGTATCAATCCCGACTGCACCCGCTTTATAATTGGTCGTCGACGATTTGGACTGATTCGCTCCGGCAATCGTCCCCCCTGTAGCTAAAATTCTTATGTTGGCAGGCTCTCATTTCCTTGAGCAGTCTTAGCTGACGCAGTTTCTGTCTCCGCCCGGGCCTTTGTTTCATTTCGAGATTCGTTTGAACCGGAGCACCCGGCATTGATCAAAAGCAATAAGCCTAACACAATAAATAACATTCGTTTTTTCGTCATGTTTTGATCTCTCCCTGCTGCGAAATCCGCTATTTATATATGTATTTTCTCTTTCCTCCTCTCTTTCATACCAGTTTAAAATGCATGTATCCGCTGTCTATTCATATGTTAGATTTTCTTCTGCGTTTTTTTGCATTAAAAAAAGGGAAACCCCGTTTCCCTCTTCTGACCTTCTATTGTTTTAAAAGGTTGAATTCTTCCTTTATTTTTTTCAGCAGCTTTTCATTGGTGAGTACATCATATGCGGTGAATGCCATAGATTTTGCGCCGAGCATCAAGCCTTCGAACCCTTGGCTGCTCATGGCCGCCTCCCGAAACTCGGGTGTGTGGCACGCGTACGGCTCATCGCAAATTTGTACATAAGGATGAATGGAAGGTGCGATCTGGCTGACATTCCCCATATCAACCGAACCTCCTCCGTCCGCTTTTTCATGAATCGATTCGGGGTCGACGCCCAACTCAATCATGTTTTGTGTGAAAGCGTCTGACAGCGTTTCATTTGTTTTCAAATCATCGTAAGACAGCTCATAAAAAGAGCTCTCAAGCCGGGCTCCAGTCGCAAGCGCGGCTGCTTTTGCACAATTTTTCACTTTATCGAGCAGTTCATTGACATAAGCCCGTTCCGTTCCTCTGACATAAAACTGGGCAACCGCATAATCCGGCACAACATTTGCCGCTTTCCCTCCCTCCGGAATAATCCCGTGAATCCGGGCATCAGGGAGAATATGCTGTCTGAGCGCATTAATGCCGTTGAATGTCTGAATGACGGCATCTAGCGCATTGATTCCTTCGTGAGGTGCTCCCGCCGCATGCGAGGCCTTTCCAAAGAATTCGAATTGGATCGCATCCATCGCCAGCGATGTCCCGCTTTTTTCATGCCTGCAATACGGATGAACCATCATAGCGGCGTCCAAGTGATCAAAAACCCCTTGTTCGGCCATGGTTACTTTTCCGCCTTTCGTCTCTTCCGCAGGCGTTCCGTAAACGTACACTTTCCCTCCGCACGAGGCAATGACTTTGCTGATGCCGATTGCGGCGCCGACTGCCATCGTGCCGATCAAATTGTGCCCGCAGGCATGGCCAAGGTCAGGTAATGCATCATATTCAGCCATGAAACCGATGGAAGGGCCGGGACGGCCGCTGTCAAACTCGGCCGTAAACGCCGTCGCAAGATCGCATGTTCCTAATTCCACCTGAAAACCGTGTTTTTTCAGTTCCTCGGACAGAATCTTTGAAGCTTTGAATTCTTCGTGCCCCAGTTCAGGATGATTGCCTATATACTGGCTGATATGCAGCAGCTCTTCACGAATATTTTCGATCTCTTTCTCAATTTGTTTTTTCATAACGGTTCTCCCTTCTCCATTACCGAAAGTTCTTTTCCAGGGTTGACAAAGTAAAGCTCATATCCTCAAAATGTTTAAATATATAATTCTATGAATATTAATACATTATAAAGGAGACGAACGGAATGAGCAATGGCACTCCCCAGAAAACAAAACTGCACTTCCCTCATACTTATGCTTTGATTTTTTTCATTATCATTTTAGCTGCACTGGCTTCATACTTCATTCCATCCGGAGAATTTGAGCGGGTTGAAGAAGACGGCCGAACGGTTATCGTACAAGGGAGCTACAAGCAGACTGACGCCGGCCCGGTCGGTTTTTTCGAAATGTTTAAAGCCATACCGGAAGGCATGATTCAATCGGCGGATATTATTTTTTACATCTTTTTAATAGGCGGAGCTTTCGGCATCATCCATCAGACCGGCATGATTCGTGCAGGTGTCCATGTGCTGGTACAGCGTTTGAAGAAACGCGGCTTCCTCCTGATTCCCGTCACCATGTTCGTCTTTTCCATCGGAGGCGCAACGATCGGTTTGTCTGAAGAGACGATTATTTTTATTCCGATCGGAATCGCTGTTGCAAGAGCGCTTGGCTATGATTCTATGACCGGACTGGCGATGATTTCCCTAGGCGCGGCTGCAGGATTCACCGGTGGCATGTTGAACCCGTTCACAGTCGGAATCGCACAGACAATTGCGGAAGTCCCTGTGTTTAGCGCCTTCGGTTATAGACTGGCCGTTTATGCCGCCATGCTCGGTTTCTCCATTTTTTATGTGATGCGGTACGCCCAAAAAGTCAAAGCGCACCCAAATACAGGTTTGATGTATGGAAGCGAAACAGAGATGAATGAAGAGACTGCCGCAGGACACGCTGACCTTTCTTTCACTGGAAAACATGGCCTCGTCCTGCTGATTACAGCATTGGGCTTCGGCATCAATATGTTCGGTGTATTTCAATGGGGGTGGTTTTTAAGCGAGCTGTCGGCCGGGTTTCTCATCATCGGCTTTGCCGCCGGCCTTGCGGGAGGACTCGGCATCAACAACACCTTCCATTCATTTGTCGACGGCATGAAACAGGTTGTATACGGAGCTTTGATCGTCGGCTTCGCCCGTGCCATCGTCATCGTATTGGAAAACGGACATATTATCGATACGATCATCAACAGCCTTGCTTCAGCAATCAGCACGCTTCCGAACGAAATAAGCGCCATCGGCATGTTCGCCGTGCAAATCGTGATTAACACATTTATTCCATCCGGAAGCGGACAGGCAGCCACAACGATGCCGCTTATGGCGCCGCTGGCCGATTTATTGGGGTTCGAACGTCAGATTGCCGTATTCGCGTATCAATACGGAGACGGAATCACCAACTCAATCATCCCGACCTCCGGTGTATTGATGGCTTCACTGTCAATCGCAGGCGTCCCTTATGAACGCTGGGTCAAGTTTGTCTGGAAGTTGGTCGCAGGCTGGATCATCATCGGTGCAGCCGCGATTGTTATCGCCATGATAATCGGAATTAAGTAAAAATCCGAGTCTCCAAATATGCAGCCGGGGCTCCCGGCTGCATTCCCCATTTATGCCTCCATCTCCCTGACCATAGAAAAGCCTTAAACCATCAAAACCGGCGTTTCTGCGACGATTGATCTACTAAATTTTAAGCTTAGGTTAAGGAAACCCGGAAACGGGACTTTTTATCTATCATGCTCCAATTTCAAAATTCATCAACAAAAGGACTGATTCCAAACAAAACACTTATATTTTTTACCTGCTCTGACTTGTCTTGGCCAAAGCAAAAAATGGGTAAACCTCAATTCAATGCACCGAATTGTAAGTCATTAGTTTTAGTCTCTTATTCCTACCCAAAGTTTGAAAACATGCCTAATCTTGCAAATCATTGACCAAAATTAGTATTTAACACCTATTTATTATTGATTCTTCAAACCTTAAAATGAGTGATGTTGTTTCTGTTTTTTTAAAGAAACTAAGGAAAAAGGAAGAATTATAATCAAATTTTCACTGTTAGATAAATGAAATGACCGGGACTTGAGTAAGGTTTGTCCCGATGAAGGGCCTTTATACCCTGACCATCTCATTCTTTTCATTTACATAACATTGAAAAAAATAATAAAAAAGGAGACAGACCATGCGAAGTAAAAAGTTTTTTCTGATGATGCTTTTGATGATTGTAGCAGTCGTGTCAACAGCCTGCGGAGGCAGCAAAAGTGCGAGCGAAGAGAAAGAAGATACGAAAAAAGCAGATAATGCAGAAGTTAAAATACTAAGCTCCGAATATACGCTTCCGGATGATTCATCAACAAACCTGCACGAAAATGAACTTATACTAAAGATCAATGTTTCCGTGAAAAATACAGGGAAAGAACCATTAATGGTTGATAAAAACCAATTCAGCCTTTACGAAGGCGACTCAAAAATGTCGGACGTCAGCGTATATGATGAAAGAAACAAAAGGCTTCGCTCTTCCACGCTGAATTCCGATAAAGAAGTCGACGGAAATATCTATTACATCGTTGAAAAAGGCAAGAAGTTTCAGCTTGAATACACTCCTGACATGTACGGTGAAAATAAAGCAGATCCTGTCAAATTCGAGATCGACGGCGGCAGCGACGATTTGCTGAAAACGGCCAAAAAACTTGAAGATCCGGCAAAAGCTTTGCTCGCTTACACAGATGTAACGATTTTCGGCAAAGACAATGATAACTTTGATAAACTGGTCGACGAAAACAAACGTGAAGTCGTTACCGATTACCTTGAAGGCGCTCAAAAATCAATCGTTCGCTCTTTAGGATATTATGATGAAGAAGATGTGGATAAAAAGAAATTGAATAAACTGATCAGCGCCATCCAAAACGCTTATCAAGAAAAATCTCAAGTCAAAGCAGTTACAAAAACAATCTCAGGCGATGAAGCAACTGTTGAGGCAACCGTTACGCCAATCGATAATACAGATGTCCAAAAGAAAGTGAAGAAAAGACTGGAGGACTATGTGAAAGACAGCGGCAAAAACTTCATGTCCAGAGATGAATTGATCAATCCTGCGATTGACATCATGAGTGAAGAAATCAAAAAAGCACAGGCGACTTCAAGTGAGAAAACCGTTGAAGTCAAGCTTGAAAAATCAAAAAACGACAAATGGAAAATGGATGCTGATAATTACAAGACCGAACAATACTTCTCAAGCTTCCTTAAAAGCAACAACTAAAAAAAGCACCCTAGAGGTGCTTTTTTTCAATTACAATAAAACAAGTGCTGTCCGGCAGCGGAACACGCCGGCCGAGCCGGTCTGTCAGCTCGATTTTAGGGTAAAGGTGTTCTTCATATCCTGCCTGCACATAGTGTTCAAACACAAGAATGTTCGCACGTTCCCCTAATTCTTTCCCGATACAGCGGCGGAATTCAGACGGCGTAAAATAGCCGAACTGCTCCTGCACTTCATGCGGATAGGCTTCTTCTCCCCATGTATATGTATAGAGGAATTCCATCGCATCATTCACAAACAGTACAGCCGCATCCTTTTCAGTCTCAAGAATTTGCACCTTTCTTCCTTTAAAATCATGGACATACCGTTTCAAGAATTCCATTCCATCCGGGTCTTTAAAACGAATCCGCCGCGTCTCCTCTTTGTTTTCGGTCATGATTCCGTCCCTGATGATGATTCTGCCTCCCGGCTTCAGAATGTCAAAGGAGCTTTTTAACGCTTGGGCAATGACGAGATGATTAAATTTTTTTCCTTCATATGGAATGTATGAAAACAATTCGTGCAATATCGATGAAAATACGATGGTGTCGACGCTTTCCTGTTCAAAGTACTCAGGCAGGTCCAATGCATCAGCCTGTTTCACATGCCACGGCTTATGTTCGCGCACTTTTCTTTTTTGGAGCTCCTCAATGACATTGACGGAAAGGTCGATTCCGATGACCTCTGCTTCAGGATGCTGGTCTGTCAGCAAATCAAGCATTACGCCGCCTCCGGCTCCGATGTCGAGCATTCTTTCTCCAACAGCATAATCGGCAATCTTCTTTTTATAATCTTCGGCACCGTTCATGTCAGACAGATAAGCCGCTTCATTTTGCAGCCGGTCAAACGAATCCTTGCGAAACTCAAAAAAATCATAAAGCAGCACGATCGCCCGTTCATATAAAGGCGATTTCTCCGCTTCCTGGCAAAATTCAATCAGCTTCAGCCCTGCCTGCGAAAATGAAAACGTGACACCGACAATCTCGGACGGATCAAACGGCTGAACAGCAAACGAAACGTGTTCATTTACAGGCACCTCGCCGTAAAGCAAATCGCTGATTGACATCTCTTTTAAGCACGCTTCGATAATCCGTTTTTTATAAACATTTATATGCCTCACACCCTGATAATCGCGGTACATGTCCTTCATCAGTGGCTCAAAGCTGATGTGCTTGATTGATAAAGGGTTGACAGAACGAAGCATGAGCAGAAAGATTTTGACAAACTCTTCAAAACTGAACGATGACAAGGCGGATTCCACATACCATAAATCAATCCGCTGAAAGAACCGTCTCAGCGTATCTTCCGCCGAATGTTCCCTCAAAAAGCGCTCGTACTGGCTGCTGTCTTCACCGGAATCGAGCGCTTGTCCCCGCAGTTTTCTGATCCTTTCCGCAAACGGCCAGTCTTTGTTTCTTTCACCTGTGCAGATTTGGCCGATTACCCGGTTCACGTCTCGTTCAATCGAATCCCAAAGCGCCGGCGAAACCCCTTCAATGATACATTTGTTCAGAACGTACAAAACCCGCCTGATGTCAATGTGCTGAAGTTCGGATGCTTCAATCCAATCGATAAGAGGAGTGAATTGGCGATACCTTGTTTCCCCGCGGATATACTGTCCGACGAGTCCATGCGTCAAAATCAAAATATAAATGAGTTTCTCAATAGTCTGCCGTTCCGGCATGTACGCCTGTCTTCGATCAGCATAAATCTGTGCCGACCCGATATTATGGATCGCAAGCTGAAAGCCTTTCTCACGCCATTCCTTTCTTTTATGAGGCTGGCCGCACTTAGCCGCTTCACTCCATATGAGAACCTCTTCAATGATTTCTTTTTCCTGCTCAGGAATGTCAGCTTTCTCCAAAATGGAGAGCGTCTGTTCAACATAAAGAAAAACGGGATTCTGAGGCATATTCTCCAGCGAAGAAATCCGCTCCAGATTGACATTTTGCTCTTCAGTTAAAACGAGATACTTGAGCCATTCGGCATCCCGCAAAACGTGATAATCCCCGCTTTTTACTTTTTCAATGGCTTCTAACGATTGTAAACGCCTCATACGTTCTTCCCTCTTTTTTCTATTTCGATATGATTTATCATAAGGTAAATGGTTTCATATAGAAATAGGATAATAGGCTTATAATCGCTATAATGTTTGACCGCAGTCCGCCGTTAAAATTTGGCCTGTAACTGTTTCTTGTTCGAGCAGCGCACAAATGAGCAAGGCGATGTCTTCCGGTTCTGCTATCCGCTCAAGCGGGAGCTTTTGGCTGAGCCGTTTCATTTTCTCTTCGTTCCCCTCCCACCATCTCGTCGATACCGCGCCTGGTGCCACACAGCTGACTCTAATATCAGGGGCAAGCGCATGCGCCAATGATTTCGTCAGACCGTGGACCGCCGCTTTTGATACGGCATAGGGTAACGAAGAACCTGAACCGGTAAGCCCGGCGATGCTGCCGACATTTACAATGGCGCCTTGTTTATTTTGCTTCATAAAAGGTGCCGCCGCTCTCGCACAATAAAACATCCCTTTGACATTTACCTCATACAGTTCATCCCAGACTTCTTCAGAAGCCCCATCCAAGTCATCAAGCTCAATATGCCTGGTGATGCTTGCATTGTTGACGAGCAGATCGACGGTACCGAACTGGCGCACCGCCCGATCAAACATGTCTTGAACTTCACTGACCTTAGAAACATCGGCTTTAACCGCGAGCGCGCGTCCGCCTTGACTTTCAATCATCCCAACCGTCTCTTCAGCCTCCGCTTTGGAACGCGAATAATTGACAACAACCGCTGCGCCTCGGTTTGCCAAAGCGAGCGATACCGCTCTGCCGATCCCTGTGCCGCCTCCTGTGACAAGGGCTGTTTTATCTTTCATTTCCATTTTTCAACACTCCCTTTTCAACTGATGCAAGCTGTGCTGTTCCATTCCCAAACGACCAGTTCTCTTTCACGTTTTCAGCCGCAATGATCATGACGTCCTCTTGGCGGATGCCGGCGTTTTTTTGTAAACACTCTGCAATTCGTTGATACAGAGCCAGCTTTTTTTCGATCGGTCTCTCTTTCATTGTGATGTGAATATAGATCAAATCCTTCGTCCGTTTGATGTTCATATAGCTAGGATCGAAAAAGAACTCTACCTCATCGTGCTGGGTGATGACCTGAAAATAATCGTCTTCCGGAACATCGATCGTCTCCGTCATCGCCTGGTGAACCGACCTGCTGATCCGGCGAAGCTCTTCTTTTGATCTTCCTTTTAAAAGATCCATCCTGACAAATGGCATATATTCATTCCTCCTTTGTATTGTTTAATAGTGTATAACGGTTATATCATTTTGTATAATTGAATCATTTGAATGATTCATTCAATTTTATTGAACTTGAGGTGATGGGATGGATTTCAAAACGTTAAAGACGTTTCATAAAATCGTGGCTTGCGGAAGCTTTAACCGCGCAGCTGAAGAACTGAATTATGCGCAGTCCACGGTCACAATGCAAATTAAAAAGCTCGAAGAAGACATCGGCATTCGTTTGCTCGAGCGGGGGAAAACATTCCGTCTGACTGAAGCCGGCAGGCTTTTTTTTGAAGAAAGCAGACATATTGTCAAGGATATGGATCACCTTCAACATCATATGGCCGACTTATTGCTTGGCGAAGCGGGAAATATCCGTCTGGGAGCGGTCGAACCGATCGCGAGCTGTGAATTACCGCGGATTTTGGGGAGATTTTTAGCGGATTATCCAAAGATCCGGGTCTCCGTAGATATCGCCAACTCGTCGGCATTGGGGGAACGGCTGGTTCAAGGCAGCCTGGATCTTGCCGTCTGTTCGACTCCGGCAATGGGAACTGATCTTTATTTTGAACCGCTTTATGCTGAAGAGCTTGTAGTGCTGCTCCCTGAAGGACACGCCGCCAGAAACAATGAACGCATCGATCTGAAGGATATTAGGGAGCATCGCCTGCTGATCACGGCCAACAACTGCACCTACCGGAAGAAAGTCGAAATCGCGTTTCAGGAGCTGCCGGGGAGCCAAATGAACACGATGGAGATCGGAAGCATGACCGCCTTGAAAAACTATGTTGCAGCAGGACTCGGCGTGGCCCTGATTCCGAAAAGCATCGTTTCCCCTCCTCCTCCCGGAACGATTGTCCGGTTCATCGCCAATGACCCGATTAGCGTAACCTTCGGCATCCTTTGCAAAACCGCGGCGTTTCCGCTGAAACAAACCGGTGCAAAGCTGTATCAATATTTGAAACAGGAGCTGGGAGAACCGTAAAAAACCTTCCGGCTGATGTCGGAAGGTTTGGGATTATGACATGATGGGATATGGAATGATGATGATCTGGTCTCAGAGAGGGATGCTCACTTGCACCTGTCCGCCTCCTGCTTCACCGTTTTTAATCGCTAAATCGCCTTGATGAAGCTTGACAACACGAAGCGCAAAGGTAAGTCCCATACCGTAATGTCCATTCGATGTCCGGCTTTTATCTTCCATATAGAAAAGCTCGGCAGCTTTCTGCAGGCCTTCTTGAGAAAATCCTTTTCCGCTGTCAGTGATTGTGAAAATCAGTTGATCCGCCGTACACACAGCTTCAAAATCGATTCTCCCGCCTTCTGGTGTGTGATCTGCGGCGTTCGTCATGATGTTCATCAACGCTCGATGAAGCAGCTGTTTGTCAAACACTGCTTTTTTTCCTTCAAGGTTTTGTTCTTTCAACACAATGTCAATCGATTTGTTCCCTATGTATGCTTCAGTGTCATTGAGAACACTTTCGACTAGCGCTTTCACAGCACCTTCTCTGTATTCGATATTTAATGCTTCCTCCGTTTTTGACAAATGGATTAATTGGTCAATGTACTGATCGATTTTTTGCCCCGCATTAAGGATGTATCTGATATATTCCGACTGCTCTTGATTTTGCGGTGATAAGCTCAGCAACTCCGCATTACCTTTAATAATGGTCATTGGAATTTTAATATCATGAGCCAATGCGCCGATCTGTTCTTTTTTCGTTTTCTCTAAATGCCACTGGGCGCGGAGGGAGGCTTGGAGGGCATTCCTCATGTCCATCAGGGAACTGATCACATGATCAAATTCCTCAATATTCGAGAATTCCGGAGTGAAATTTAAATTCTGTTTTTTAATTTGCTCAGCGATGGTGTTTAATGTTTGAAAATGATCTTTTAACCTGTTTGCAAATCGGGTTGTCACCGTAAAAACGACCGTAATTAAAAGAAGAATAATGATGCATATGCTTGTCAGCTCATAGTTCGGGAGAAGTCGTCTCAGCAAGGGAGACCGAAACTCAGCACGCAAAGGATACTCCAATACACAATACTCGTCTTTGCGTTCGATGATCATATAGCCTTTTTGACTTAAGGTGACATACGGCCTGCTTTCTATTTTTTTCCGTACAATCGAAAGATTCGTTTCTTTCATGTTTCCCGCTGTCTTTTGTTTCGACTTTTTATCAAGTATGGCGTACAGCATCGTATCGGGTATCATGTCTTCCGTTATCCGTTCAGCCGATTGAAGCCTGGGCTTAAGCTTTTCAGCTTCGATTTCATTGTAGTTGGCAGGATAAAACAGCCCTGCATTCATTCCTATCATATTGATCAAAACATATAAACCCGTGATCGCGATCAGGCAGAGACTCAAAGTGAGCATATATTTGATCAGTTCTCTGCGCAGCGTCTTTTTTTTACGGATTATTCCCATCTGTACCCTACGCCCCATACCGTTTTGATCGGATCTCTATTGTGTTCTTTGCATTTTTTCCGAATCGTGCGGATAAATTCGGTTATCGTGGAGTATAAAGCATTGCCTTCCAGCCCGTATACATGCTCATAAATTTCTTCTCTTGTAAAGGTTCGTCCTTTATGCTGAGCCAACAGCTCACATATTTTAAATTCATTTTTTGTTAAATTCAGCTTTTGATCATGAATAAATACTTCTTTGCTGTCAAAGTGAAATAAAAAACCGGAAATCACCCGTTTAGTCTCGTGTTTCTCTCTTCTCTCCCTTCTCAAGTGTGCATTTACTCTTGCACTGAGCTCAAGAACGCCGAAGGGTTTTGAAATATAGTCGTCTCCTCCAGTCAAGAGGCCTTTAACGATGGCCTCTTCCTCCGTCTTAGCGGTGAGAAACAGGATCGGACAATCTACCAGCGGCCGGATTTTCTCGCATAATTCAAACCCGTCCATCCCCGGCATCATCACATCAAGCAAAATTAAATCATACCCTGAAAACACGTCGAGAGATTCGGCGTTAACTTGACTTAGCGTATGAACTTGATGCTGATCGCGGCGCAAAATATTTTGTATGAGTACAAGAATATCTTTCTCATCATCTACTGCCAAAATTTTCGCCACTTGCTGACCACCCTTTTTTCATTATTCATAAGCTTTTCTTCCTTCCCAGCGGATAAACCAAATGATGCTTAGAGCGAATACAGCTATTATAGCAAATACCATGACGAAAGCCCCTTGCTTGATTTCCCCGTATAGAACAGAGCGCAGAGACGGATCAATTTGGACAAATCGGTCAATCCCCTTATACCCTGCCAGCCTGATTCCCCATGCCCAGGGATTATATTTCCAAATGACATCGCCCAATCCCGTATTCATCAGGGCTGTCATCAAAAGGCCTGCCCCGCCTATTAAAATCGAAGCCCCCATTCCGAATGTACAGCTGATCAAAAAATAAATGAAATAAAGTGTGACGCTTCCGGCTGCCAACCATGCCCCAGCCTCAAAAAAAAGAGCGTATGTCAGATTTGGTACATGAAAAAAAACTTTGAGCCCCAATAAGTAGAGTCCAGTAGCCAAGAATAACGCACAAATGTTCATGATCAGAAGCAGCGTGACTTTACTTAAATAAGCCGTTAATTTGGGCGCCGTGCCGCCCAACAGCACTTGAAAACGGCCTGCTTGCTCCTCTAATGAAGCCGTCATTCCGCACACAATTCCAATCAGAAGCGGCAGTGCAATCGCAATTGCTTCAAAATACGTGCGGTATAATTGATACGGATCATGTTCTCTGTTATAGAAATAAAGCAGAAAAACACCCGCACAGATAACCGGAACGGTCAAGTGAAGCCAAATAAAAGATGTACGCTTTGTTTTTTGAAAGTCAGCCGCCAGGCATCTAAAAAATAACAACAAATCAAACCGCCTCCCGTTTAGATTTGCGATTAACGGCAGGGGAAAAAGACCGCCTGGTCAGACGCGCCAAAATAGCAAATAAAACAACAGATAGAACAACAGCCGGAGGAACGACTGCCCAGCTCGTTAAAGGATCGCCATTCTCAAGAGGCACACCGTTTGGGTGGATGCCAATTGTCGGGCACATGACCCTGATCGGCCAGCTCCAAGGATTCAGCCACCAAAAAGGGCTTGATGCCGACATGATGCCCAACACGATACTGCCAAGCATATTGAACAAAACGGCAGATATAAACCCGTACTTTCGCGCTATCCATAAACAGATGGGGATCTCCCATAGTGTCGTGAGCCAAAGCAGCAGATTCGCGGCAATGACTGTCAAATGAATGCTCGAAAATTGAGGAATGACAAACTGCATCCCAACCATGAATCCTAAAAAAACAGCTTGAGATGCTAAAGAATAGAGCGCAATGACGCTTATTTTTGCATACCAAATCTGATGCAAATGTACAGGAGAAGAAAAAATGCCGTTATAATTCGACGCTTTCTTTTCTTTCTGGTGTGATAGTGCACAAAACAAGGCGATCATGACCGGCATCAAGATGACAGACCACCAATTATACGTGCCTGCTACAAAAAATCCCGGATTCATTAAAAAGGCGAAGCAAATATTAATCAAAGGCACAATGAAGATCATTTTTCTCGAAAATGTTCTTTTAAACTTCAGGTTTTCCGCTTTTACATAATATCCGATCATTGTTCTCCGCCCTCTTTCTCCCGCGTTGATTTGACAACATCCATAAAAAGCCGCTCAAGATCGTCTCCCTTATTGATTTTCCCCTGATATCCGAGATACCCTCCGCTGATAATCCCGATATGGTCTGCGATCTGCTCGACTTCCGACAAAATGTGGCTTGACAATATGACCGTCATCCCTTGCTCGGGAAATGATCTGATCAGTTCCCTCAACTCTTGTATACCGATCGGGTCAAGACCGTTAGTAGGCTCATCAAGTATGAGTAGTTTAGGGCGATTTAAAAGAGCGATGGCGATCCCCAGCCTCTGCCTCATCCCCATAGAAAACTGCCCCGCCTTTTTCTTTCCGGTATGATGCATATCAACAGTTTTAAGCACCTCTGTTATTCTCGCATCCGGAAGACCCAATAATGTGGCATGCACCTTGGCATTCTCGTAGGCTGTTAGATTATCATACAGAGGCGGGGATTCTATTAAAGAACCGATGTCTTTTAATACAGACCTTTTCCATTTCCGTCCCTCAAACAAAATGTCCCCGGCAGACGGATTTAAGATTCCGGTTAAAAGTTTTAAAGTCGTTGATTTTCCTGCTCCATTCGGTCCAAGCAGTCCGTAAATACTGTTCTTTTTAACTGACAATGAGACGTCTGAGACCGCTTGCGACCTTCCAAACTTTTTTTGAAGATGCCTTGTTTCCAATAGAATTGTACTCATCATAATCTCTCCTTGTTTGATCTGATCGGTACCGATATCTTAAAATATCTTTCTCAAGATTTAATCAGAATCAAACGCAAAAAACCTTCCGGTTCCCCGGAAGGTTGGCAGTTGTGTGAGCTTTTTTAAGAAGGCATAAGCTCAAGATGATGTTCAAGTTCATCCTGCAGGACGGCTTCAATATCTTTAAAACGATTCGATACGGTCGAAGCACTGACGCCGTATTTTTTTGCAAGCTTTGCCTGGGATATCGATTTTTCCGATTTGGAGATCGAATTGATAAAATACTCCAAAGCAGCTGCAAAGGCTTCTGTTTTTTTGATGACCGGTGCTTTTTTGGCACAATACGATTTCCAAAGGCTGACGGCCCAGGACACAAATGGTTCAGAATGTCCTTCGTCAAGCATACCTTTCTCAAAAACGAGCGCTGTTTCTTTTTCCATCTCATTGGCCCATTCGATGTCTTCCGACCCTTGTTCAGACGGTGCATTCTCTTCCTGCCGGCAAAGATGCATTAACACATGATGAAAATCCTCTCTCATCAGCTGTTCTTTCGTACCGCCTTTTTCTGTAAAACGTTTCAAAGCCTCGCTTAGCCTGTTTTTGAGAGCATCCGCCATTTTTGCAGGATAAATGGTGAATTGTAAGAAGAACTCGGTATGGCTTCCGATCTTGATCGGAAAGCCGAGCACGTACTCGCCTACAAAAGGCCCCTCCCGTTTCACATTCATCCTCACGGTAAGCTCTTCATTCGTTACAGCATCCTCAAAGCGAATGCCGCCATCTGTTATATGTTTCACACGCAGCAATGCAGGTGAGAGGTCTTTCCACGATTGAACGGCTTCCTTTGTCTGCGATCTGATAATCGAAGATCCTTTTTTCTGTAAAAAGTCTTCAAAAATCGTCAATCCTCCATCTGCCAGCGGACGGGCAAATACTCCCCACACGCCCAGGTTAAAAACACATATCTTTTGTGCAGACTGGTCCAAGTCTGACAGAAAAGAATACTGATTGAGAAATTGATCGATTGTGTCTTTATGTTCTGTAAAAGCGAATTCCATGACGTCTTTCTGGATTTGTTTCAGTTCCTGCACCGCGACAGCCGGAAACGCTCCCTCTGCTTTGCCGCAGCATTTTTTATATTTCAGCCCGCTGCCGCAGGGGCAAGGCATATTTCTTTTTACTTTTCCCACGTTTAAACCTCCGTATCTTATACTACAACTTATTTATTTTATCAAAACTTTCAGGAGGGGGAAATCCGATAATGAAAATCAGTATGATTTAGCTGAAAAGTAAAATTTTACAAAAGGGGTCAAAAGATTTATTTAAAAACAGAAAAAAAGACTATAAAATGGTTAACGTTGTGTTTTTATCATCCATTTATAACAGAGGATGTTATACATATTGCAATACGCTGGTTTTTGGGTTAGAGCGGGTGCATTGTTGATCGATTGTGTATTGGCGGTCGGATTACACTTTTCATCCGCACTGATATTCGGAGACGGGTCTCCTGAAGTTGCTGCAGCAGCCCTGCTGATATACGTTTTGTATCCGCTTTTGATGCCGCTGACAAAGCTCCAGAGTACGATTGGAAAAGCTATTTTTAGAATTCGCATCGTCTCTGATGATACGGGCCGACGGATTAAGCTTTGGCAGGCTTTCGTGCGCTACATCGTCTCATGGGTGCATATCGTCTTCAGTCTGCTCTATTTAACCGTCGTTTTTTCAGGAACGAAACAAGCCGTCCACGATTTCGCGGCTAGAACATATGTCATGAAAACGGCCGACACGGAGTAAATGACCTTTATACATTTAAGTGCATAAAAGCAGTGAAAAAGGGATATGAATCCCTTTTTCTATTTCCGGTATTCCAGCAGACTGATGGTCAGAAGCACCAGAAAGCATCCCAGCCACTGAACGGGAGTTAAACGTTCGTTTAAAAACAAAACACCTCCGAAGATGGTGAGGACGGGGCCGATCATGGAAATGACGGCCCCCCGCTCCGCTCCTATCCGCTTAATGCCTTCCAGCATGAATAAAAAGGGAATGACCGTCGTCACCGCCGCAATGATCATAAAAAAACCATACATTGCGGGAGAATAAGAAAGCAGGATTCCCGGCTGTTCTCCAGTCGCGCGAAGCAGCGCATAACCGGCCATCGCAAGACTTGCCGCCGACATTCCATAGGCATTCATCCGAATCCCGCCGATTTGACGGACAAGTCCTCCCGACACAACAAGATAGACCGCATAGGCAACAGCGGACAATAAGATCAAAAAAGCCCCTGACAGGTTCGCATCCAATGCTTGCATATCCCATCCGCCGACAGCCAAGAACAGCCCGGCATTCACAAGCAAGATGGCAGCAAACGTTTTACCCGAGATCATTTTTTTATTTACAAAGACAGTTATCATCAATACGAACATGGGGTAGCTCATCACAATCATCCGTTCAACTGGATCATATCAAGAGTAAAGTGAAAAAAATATTATCACAGCAACCTCTTTGCTTTGACTACATGTCTTCAAAGTCGGCATAATTAAATTACTTATTTTGTGAAAAACAGGCAAAAAAATGAAAGATCAAGTTGCATTTATACTGCTTTTTAAGGTCTTTATTTTAAGTTATATACAAGAACCATGCTTTAGACATCGTCTAAAGCATGGTAATTATTTAAACTAATATTAAACTGCTAAGTTGATTTTTTTAGCTCATCTACTTATTGAGTCCATTAACTGGAAAAAATATTCGGGTTTATGAGTCTTATTTAGGTTATACCACGAATGCAATGTATCTGGTGCAAATACATCTAATTTTTTCATTACTTCCATCGTAAATTCCAGAGGAGCTACTCCTGATGCAGTAACCAAATTCTCGCCAGATACTACAGGTTTCATCTCATAAAATTTTTCTCCTTTATAATTAGGACAGACCATTTTAATATACTCTAAGTCATTGCTTGTATGCTTTCTAGAATCTAGATATCCAACATTCGCTAGTCCCTCAGTTGCACCACAAATTGCAGCAACAATAGTGCCAAGCTTTAAAGCCTCGCCAATTTTTTTCAAAATAGGTTGATGAATAACTTCTCCCCAAGTATTCCCTCCAGGTAAAATTATAAGATCTGTGCCTTCAAGAATACACTCATTAAGGGAAATATCTGGTTCTATGCTCAGTCCTCCCATTGTAGTAATAATTTCTTTATTAGCTCCTACTGTAATTACTTTTAAAGGTGCTAAATCTTTTTTGAAATATCTTCCTGAGTTTAGTTCAGCAATTAAATATCCATATTCCCAGTCCGACATTGTATTAAATACATAAAGAAAAACTTTTTTTGTTTGCATTCAATAACACTCCAATCACGTTTAATATAGCCAAATATAACATAACTTCCCTGACACCTAGCGTCAGGGAAGTTATCAAATTTGATGAAATTTTATTAATTCCGACAAAACTTCAACCAGTCTTTTCTTAAGACTGATTGGCTCAATAACTCGAATAGATTTACCGTACGGTAAAAGTAAATAAGGTACATATGTATGTATCATATCTTTCTCAAGGAGAAATACTGCTTGATTTGAAGTTCGATCTTGTAAATAATTTCCTAAAAACCAATGTTGGCAAATATCACCCAATGCCCTTTTATCTCCATTAATAACCAAAGAAATAATCCCTTCCTTATCTTCTATTGTTGGAACAAGGTTTTTCATAAAAAAGTCACGTGCTGAAAAATTTTCTGGTCGGTTAAACTTATTTTCGGTTAACATTAGACTTTCCATTCGATCTACTCTAAAACTACGGATATCATTCCTAAGATGACAAAATCCAATCACATACCACTTATTATTCCAATAAATAATCCTGTACGGATCCACCAATCTATACTTTGATTGCCCTTCGCCACTTTTATGGTATAGAATTTTTACAGAGTATCCGTCAGCTACGGCCTGCTCCAACTCCTTCAAAAAAGGTTCCATAGCGAGGGAACTTAATCGACTTATTACTTCAAGACTAGTTAAATGTTGATTTATCTTTGTTTCCTGCTCTTGATTCGAATATTTTCTTAGCTTTGAAATAGCCCTATTTAGTGCTTCACCTCCATAATATCCCGCTTCTTCTGCAAAAATAGCAGCGTGAAATAGCGAGGTTTGCTCCTCAAAATCAAAAAAAAGAGGAGCTTCAATAAAATTGTTCAATAAAGTGTATCCACCGTTATGTCCTGCGTCTGAAATTATAGGTACACCACTTATTGAAAGTGTATCAATATAACGATATACAGTTCTTATATTCATCTCTAACTTTTCCGAAATTTGTTTTGCAGTAATTTTTTCACCTGAACTAAGCATCCATAGAATTGCTAGTACATTGTCAATTTTAGCCACAGAATCCACCTCTATATGGAAATGATTTTTATTTTAATTCACACTAAAAACATTACCTATTCATTGAATTACTATTTAAATGTAGGAAAACCGAAAAAGCTAAAACAACTTGTGTGACACGCATCAATTATTGCTTTAACTTGTGCGTGTTCTAATACTTGTACAAGTTTCTTTTTGACCCTAAGCTTTAAAATATTTTTTTGATAAGATTTACCTTTAGAAATATGGTTAAGAAACCCCTTGAAATTTATTACACTTGATTCTTTAGTCATATCTATAGCTTTAAAATCTCCTGTACGATTTAAATACTCTAAGAAACTAGTTACAGCATTAAGTATGGCATTAACAGATGTTTCTTCTTTTTTAGCCTTCTTTGATTGTAAATCTATTACCTTTACCTCTCCCGTTGGATTTCTTAACCATCCCACAAAGTTTGACATTTCCTCGAATTTCAAATCTTCTAATCCAATTCCTCTCTGGCTCATAAATTCATAAAACAGCTTGAGAAGATAACAATATGTTTTAATCGTATTTGGCGCTTTCCCCGTATTATCCAAGTACTTTATATATCTCTTAACCGGTTCTACCACTTCAAAATTTTTGTCTAGTAGTATGTATAATGGATATGATTTTTCCTCAACAACTACTTTTTGAACTTTCATTTCTCCACCACCTTTAAATACCTTAACTACTATAAATAATAACTATATATATCCATTAGTTAAAGTATTAAATTAAAAAAATCCTAAACTTTGAGTACTTAGAGTACTCTAGTTTAGGATACTATGTTTATGATTGCAGAAACATCGTGAAGGCCGATAAAATCTAGCAATGGCGACAGAAAAAAACAAAGCAATCCGGCCGCATAAGCTTTTAAAATCTCCGCTTTTTCAGGCTTAGCCGGAAAATCAGCCAAAACAGCGGCGCCGCAAATAATTGCCGGTACAACAGCACCGCTTCCGGCTGTGCACCTTGTTCATAAGCCCATTTGACAAAAATGGATTTTGAAGCAAAACACATCGTCCCAAAGACCATAAAAACGACCCCGGCCGCTTTTCGAACACCGCGTTGAATATAGCCGCTCTGCTCAGCTGTACTCTTCTCTGCTCGACTCAACTCTAAACACCCGTCCTTTTTATTCGTTGATATGTTTTTTTATAAAATGGAGCAATGTGCTGCCCTGCGCCGTCAAAATCACGCCTTTTCCCGAACATTTTGGACAAGGCTTCGGCTCTTCTCTTCCGCTTCCATTGCAATTTGGACATGTCGTTTCCAAATCGTCCGTTGCAATCACCATTTACCATCACACCTCCGTTTCCGTTTAGATTATGATGCGGCCACTCCGGCCATCCTTCCTCCATGGCCACCACCTCCTTAAAAAAATGCAAAAAACCCCCGTCACAAAAGGACGAGGGTCTCGCGGTACCACCTTTATTAATCGTATAAACGATTCGCTCGGAACATACGGAAAGGGAACAGTCAGCCCTTTCGATACTCTTCTCTTGATAACGGAGAGAACATCCCGACTCCGCCTACTACCCGTTTCAGCGAAGCGATTCAGAAGCCCATTCGGCATCAGAAGGGCATCGGTTCACACCAGCCACCGACTCTCTTAAACCCCTGTTCTGACACGTACTTGCTCTTCCTCAATATCGTTTAACCGTACATGATTTGTAAAAAATATATTACTCTGAAAATTAGCGGGTGTCAAACAGCGTCAAATTCTTGTTTTTTTACGAACCTTTAATATACACACGATCAACAAGCACAAAACAAAGAGATTGAATGCTTCTATCCAATAAAAATATCCCGGGATGTCTATGATGAGAAGCGGAAGTCCCGAGCTGAGAAATACACTGGCAAATGCAGCATACAACACTTTTAGTAAGCCATTATATTTTTCTGCTTCAGATTCACGGTCTGTATAAATCACATTTGTTTGAACTTGACTCGGATCAGCCGCAAAGTAATGCCAATTTAAAAACTGTGTCACATGCTTCCAGCCTGCATCCTCATATATATGAATATATTCTTCCTGATCCAGGTTTGATGTTGTCTTATAGTCGAGCCGATATACTGTATTGCTTGGTTTTGTCTTTTCAAATATATAGAAAAATAAAAAGAATGACTTTAACATCCATCCTTGTTTTGCCATCTCATTCAGCCAGTTCTCTTCCTTCCGGTCTTGCCAAGCAAGAAAAAAACGGAATTTTCGCTTTCTTTTTTTACTCATGACTTGTAACTCCCTCTTTTTGAAAAATAGATTGACTGACCGTCACTATTTTGGACAGACGTTTAAATTCGAGTTGAATCACCTGCCATCCTTCATTCGTTAAAATATACTGCTTTCGCCGATTATCGCCGGTTTCCCCTTCCTTTCTAATCAACCCCTGCTTTTCGAGTTTGCTTAATGCACCATAAAGAGTGCCAGGCCCTAGTTTGACCTCTCCCTCGCTCATGCTCTCAACCCTTTGCATAATGCCGTAGCCATGTAATGGTTGAGTTAATGACAATAATATGTAATATGTAGCCTGCGTAAGCGGTAAATAGCTTTCCGCCGTTTTTTTCCTCACTTTTCGCACCTCATTATTAAGTATGGCGTTTTTCATTTATATATCTCATGAGCAGTACAACACCTATTAGATTGAATATGATGCTGCCGCTAAGAACTAACCCCCACAATACACCGTTTATCCCTGATAAAATCACTAGATTTAATAAAAGAATTCCGCTCAAAACAAATAAAATCCCGGTAAGGTATGTATTCAAATCATTTGCCTCCTTATTTTATATCGTCTTACGATATATCGACTAACGATATAATAGCATATTAGACGATTCGACACAAATCAATCACAGCAATTAGCCTGCAAATCATTCGAATGTTGTCAAGATGCACCACCCCTTTCCAATGGGGATGAGCAAGAACTCCCTCAAGTGAGCGCAGGCTACTGTGCAAAAGAAGCGAAACCTAAAAAAACCGCCTAAAAGGTCATTTCACAACCTTATCAGGCGGTTTCCAGCGATTATTCCTTATTCCTGTCAGCAAACACCGTCATGGCGTCGCACATAAACTTCGCCAAGCCGGCGCCGTATTGATCGATGTTTTTCGTAAAGCGCTCGTCAGCCACATACATTTGTCCTAGACCTTTGAAAGCTTCAAGCGAATAGCTGTGGCCGGTGTTATTGTTTAGAAAGTCGTACCATTCCTTTATAGCTGCTTGCGCTTCCTCTGAGTCTGGGGCGCCTTCTCTGAGTGCGGCAATTTTTCTGTAAATGGCGTCATATTGCTGTTCCATCTTTTTTCGTTCACCTTCGGACATGGATTCGATATAGGCCTTCGATCTGTCGACGGCTTCATCTCCCCAGCGTTCCCGCGCTTCTTCCTCATACGGGTTTTGACTGAAATCAAATCCCGCGAATTTTTCCTCGTTTGTCATGTTGATTTCTCCTTTCGCAAATTGAATCGTTTTATCGATTGTCGCAATCATTTGATCAAGCCGGCTTCTCTTCTCCAGCAACGCCTTCCGATGGAGCTGAAGCGCCTCATTCCTGTCAAATGAAGGGTTCTCAAGAATGCTTTTTATCTTTTTTAAAGGGAAGTCAAGCTCTCTGAAAAACAGGATTTGCTGCAACTTTTCCAGATCGTCATCTGAATACAGCCGATATCCCGCTTCGGTTGTCTCCGACGGAGCTAATAATCCGATTTCATCATAATGATGCAGTGTGCGCACACTGATGCCGACTAAATCGGCTACTTCCTTTACTTTCATTTTCATCCATCTGACCTCCCTTTGATATCGACTATAAAGTATCCCGCAACGTGAGGGTCAATGCGAAATTTGAAATTTTTTTCACGAATTTTTTTATACAAACAAAAAACCCGGCAAAATTGCTTTGCCGGGTCTTTTAAGAATTGTTCAGCAAGACTTCTTTAAGAAACGGATCATCCAGCCACTCGTTCAGCTGGCCCGCGGAGAATCCTTTTGATACATTGAGATCGATGAGCGTTCCGCCGGAATAGCCGAAAGAAGCCGATCTGTCCGCAATTGTGTCAGGCCCTTTTGCCAGAACATTCTTCAGCTTCTTCAGCATGTTTTGAAAGCTCTTCTCCATGTCACTTTTCGGGTCTTTAGCTGCTTCAATCACTCGGATGAGCTTTTCATTTCCGCCTTCAAGCTCTCCTTTTTCATCCAAACTGACATCAGCCAAAGACAGCCCGGCGATCGTTTTCAAAAACTCATTCACATGCCATTTTTCGTAAGCTTCTTTATCCAACGGCGTTCCATTTTGTTCACCGATCAGTTCCGCATGGCTCAACAGACGCGCACCGAACCGTTTATCGCTGTCGTTTAAAACAGCTTCGATCCGGGTTCTTTTTTGTTCGTCTTCCATGCCTTCAACTGTAATCCGGTTATTTCCGTCAACATGCAATGTCAGATGTTCGCTTTCGGAAAGGGAAATTCCGTTCTCCCGCAGCGCCCCTTCGATCTGGCTGTTCAAACGCTGCCTGTCTACATAAAGATTATAGATCTCAAATTGAACGCCGTTCATTTGTGATCGTAATGACGGTGCATTTTTTTGAGCCGCTTCAGCCTGTTTGCTGATGGAGAGTGTGTCTGTTTGCCTGACGGGCATCCTCTTGGAACCTCTAGTCTTGGCCGGCATCTCCGCGGCAGCAGGCTTCATCATCTGCTCGGAATAAAGCGAAAGTTTTACCCTGTCTCTAATATTCATGGGAGCTCCTTTCATGCCAATTACATCCTATTACTTTTTATATCGGCCGGGATTTGGATCTGTTTACCAGCCGTATGTTGAATCATATTGATAATTGATCTTTAGCTGCGGCGATCTCCACGTTGAACTGCTCCAAGCGAGCGAATAGTATCTCACATTCCATGTCGTTTTGACCGGAAGCGCAAGTTCAGGCTTCAGATCCGGAAACAGTGTGCCGCCTGAAACTGATGTGTGCCAAACGCCTTCTTCCTTGTTCAGAACTTCCCTGTAGGTGTGTCCGAGACTCGGAGAGATTGATCCCTCGGCGGAAACGCTTTTCACAATCGCCCCTTCGGGAATGGCCGAGACATTGGCAAGATTGATGGCGGCAACCGGAGAAAAGACTCCCTGTCCCGGGCTTGAGATGGATGACGGAGACAAATTCGCCGTATAAGCACCGCTCTTCATTCTGTCGATAAATTCAAGTCTGTAAAATCCCCATCCGTCATATGAACCGTCTTTAGACATGACGACCACAATGTATCGGCCTGTCTCCGGAACATCCAAGCGGATGATTTCATTTTGGTTTCCCGTTCTTTCAGAAGATCCTACTGCGGGATAGCCGTAAGCATCTTTAAATAAGTAAAGATCATAGTCAGTATTTGCGGGGATGTTCTTTAGGTGAATGGCAAGCTGTTCTCCCTTTGCCGCGTAAAATTTGTAATAATCTTTATCGCTTTCGCTGTGAATCGTCGCCGAAATCGTCTTGTATTTCCACAATCCTAAATCGTAAGCCTCAGCGAAAGAATTGTTGGGTTCATACTCATCTTCGTAAACATTTGCCGAAGCCGAAAATGCTGGAATCGCCATCAAAAACAAACTGAACACAAACAGAAACAAACTTTTTTTCATTTGTCCTTGCCTCCCGTTTATTCATCACCATAAAGGAACTCCCTTCCTAATATCGGTAATAAAACTGGAATTTTAATGAATATTTTATAAAATTATAGAATTTTTAACAGGTTTAATCATCCGCCGGCTCTGCCACACTGCCCACAAAAAGAATCATTCCGGATGCTTCATCAACAATCGCAAAATAAAACGGGTGGTCTGCAGTCATCGTCACTTCAGGGACGGGGGCTGATTCAATGATTTCAACCGCCGTTGCCGCGGATGCTTCTGTCCCCGCTTCATCCACTTTGATAAATGTTTTATGTCTGACTTTATTAATTTGAGCGGCGCCATGTCCGGTAAACATATTTGAAAAATCCGCACTTGTAAACACGGTTTTCATTCCAAGCCGTTTAAGCGGTTCATTTAACATGTAGTCTGTTTGAAATGAGAAGCGCGGCAGCTTGAGCTCCACCTGTTTCATCGTCCAGTCCTTCTGCAAGGCGCGCCACTGATCATACGTCATGCCAGCCAGAAGCTGTTCAAGACTTGCCGCTTTTTTCGGCAGAAAAATAGCTAATGACAGTCCTTCGTCTTGAAAGGGAAGCTTGACGGCTTGAAAATGTTCGTTTTCCAGATAAGGAAAGCGGTTAGTCTGCGTCATCATGGGGTGTTTTTTTGCGGAGCCGTCCGCTGAATAAAATGGCTGTTCCGCTGTCATGTGAGGATCAAATGGATGCTTCCAGCTTTCTTTAAAATAGACGGCATTGATGATATAGGCAATCGTATTTGGCGAGACCTTGTCAACGATCTGATCGATACGGTCTTTCGTTTTCTTTTTGACCCAGCTGTTGATTTCCTCTGTTGCCCGATTAGGATCATTTTGAAGCTGATAGGCGTCGCCAAGGCCTTTGATCGCGTCTTGAAAACTTTCTTTCAGCTCCCTTTTGGTCCATATCGAATTAGCTGATGAAAATTCGCCGCGAGGCAGCGTTTCAAGAGAACGATTCACAGATTGTGACATCCTGTTGATCGATGCCATATCCGCCTGGTTGAGATTTAAAGTGCCGAGCAGTTCCTTTCTGCTGTCTCCCGCGGCTCCGTTTGCCGTCATCAAAAGTGCCTGCTGAATACTGTAAGGCGAGAGGAAGATGTTTTTCCGGCTCCCTTCCTCTTTTATCATGTCTTGAAACAAGGCGAGCGCAAACCGCTGTTCAGCTTCAGAAAACGAGGCTTCCGTTTTTTGCGCTGATCTGCCGCGCGGGGGATCAGCCTCCTTCTGTGCACCGCATCCGGCCAGCAATAAAAGACCGGCCCATACCACCATCGCACTCCATTTCGATTTCAATTGTCAACACCTCCTAATGTTGTAGTGGGTTTAGCATTGGAAAACGTTACAAAAAACGGCAGCTGATGCAAGGAATCAGCAAAAAAGCTTATCCAATGCTGGATAAGCTTTCGGGTCAATCATTGCGCTCACTGCCCTTTGACTGCCAGTTCACGCAGATCTTTTTTGACGATTTTGCCGAGCCTGTTTTTCGGAAGGCTTTCCGTAAAGACAATCTCAGGAATTTTATAGTCGGACAGGCGCTCTTTGCAATACGCGATAATGTCCTCCTTCTTGAGGCCGGAGCTTTCGTTTTTCACCACATACGCCCTTGGAACCTCGCCGTACATTTCATCCGGGACGCCGATGACGGCTGATTCAACTACTCCGGGCACTTGATCGATGATTTCCTCCACTTGGTCCGGATAAATGTTGTCGCCTCCGTAGACAATGACGTCTTTATACCGGCCGGTAATATATAAAAATCCGTCTTCATCGAGTTTGCCGGAGTCCCCCATATAGAACCAGCCGTCTTTTAGCACCTTTTGCGTGGCGGAAGGATTTTGGTAATACCCTTCAAAAACATACGGGCTTTTGACGACGACTTCTCCGACTTCTCCCCTCGGCAGCTCTTCATGTGTATCAGGGTCTTCGATCTTTATGCTGACTTGTGGAATCGGCTTGCCGGCTGAATTGACTTTATCCCAGCCCATGTCAGGCCGCCATACGCTGACCGTCCATGCTTCTGTGCTGCCATACCCCTGCACCATCAGGATTCCCAGATCATTGTACTCCTTAATCAACCGCGCCGGCACCTTGGTACCGCCGGAAACAAGCATTTTCACAGATGACAGGTCGAATGGATGTCTTTTCATTTCCTCCAGCATGTAGGTGTAGACGGAAGGAAACGCCATCATCATATGAATGCGTTTCTTCTCGATCTCCTGCAGGATTTCAAACGGTTCGGGATCCCATAAGAAATAAAGGGCAATTCCTTCAAAAGCCGCCTGAAAAACATGGTTGAGCGAGCTCATATGATAGAGCGGATGGCTTGCCAAAAAGCGCGCGCCTTTCAGCTGCTTCGATTTCACGTTTACCTCTGTCAAGTATGCGGCCAGACTGCCGTGGTTGACCATGCAGCCTTTCGGGTTTCCGGTCGTGCCCGAGGTGAACAGCATTAAAGCCAGATCATGCTCTGTCACCTGCTCAGCTTCCACCTGCAGCGGCCTGTTTTTAAATAAGCTCTCAAACTGTTCAGTCGTGTTCATTCCCGCACCCGCTTCAATCATCAGGCAGAACTGAAGCTGTTCGCGGAGCGGCGTTAGTATATCGGCAAATTCCAAGTCATAAAACATCACCTTCGGCCGGCAGTTGTTCAAGATTCCTTTTAATTCATACGATGTCAGCTGCCAGCTTAACGGCACGACTGTCGCTCCGATTTTAAGAGACGCCAGCAAAATGACAGGAAAATGATGATTATTTTTACATAAAACCGCGATGTGGTCTCCTTTTTGAACACCCTCCTCCAGCAGATAATGAGCCAGCTGGTTCACCCGTTGATGATACTCTTTGAACGTAAACGTTCGATCTCCTCCGGACAATGCTTCTAACCCATCTGACGTTTCCATATGATGATTGATTAATTGCTGAAGTGTACTCAAAATTTTCATCTCCAAATTTTCATTGTTTCTCACAAAACCTGGTGAGATTATGTGACGCACAAATTCATTCTAAAACAAAATATATCCATTGTAAAACTATTTCATAATAGAATTATTATCTTTATGAATTGATAACAAAAGAAATTAAATGGCTCATTTTAAAATTCATAAAATCGTTTTTTGCGGAGCATTCGCTTATGATAAAATAGACCTATGTTTGTTTGGTCAGCATGAAATTGCTGATCTACTACACGATGTCGGAAATGAGGAAACCTTCATGAATCACCATCGGATTGAAGCGAATCTATTGGACCATGCTTTCACGAAATATTTGCGGTCTTCAAAGAAATTAGACGAAGAAACGATTCCGAAAAGTATCACGAGCGGCAAAGGGTTTATTTTGCGAATCATTTACAGACACGGAACATGTACGATAAAGGAGATTTTACAGGAAGTCGCCCTGTCTCCATCAGCAACGACAACGGCTCTGAACCATTTGGAGAAAGAGGGTCTTGTGATCAGATCGAGAAATAACGATGACCGGCGCACCGTCTGGATCGAACTGTCGCAAGAAGGAACGAAGATCGCCGCACAAATGGTGGAGAACCGACAGGCCTTGATCGACAAGCTCTTTGGTAAATTGTCGGAAGAAGAGAAAAAGGCTTTTTTTGCTGTGATTGAAAAAATTATGATGTAAAACGGGCCGTCGATTGATATCGACAGCCCTTTTTTTATTGTCTGACGCCAAGCGCGTCCAGCGCCATCTTCAAGTGCTCTTCTTGTTTTGTCTGCAGGGCGAACATGCCGATTTCGATGCCGTAGGCGGCCTGCAATTCCGTAATATGCTCTTTCATCCGCGGCCAGACGCGGCCCCCTTCTTCTTCATAATAGGCGATGAGCCGGGCGGTTTCGGCTCCTCCTAAAATCGTCTCGTATAAAAGAAAGTCTTTTGCCGGATCGGCGATTTTTGCTTCCGTCCAATCCAACAGTCCAATTATGCTCTGATGCTGGTCAATCAAAATATGCGGAGGATGCAAGTCGCCGTGGATAAACGCGGTATATTCAGGCCAATACGAGTCGTCAGACAGCCACTTTTGCCATCTTTCCCAGAGCTCGCCGCTGACCCCGAGCTCTCTTTTGATCCACTCCATCTGCTCTGCTTTTGACCGCCTGACGTCATCCGGATTCATCACATGCATGCCCGCTTCTTCTGCTGCCTTATGATCGATGCTGTGCAATAGCACGAGCGTTTTCGCCAATGACTTGACAAAGGCTTCAGCCGGGGGCTCATGATCCATGTTCCATACGTAATTCTTAATCTCCATGTCAATGACTGCGGCAGGAACCCCCGGAAGCTTCGGGTATGCAATCAGTTCGGGGGTATGAATGCGCCAATCCGGAACAGCAGCGGGAAGGCGGTTTTGCAGCAGCTTCAGCACTTTCCCTTCATACACTGCCCTTTCAATCACATCGTCGCGCCGCGGTTTTCTCAAGACCCATCTCTTACCTGCTTCATCTTCGGCAAAAACGACTTGAAAATCCATGCCGGACTCGTTGATTTCCGCATGCTTTCGTTTCAGCCGAAGGCCGTGTTTTTCGGCAAGTTTTAATGTATGTTCAATTTGCCCATTTACAGTTGCCATATACGATCTTCCCCTTTACTGAGGTTTTTTAATAAAAAAAGCACAGGTCGTCTGCCTGTGCTGGAAAGTAAACGGAAAAAAGATATGTCAAATAAACTGAAGGCAAACTTCAGATCATCTATTTTTAAAGGCAAAAAGAGGCGCTGGAATCCGCGCCTCTCCCTCAATTATTGCATAAGGGTCCCCTAAAAACAGGCAGACTAATCCCGATTACTCTGCACACGGGCAGAGACTTTGTTCACAATTTAGTTAGCGAGGACAAAGTTCAATCGGAATCTGATGTATGCCATTTGGGAAATCCCTCCGTTCATCAAAGTTAGCCTTATTTTAACAAGTTTTGGAATGACCCGCAATGTAAAATTCAATTTTTCAGAAAATCATCCTGATAAAGGAAATTCGCTTATCGAAGCAGAAAAAAGGGTTACGTTCCTGCCTTTTAAACTAATAATTCACACCCGTTCGGCGCTTTAATTCTCTTAGCCAAGCCGTATCCCCGGTTCCATAGCTCTTCTTTTGCCCTGTATCCCGCAAAGACCCGTTGCTGTAGTCAATAGATAAGATAAAATCCGGAACAGAATCATATCCGGCTTCCGCAAGCCTGTTCAGCTCTGCTCCATAATGAGCGATTGCGAAATGGGCCGTTTTCTTTTGGACGGGGTCCTTCTCCAGCTCTTCTTTATACACATCTAACAAATCACGGCCATCAGGTGTTACATATCGGCCATCAACCACTTTCAAGTCCTTCAGGTGATACCCTGTCACCTCATATATCTCGCGAACCGTCTGATATTTTTGGTGCGCTTCTTTGGAATATTGGGCTGAATCGCTGCTCAAGCTTTTCATGATATGCAGAAATAACTGTTTGCTGTTTTCTCCTGATTGCAATATATGTTCAATTTGATGAATGAGTTGCTCATCATCTGTTCCGCTCACCTTTACTTGATAATCAATCGGTGAAATCGTAAAGGTGAGCGCCGTATCCGCTGGAATGGCAATATGATATTGATCCAGCAGCGCTTGAAGCTGTTTGTTGACTTGGCTGCGCTGATATATTTTCTCATTCTCCGTCTCTACTTCCCCATTAAAAGTCACATTTCGAAACGCGGCATCCTGCATATTATAACTTTGCGCTTTTCCTTTGAACAGCCACTCAGTTTCATTGTCATATGCAGCTTGTCTTTCTGCTGCCGACAAGTCATTTCTGAAATAAGGGGAATTGGGATTTTTGTATTTATCCTTAATATAGCCTAAAGGGTCAGGTTTCGTTTTGTTCATTGCATTTATTTTGCTGTATTTTTCATCTAAGATTTTTTTCCTGATATCACTTTCTGACTCATAGGGGTTTTGGGCATTAATCTTCGTTTCTTTCCCTGTATCTGCGACAGTTCGATCATTTGCTGCTTCGTATGCCCGCCTGAAAGCTCCGGCATGATTCACAATACTGTCCTTTGAGTAGTTCAGCTTACTCAAACTTTCCTTCGATGGTCTTCCCGCTTGGCTGCTGGCCTTCTTCGTAAGGGCAGTTATATCAGAAGAGACATTTTTTAAAGTTGTATCAGCCGCATTCCTTTTCAACATATTCTGAACCATCAGCTGTGTACGGATGTATTGACTATTGAGACGCATTGGGTACCTCTCCTCAATTCTTTCTATACTCCCTATATCGGCTTGATTATGTTTATATTAACCTTATTAAACAGTAATTTACATAGAAAGTATCCTTAGCAGTCTCATTTATCTGGATAAAAAATCAAAAGGCATCCAAAAAAACGGATGCCTTTTCTTATTTCTCATCTTCCCTGTCACTTTTATTCCGTATCCGCTCAATCACCTCATGCAGCCCCTCAGGCTTATAAAACTCCACCGGAGAGCTGCCCTTTTCAAACGAAATCGTCTCCGCTTCAATGAGCGCCACATAGCGGCCGTTTACTTTGGCGAGATGAATTGAATCTCCGAATTCGGCCAGCAGTCCTTTAATCTCGGTTTCTCCCAATTTCATTTTCAGCTCTGCCTCAGGCATGTGTTCAACGATCTGGGCGGAGGCTTCGATGACTTGATGGGTGTCGAGACGTTCCTGAATTTCCCGCTTTTCGCTCGCTTCCCAGATTTCGAGGTCGTGTTCAAACTGCTGAAGTTCTTCGCTTTTGTCTTCAAATGCTTCGTACACGTGCTCCTGCACCATGTTCATCACTTGTGACTTCATGATTTCCGGCATCGACTCGCCGTACTCGACGAATTTTAAGAAGTCTTCAAAGTAGCGGGCGTGTGAGGCCTGGTGGATTTTCACTTCGCTTGCCTCTGTCATGCCTTCTTCAGGCATGTGTGGATACTGAATCGATTTCATGTTTTTCGTCGTGATCGCCATTTCGACCTTGCGGATCAGCGATGATTCATCGGCGATCGAAGCGACCTTCGGTTCAAAATCGCACTTCATGACAAAGACAAATGTATCATCGAAGTATTTGCGCGGCACGGCTGTCGCCACTAAAAAAACGCCTCCCCTGACGGCGCTCGTGTCGAGGTATGTGCGGACGAACTGTTCGCTCAGTTCATTGAATTCTTCCTTTGTCTCTGCCAGTTTTGTTTTGTGAAACAGATTGTAGTTCGGATTAGAATCAAGCTCATGCCCCGGCTCTGTGATGAAGCGGCCGATTTTCGTCGGCACCTGTTCTGACTTCGGATGGCGTTCGGCTTTCCGCTTGACGATTTTTTTCAATTCCCCGTCTAAGAAATCCTTCAGCTCGCTGTTTTCGAATTCCTCGGTATCCAGCGTCTGAAAATGTTTATATTGCTTGTTGGCCTGCTCATCCTTGCCGTCGACCTGGATGACGTAAAAAGAAATATAGCGAATTTCAAATTCCATGACATGTTCACCCGTTTTCCTTGTTGTTTCAGTTCTTCAAGTATAGGTAAATGCCGGTATTCCGTCAATTTGCACCTTCACGATATACGGAGATCTTATAACACATCTTCCTGGTCAATTTTTCGAATCGACCAAAACGCAATGGCAACCCCGACTACAGCCAATGAAATTGGAATGTAAATGATGGAAGCAAGCGAAATCTCATTGCTTTGCTGACCGATCAACGTGGTCAAGATACAGGATGTCACAATGGTGGCAGGAACTGATTGTTTGCGCATCCCAAAGTATAATGGAATAAAACTCAGTCCTGTAGAGGAAGCAGCATAAATGAGCATACTGCCTATCTCATTTCCTATGTCATGTATCGTCAGTTTTTCCGGGCTGAATTGATAGACATCATTGAGCTGCGAGAAAATAAATGCAACAATCAGTTCGGACACGATCATTGTCAAAAAGGTCAATCCGCCAGTGAGCAGCAGTTTTGCGGCGATCAGTTTTTTTCGGCTGACCGGATATGTAAACATGACCGTGATGGTTCTGTTTTTATACTCTCCGATGATCAGTTTGGCAATCAGCACACCAGCGAATACAATAAACACAGACCTTACAAAAATCCCGATAAGCTGCAGCGTGGATTCCGCGTCAGCCATCGACATTTTTGCTTGAGGGAGGCTTTTTTCGTCTGCCCCGATCAGGCACAACATACCGAGAATGCATAGATTTGCAATCACTGCACCTTTGTAATACCACCCTAATTTTGTTTTTTTAAACTCCAAGTTAATCAAATTCAGCATTGAACTTCAACTCCGTTAGAATACATCTATTTTTTCGATACGCCTTACAGCCAAAAAGGAAAAAAACAGACCGACAGCGGCCAGAGATAAGGGAATATAAACAATTGAAGAAATAGAAAAGCCCGGGCTTGTGGAACTGATCGGCATGATGATCACGACAGACGAAATGATCGTTGCCGCAGTGGAATACTTTCTCATCCCGAAAAAGATAGGTACTAAACTCGTTCCGGCGGCGCCAAAAGCAAAAATGAGCATTTTCAAAGCCTGCTGAGAAACCGTAGAAATTGTTAATTCGCCGGGGATGACCCCATAGATTGAGTTCAGCAGAAAAAAACCAGCTGCAACGCATGCATTTGATAGCAATATCGTGATGAAGGTCAGCCCGCCTGCGATCAGCAGTTTAGCGGCCAGCAGTTTTTTTCGGTTGATCGGGTACGTAAACATCACAAGTATTGTCTTGTTTTTAAACTCTGAAATCACTAATTTTGAGATCAGCACAGCGCCGAACACGATAAAAACCGCTCTGACGAAAGTGCCGATCACAAGAAATGTTTCATCAATCGTTTGGAATGTATCCTTGCCTTCTGTGAAGGTCACCATCCACAGAAAACCGAGAATGATGAAAGTGGCAAAGACGGCTCCGCGTACATACCAGCCCAGCTTCAGCTTTTTCATTTCGATTCTCATCAAATTCAGCAAATTTCTCCGCCTCCTTATGCGTTGACCGCATTGCCGTTGATTAAGCTGAGGAAGTAGTCCTCAAGCGAAGTATGCTTTTTATTCATGGATTCAATTTCTACATCATTCAAAATCAGAGCTTTAGAAATGGCTGTTTGAGAAGCTTCGGCATCATAAATTCGGATCGTTTTATCATTTAGTATTTTAAAATTAGCAATCTGCAGCTCATGTTCAAGCACAAAGCAAGCATGCAATTGGTTCGGCGTCACGAGTTCAATGTACTCTGTGTTCCGGCCCCTTACGCTTTCCATCGATACTTCTTCAACAAGCCTGCCGTCCCGAATCACTCCGATTGTATCTGCAATTTGCTCTACTTCGTTCAGGATATGGCTTGAGATGAGCAATGTCATGCCATACTCTTTGCTCAATACTTGAAATAAGTTTCTGATTTCTTTAATCCCGATGGGATCAAGGCCATTAATCGGTTCATCTAAGATGAGCAAGTCGGGTTTGGTGAGAATGGCACGCGCGATTCCAAGACGCTGCTTCATACCGAGGGAAAATGTTTTGACAGGTTTGCTGTCGATATTTTTTAAATTCACCATGTCCAGCACTTCTTGAATCTTCGCTTTATTGTGATATCCCATATACTCACAGTGCAGATTTAAATTTTCATTGGCTGTCAGATTTTCATAAAAAATCGGGTATTCGATCATGCTGCCTATTTTGCCGAGAATCTCGTAAGATTGATTTGTCAGCTTATGCCCAAGAATATTGATTTCCCCGCTTGTCGGTTTTACGAGGCTCGTCAGCATCTTCATGACGGTCGTTTTCCCGGCTCCGTTCGGGCCGAGAAAACCGTATATTTCTCCCTTTCGTATATGCATGCTTACATTTGACACAACTTCTTGACCTTTGAATGTCTTGGTAAGCCCGCTTGTTTGTACGATGTAAGTCAACTCTGTTTCCCCTTTCCTTTCTCTGCTATACGTCTATTGTAGCGATGGACGCTGTCTTTTTTATTTCTTGTTTCTTAAGAAATTCTTACGTTTGCTAATAGGTCATTCGTTTTAACGTGATGGAAAACGCCGTCCGTTCATACGGCTTGCTTTGGAGAGAGATGACCCCTCCCATTTTCTCAATGAGCCTTTTTGTAATTGTTAAGCCGAGCCCGCTTCCCTGGAACGCTTTATTTCTCGATTCCTCAAGGGTGTACAGCCTTTCGAACACCCGCTGCTGATCATACTCACCAATCCCTTTCCCACGGTCCCATACCGTAATGACAATCCGCGTGTCATCATATGTAAGGGACAATCCGATCAGCTTTCCATCTGCACCATATTGAATCGCGTTTGATAAAAGGTTTTGCAGAACCCGGTCAAGCGCTTCTTCATTTCCATGTGCATAAACAGGGGTATCCGGGATGTCGATGACAGCTTTAAAACCTTTTGCCTGAACAGCGTCATAGTGTTGGAGAATGTTTTTTCTGCATATTTCGTTGATATGTATTTTAGTGAGCAGTATTTGCTTATCTTCTGATTCGAGCTTGGCCAAGTCGAAGAAAGAATTCATCAGCTGAATGATTTCGCCTGTTTTTTGATAAAGTTTTTCCAGCAGCCTTTCACGCTCTTCTTCCGCCATGTCCGAGTCATTTTGAATCGCCTCGATATATCCGAGCACGACGGTCAGCGGAGTTTTCAGATCATGGGACATATTGGTCAGCATTCGTTTCATTGACTGCTCCGTTTTTGCAAAACGGGCTGTTATGCGCTGACGCTCCTCAACAAACAGGTTCATTTGCACGAGCAGATCCCGCAGTACTTTATCAGCCGTTCCTAATAAAATTTGATCAGCCGCCTGCTCATTTAGCATCACATTGAGCTTTTCCGTGATGTACTTCAAGTTTTGGTCCCGCTGTTTTTTCATTTTATATTGAACGATATTGAGAGACGCCAAAAATATCAGCATGCCAATCCATAACATTGTCATCCTAAAACTCTCCTAATTTATAGCCGATGCCCCAAAGCGTTTTAATATATTGCGGGGAGGAAGGATCATCCTCTATCTTTTCCCTCAAGCGCCTCATATGAACGTTAATAATATTTTGATCGCCAAAATAATCATCATTCCAAACCGAACGATAGATTTGTTCTTTTGTAAACACTTTTTTAGGGTTTGTCACAAACAAAGTCAGCATTTTCCATTCCGTCGATGTCAGCTGAAGCGGTTCACCATTTTTTTGTACGGATACATTTTCTATATCAACCGTAAGCTCGTGAACACGTACTATTTTTTGATTTGACGGCTCACTGGCGGAATATTGCGTTGCGCGCCGAATGGCGGCTTTTATTCTTGCGGTCAGTTCGATCATCGAAAACGGCTTGGCAATATAATCATCCGCACCAAAGCCCAGCCCCAGCGCTTTATCGACATCCCCGTCTTTTGCGGAAATCATTAAAACCGGAACTTTGCTCTGTTCACGGATCATTTTCAGAAAATCCATTCCATTCAGCTTAGGGAGCATGATGTCGAGCAGAATCGCATCATAATTGCCTTGCTGAAACAAGCGAACGCCCTCTTCTCCGTCAAAAGCAAGCACGACCTCAAATCCTTCTTTTGTTAAATAATGATCGACCATTTCACTGATCGAATGATCATCTTCAATAAGCAATATGCGCTGCATCTTGTTCACCCATCCTTTTCAACATAAAAACACACGTGCAATTACATTCATTGTAATTGAAAAATGTGTGTTTTTTATAAAAATTAATTTATATTTCTAGTTGAATCCTCTTATAGCTTCCGGATCTTTTGAGCGATACCAATCTACTTTCCCACTAACACGGATCAAGTCACAGGCGCGGGGTTGAATAAACACAAGTCATTGGAACAAAAAGATGACCTCTGATGTCAGAGGTCATCTTTTATTGATCAAGGGGCTTATTCTTTTTATAGTAAAGCGTCACGTTTTGTTTCCGTAAAGTTTCAATAATGTCATGATAACTGTTTGCAAACTGCTCGTTGTCTGATTTCATCCGGGTGATGACGGTTTTTCGGTTTTCACTTTTGTGATCCAATTCTTCTTTAATTTTCGTGATCATCATGCCTTTTTGCCCTTCGATTTCGCTTTTTAGCACTTTATCAAATTCTTTCAGTTCTTTTAAAACGCTTTTTAGCGGCGCGTTCAGCCGGGCCGCTTTATCCTTTGCTGAAATACTGCTTAAAAACATATATGTCGCTGAAACTGTTTCAGTTTCCTCCAATAACGGTTTTACCATCTTAATATCCCCCCTATGCCTTAAAATCAAATAATGCCGAAATTTCCTCGTCCTCATCAAACAATTTCTCAATACTTGAGCGGATATCTTTCACAAATCTCTTTTTGCTGGAGGTTTGTTTTTTTAATTCGCTGACGACGCCGTCGCACTGAGGAAGCGGGGCCGTGTGGTACGAGTCGTGGACGACGATTTTATTCAGCTTTCCGCTTGATCCGACGAAGCCTGAGGCAAGTTTAAATTGAAGGTCGAATTGGTAGCGGGAGGGATTGGCTTCCATTTCATGAATGGCTTTTGTCAACTCAGTTTTTTTAGTTGCGAAATGATCGTGGATTTCATGGTGGAAAACACGTTGGTAGCGGTCAATTTCATCCTCAATCTTCGAAATGGCGGCCATCCCCGTCTGGTAAATCCTGACGGCAGATGACAGGTTGACCTTTATCTCTTTTCCATCCTTGCCTTTCTTTGAAAAATAGATGTCTCCGCCTTTGTAGCTGATGCCTTTCTTTTTGGATAAAGCGTTTAAAAGCGGGGTGATGCTGTGGCCATCGCCAATAAGATTGAGAAGGTCTTTTGTATCTTGATCCAGTTTGCCCAAAGCTTCTTCCAATGCTTTATAAGTTAAATAAAATTCGATTAAATTTTTCATTAGTGATTGAGAAAGTTGACCATTACTTAGGGTGAATATGACAGTCTTCCAGTCGACAAGAAATTTGATCTTCTCATATAAAACGTCCAGTCTTCCAGTCAGCCGCTCTACTTCGGCAATGTCTTTTTGGATGGTCTTCTTTTTCGCTTCGTCAATATAACCATTTGCCTCAAGTTGATTGAGAACTGGACCGCTGTAGGCCTTGACTTTTGCAAAAAACTCTTTGAACTCTGGCAGTTTTTTATCAAGTGCACCCACCATATTCGAGAGGCGGATCGGATGTTTCAAGCAATATGCTATTTGCTGAGCTGTACCCTCTTCATTCATGATTCTGTTTAAAAAATCCATATCTACGCCGATTGCTTCCATAGCAAAACCCTGAATGCCGCCCTTTCGATAATCAGCAGCATATTTCTGAAAGTACCCTTTCAGTTTCCTCACATCTTCATCAGGAATATGATCGATGACACTTCGGAATCCTTTTATATCCGGGTGTGTGTTCGTCATCTTCACATCGCCGAACGTAATAAAATCAGCCTTCCCGCTGACACCGTAGAGCGGATCGTCACTGGAAATGCGCTGGGTGATGTTGGCTGTGACGCCTTTGTCGTTGTAGTATTTGATGATAGCTTTTTTGAGTTTGTCTTTTGGGATTGTTGATAAATCGTTTACTTGATACTTCTTTCTTAGTTCCCTTGCCATTTTCTTATCAATCAACAATAAATGATCTACACTTATTTGGGCCCCATTCACACCATAAACTTCATCAAATTCACCATTTACTAACTGCACTAAAACTTGGTTATTGTTTGCGAGAGAATGGCCCATAGCATAAGTTTTTAACTCTTTAGAGTTACCGACTTTTCTCTTGGAGGCCCTTGAAAATTCCCTTGTAGCCTTATATTGTCTGTTATCCATTCCCAAAAACAATCCAAAGAAATTATATTTCCAATCTTCATTATCGGCGCTGCCCTCAGAAATAATGTGGAGCTGATCGATATGTTTTGTCTTATCCTTTATATGAATAGCTGTTCCATCATAGCCTGATTGACTGATTGTTTTATCCTTACTATGTTCTAGAATTTCTTTTGACGTAAAAATCTCAATATTTTCTGGAAGTTCATGATTTGTTTCCTCTTTATAAATTCTGCGAACATCTGCCTCAAAATTGTCTTTAGCTTTTTTCACTTCATTTGGATTATTTGAAGCAAACCTATTTTTATAGCTGTATTCCAAGTTTATAATACGAAGTTTCACATTCTCATTTTCAAATATATTTTTAGTTGCCATCCTATTTCTCCTTATCAGTTAAAAATACGATGGATTTGACTAACTTCTTAGCTTTCTTTTCAGCAGAATCAACATCAAATGAACAAGGTTTAGAACTCTTTAGACAAGTAAAGTCAAATGTAAATTGTATACCAACATAATTCTGTTTATTTACATAACCAATATATGAATGAGTCTCATTATTTTTTTGATTTGTATCGTCGTGAACAGTTTTCATATACGCAAAATAAATATCCTTATCTTTTTCCTCGAACTTTTCAAATTGTCCTTTATATCCATTTTCCTCCCTCACTTGTTCTAACATTTCATTTGGATTATTGATAAAAGATTGATTTAGGTAATATTCTACAGAAGCATTAAGAGAAACATTCGTTTTTTCATCGTAGCTATAAAAAGAGAATATCTCTTCATCTTTTCCGAGAGAGGATAAATTGTCATCATACTTCCCATCCTCCGGAAACAACATTGTAAACCCTTTTAGCTTAGACTCAAGCAGATAATAGCCGGGCTCGATTTCCTTTGTTGATGCCATGTATTCTCTAGTTTTCTCATCCTGGAATGCCGGGACTTGCGGCAGGTTTTTCGGATCCATGTCTTTCGGTTTGACCGCTTCTTCTTGATTGCCGTTCTTGCCGTTTTGACTGTCGTTCATACTGCATCCTCCTGTAAAGACTAGTATTATAGAAAAACACAATATCATCATCTTTTTCATTTTATTAAACCTCCAAGGGCTTTTATGTTAAGCTGCAAGCACTTCGTTTTGATGCGAATGACCTGCTTGAAAATGATACTTTTTTATGTTACATCATGGAATAAATTAGATAAATAGGAAATATGAATCATCCAAACTGCAAATCGTATGCCAATTCTTTGAAAAAACAGGCAGTATGGTTGATGCACCAAGATTTCGAAGGGTATTGCGGTTTAGTCCGCCAAAGAGGAAATATGAAAAAAGAACCACTTGATACTTCTTGTCAAAAATGAGTTCGCAATTAAAAAAGCACCTATTTTAAGGTGCTTTCCAATCAAGTCACAGGCGCCGGGTTGAATAAACACAAGTCATTGGAAAGCCCCCAATGTTCCGCCCATGTTTTCCTTCCGCTTGCAACGTCAAGTATCGTCCGGAAGATTTCCCAGCCGACTTCCTCTATTGAAGCTTCGCCTGTTGCAATCCGTCCGGCATTGACGTCAATCAAATCGTGCCAATCTTCTGATAGCGATTGCCGGGTCGCCACTTTCAAAACCGGAGCCATCTCAAGGCCATACGGTGTTCCCCTACCGGTTGTAAATACCTGCAAATGCATGCCCGAGGCCAATTGCAGGGTGCCGCATACGAAATCGCTTGCAGGTGTCGCCGCAAAAATGAGGCCCTTCTGGACAGCCCTCTCACCAGGCGCAAGTACGGCACTGATCGGGCTGCTTCCCGATTTCGCGATCGATCCGAGCGATTTCTCGACCACGTTTGCCAGTCCGCCCTTTTTGTTTCCTGGCGACGGATTGGCGCTTCGGTCTGATTCGCCTCTTTCCAAATAGCGGTCATACCAAGCCATTTCCCGAATCAGGGCGCGGCCGACTTCTTCATTGACAGCGCGCGGTGTTAAGAGATGAACGGCATCGCGGACCTCGGTGACTTCCGAAAATAAAACCGTGGCCCCTCCCCGAACGAATAAGTCAGCAGCATATCCCGCCGCAGGGTTTGCGGTCACCCCTGAAAAGGCGTCGCTGCCTCCGCACTGAAGGCCGATCACCAGGTCTGAAACGGGACATGTCGTCCGCTTCCGTTCATTCAGCCTTTTTAAGCGCTCTTCGGCCATTTCCATAATCGATTGAATCATTTGCTGAAACCCTTGCCGTTCCTGCAATGAAAGAATATTTTCAGCGTCTCCTTCCGGCTCTATCCTCGTCGGAAGGAGCTTCTCGCAGCCGAGTCCGATCACCATCGCTTCGCCGCCGAAATTAGGGTGCCTGGCGATATTTTGAATTGTTCGGATCGGGATTCTGGCTTCCGGCGCATTAATCGCCACACCGCAGCCGTACTGATGATTTAATGCAGCGACACCATCAACATTCGGATATTTTGGGAGCAGTTCCTCTTTAATTCGTTTAACTGCGTAATCGAGAACACCTGCGACGCATTGCACGCTTGTCATGATGCCCAGCACGTTTCTCGTGCCGACGCTCCCGTCTTCATTCCGGTATCCTTCAAATGTGTACCCTTCAAGAGGGGGAGCGGGTTTTGGAACTTTGTTGGCGATGGGCAGTTCATCGAGCGGCGGAGCATCCGGAAGCATGATATGCGACTCGGAAATCCACCCGCCTTTTTCGATTGGTTTAACGGCATAGCCGATGACTTCACCGTAGCGAATAACTTCTCCGCCCTGTGTAATGTTCGTTAAAGCCACTTTATGCCCTTGGGGAATGCGCTCTTGCAGTTTAAGCCCGCAAGGAAACACCGTCCCTTTCGGCAGTCCGCCGGCATTGGCGATGATTGCGGCATTGTCTTTTTCGTTCACCTTAATGTACAACGGGGTTTCAGTTTGATTGACAAGCATAAGGATTGATCAACTCCCCTTTTCGATCAGCGCCTTTCCGCGGCCCTTCTCCCGCCGCGGCACATGTTAGAAAGCGCTGTCAAACAATTTAATGATTGTTTTTTTCATCACGAAGACCATTCAGTATTTTGTCACGTACAAATTTTAAATGCTCATACATATGGTGATAGGCTTGATATGGGTCCCTTTGTTGAAGGGCTTTCAAAATATTCGTATGATATTCGACAGTCCGGTCCCTTTCCCTGTATGGAATCTGGCTGTCGATTTTGGCGTGTGTGATCAAGAGTGATTGAATCATGCCTTCCAGCACCGGGTTGTTTGCGCTCAAAGCGATAATCCGGTGAAATTCCTTATCCGCTTCTCCATAATGATTATCTGTGCTGTTTGCAATGATATCGATCGTTTCCTGCAGCCTTTCGAGCTGACTGTCATTGATCTTTTCTGCGGCGATCGTGACAAGCCCGAGTTCAAGTGCCATCCTCGCTTCAATAATGGCCGGCAAATTATCGACCGCCAAAGCCAGCATGACAGAAAACGGCTGGATGCCGATTTTATCATTAAAATACGTGCCGTCTCGGGTTTTTCTTTTAATAATTCCGAGCGTTTCGAGTGATATTAAAGCTTCGCGGAGAACGGGTCTGCTGACATTTAGCTTTTCCATGAGCTCGATCTCCGTCGGCAGTTTGTCCCCCGGTTTCAATTGGCCGCTTGATAATAAATGGACGATTCGTTCAACAACCTGTTTTGCCAATGTCTTGCGATTGACTGATTCGACCTGCAATGTTTCCATATCTTCTTCCACGACTGTGGGCCCCCTTTCAGTTGTTCATATTGTAAGACAAAATATCGCGTATGACAATGTCGGCTAGGGGCCTCTCAAACCGCTGTTTCAGCAATTATCGAACAAGACAAGGGCGTTTAGGGTCGAAACGCCAATTTTCAATCAAAAACTGCATGGCAACGGCATCATTCCGCTCGCCTGCTGTCATTCTCTCAAACAGCTCATTTGCTTTTTCCACCTGTTCCATATCGATTTCAATGCCGAGCCCTGGCTGATCAGGAACTTGGACATATCCGTCAGCGATTGAAAAAGGCTGTTTTGTCAGACGCTGTCCATCCTGCCAAATCCAATGCGTATCAATCGCCGTGATGTCACCCGGAGCTGCTGCGGCAACGTGAGTGAACATAGCCAGTGAGACGTCAAAATGGTTATTGGAGTGAGAGCCCCATGTCAGCCCCCATTCATGGCACATTTGAGCAACGCGGACGGATCCCTGCATCGTCCAGAAATGCGGGTCTGCAAGCGGTATATCAACGGCGTGCAGTTGTATCGCATGCCCCATTTGCCGCCAGTCTGTGGCAATCATATTCGTCGCTGTCGGAATGCCTGTCGCACGGCGGAATTCGGCCATGATTTCCCTCCCCGAGTATCCGGCTTCCGCTCCGCAAGGGTCTTCCGCGTAGGCGAGCACATCCCGCTTTCCCTTACAAAGCGCAATCGCTTCTTCCAATGACCACGCGCCATTCGGGTCAAGTGTGATTCTCGCTTCAGGAAACCGCTTCGCTAAAGCGGATGCCGCCTCGATTTCTTCCTCTCCCGAGAGGACGCCGCCTTTCAATTTAAAATCGTGAAAACCGTATTGTTCTTGAGCTGCTTCAGCAAGACGGACGATCGCTCCGGGTGTTAACGCTTCTTCACGGCGGAGGCGGAACCAGTCGTCACTTGCCTCTTGTTCACTGATATAGGGAAGCGTCGTCCGCTTTCGGTCGCCGATGTAAAACAAATAGCCGAGCATCTTCACTTTTTCCCGCTGCTGGCCTTCCCCCAACAGCGCCGCCACAGGGACGCCGAGAAATTTCCCGAGCAAATCGAGCAAAGCTGCTTCCAATGCAGTCACTGCGTGTATCGTCGTCCGCTGGTCAAAAGTCTGCACCCCGCGTCCTCCGGCATCCCGGTCTTTAAACTGACTCCTGACAGACTGCAAAATCGATTGAACAGCGCCGAGCGGCCGATCAATAACAAGCGGCTTCGCCTGCTCAAGCGTCTGGCGGATCCGATCGCCGCCCGGGACTTCGCCGACGCCGAGAGCACCTGATGAATCTTTTAAAATCACGATATTCCGTGTGAAAAAGGGGCCGTGAGCTCCGCTCAAATTCAAAAGCATGCTGTCGTGCCCTGCCACGGGTATGACCTGCATATCAGCAATAGACGGTGTTTGCGATGCTTTCTCCTCTTTTACCTGCTGATGGATGTTTGTATTCATATCGATTTAGCCTCCCTCTTGTTAAAGCGCTTACATTTTACATGGATAAAGTGGTGTCTGCAGGGTCTCCCTCTTTCTGCAGTTCGATGCGCTTGATCGGCCCGACGAGAAACAGATAGCTTAATACCGCGGCAATCGCGTTGGCGCCGACAAAAACAAGCGCTCCGTTAAATGAGCCTGTCGCATTCACGATATATCCGATGATAATGGGCGTCGTAATGGACGCAATATTTCCAAAGGTATTGAAGATGCCGCCGCTCAAGCCGGCACACTCCTTTGGCGAGGTATCTGACACAACCGCCCAGCCCAGCGCGCCGAATCCTTTTCCGAAAAAGGCAAGCGACATGATGGAGATGACCAGCCAAGACGAATCTGCATAGTTGCATACGATCATCGAGCAGGACATCAGCATTCCAAGGATGATCGGCGTTTTTCTGGCAACCGTTATGGAGCAGCCCTTTTTCAGAAGGTAATCTGACACGAACCCGCCCAGCAACCCTCCTAAAAATCCGCAGATTGCAGGAAGCGATGCGACAAAACCCGCTTCAAGGATCGACATGCCGCGCGCCTGAACGAGATAGACCGGAAACCATGTCAGAAAGAAATAGGTCAACGTTGTGATGCAGTATTGGGCGATATACACCCCGAGCAGCATCCGGCTTCTTAAAAGCTGCTTAATGTAAGGCCATTGCGACTCCTTTTCTTTCTTTTCCGCGTTCTTTCCCTCATCCATCGAGACAAGCGCGCCGCCTTCTTCGATGTACGCCAGTTCGGCGGCATTCATTCTCGGATGTTTTTTTGGTTCGTAAATCGTTTTCAGCCAAATAAACGACATCGCGATCCCTAGAGCACCCATAATCACAAAAACCGTATGCCAGTTGAAAGAGTGGGCGAGCCACCCCATCAGCGGCGAAAAAATGACAAGTGCAAAGTACTGCGCCGAGTTGAAGATCGCCGACGCTGTTCCGCGTTCAGAACTTGGAAACCAGGAAGCCACCACCCGGCCGTTGCCCGGAAAGGACGGCGCTTCTGACAGACCGACGAGAAATCGGAGCGCAAATAAAAGGATAACGGCCGTTCCCGCGGCGAAAAAGCCCAGCGTCCCCTGCAAAAGTGTAAACAATGACCAAAAGAAGATGCTGGCAGCAATGACGATTTTCGACCCAAAACGGTCGAGCAGCCAGCCTCCGGGGATTTGGCCGACAACATACGCCCAGCCAAATGCGGAAAAGACATACCCCATCGCCACCGAACTTAGCCCAAGCTCATGCTGCACAGAATCGCCGACGATCGAGAGTGTCGCACGGTCGGCATAATTAATGGATGTGACGAGAAACAGCATAGACACGACAAACCAGCGGACAGAACTTCTTTTCCCCGCGGTATGGGGGGAGGCTGCACGATTTTTTTTCATAGCATCTTCTCCTTTATTCATTTGTACCGAAACGGCTAATTTACGGTTTGACAAATACCGTTTTTACGGCTGTAAAAAATTCTTTGGCTGCCTCTCCCTGTTCCCGTGAATGCGAGCTCGATTGTTTAACGCCTCCGAATGGCGCCTGCAGTTCGACACCGGCGCTTTCGGCGTTGACGCGAATGAGCCCCGCTTCGATTTCATCTATGAATGACAGCATCCGCCCAATGTTTTGCGTAAAAATGGAGGCGCTCAGGCCGAATTTGACGTCATTGGCCGTCTCCAAAGCTTCCTCAAGTGTATCCGCCTTGATTAAAGCGATGACCGGGCCGAAAATTTCTTCTTGAGCAATCGTCATGCCGGAAGTGACGTTGTCAAAAATGGCCGGCCTGATATAATAGCCGTTTTCGTATTTCCCATCTGCCAGCCTCTCGCCGCCGAAAATGAGGTCCGCGCCTTCTTGCTTTCCTTTTTCAATATAGGACAGACAGTTATCAAGCTGCTGTTTATTCGCAATCGGTCCCATCCAGACATCTTCTTTTAAGCTGTCGCCAATTGTAATCTCTTTTGTCTGTTGAAGCAGCTTTTCTTTAAACCGGTCATAAACGCCGTTTAAGACGATGACGCGGCTTGTCGCCGTACACTTTTGGCCTGTCGATCGGAACGCTCCGCTGATGACCGCTTCAACCGCAATATCAAGGTCGGCGTCATCCGCTACGATCACCGGGTTTTTGCCGCCCATCTCAAGCTGGTACTTCGCCCCTCTTTCAAATGCCGTCCGGCCGATAATTTTTCCTGTTTGATTCGATCCTGTGAACGTAATTCCGTTCACATCCGGGTGCTCGGCAAGCCTTTGGCCGGCCGATGATCCCGGTCCTGTCACCGCATTGACCACGCCTGACGGAATCCCTGCTTCTTCAAAGCACGAGATAACCTTAAGACAGGTGACTGCGGTTTCCGTAGCCGGCTTAATGACAACCGTATTTCCATAGATAAGAGCAGGCGCCATTTTCCAAATCGGGATGGCAACAGGGAAATTCCACGGCGAGATGACGCCGACGACGCCGAGCGGCACCCTGTCGGTGTACATAAAAGCGGATGAATCGGTCGACGGAATCACATCACCTGTTTTTCGCAGCCCCTCTCCGGCATAGTATCTGAGAATCGCGATTCCCCGTGCTGTTTCTCCTTTCGCTTCAGGCAGTGTTTTGCCCATTTCACGCGTCGCACATTCGGCAATTTCATCGAGGCGCTGTTCCATGATGTCAGCGGCCTTGTAAAGGAATTGACCGCGCTCCGCACCCGACAGCTTTCTCCACGCCTTCTTGGCCTGCTTGGCCGCTTCAACCGCCCGGTCTACATCCTCAATCGAAGATTTTTGGACAAGCCCGACGATATCCCGTGTATCTGCCGGGTTCAAGCTCTGTTCCATCCCGCCCGATTCGGCCTTCATCCAGCGGCCGTTGATAAAGTTAAAATACGTTTTATTTTCAGCTGCAACAGACATCTTCAAGTTCCTCCTTTTGTTTATAGGGCAGCGGTCGTTTTCGGATAACGCGCCATCGCGTTTTTCAGAATGTTTTCGAGCTGCCGGCAATGTTCTTTTTCCACCGGAACGATCGGCGGTCTCGCCGTGTTTTTCACATGAAGCCCCATGATTTCCATGCCGGCTTTGATCAAGGACACGGCATAGCCTTTCCGAAGTTTGCGGATCTCGTTGATCGGCATGATGACATGCTCATAAATCTCTTTGACAAGCTGGTCGTTACCGTTTAATAATGCCTCATAAAACATTCTGGAAATATGGGGAATATAATTGGATATCGCCGAAGAATACGAGGTAAAGCCAATCGGAGCATAGGCCGGCATCGTGACTTCAGCCATCGGCATTCCGTTGAGCCAGCCCAGCCTGTCTCCTATCGTATATGACAAACTGATATTCAATGCCATATCCCCTATGCCGTCTTTGAGTCCGACAAGCTGCTCGAGATCGGTCAGCCGCTGAATCTGTTCAAGCGTCAAAACCGCATTGTCTCGCTGATAAATGATGGCATTTAAATCCGTGCTTTCAATGATTGTTTTCGTGTACTGATAGAGGCCTTCCTGCTCTCCGTGTATCAAGTACGGCGGGAGAATCAAATAGCCGTCGGCCCCTTTTTCTTCGGAAATCCGCGCCCATTCCAAAGCAGTGCTTAAGTTGCCGCCCACTCCTGTGTAAACAGGCACCTTCCCGCCTGCCGCCGAGACGGCAATTTCGACCATTTGCTCATATTCCTTTGTGCTGAGAGACTGAAATTCTCCTGAGCCACAAGCGATAAAAACCGCCTCAAGCCCCTCATCCAATAAAAAGCGGATGTTTTCGTAAAGTGCTTCTTCCTCCAGTTTTCCTTCCCCGTTGAAGGGTGCCACCGGGAAACCCAATATGCCTTCCGGCGCCTTCCGTAATTGACTCATCTCCGTCATCCCCCTGTCGTTCATTTCCTGAGAAAGCGTTGTCATTTGGCTAAAATGCGATGTCTCTGTTTTAGAAAATCCCTCCATTCATCTTTTTGTTTAATTGTAAGACAAATAAACAAATTGTCAATATCATTATTTTCTGATTTTTTTCATTTCAAGCAAAAAAAAGAGACTGAAGACACAGTCCGTCTTCAGCCTTGAGCCTCAGCCCCTTGTTGTGCAGCTGTTTTTTTCCGGTAGATAAACGCTGATAAAGAGATGCTTAATTCGTATAATACAAGCAGCGGGACGATCACCAGCACATCCGAGATAAAATCGGGCGGCGTGATCACAACTGATACGACGATCAGCGCAAAATAAGAAATTTTTCTCATTTTACTGAGCTTGGCCGGATTTAAAATCCCGAGGCTCGTTAAAAACATCACGACGAGGGGCATTTCGAACAAAAACCCGAATGGCAGTGTGAGGTTCATCATAAAGCGAAAATAATGCTCCGCCGTAAACATCGTTTGAAAATGGCCGGCAGATAAGCCGATCAAAAACTGAAGAACGAGCGGAAAGAGCACAAAATAGCCGAATACAATCCCCAAAATAAAAAAAATGAACAGTCCCGGTATATAAAATAATGCCGTCCTCCGTTCGTGGTCGGTCAGCGCAGGCGCCACAAACCGCCATGTCTGAAAAGCAGCCACCGGTATGGTGGCAGCGATCGCCAGCACCCCCGCAATCATCATATAAACCCAAAGAATATCCCCCGGCCCCAGTACAGCAAGCTTTTCATCAAGGTCTCTGATCAGCCAGTCATAGATGTCCTGAACAAACAAAAAGCCGGTGATGAGAAACAGAATAAACGTAAGAAGCGTTTTAATGATTCGCTGGCGCAGTTCTTCAAGATGGGCAATCAAATGTGTTTCCCTTTTTTTCACCTTCGCCTTCCTCCCCTTCGCATGTTAAACAGAAAAAAGAACAGACGGGTTTACCCGCCCGCTCTATTGATCATCTTGCCGATGGATCAGCTTTGCTTTTTCGCATTAGGCTCCTGTCCGATCTCATTGTCATCGGCAGATACTAAAGACTTTGTCGCGCTTTTGAATTCGGTCAGCGTTTTTCCAAAAGCCCGGCCGATTTCCGGGAGCTTTGAAGGCCCGAAAATGATCAGCGCAATCACCAGAACCAGAATGAGACCCGGAATACCGATATTTGAAAGCATTTGCTGTCATCCTTTCATTGATTACTGGGTTACCTTTTTATCCTTTTGCTTCACTTGCTTCTGATGGGCTCTTGTATGTGCGAGGAAGCGGTCTTCTTCGACTTCGTTAGACTTCTTCACGCCTCCAGGCACAATGTTGGAAGCGGTCCGTTTCAGCCCTGTGTAGTCTTTATGATAAACATAGGAAGCTCTTGTCGAAACCGCTGCACCCGGCTCGGTCACATATGGGACGACGCGGTAATCTGTCCGCCATTCTTCCGGTGTGACCGTACAGCGCACATAGCCGCGGTAATCATTGAAAAACTTAATATGAGGATTGTTCGATAAAATCTTATCCGTGTCTGCTCTTTTATCAGCGCCGTTTCCTCCCGATGTAATCGACGTCCCGACGAATTCTACGCCGAAGATGTCCGATTTCGGATTGTCAAAATCAACGAGCAGATTATTTGCCCAGCTGGCATGCACATCACCGGTGAGGACGACGATGTTGTTCAGTTTTTGAGATTTGATGAAATCGATCACCCGCTTGCGCTGAGCAGGATATCCGTCCCATGAATCCATGCTGTAAATCGGCGCTACGCTTGTCCCAAAGTTCCATTGCGCAAAGAAAATCTGCTGAGCAATGATGTTCCAATGCGCCTCGGAACGACTCAGATTGTCAAACAGCCAAGCCTCCTGTTCCGCTCCAAGCAGCGTCCGCTTCGGATCGTTCGATTCATCAGAAGGAGGCTTATTGCCATCTCCATTGGCTTGGTCATCGCGATACTGACGGGTATCCAGCACGCTAATGTCAGCCAAATTGCCGTAGGAAAAATTCCGGTACAATTGCATATCAGGACCGTTCGGCAGGGATTTGCGGCGGAGCGGCATATGCTCGTAATAAGCTTGGTATGCAGCGGCTCGCCGTTTAATAAACGCTTCAACTGACTGGCCTTTTTCAGGGATGACATTCGCATAGTTGTTCTCCACTTCATGGTCGTCCCATGTGACAACCCACGGGAAGGCGGCATGCGCGGCTTTCAAATTTGCATCTGAACGGTATTGGGCATGGCGGTTTCGGTAATCAAGCAGCGACATGATTTCAGGACCGCTGTGTGTTCTCACATTGCCTGTTTTCGAAACGTATTCATTCGGACCGTACTCATAAATATAGTCGCCGAGATGAAAAACAAGATCGAGCTTTTCCTTCGCCATATGCTGATATGCGGTATAATAGCCATGTTCGTACTGCTGGCATGAAGCAAAAGCGAATGTGAATTTAGCAACATCTGCCCCGGGTGCCGGAAGCGTCTTTGTCTTGCCGACAGGGCTCAGCTGGTTGCCGCATTTAAAGCGGTAATAATACACATGATTCGGTTTCAGTCCGGATACCTCGGCATGTACTGAATGTGCAAGGTGCGGTGTCGCTTTTTCGGTTCCCCGTTTGACGATTCGGCGGAAGCGTTCGTCTTCTGCGAGCTCCCATTTCACAGATACAGCTTCATTTGGCATCCCGCCACCGTTTAGCGGATCGGGCGCCAGCCTTGTCCACAACACGACGCTGTCAGAAAGCGGATCTCCCGATGCAACGCCAAGTGTAAACGGATACTCCGAGAATGTCGGTGCTGCATTGACTTCCATTGCCCCCATCGATTGCGCGATCGCAAGTCCGAGCGAAAGCCCGGCTATTTTGCCGGCCCCTTGAATAAAGCGGCGGCGGTCAAACGTATTGTCCTTGAGGCTTTCCTCGCTCAGCTTTTTCATCCATTCCTCCAGCGGTCCTTCATGTGTCATTCGTATTACCCCTCTCTATACAAATGATTGATCGGGTTCTATTATAGGCAGAGTTTATTAACGATCTGTAAAGTATTGTAAATAGGAAAAGAAACGCGATACATGGTCCATCAAGTCACACTACCGATAGATGTGTCGAATTTTGTCACAAATCAACCCATTCGCCTATGATTTCGACAAAAACCCGGTCGTTTCCCGCAGACCGATTCTCCCGTTTTTCTTCACATGATCTTTAAAGAGAGAAAACAAAAAAAGCCCACACCATTGCCAGACAATGATATGAGCTTGATCAGCAAGTGACTTTATGTAAGATGATGTTTTAACACAATTTATTGCAATGTTTTATTTGCCGTTCTTGTTTAAGGCTTTGATTACCACCTTTGTTGCTGCTGCAATAAGCTTATCATCATACTTGGCATCCTTTTTATCCCGGCTGGATAATACTGCAAGAACGACAGGATCTCCTTTTGGCGGCCAAATGATGGCAATGTCATTCCGGGTTCCATATGATCCCGCTCCAGTTTTATCAGCCACTTCCCAATCTTCCGGCACACCGGCGCGGATTAAGGCATCCCCAGTCGTATTTCGTTTCATCCAATCGATTAAAAGCTCGCGTTTTTCACTTGGAAGTTGTTTATCTTCAAGAGCAAAAGCTTGAAGGCTTGTCGCAAGTGCTCTTGCTGTACTGGTATCTTGAGTTTCTCCCGGATTCACTTCATTTAACTCTGGTTCGTATCGTTCGGGATTTGTAACTTCATCACCAAGCTTCCTCAGTTCCTTTTTCAAACTTTCAGGCCCGCCAATTTGTTTAAGAATGAGATTCTGTGCCGCATTATCACTATATCGAATCGAAGCATCTGCAAGCTCTTTAAGCGTCATTCCCGTATCAACATGCTTTTCCGTAATGGGGTTGTAGTTTACGAGATCATCACGTGTATATGTTATTCTCTGGTTCAGATCTTCTATTGATTTCTGTTGTAAAAGCACGCCTACGGTTAAAACCTTAATCGTCGATGCAAAAGCAAAACGCTCATCCGGACGATGCGTTATCGTTTGGTTTGTACCTGTATCTAATGCAAAGATCCCGAGTTTTGCATCAAATTGTTCCTCAAGTTTTGCAAAATCATCTTTCATCTCCGTCTTTTCATTCTTCTCGGCAGATTGTGAGGCATTCGAGTTATTGTCATTGCATCCGACAAGGGCTACACATGAGACAAGCAACAAGGGGGCAACTTTTTTCAGTTTTAAAGTGCCGAAAATTGTTTTCCATAATTTCATCAAAATCGTCTCCTTTGTAACGAATATCTTATTTATAGAAACCACTCGTGCAGTTAAGCATTTCAAGCAAATTTTGACCTACATTTATTCGTTGAAGCCCCATTTCTGCTTGCTTTTCAACATCAGCTTCTACAACCTCGTGCTATCTCGATAATCCCCCCCTTTTTTTCAATTGGAGCGTGTTCAACTTCGAATTTTGATGTTTAAACATCAAATCTTACAAATGTAGTCTTTGAAAGTATTACACATGTAAGTTTTAATTGCAACAGTTTTTTATGAAAGTGCTAGCCTTTAAAAGATGATTAAAAATGAAAGACAGGTTCGATGAAGAGCAGTAGAGGGAGTTGCCATATTTACAAAACGCTAACAAGATGCTTTTGTGATTCGATGTGAGGTTGTGGGCAATATGCACTTCATTGACTTCTTAAAATGGCAAACCTATAATGAGAGTATTACATTTGTAAGTATAGGATGATGGAAATGAAAAAAATACCTCAAATCTCTGATGCGGAATTAGAAGTGATGAAAGTCATTTGGAAGCATTCTTCGATCAATACCAATGAGGTGATTAAAGAGTTATCCAAAACCAGTGAATGGAGCCCTAAAACCATTCAAACCATGCTGCTGCGCCTCATTAAAAAAGGAGCATTAAACCACCATAAAGAAGGACGGGTTTTCGTTTATACTCCAAATATAGACGAAAGTGATTATATAGAGGTTAAGAGTCACAGTTTTTTAAACCGGTTTTATAATGGCACCCTTAATTCGATGGTATTAAACTTTTTGGAGAATGATCAGCTGTCAGGTGAAGAAATTAATGAGTTGTATCAAATATTAGAAGAACATAAGAACAGAAAGAAGGAATGAAATGAGCAGTTCTTTCTTTATTCCCTTTTTGGTTAGTCAAATTCTATTGTCTTTGTTTTTTTCTATCATCATACTCTTTAAAAAACTGCTGAAGTCTCAAATCACTGTAGGCACCCACTATCATATTAGCGTGATTTCCCTTTTGGCATTGATCGCTCCTTTTATCCCCTTTCATTTTCTAAAAAGCCATCATTTTGACTGGATTCTGAACTTAGGGGGAGCTCATTCAGCATTTTCTCAAACCCATTCCACAGATCATGCGACAGAAGCAATTGGCCAACATGCAAACTGGGTGCAGGACTTTTCGATATCGATTGAACAATCGTCTTTCAAAATGATAGATTCAGCCTTTTTCGCAGTTTGGATATTGGGTATTGCTGTTATGCTTATAGCTACTCTTTATAGCAATCTAAAAATCGGCAAAATAAAAAAGAGCCTGCAAATTGTTAACAGTAAAGAGCTATTAACCCTTTTTAACACATGTAAAGAGGAAATACGCTTTCATCAAAAAGTCATTTTGGGCCGTTCCCCATTGATAAAATCCCCCATTACATTCGGGGTCATTCGTCCATATATTATCTTGCCAAAAGATATTTCAATGTTTTCTGCCGACGAAATAAAATGTGTTTTGCTTCATGAACTGTACCATTGCAAACGAAAGGATATGCTCATCAACTATTTTCTTTGCCTGTTGAAAATCGTCTATTGGTTTAATCCCCTCGTTTGGTATTTATCAAAGGAAGCGAAAACGGAGATGGAGATTTCTTGCGACTTTGCCGTATTAAAAACGCTTGATAAAAAATTACATCTCAAATATGGTGAGGTGATTTTAAAATTCACTTCACTTAAGCAAAGAACATCATCTTTGTTAGCCGCTTCTGAATTCAGCAGCTCATACAAACATATCAAAAGACGGATTGTCACAGTTGTCAACTTCCAGGCGGCATCGCCTTTGCTAAAGGTGAAAAGTGCCGTAGTGTTCGCCCTTGTCCTTGGGATCATGTTAGCTGGTACTCCTTCTGTGTCTATATTGGCCATGCAACAAGAAACACGCTTTTTACCCGGCACGAATGTAGAATACGAAGATTACAGCACCTTTTTTGATAAATTCTCAGCCTCAGGGGGCTTTGTCCTGTTGGATTCTAGTAGGAAAAAGTATACAATATACAATAGGAAAGAAAGCACCTCCAGATTCGCACCTGCTTCCACATACAAGGTGTTTAGCGCATTGCTCGCACTGGAATCCGGAATCATCACGAAGAACCATTCTCACATGACTTGGGACGGGACTCAATATCCGTATAAAGAATGGAATCAAGACCAGGATTTATTCTCTGCGATGAGCAGCTCCGCAACATGGTATTTTCAAAAACTGGACCGGCAAATTGGGGAGGATCATTTACGTCATTATCTCAAATCTATACATTATGGAAATGAGGATTTTTCAGACCCGGCTCATTATTGGCTGGATGGCTCTCTTCAAATTTCCCCTCTTGAACAGGTCAATATATTAAAAAAGTTTTATGATAACGAATTTGATTTTAAACAGTCTAATATTCAAACTGTGAAAGATTCGATACGTTTAGAAGAATCAAATGGCAGAGTTTTATCCGGTAAAACCGGAACATCGGTTATCAACGGAGAACTTCATGCCGGCTGGTTTGTCGGATATGTAGAAACTGCCGATAATACTTTTTTCTTTGCTGTTCATATTCAAGGTGAAAAACAGGCTGCCGGAAGCTCTGCTGCCGAGATTGCACTTTCCATTTTGGATAAAAAAGGGATTTATCCATCCGCTTCCCGATAACAGTTACATTTTATTCTATGAACATGAATGATGCGCAGATCGATGAATGGTCCTTTCACCTTCCTAAATAAAACGGAACTTGGAGGCAAGATCATGGAAACCCTTTATACAGAAAGATTGACTTTGAGAAAAATGGAATTGGAGGATGCAGATGTCCTCTGTCAATACTGGTCAGATCCGGAAGTCACAAAGTATATGAATATCACGCCTTTTACAGACGTCTCCCAAGCGCGGGACATGATCCAAATGATCAATGATTTAAGCCTTGAAGGGCAGGCGAACCGCTTTTCGATCGTTGTAAAAGAAACGGATGAAGTCATCGGGACGTGCGGCTTTAATATGATCGACCAGGAAAACAGCAGAGCTGAAATCGGCTATGACTTAGGGAGAAATCATTGGGGAAAAGGCTTTGCTTCCGAAGCTGTTAAAAAGCTGATCGACTACGGCTTTACAACCTTGAACCTCAACCGAATCGAAGCGAAGGTAGAGCCTGAAAACACGCCTTCAATCAAACTCCTCAACTCGTTATCCTTTCAAAAGGAAGGACTGTTAAGAGAATACGAGAAAGCAAAAGGAAAGCTGATTGACGTATACATGTTTTCACTGCTGAAAAGAGAATACGCTGGATAACCGGCAGGCAGAAGAGCTTCCTCTAAGGTGAGGAAGCTCTTTTCAACCCATTTTCCCGGTGCTTTCACTCAACCGCTTGGCTTCCAAAAAGAAAACCTGAATGAATTTTTTCGTGTTGACGCGGGCGGACGGCAAGGCGGCGGCAGAGTCTTTCTGCAGCTCTTTCATTTTTTTGCTGATGACGGTAAAGTCAAAAAACCGGGACGCATAGCTTTCAAACCGCGGATTTGAAAAGTCTGTTAAACCGAGTGATGCGAAATGGTTTAGCGAATGGCTGACCGCCCGCCGTATTCGCTGCTCAGACGCTTTAACCTCCCTGTTGATCTCTACGGGTGAAGCAGCCGGCCCGAGCTTTTGCTCGGCAATCTGATGAAAAATCTGTTTGAGCGGCGGAAAGTCCTTTTCATATAATGAGGTCTGTTCATCATCAAACAAATACTGAAGGATGGCGATTAAATCCTGGGACCCGCTCTCCCCGACGATTCCGAGTTCAGAAAGGAGAAATTCGCCTGTTTCCTGAATACTTTTTTCCCTAAAGCCGTTTTTTCGTCCGCTGCCGAGACTCACAAGCCGGTTCAGCGAAGATTGTATATCATGGATCGACCTTTCCAGCTCAATGCGCTCCTTGACTTTTTGAATGACGTTCAAGATTTCAATGCGGTTAATCGGTTTATGTATATAATATTCAATCCCCAGGGAGTAGGCTTCACCGATCATTTCCTTCGATTCCACCTGGGAAATCATGATGATCTTCCCTGAGAAAGCTCCATGCAAATGACGAACCGTCTCAATTCCGTCGCGGAGCGGCATTAAAAGATCGACAAATAAAATATCAATTTGCTGCAAATTCAGGACGTGGCCTTCCAAATCGCAGCCGTCTTCCGCTTCTCCGGCCACTTCACCCAAATCTTCGTCTTCAATGATTTGTTTTAAAATTGATCGCACAGCACGGTCATCATCTGCAATAAAAAAACGCACAGGTCTTCACCCTTTCTGAATCAATTGTTGGACCGGAAGTCTGATCGTAAACACAACACCGCTTGCATCATTCCGAAATCGAATGCTCCCTCCGAGCTCCTCGACAGTTTCCTTCACATAAGACAGACCGATTCCGGTTGAAGGAGTTCCGAATTCATCATATTTTGATGTGTACCCCGGCTCAAATACCACATCCCCGACTTTCTCGGGAATGCCCGGTCCGTCATCTTCTACGCGGCATTCCAGCATGTCATCGCTGCGCCTATAGAGGCTGAGGCGGATGGAGCCCTGCTTTTGAATCGCTTCCACCGCATTCGCCATAATATTATTAATCACGGATAATACGGTATACACGTGGTATTTCGGATGTTCTCCGTCTATCGAATAATGAAAGTCAATGTCTTTTTCGAGCGATTCTGCATACTTTCGATTAATGCCGGTCACAAGCCGGACCAGATCTTCTGCAGCCATGTAGTCTCTGAAGCTTTCTTTTGAAATTAATTTTGAAAGTCCGGCGAAAATGCGCTGATTGTCTTTTTTGACCTCGTGGATTTCACCGGCGAGGCGCAGCACTTTCTGGCTGATTTGCCGGACGGAGGAATTGTTATCGCTCTGTCTATTTAAAAGCCTGTACAGCTGATAGGACTCGTTCGTAATCTCTTCAGTATTCTTCAACGTCTTTTTCAAATGAACGGTTTCTTCATATAAGTTTGAAACGATCATCAGCATGTGCTCATTTTGTTCGCGGATCTGCTTTTCCCGCGATTGCGTTTCATACAGCTTCATGACATTAAAAAAGCTCAGCACAATAAAGCTGTGGGAAAAAGCAATCGCCATCATGTCGCGGATCTTTCCCGGGGTAACGGTAGACTCGAACATCATATATTGAACAGCCAGTTCGGCTCCATCGGCAATCAGTTCGATTCCGAAACCCAGAAACCCGATGTAGAGCGGGCGAAATTGAAATCGTTTCACTTTTGCCAAGTAGAATAGAAACGCATATGTGAAATAAAAGAAAAAAGTCGGATAATGGTGGTAAAAGGATGACAGCCAATCGATCTGTCCCGGGCCGAATGCATCAAGCAGCACCCGAAATCCGACGACAGCCGCCCCCGTTAAAAAGCCGGACAGCACAGCCGGCACATTCCGCAGCAGCAGCAAAAGAAAAAAGAAAGTCGGAACGCCGAAGCTGACCCGGAAGGTCTCGTTGAGCGGATAAAACTTCAGCTCTCCTGCCAGCGGCACCGTTAACATCATCACTGTTAAGATATAGCCGTCTTTTTTTACAAGCCGGGCCGCCTTTTTTATCACACTTCCCCAATTTCTACCCATCATGCTGATCCTCCATTACAAACGTGTTGCTTTATTTTGACGTTAATCACACGTTATCCGCAACTCCCATTTTACCCACAGTCGATTTGATTTTTAAATCAATCGGCTTATTTTTTAATTATTTTTGTCGCTTTTTGTAGGTTTATGTAGGTTCCATTATAAATTGAATGTATATTTTCTCTATTTGAAAACGCTTATATTTTCCCGCAACTCACTCCCTTGTGCAATCCAAACCCCTTTTTCCCAGGAAAGAACAGGCTTTAAAACAACATGTGCGGCACAGGCTTATACCCCTTTGCCTTCTGCCGCCATGCCCAAATCACCGCTTTTTAGAGCCTCGTATTTTTTCAGTAAACCTGCAGCTTAATCAGGTCAGATTGGAGGAATTTCGATGAATGAAGTATTGGAAGAACGCTATGACGCCCTTTTCTGGCAATCCCGCCTTGAAGATTTGGTCGAACATTACCGTCCTTTTTCCTCAAGCGGGCGCAACGCCGAATACATTCCGGCTTTAGGAAAAATCGACTCTAACCAGCTCGGCATCTGTGTGATCGGTTCTGATCACACGATGATCAAAGCAGGAAATTGGGACGTATCATTCACACTCCAGAGCATCTCAAAGGTGATCAGCTTTATCGCAGCGTGTTTGACGAAAGGGATTTCTTACGTATTAGACCGTGTTGATGTAGAACCGACGGGAGACGCGTTCAATTCAATCATCCGCCTTGAAATGCACAAGCCGGGAAAGCCGTTTAACCCGATGATCAACGCCGGAGCGCTGACCGTTGCGTCGATCCTTCCCGGTATATCGGCACTGGAAAAAATGGAGTCGCTTCATGACGTCATTGAAAAAATGATTGGAAAACGGCTTGAGATCAATGAAGAAGTATTTCGGTCAGAGTGGCAAACCGCCCATCGGAACAGAGCATTGGCCCATTATTTAAAGGAAACCGGCTTCCTCGAAGCAGACGTCGAAGAAACGCTTGAAGTTTATCTGAAGCAATGCTCCATGGAAGGAAGCACTGAAGACATCGCCTTGATCGGCATGATTCTCGCAAATGACGGATATCATCCTCTCCGCCGTGAGCAGGTGATTCCGAAGGATGTCGCCAGGCTGACAAAAGCTTTAATGCTGACGTGCGGAATGTACAATGCTTCAGGAAAATTCGCGGCCTTTGTCGGCATTCCGGCAAAAAGCGGCGTCTCCGGCGGAATCATGTGCGCGGTGCCTGCCAGCATGAAAAGGGAACAGCCTTTTCAGCATGGATGCGGCATCGGCATCTACGGCCCAGCGATTGACGATTACGGCAACAGCATGACGGGCGGAATGCTTTTAAAACATATAGCCCGTGAATGGGATCTCAGTATTTTTTAAAATCATAAAAAAAGAGGTGAAAGCATGCAGCAATTCCTTCAAGAAGTCATTGGTGTCACAAATGATTTTCTTTGGTCAAAACTATTGATAATTATGCTTCTTGCTTCGGGACTGTTTTTTACTTTTAAATCGAAGTTCTTTCAAGTTCGCTTGCTGAAAGAGATGTTCCGGGTTTTAAAGGAAGGGACGCCCGACAAAAACGGAATCTCGCCTTTTCAGGCATTTTGCATCAGCATGGCCGCGAGAGTAGGTACAGGAAATATTACGGGGATTGCGATCGCCATTGCCTTGGGCGGACCCGGCGCTATCTTTTGGATGTGGATCATCGCCATCATCGGTTCGGCGTCAAGCTTTGTCGAAAGCACGCTGGCGCAAATTTATAAAATAAAGGATAAAGACGGCTTCCGCGGCGGTCCTGCTTACTATATGGAAAAGGGTTTGAAAAAACGCTGGATGGGTGCGCTGTTTGCCGTCTTGATCACATTGTCCTTCGGAATCGTGTTTAACGCGGTCCAGTCCAATACGATAACGGTCGCTTTTGAAAACTCATTCGGCACAGACCGTCTCACACTGGGGATCATCATTACGATTGCTTTCGGCATCATTACCTTCGGCGGTATCAAACGGATCGCCAAGCTGTCCGAATATATTGTCGTATTTCTCGCCGTCTTATATATCGGCGTCGCCGTTTTCGTCATGCTGATGAACATTACGAAACTGCCGGACGTCATCTCTTTAATTATCGGTCATGCGTTTGGCCTTGAACAAGCGGCAGGCGGAGCCATCGGCGCGGCCCTGATGAACGGAATCAAACGCGGCCTCTTCTCGAATGAAGCCGGGATGGGCAGCGCGCCGAATGCCGCCGCCGCAGCGACCACGAGCCATCCTGTCAAACAGGGCCTTGTTCAGGCTTTAGGGGTTTTTACGAGCACTTTGGTGATTTGTTCAAGCACGGCTTTTATCATATTGTTTTCCGATGCGTATCAAGAACCGGGGCTGAGCGGAATCGAGTTGACGCAAGCGTCGCTCAGCACGCACATCGGAGCATGGGCCTCAGGCTTTCTCGCCATTATGGTGTTCCTGTTTTCTTTCAGCACCTTGATCGGAAACTACTACTACGGAGAGACGAATATTGAATTCCTGCACACGAACAAAGCATGGCTCTTCATTTACAGAATCTGTGTGCTTGCGATGGTCATCTTCGGATCGGTATCAAAAGTCCAGCTTGTGTGGGACCTCGCCGATTTGTTCATGGGATTGATGGTCATCGTCAACCTGATTGCGATTTTCCTGCTGTCAAAAGTGGCATTTGCCGCCTTGAAAGACTATGTGAAACAGCGCAAAGCGGGCAAAGACCCGGTCTTTTATAAAGATGTTCTTGAAAACCATGAAGGCGTCGAATGCTGGGAGCACTCCGGCACCGAACAAAAAGCCGAAAGCAAAAATGCGATATAACACGAAAAGCCGCCGGGTACGGCGGCTTTTTTATCGTTCATTTAAACCGGCTTCACGCCCAAAATAATAAAACGTATTTCCCCTTGTATCCGTCATATCTCCGAAGATTTACTTAACCTACTTTGGCAGAAACGGGGTTCAGCCATGAATATGAAAAGAAGCCGTATCAGCCGGCTTGCGCTGACATTCGCAGCGATGGCGGCGGGGCTTGCTTCAAGGAAGACGGCCGATATGCTGCCGGACTTTGTGAATACCTATTTAGGGGATGCGCTGTGGGCGCTGATGATTTTCTTCGGCGCAGGCTTTCTGTTCAAAAACGCGAAGACCGCTTCCGTGGCGCTGATTGCGCTGGTGTTTTGTTTTTTGATTGAATGCAGCCAGCTGTATCACGCTCCATGGATTGACCATATGAGAGCCGCTCCGCTCGGAGGACTCATTCTCGGTTACGGATTTTTGTGGAGCGATTTATTGGCTTATGTGCTCGGCGTTTCCGCAGGCGCCGCGGGCGAAATGCTGTTCCGCAAACGAAAAAGACAGCTGTAACACTGTCTTTTTGGGGAATATTTACACACTTGGATTTTGAGTCTTTATACAGTTTAAAACAAACATAGCAAGTCCGATAATAAGAAAGATGGGTCCAATGAGTAAAGCACGATACAGGCCGTCATTTCCTGTATTCGGCAGCGGGTTGCCTCCTGTTTTTTCGACATGTCCAGTGTCTCTATCCTTTTTGGCAGGAGGAGCTGCGGTATTTGTCTCTTCCTTATGATTCTCTACCGCATGCTTTACGATTTGCCCATCTTTTTTGATTTCAAATTCGAATGTCCCCTTATTTAAAATAAAATCCCTTCGGGGCAATCGTTTCCGTGTGTTTGTCAAAACGGGCGATCCCGTTTTCATCGGTTTTTCTCCTTGCAATTTCCGCGCCTTTTTCGTTATGACTGTTGCAATAATAAAGAGCCGGCTGCAGAAGAGGAAGCATTTCAGATGCGCCGGTAACATTATACGTTAAGCTGTATGATAACGGTTACTAATGCAGCCAACATAAAAAGAATGATAATGGCGAAATAAGTCCACAGGATGGCCGTGAAGGGGTTGAGCGGCCTTTTTGTACTCTCTTCCCACTTTACGTTTTTACGGTTATTGGATTTGAGCTGTGCCAGCTGAAATATATTTAAAAACACAGATATAACTAATGCAACTGCCAAAGATAGATTCAAAGTTTCAACCTCCCTTAAAATAGAGCTCTGGCGAGGAGTCAGCCAGGGCAAGCCTGACCGTAAATTTCCTCCTCAAAATGAATCATTTCCTCTGTTTCTTCAGAGCTGAAAAAGGTAATCGTCTTGAAAACATATTCCATTGCTTTATTAGCCGTTGTCTCCCCCTTATCCTCTTTTTTAGTTTCAGACCGCCGCCCCGTCTAATTTCTTAAATAAATATCCGTTTTTTAGACAGACTACCTGAATAAAGGAGGCAGGTCATATGAAATTAAGCAACAAACTCATCCTCGGATTAACGGTTTCGTCACTCGCTGGGAAGTTTCTTGAAAAGTTGCTGATCCAAGACAATGTCAGCCCCAATATTACCGCATCATTTAATCAAGAAGCAGATATACCGGATATTGATGCGTCCTCATACATCCATCATTTTGCCTCGGTCATCGGCAGTGTGGTCATCGGGCGCAACGTTTTCATCGGGCCTTTCTCTTCGATCAGGGGAGACGTGGGATTGAAAATCTTCATCAGCCATGATTGCAATATCCAGGACGGAGTTGTCTTGCACGGATTGAAAAACTATGAATACAACAGCCCTGTTACTGAACATTCCGTATTTAAGGATCGTGAATCGTATTCCATTTACATAGACGAGAAAGTGTCACTTGCCCCGCAATGTCAAATTCACGGTCCTGTACGAATTGACAAAAATGTTTTTGTCGGGATGCAAAGCCTTATTTTTGATGCCTATATCCAAGAGGATACGGTGATCGAACCGGGAGCAAAAGTAATCGGTGTTACAATTCCCCCAAAACGATTTGTTTCGGCGGGGCGTGTGATTTCAAACCAGGAGGATGCCAACCGGCTTCCTGAAATAACTGATTCTTACCCATATCATGATCTCAACTCCAAAATGACGGCCGTCAACCTTGAATTGGCAAAAGGCTACAAAAAGGAAGAAAGACAATGGAAACTATGAAAGAAATTTTGGTTGTCTACGGGCGAATCATCACCATCCTTCCGCTTTTATTAATTGTCACATTGTTTATGGGAAAACGTTCAATCGGGGAAATGCCTGTGTTTGATTTTTTAATCATTATTACATTGGGGGCCGTCGTCGGAGCGGATATAGCCGATCCGAGGATTGAACATTTGCATACCGCCGCTGCGGTGGCTGCGATTGCCCTATTGCAAAGACTCGCTTCAAAAATCATGATCAAAAACAGAACACTGGGACGTCTGATTACATTTGAACCGACCATCGTCATCAAAAACGGAACGTTTATCGTCGGCAACTTGAAACGAATCAGATATTCGGTGGATAATATTCTGCAAATGCTTCGGGAAAAAGATGTTTTCAATGTCAGCGATGTAGAAATGGCGTTTGTAGAAGCGAACGGAAATTTAACGGTATACAAAAAGCCAAATAAAATGGAAGTCACGGCTGAAGATATGGGGATTCAAAAAAGCAGCGGCGAATTTTCATATCCGGTAATCGTTGACGGGAAAGTGTACACGTCTGTCCTTCACCAATTGAATGTAACGGAAAGCTGGCTCAAAAACCAGCTGAAGAAGAAAGGGCTTGAACGAATGAATGAAATCTTTTTCGCTTCGATTAATCAAAACCATGAACTGCATGTTTCGCTCGATAATGAAACGACGAAAATTGAGCCGGAGCTTTTGCATTAAAAAGCTCCGGCATGTTTTATAATTTGCCTTTTCATCTGCCGTTTTCGGGACAGAAATCGTTGTGAATCATGTAATATTCGAACACCTGCTGCAACCACGCTTCCTCTTCATTTGTAAAAGGTGAAGAAAACTTCTCTGCCAGCTGCTGTGATTCTATTGTCTCCATCTGTCCTAAAGCCGACAGCACGCCCTCCCCGATAAATTCCAAACTCGTCTTCATATACCGGTCTGCCATTTCCTGCACCTCGGGGTCATCAACCGGTTTTCCCATGAGCCGCTTGGCTTCCTTAGATAAACGAACATACTCTTGATCCAATTTGGCCATCTCTGCTTCTGATTTGCCGAATACATCATCGGCAAAACTTTTGGACACCTGCTGTTCAAGCCATTTACGCTGTTCCTTCTCCGTCTGGATGCTGTTCAGCAGGCTCATGAAAACAGAGCTGTCAATTTCCTCTTCCTCCTCCAGGAGACCGATCGTCCTGTCGATCGCTTTCAGCCCTGTTTCAATATGCTCCTTTTTCTCCTCAAGCACCCTTTTCTGCTCCTGCAGCGCCTCAATCAGACCAGCATCGAAGCTCGCATCCTTCATGAAAGCGCGAATTTGTTCAAGACTGTACCCCAGAAACTTAAAACATGTGATTTTCTGCAAATCTTTCGCATCTCTGTCTGTGTAGAGACGGCGGCCGGTGCCCGGTTGTTTTTCAGGTTTCAACAAGCCGATTTCATCGTAATAATGGAGCGTCCGAATGGATGTCCCTGTCATTTCTGAGAAAACACCGATTGAATAATACTCATCTTTTTTCATAAGAGTCACCTCCAACTGACGATTCATACCCATCATAAAGCCTCACGCTGCTGGAGGTGCAAGCTTATTTGTTCAAAAATCGCACGATGCAGCGCAGATTTTCTTCAAAAGCAACTTCAGTTTTTAATCCGGCGTAGATTCGTCGATCAAGTTCTGCAAGTCTTTTTTTACATTCCCCGCATCCGTTCCGATCACAATCTGAATATGATGCCGGTCAATTTTGATCACACCGTGCGCTCCTAATTGCTTTAATTGTGCTTCATCCGCCAATGACGTGTCTTTTAATTTCAGTCGTAAACGGGTTATACAGTTTTCACAAGTCACGACATTCTCGCGGCCGCCGATATGCTTAAGAATACCTGCAGCTATAGACTGATGCAGCCGGTTTCCTTCAGGCGTTTCCTGTTCCCTTCCGATCACCGGAACGTTTCGCTTTGTAATCACAAAGTAAAACGTAACATAATAGAGGGCAAAAAAGGCAAGGCCGACCGGTATGATCAATAATCCGCCGTCTGATAAATTAAGATTCAGCAAATAATCGATGGCTCCCGCACCCCATGAGAAGCCGTGACGAATCCCCAGCAAACAGAGCACCGCTCCGGCAAGTCCCGTATAGACCGAGTGAAGAAAGTACAACAAAGGCGAAGTAAATAAAAACGTGAATTCAACCGGTTCCGTAATCCCGGTGATCAGCGATGTGGCTGCTCCGGAAGACATGAGCGCTTTCGTTTCCTTTTTTCTCGTTCTGGCTGCATGCGCTATTGCCAAAGCGATCGCCGGAATGCCGAACATCATCGTGATAAAAAATCCGCCTAGAAAGTAGCCGGCAGTCGGGTCTCCATTCAAAAACCGTGTAATTTCCCCTGTCACCGCTTCTCCGGACGCCGTCTCATAGCGCCCAAGCCCAAAATATATATACGTATTCATGACATGGTGAAGTCCGAACGGCAGCAAAAACCGATTCAGAAATCCGAACACAAAAACCCCGAAAGCGCCAAGACCCACAAGCGACTGGCTAAAAGCGTCGATCGCCGCCTCTGCATATGGCCAGACGACTGAAAAAAACCCGGCCACCGGAATGGTCACCAATACGATCATTGTAATTGGAAACTTCTCTCCGCCAAAAAATGAAAACATGCTTGGCAGCTTTGTATGTTGGAATTGATTATAAATGAAAGCCGCCATCAGGCCGGCGAGCACCCCGCCGAAGACGCTCATATCAAGGTCGGGATTCAAGATGCCGAGCCCTTCTTTTAATACGGTAATCGCCAAATATCCTGTCAGCGCAGGAATCCCTTTATCTTTTGAACGGGCAAGACCCATGGCAATGCCGATTGCGATCAGAACATCCATATTGTTCAAAATCACGCCTGACGCTTGAAAAAGCGGTATATTCAGCATATCTTCCGCAGAAAGCCGCAGCAGCAGGCCGGCGATCGGAAGAACGGTAATCGGAATCAGCAAAGACTTTCCCAGCAGCTGAAGAATATGTTTCATTCCGGCATTCTCCTTATATCAAATTCCTAAATGATACGAGCTGAACATCCGCAAGCTTGTTCAAGCGGATGACAACGTCCGGATCGGTTAAAAACTCAAGTTCATCGACTCTTGGATAAGTATATGAAGAGTTCGCCAAAAGCTCCTTATCGAGGTATGCCGGGTGGGTCATGACCTCCACGGTATTATGTTCTTCAAACAGTTCAGAGACGGCTTCTTCATCCTTTAAAGCCGCTTCGAGCACAGGTGAAAAAGAGTCTGTTGTTTTCACTCCTTTTTCCGTGATTACGGCACTCTCCATATTACGCCTGACAGGCAGGCGATACTCTTTGGCGAGCGTCAAAAATACGTCTGAGATGTGCGGATAAGCGTTGATGTGATGGTGGCTGTCCAAATGATCGGGTTCCAAGCCCATGTTGACGCTTGTTTCAATCTGCGCTTTCCACTCGCGGTATACTTCATCAGCATCTATCGTAAAAGCACTTTGATAAAAAGCGAGATTGCGAAAATTCCCCTTTGCATCCACGATCGTCCGGTGATCAGACAAAAGCGGCCTTCCGCAGGTCAACACCAAATGTACGCCGATTCCGAGTCCGGGCGATTCGCGAGCCAGCCGGACCGCGTGACCTGAGCCCGGCATATTCGTCATGAACGTCGCTGATGTTAAAATCCCGAGCTTATAGGCATCAATAATTCCGTAGTTCACACCTCTTGAATATCCAAAATCATCAGCATTGATAATCAGTTTTTTCATCCATCTGATACCCCTTATCTGTTTTTTTAAAAAAATATGCGGCGACGGACGGTTTTACCCTAAATAGAAAACGACAAAGGTGACTAGTGAAAACTGATTTTCGGTAGATTGACAAAAGTACCCGCGTCTTTTAAACTATTTTTCATATATTTTTAAAAACTCTAAAAAAAGGAGGCCGGGGTCTCGGACGACAGAGCCTCAACAATTAGATGACAAATCCGATTCGATCTGCTTTACAACAATTCCCTATAGTAATACTTGACGGCGCGATGGCCACCGAGCTTGAACGGTACGGCTGTGATTTGAACGACAGCCTGTGGTCTGCGAAAATTCTCATCGAAAACCCCGAGCTTATCAAACAGGTTCACATGGATTATTTCCGTGCGGGCGCCGATTGCGCGATTACGGCCAGCTATCAGTCGACGATTGAGGGTTTCACAAAACGCGGACTCAGTGAACAAGAAGCGCTCCTCCTCATCCGGGAGTCTGTCCGTCTTGCTGTAGAAGCACGCGATGAATTTTGGGCGGCGCCGGAAAACCGCGAAGGCCGGACTAAACCGTTTGTAGCCGCTTCAGTAGGCCCTTACGGCGCTTTTTTAGCGGATGGTTCCGAATATCGGGGAAACTATGGCGTCACAGAAGATGAATTGGCCGATTTTCACAGGCAGCGAATGGGCGCTTTAATCAATGCGGGCGCCGATATTTTGGCTTGTGAGACAATACCGTGCTTTTCAGAAGCAAAAGCAATCGTTCAGTTATTAAAAGAATTCCCGGATACACATGCGTGGATCAGTTTCAGCGCTAAAGACGGACGCCATATCAGCGACGGCACGAAAGCCGGCGAATGCGCGAAATGGCTCGACCAGCATGACCAGGTTGCGGCAATAGGCGTAAACTGTACGCGGCTGGAGCATGTCTCATCGCTGATCAGCAGTATCAAAAAGCATACAGCTAAACCGATTATCGTCTATCCAAATTCCGGTGAACAGTATGATCCGGAGACGAAAACATGGCATGGCGCGGCATGCCAAGCTTCTTTTGGAGAAAGCGCCCGCAGCTGGTATAACCAGGGGGCACAGCTGATCGGCGGCTGCTGCAGAACAACGCCTGAAGACATAAAAGCCGTCGCCGACTGGGCAAGAAAGCTGGAGGTATGATGGAACAGTCAAACAGCAATCGTCAGAACTTTCAAAGAAAAATGCAAACAAGACACCTTATCATGCTCTCCTTAGGAGGAGTTATCGGCACGGGCCTTTTCTTAAGTTCAGGTTATACGATCTCACAGGCGGGGCCTGCCGGAACAATTTTAGCCTACTTAGTTGGGGCTCTGATCGTCTACCTTGTCATGCTCTGCCTCGGCGAATTATCGGTCGCCATGCCTGTCACTGGATCGTTTCATATATACGCCGCCAAATTCATCGGACCGGGAACCGGGTTCACCGTCGCCTGGCTTTACTGGCTGACCTGGGCTGTCGCGCTCGGTTCGGAATTTACCGCTGCCGGTTTATTAATGCAGCGCTGGTTCCCCGATACTTCGGTCTGGCTGTGGAGCGCGGTTTTCGCTGCACTGATTTTCGTGTTCAATTCTGTCTCAGTGAGATTTTTTGCCGAATCTGAATTTTGGTTTTCGAGCATTAAAGTGCTTGCCATTATATTGTTTATTATTTTAGGAGGAGCCGCGATATTCGGCATCATCCCGATACAAAATGCGGACTCTGCACCGCTTCTTTCAAATTTTGCAGGAGAAGGCGGACTCTTTCCGAACGGCTTCCTTCCAATTTTTATGGCGATGCTCTCCGTGAATTTTGCGTTTTCGGGTACGGAGCTGATCGGAATTGCCGCCGGAGAAAGCGCCGAACCGGAAAAGAACATTCCAAAAGCGATCAAGACAACACTCTGGAGACTGGTGCTTTTCTTCATCGGAACGATTTTCGTGCTTTCGTGCCTCATTCCGGTTAAAGAAGCCGGTGTGATCAAAAGCCCGTTCGTCGTCGTCTTTGACCGCATCGGTGTTCCATACGCGGCCGACATCATGAATTTTGTAATTCTGACGGCTCTGCTTTCCGCGGCCAACTCAGGCTTGTATGCATGCTCCCGGATGCTCTGGTCACTGTCAAAAGAAAAAACTTTGCACCCAGTATTTCAAAAGCTGACTTCACGGGGAATCCCGTTGAACGCGCTGATCTTCAGCATGATTGGCGGCATTCTGTCGCTGCTCTCCGGCGTTTTTGCGCCTGATTCCGTCTATATCGTTCTTGTGTCGATTTCAGGGTTTGCCGTTGTTGCCGTCTGGATGAGCATTGCAGCCTCGCAGTTTATGTTCCGCAGACGCTTTTTGGCTGAAGGAAACACTGCAGACGACTTAAAATACCGGACACCGCTTTATCCGGCTGTACCGATTGCCGCGTTTCTATTATGTCTGGCATCTTGCATCGGCATTGCCTTTGATCCGAACCAAAGGATCGCCCTTTTTTGCGGCGTGCCATTTATGGCGTTATGCTATATCATCTACTATGCAAGAAACCGAAAAAATAGCGTGAATCCGTCTGAGCCCGTTAAAAATGCAAGTTTGCATGTTTCGTTTTCTGAATACGAGGAAAAGAAAAACTAAAATCTCGTATAAAGGAGCGAATTGTTATGGAACATGTGAAAGCCCTTGCTATTAAAGGCATCATGACGATTGTCATTCTGTACCTTGTTCTCGGGCTCGGGTTTAGTTTCAGTTTTGAAAACACCCTTTTCATCACGATTGTTCTTGGCGCAGTATCCTATTTGCTGGGTGATTTGTTTATTCTGCCGAAGACCAATAACATCACGGCCACTTTAGCCGATTTAGGCGTCGCTTTTCTTGTCGTTTGGCTGATGGCTCTTGCAATGGGAACGGCTGCAAACACCGCTGCATTGGCCGCGTTTTTTGCAGCAGTCGCTACGGCAGTCGGTGAATACATCTTCCATTTTTACTTAATGAATAAAGGCCTTGGCTCGCCCAGCCGCAGAATGGAAACGAGAACGGAATAACATGTGAAAAAAGAACGTCCAGTTTGCTGGACGTTCTTTCATTTCAGATCGAGATTTTCCCAATACGGCCGCACTCTTCTGCAAACCAGATCGAATGGGCTGGTCCGGCCGCTATCCCGTGCGGTTCAGAATCTGCCGTCGTGATTGGATATTCCGTAATATCCCCGTCGACTGTAATGCGGCCGATTTGGCCTGCACCCCATTCCGTGAACCACAGGGCCCCGTCACCGCCGGCGGTAATCGCGTGCGGGCGTGCATTGGCTGTCGGAAGCGGGTGTTCGCTGATCTTTCCTGAGACTGTAATTCTCCCAATTTGATTTTCGTTTATTTCTGTAAACCACAAAGCTCCGTCCGGTCCGGCAGTGATCCCGACCGGGCCGGATTGTGCTCGAGGGAGCGGATACTCGCTGATGTCTCCATCTGCCGTTATTCGCCCGATGGAACCGCTTTGATTTTGTGTAAACCAGAGTGCACCGTCTGCTCCCATTGTAATAAATGACGGGAAGGCGCCGGGTTTGGGCAGTTTATATTCTGTTATTTCGCCTGAAGATGACAGCCTGCCGATTTGATGTCCGGCCATATCCGTATACCACATAGCATCGTCACAGCCTTCAGCGATCCCAAACGGGGCAGTACCTGGGGGAAGGGCATACTCGATTATTTCCCCTTGAGGCGTGATTTTGCCGATTTTCCCCGCTTTATACTCTGTAAACCATAGCTCACCGCCAATCCCGGAAGTAATAATCGAGGCGCCTGCGCTCTCCGTCGGAATCGTATATTCGGTGATATCCCCAGACTCTGTGAGCATACCGATCCGATTCCCCTTTTGTTCAGTAAACCAAATGCGCCCGTTTTCACATACGGCGATCCCGTACGGACCCGATTCCGGGTCGGGAACGTGATATTCAGTCATGCGCATCTGCATGAACGTCCCTCCCTTTATCCTATTTTCCTTGAGCATCTGATCTTTCAGAACGCTCCCAGGCATTACTCATTTTCATGTTACCTCAGGCGGAGCATGCAGTGAAACAGAAAATTCCATCAATATGAACTGTACAGGCTCACTCTAGTATCATAAGATAGCTTTAAATCATTACTTATTTTTATAAATATGGATTAATAAGGATTTTTCACTGAAACATATTCATATCATTTTGAAAAATTTTCATATTATCACCCTATCAATTCATTGCCAGCGGCATAGTTTGTTTATAAAGGCAACCGCTGCCAAAGGCGGGTCCTTAACCAAAAGAGAAGTGGATGTGTTCTGCATGTTTGAAAATGAGAGACTGAAACGCTTGATTCACCTTTATACCCCTCTTTTTGCGAAGGATTTTCCAATCATTCTGTTCTGGATTCCAAAAAGCGGCTGCACAACGCTGAATCGCTGGTTCTTTTTCCAAAACGGACTGCTTGAAGATGTCGATCGAAGATGCGCCGGGGAAGTTCATCACTACAGAAATACGATCTATACGCAGCAGCCGAATTATGTGAAGGATCTTCTGGCAGATTTAAGAGAGGGGAAAAAGGACACTTACAAGCTTGTACGCAACCCTTTCCGGAGAGCAGTCAGTTCCTTTCTGGCGGCGATTTGCTCCCCGAATTTTATCTATCTGTTCAACAGTGACATGAACACAGGGCTGTCTTTCAACCAATTCTTGCATCATCTAAAAGATCTCGGGCCGGATATTAACGCCATTGACCGTCACCTTGGTCCCCAGTATATCGAAGGAGAAGAAGAGTTTGTCGCCAATTATATTTACCTCGAACAATTCAGCGCGCAAATCAGAGAGGTTGAAAACAAATACAAATTATTAAAATCTCCGGTATCACAGCTGTCAAAATCACCGCACCATCTCTCCGATACTATGCTTAAAAAAGGAAAGTTCGCGGACACCGTTTTGACCATGTCATCCTTCGACTGGGTGTTACCGACTTTTGAGAGCTTTTACAATGACGAAACAAAAGAATTGGTGCAGGACATTTTTGCGAAGGACTTCGAAGTCTACGGCTTTGATCCGAAGTATATCAAGTAAACCGGAACTCGGCCATCACATTACGATCTCCTTTCAATTCGATTACATTTTGGAAAATTGATTCCAAATGGTTTCTTTTTCAGAGACGATCGTTTAGAATGCCCACTAAAGGTAATTTTAAGATTCACTTCTGTTTGAAGAAAGGAGATATATTATGAAAAAAGGCATATCATCTCTCATGATTGGATTATTGGCTGTCGTGTTGGGCGCCTGCGCTTCAAATCATGATGATCAGCAATCCCAGACAAAAGATCAAGCGAAAACAGCCCAAAGCGGGCAGCAGGATCAAGAAAAGCAAATGAAAGCCATGCAGAAAAAGCTTGATCAGCAAAAAGTGGATGAAACAAAAACCGTGGCTGTCGTAAACGATGAAAAGATCACAGGCAAAGACTATAACAGCGTATTATCAACCGCACAAATGCAGTATCAGCAAACAGGACAGGATCCGACTTCAAAAAATGCGGCACAGCAAATCAAAAAGCAGGCGATCGACAGCCTGATCGGACAGGCTTTAATTACCCAGGAAGCAGACAAAAAAGGCTACAAAGCATCTGAGAAAGAAATTGAAAAACAGCTGGACGAAAGCAAAAAGCAGTATAAAAACGATCAGGATTTTGAGGAAGCGGTCAAAAAAGCCGGCTTAAACATGAACACGCTGAAAAGTGACATTGCCAACAGTATCAAAACGGAAAAATATATTGATAAAGAACTGCCGGCAGATCAGGTCACAGACAAAGAAATCAAAGATTACTATGATCAATTTGCCGCGCAGCAAAAAGACAGCGGACAGAAAAACACACCTGCGTTTAACGATGTCAAGAAGCAAATTCAAGACATGCTCAAACAGCAAAAAAGACAGGAAAAACTCGGACAGCAGGTCGAAAAACTGAAGAAAAGCGCCGATGTGAAAGTGGAAATTTAACAAAGTCAGCCATCCTGTAACGGATGGCTGACTTCGTTTTATTTATCAATATCTTTTTTGGACAGATGGCCGTCTTTGATCACAGTCTCATTGATATTGCCTTTCGTAACGGCATACGGCTCAAGTAAAATCGCCGGTACTTTGGCTTTGCCGTTTTCGACGGTTGTATCGGTTTGAATCGCTTCGCCTTTCGCCACTTGAACAGCCATTTCAGCGCCTTTTTTGGCGAGCGCGGGAATCGGTTTATAAACGGTCATCGTCTGTGTACCGTTCACAATTCTTTGGTTTCAAAGGCGTATAAACCCGGGTTTATTCGAGCGACTCTATCGCCGCAATCACATCGGCTTCATGAAAAGATCCCATCAAACATAAAGATTCATCCGGACGCGCGGCATGGGCTGCGATGATCCGTTTGGCCGCTTCAACGTTTTCAAAAATGCCTAAATCACTAAGTCTTCTCGGAAAACCGAGCCCTTCATAAAAGGGAATCAGTTCGGCGATTTCACCTGTCCGCCCTTCTAAAGCAAGCTGCACCAGTATCCCGTAGGCTACCTTTTGGCCGTGCAACACACGGTGGGTTTCGGGGATGAACGTTAAGCCGTTGTGGATTGCATGGGCCCCGGCCATTCTGCCGTAGCGGCCCGCATATCCGCCTACTGTGCCAGCCAGCGCAATGACCGCTTCGAGGACATTTGTGAAAGATGAGGAGGATTCGCCTTTTTCTAGGCTTTCTATGGCTTTCAGGCTTTCTGTCAACAAAATATCCCGAATATAGACAGACTGCCTCAGCCCTGTCTGAACCATGATGGAAAGCGAATCTTCCGTATTTCTGATGATCGCTTCGGCCTCATACCATTTCGCAAGCGTATCGCCGATTCCGCTTTTCACATAAGCGATCGGTGAAGAGAGGAGCAGCAGCGGATCGACCAGCGTCAAATAGCTGGAGCGCTTATGATATTGGACGCCCGAAAAGTTGCCTTCATCATCATAGATGACGCTTAACGGCGTGCTTGCCGCGCATGTTCCAGGGATCGTCGGAATCGTCATGACTTCAATGTTCAACAAATCGGCGGCTGCCTTCGCCGCATCTAAGACGGTTCCCCCGCCTATTCCAATGATGACGTCTGCCGATTCTGCTTCCTCTGCTGTTTTTTTAATCTTACTTAAGGAACTGCAGCCCGTATGCTGAACAACTTTCCAATCGGCTGGAAGTGTTGTATAACGTGTAAAAGCTTTAAACGATTTGATCCCCGTAATGATGACGGGGCGTTCGAATGCATTCGCAAATGACGGCAGTTCTTTCGCGATCCCCTCTCTGCAAACGTATTGGTTCGGCCCGCTTCTGACAATATCTTCAGGCTGCATATTTCCCCACTCCTTCTATTATTTTCTAATATTTATCATCTCACTTTCTAACAAGATGTCAAACGATATCACAAACCGCTCGCCGGTTTCTTTCTGCTTTAAGCAGGTCTCTCTTCCTTCCCATTCAAGCTCAAACAGCTGTTCCAAGTGATATATTCCGTGCGGAAAGCTTCCGGTATACAAAGCGGAAGCGGCTGCAGCGGCTGTCTGTGCGGTAATGAATGATTCATTTTCGCCGAGTAGCGCGATGCCCGTCCCGGCGCTCCGGCCGTTTTTTAATCCTTCAGCATCCACCTTTACCGCGTATTGCGCCGATCCGATGTTGAGCGCCCCCAGCATACGGACCGCCAGATCTCGAATTACCTTATTGTTTAAGAGCTTGACTGCGCCGATTTTTTGCATGGCAGCAATCAGCGCTGTGGCAGGCCTTGAATCAAAGCAAAGCCGGGTAGAAACAGAAGGGACGGCTAATGTGCCTGGCAATGTCACCTGGTCGGAAAAAGGAAACCGGTACGCTGTCCTGCGCCCCAATCGCCCGCCAAAGTTTGTCCGCCGGCCGTCTGTAAAACTGCTGACTTCCATCAAGCGTCCATTTACTTTCACATCATATACCATATTCAGATGGTCAACTGTCCACTCGATCGCCGCTTTTCCGTGGCTGTCTCCTAAACCGAGCATGATCGCAATATCAATGCAGCTCGTCTCATCGAGAGCCTGGGCAGCTTTCTGCGCAAGTAAGTTGGTAAGCCCCGGAGCCAGGCCGACTGTTGACCCCAAGACCCTGCTGTCCATCGGAGCCGTCACAGACGATCAAATTGAAGCAATCCATCCACAATTATTCGAGCTTGAGTACGCGGATGAGGATGCGAATCGATTCGTAGCCTTAATTCAGACACGGCAGACAGCGGCTATATTAAGCGAAACGGTCAAAGGAGACCTCCGGCAAAGCAAACGCTACCGCAATTTTCTGGAGCCGGCAGGCTTTGGAGATGAATTGCGCGCCGTTCTGCTCAGCAAGGGGGAATGCTGGGGATACCTCACACTGTTGAGGGAAAGTGGACAGCCGCTGTTTACAGAAAAGGATAAGAGCCTGCTCGCTTCTCTCGCACCGCTTATCGGCCGGCATCTTCAGCAATTCAGACACCATCTGCCAAAAAAAGACGTGTTTCACATGAAACATGTCGGAGGCATTCTGATTTTGTCGGAAGATCTGCAGCCCTTGTCATGCAACCGAGCAGCCCTCCATTGGCTGAACATCTTACGCGGCTGGGAAAGAATCGGCAGCGAAGCCGTGCCGAGACCCGTCCGGGCCGTCTGTACGCGCGCAGCGGCTAAAACTGCTGCCCCGGCAAAAACGATCATCTCGATTCCAGGCTATTCCGCCCTATCCATTAAAGCGAGCCGTTTAGACGGCTTTGGCCCGTCAGGCCAGATCGCCGTTTCATTCGAGCCTGCTTCACCCGCAGAAACCATTCCGCTGATAGCAGAAGCCTACAGCCTGTCCGACCGGGAAAAAGACATCGCTTACCGGGTCATCCGCGGACTATCAACAAAAGCCATCGGAGACGAATTGCATATATCGGTTTACACCGTTCAAGACCACTTAAAATCGATTTTTTTGAAGACCGGCGCAGGAAACCGACGGGAGCTGATGTGGAAGCTGCTTGATGATGTGCTGAAGTGAGAAAAGGGCGGCTGGAAGCATGCCCTTTATTTTTTCGTCTAAATGGCAAGGCAGTTTTTTTACCATGTTTCGGTTTTCCAATACGTATGTCTAAAGAGGACTCTTATATTTATTCATCAAAGTAATCAAGGTCAATTTTTTTTATTGTGTATGTCGTTACTTCAGAAACCCCAATTCCATATTTCAGCATATATTCAGCTAACTCTTTACCGTTTATTAGAATAATTTTCTTCTCTATTTGATTTATGTATTCTTTCGCACTTATCGTATACTCAGAAGTAGTAATGAAAACCCCTTTTTTTGCTCGATGTCCTTCTAAACTCCCGGCGAATTTTTGAATCTCCGGACGCCCCACATTTCCTTCCCAGCGTTTCGCTTGTACATAAAGCATGTCTAAACCTAATATATCTTCCTTAATAATTCCATCAATTCCACCGTCTCCACTGCGGCCGATCGCTTTTCCCGCATCTTGAATAGAACCTCCGTAGCCCATAGCTACCAACAACTCAACAACCAAACGCTCAAAAAATTCAGGCGTACAACTCTTCACTTTATCTAATAATTCTTCTTTAATTTGCTGCTGAATAACTTCATAGCTTTTATCTATTTGCTCTTGCGGAGTTAATTCATTTTCGACCTCTTTCTCGGAAAAAACTTCTCCTTCACTCTTTTGATTTAGAAAAGTCTGTATGCCTTTATACTTCAATAAATCATTCTTTGACAACTTATTGATTGATGGATCATTAATCAATTCCTGCCCACTTTCAGTGATAACAAAAGTTGCTCTTCTGACGATACGCAGTAAACCTGCTTTGCTTAAGTATGTTCTCGCCCACCCGATCCGATTATGATAGACAAGCTGTTTCCCGCTTGGTAGTCTTTCCTCTTTTTCCTCGTCTGTCAATTGAAAATGCTCTGCTAGGAAACTGTATGCTTCTTGTAAAGAATGTTCTTTTTTATCCTTTAATAAAATAAGAAATGGATACATAAATGCTTGAAAGTCTGGAATAGCCAATTTCACACCTCATTTATTAATTTCTATAAAATGTAACTCATCATTTAATTATCTCATAGTAGCTGTTTTGTTGTACAAGTGAATTTGTAGAAATTCTTCCTAAGCAACATCATACAAGAAATCTCCCAAAAACATGATAAACTTGAACATCATCACACCAAGGAGGCCCGCTATGCGAAATGAAACCCGCACGCTTTTCCTCGACCCTGATCTGAATGTTGAAGCCTACCGTTTTAAAGGCATTATGCAGAAGTTTCCAAATCACTTTCACGAGTATTTTGTGATTGGTTTTATTGAGAAGGGGCAGCGCTATTTGCTTTGCAAGGGAGAAGAATACATCATTAATCAGGGCGATCTCGTGCTTTTCAATCCTTATGACACGCACAGTTGCGAGCAGATTGACGGAAAAGCGCTCGATTATCGCTGCATAAATGTGATGCCTGACGTTATGAGAAGATGTGTGAAGGAGATCACCGGGACCGACAGCCTCCCATATTTCACGGAGAATGTCTTGTTCCGTCATGAGCTAAACGCGAGCTTGAAGGAGCTTCACATTCAAATTTTGCAAAAAGAAAAAGCCCTGAAAAAGGAGGAGCTTTTTCTCAACCTTCTCGAAGAGTTGATTCGTACGTATTCTGATGTCACGTTTCTCGAAAATGCACCTGAACCGTCCGACGAAGTCAAAGCGGTGTGCGGTTATTTGGAATCCCATTACCAGGAGAACATTACGCTTGAACATTTAAGCAAGCTGACAGGCTGGAGCAAGTATCACCTCCTGCGGTCGTTTACGAAGCAGAAAGGAATTTCCCCCTACAGCTACTTGGAAACCGTCCGTATCAATCATGCGAAAAAGCTGTTGGAAGAAGGCGTAAAACCAATCGATGCCGCTTTCCAAACAGGCTTCAGCGATCAAAGCCATATGACGAAATTTTTCAAGCGGCAGGTCGGGCTGACGCCGAAACAATATATGAAAATCTTTGAATATGACAGGCAGGAGATCAAAGGATGAAGACAAGACGCGAAACCGCCGGACACCTCGCAGCTGTCATCACGATCATCATCTGGGGTACCACTTTTGTCTCGACAAAGGTGCTGCTTGAGGATTTTGCGCCCGTAGATATATTGTTTTACCGGTTTCTCATCGGGTTGATTGTGCTGATCATGGTGCATCCGCATGTGCCGACATTCCGGAGCTGGAGACAGGAAGCGCTGTTTGCGGGAGCAGGTTTATGCGGGGTGACGCTTTATTTTCTGTTGGAAAACATCGCACTTACTCTTACCTATGCCTCAAACGCCGGCATGATCGTCGCGGTTATTCCGATGATCACCGCGGTATTGGCGCATTTTTTCCTTTCGGGCGAAAAGCTGGAGCCCCGCTTCTTCATTGGATTCGCCGCCGCTTTTACAGGACTTGCGCTCATTTTCTTTAACGGACAAATGATGCTCAAGTTGAATCCGCTCGGCGACATTCTTGCAGCTGCCTCCGCATTCGTCTGGGCGGCATATGCCATTTTAATGAAAAAAATCAGCACATTCGGTTACCATACAATCCAATGCACACAGCGGATCTTTCTGTACGGCTTGCTATTCATGGTTCCGGCTTTGTTCCTGTTTGATTTCCGCTTCGACGCAAGCCCTTTTGCCTCCCCCGTCAATTGGTTGAACATCCTGTTCTTAGGCGCAGGTGCATCTGCGCTTTGCTTTGTGACATGGAACTGGTCGGTCGGTGTGCTTGGGGCGGTAAAAACGAGCGCTTATATCTATATGGTACCCGTCATCACCATTGCGGCATCGGTCGTCATTCTGCAAGAAAAATTGACATGGGTTGCTTTTTGCGGAGGAGCGCTAACATTGGCCGGGCTTTATATTTCTGAAACAAAACCAAAACCGCAGCTGAAGGAGGAACAAATTTGATAGAAGAGACAAAATGCACATTGATCATCGATGAAAGCCTGCCGCTCGGGCTAATCGCCAATACAGCTGCAATCCTGGGGGCGGCACTCGGCAAAAACAAACCCGGCCTGCTCGGAGAAAATGTAACGGACGGCTCGGGAATCGACCATTTGGGTATCGTCAAACTTCCAATCCCCATTTTAAAAGGCAATGCCGAGCTGCTTCATCAATTAAGACAAAAGCTATTGACCGACGAATTCAACGATATTCTGACGGTCGATTTCACCGATGTCGCGCAAGGCATTCATACATATGAAGCATATATTGAGACATTTCAAAGCACCGCAGCTTCCGATTACCGCTATTTTGGAATCGGCGTTTGCGGCGATAAGAAGAAAATTACGCGGCTGACAGGAAGCTTGGGGCTGTTGAGATAAAATAAAGGCACGATTCGATGCTCTTCTACAGTCATAATATTTCACTAACAACCAATACTCAACTGGACTTTTTACTGCAATAACATTTAAACTAAAATACAAGGTACATCATATCTCCGATTAGGAGATTTTTTTGTTCGTAAAGCTCTATAGAAAGAAGCACAATTGCTGCTTGCAGCAACACTTGTGAGGGGATGATCATATGAAAAAAGACAAAGAAGCATTCCAAAAAGCACAAAATATGATGGATACGATTAAGCTTTTTAAAAGTGACGACAAACTTCTGCATTTTCTTTCAAACCAAGATTCTCTTTCTCTTAACCAATTGAAAGTCTACTGCTCTGATCCCGGATTCCCGTCCAGTTTGTTTATGAAAATCGGCTTATCCTGCAGCGTGTCTGCCATGATATTAAATGTTCTGTTCTTAATCAAGACAAAAGATTTCTTTCCCAGTCTGCCGATTATACCTCTATTATTCATTCTGTTTACGATTGGCTGTGCCCTTTGGTTTTATTTTCAGATACTCAAATGGGGAAGAAAACCTGTTCAGCTTCCCCAGCATTTCGAGCATAAATCCGGATTCGCAAAAATAAATAGGATGATTGATTTTGTTTTGGAACAAAAATACCAAAACACACTAAAACATGACTGAATACAGAAATTGATCCAAACAAAGCGAGGCAATTGATATGAAAAAAGATAAACAAATGCTGCACAAAACGAAAGAAGCCGCTGATATTGTTATGTCCTACGGCAGTGAAAATGATGAAGAGCTGCTCGCTTATCTTGCCAAACAGGATGTTTCCCTTTTAAGCAGACTGAGAGTTTATTTTTCGAATCCAACTTTTACATTAATTTATTTTATTAAATGGGCTTTTACCAGCAGTCTGATTGCTGCATTTTTAACAACTGTCGCTTCCGATACAATACCATATATCCATACACCCGGCATTCTCCTTTACCTGCTGGCCGTTTTGTTTTTGCTATCCACCTTCACGCTAATCAGGTTTTTCGTCATGGCCCGAAAAGGTGTTTTACAACAGATTAAGCACTTCGCCAAAAGATCAGAAAATGCCCGAATCGTAAGCATGATTAATTTTGTTTTAAAACAAAACTATAAAAACGTCCAGAAAAACTTGGATACTTCAAACCGCTCTTTCTGAACATAACAAAAAGGCATCCTTAAAGATGCCTTTTTTCTGCTTACTCACCGCTAGACAAATTCTGTCTTCTCTCCTGCTCCGCAATGATTTCATTGTCTTCGGCGTTGTCTCTTGTCACTTTCTGCGTCAAAATCGCGCCGACCGCCACTAAAATCATCACCGCTATGTAATAGCCTTTTTCATTGAGCTGCAGGTTGTCCGCATTGTAAAGGCCGATACCGAACAAAAAGACCCCCGCAAAAAATGTGAAATATGACATAACCGTAAAGGCCGTTGTGTTTCTTCTTCTGTGTTTCTGCATCTTAATACCTCCTAAAGAATAAAACTATTATACTTGATTTAGGCCTCCAGAAGAAGAATGTTCTTCCTTTTCACACACAATTTAGTAAATATGTCACGACGCGATAAAAAAGACCTACAAAACAAAAAAACCGGGAATGACTCCCGGATTTTAATGCTTTTCTTCGCCTAAAACAGCTTCTGCAATATTGACGGCATGGTCGCCGATCCTTTCCAGGTTGCTGGTGATATCGACGAAGATCACGCCGGCTTGTCCGCTGCATAATCCGTCGTTTAAGCGAAGAATGTGCTTTTTGCGAAGCTTGCGTTCCATTTTATCGATTTGATTTTCTTTTTCGACTACACGTCTTGCGGCATCTTCGTTATTTTCCCCAAGAGCTGTGATGGACTCCTTAACGGTGGAAATGGTCAGGTCAAGCATTTCTGTTAAGTCCGCCATTGCAGCTTCGGAGATTTTTACCCTGTTGGATTGCTGGTACTCACCAAGCTCAACCAAGTTTTCAAAGTGATCGCCGATTCTTTCAATGTCTCTGACTGTGTCCATTAACATATGATGTTCTTCAGATTCTTGTTCAGAAAGCGTAGTGGCTGACAGCTCGATCAAGTAATCGGTTATTTTCCTGTCCAAATTGTTAATCGCATCTTCTATTTGAAAAGCGCTTTGCGCATGTTTTGCCTGTTTTGTATTAAAAAACTCTTTTGTTTCCTCAAGTCCCTTTACCGCAAATTCACCCATACGCAATACTTCTTCTTTCGCCTGTCCCAGCGCGATTGAAGGAGATTGCTGAATGAACAGCGGATCAAGATGTGTTGCTTTATAGTCCACAACCGAATCTTTGCCCGGAATAAGCTTCGTAACAATCAAAGCCAATATGCCGACAAACGGAAGCTGAATCAGCGTATTCGACGTATTAAAGATCCCGTGGGCAAACGCAATCACCATCTTAGGGTCCAGTCCTATAGAGGATTGAAGCATTAAAATCAAAGCTGTGAACGGCTTCAGCAAAATCAGGAAGATTGCCGTTCCAATCAGGTTAAACAATACGTGAACGGCCGCAGCCCGTCTGGCTGCAACGGAGGCGCCAAGAGATGCCAGTACAGCGGTAATTGTCGTACCGATATTGTCTCCGAATAATACAGGCAGCGCGCCATTTAGATCTATTAATGAATCAGCAAACAGCCCTTGCAGGATCCCGATGGTTGCACTTGAACTTTGGACGAGAACTGTGAAAAGCGTGCCGACAAGCACACCGAGAACAGGGTTCGCACTCATGCTGACTGTTAAATCATGAAAAGCTTCAACCGTCCGGAGCGGCTTCATTCCGCTGCTCATTAATTCCAAACCATAGAAAAGCGCACCAAATCCAAACAGAATTTGTCCGAGGTTCTGAAATTTTTTACTCTTTAAGAAAAACAGTAAAAATGAACCAATGGCGATGATCGGAAGCGCATATGCACCAACGTCAAAGCCGATAATAAATGCCGTGACCGTCGTTCCGATGTTCGCACCCATAATGACGCCGATCGCCTGGCGGAGGGTCATAAAGCCGGCGCTGACGAGACCGACAGTGATAACGGTCGTGCCGGAACTGCTTTGAATTAAAACCGTGACAATTATACCAGCCAAAACACCCATTAGAGGGTTGCTTGTAAAACGATCTAAAATGTCTCTCAGCTTATCTCCAGCTGATTTTTGGAGTCCTTCTCCCATAAACTTAATACCGAGAAGAAAGATCCCGAGACCTCCAATGAATTCAAAAAGCAATTTCTGCACATCTATTTCCAAAGTCTTGCCCCCCAATTCGACATAAATCTACAAACCAAACACTATGATTATGATGGAGATTAAAGCCTATGTAAACGATTCAAATCGAAAATTTACAATAACTTAACATTGCCGGCTGACGATTTACATTCCCTTAACATTGCCCGGACTCACCGCAAATATACCCAATTCCAGCAGGCGAAAATCCCGAACTTTTTCATAGGTCAAATCGTATTTAAAACTAAGGAGGGGTTACATATGCCAAACAGAGCCGACGGTTCTAAGATCAAAATTGAAAAAACAAAAGGGGAACGGGTTTGGAACGCATTTGGCTATTTCTTTTACCTAGGATCGATCATCTTTTTGGTCACTGTCTGGGGATCGCTCCCCGAAAAAGTGCCCGCACACTACAACGCACTCGGTGAAGTGGATCGCTGGGGGTCAAAATGGGAACTTTTCATTTTGCCGGGAATCGGATTACTTATCCTTCTGTTCATGCAGTTCTTAGAAAAGCACCCTGAGATTCACAACCATCCAAAGCGCCTGAATGAAACAAACGCCGAACACTTCTATCTGCTTAGTCGAAAGTTGATCAACCGCTTAAAAAATGCATGCTTAATTATTTTTTCTCTCATATTAATTGAATCCGTGTCAATCGCTTTAGACTGGGGAAGCGGATTTGGCGGATGGTTTCTTCCGATTGCCTTACTCGGCACTGTCATGCTTGTGGTCATAAGTGTAATACAGCAAAGGAAAATCAAATAACGGTCAGGTGCATATTTGTGAAGATTGTTAATCAAAAATGGCCGTCCCCTTTCCGGTTTTGCTCCGACAGATTTTTATTTGATAATAGAAAAGGAGGTATTCGATGTTCGAAGCAATTATTCTATTTATTTTAGGGGTCTCGGTTCTCGCAGCCGGCTTTTTATCTTTAAAAAGGGAGCTGTCGACTGAATCTGTTTCTATATCTTCCACTAATGAAGCTAAATCCGAATTAAAAAAAATGTTAGATGATCACGGCTGGTTTTACCTGACCGGTATCGCCCTTTTCATGCAATTTATATTTCGCGGATTTCACTTTACATTTGATCACTTTTTTTATGCCCTCATCATTAGCTCTGGAATCCAGTCGATATTTTACTTATTTAATAAAAGGAACTTGGGCTATAAAGTATGCGCGGTGATTGTGGTGAGTTTTTTAGTTATCTATCTTTAAAAAAAGAGTGATGAACACTGTAACTTTGTTCATCACTCTTTCGAATGCTATTGATCATTATTTCTCTTCTGAGACTTTTGCAACGATTTGGGCCAATCCTTCTTTAATTGGAGTGACCGGACGGCCGAGCACTTTTTCAAAATCATCGCTTTCGACTTCAAGTGTGCCTTCACGAATGCCTTTTTGGATTTCGACAACCATCGGAATCAGAAAATCCGGCACACCCGCATTTTTCATGATATCGCGATAGGCAGCATCGTCAACATGCTGAACGGGAACTTCTTTGCCCAATACTTCTCCAAGGGCTGAAGCGATTTCTTCCTGGGTTAATAATTCGCCTGAAAGTTCGTAAACGGTGTTTTCGTGGCCTTCGCCGGACAGAACCGCTGCCGCTGCATCCGCGTAATCCTGCTGCAGCGCCCAGCCCACCTTGCCATTCTCTGCTGATGTCACCCAAGGGGCTCCCGCCAAAACACCTTGAATACTCGACATTTCATTTTCCAAGTACCAGTTATTGCGCAAGAAGGAGTATGGAATCCCCGTTTTCAAAATCGCTTCTTCAGTTGCTTTGTGAGTCGGCGCAAGGAAGTTTTTGCTTTCGCGGGCATTCGCAATGCTCGTATAAGCGATAAACCGAACTCCCGCGCGTTCTGCGGCAGCTACCGCATTGCCGTGCTGCCGGATTCTCGTCTCATTGTCTCCATCCGCAGAGATGATCAGCAGACGGTCAATGCCTCGAAATGCGGATTCCAATGTTTCCGGGCGGTCAAAATCCCCTTTGCGCACATCGACTCCGCGCGCCCGCAGCGCTTCCGCTTTTTCCGGATTGCGCACGCTGACCGCCAGCTGGTCCGCCGGTACAGTTTCCAGCAGTTTTTCCACAATTTTCGATCCTAATTTTCCGGTTGCCCCCGTTACTAGCATTTTCATATTCGAATTCCTCCTGAATGTTTTAATCTGATCTGTAACAAATTTCGTTACACTTGATGTAACTATCATAATTACATATAGGCTGATTTGTCAACAGGAATGTCTTTCACTTGGCTAAAATGAAATGTGAATTGTGTTATGATCATGTCAAAAGGAGGAAGTAATATGAGAAAAAACGCCGGTACTGAAGAAGCGATTCAAAGATGGAACCGGTTTGCAGATAGCTATGCCGCCAGCCATACTGAACAAGGCGATATACATAAAGAAGTCTTTTTGAACCCCGTCATCTTTTCTCTCATTGAAACGGTGAAGAATCAAAAAGTGCTGGATGCCGGGTGCGGAGAAGGATATTTAAGCAGAATGCTGGCCGCCCGAGAAGCCGTTGTAACGGCTGTTGACTACTCGCCAAGAATGCTCGAGATCGCCAAGGAAAGAACGCCTGACGAATTACACATTCATTATCAGCACGGCAATTGTGAAAACTTGCATTTTTTAGATGATCAAAGCTTTGATATCATCATATCGAATATGGTCATCCAAGACCTCGCAAATGATGAAAAAGCATTTCAAGAAATGCACAGGTTATTAAAAGACGGAGGATGCTTTATTTTTTCAATTTTACACCCTTGTTTCGTCACCCCGGAAAGCGGATGGGAGAGAACCAAAGACGGGCAAAAGCTCCATTGGAACGTTGATCGGTATTTTTACGAAGGCGCATATGAGCAGCCGTTGGGCGGTGAGGAGAAAATGTTTCTTTTTCACAGAACGCTGACAAGCTATATCAATACGATCATCAAAACCGGCTTCCAATTAGAAGCGATCGAGGAACCAAGACCGTCAAAAGAGATGCTGAAAAAGTACCCTTCATTTGAAGAAGATCTCAGGTGCCCCGATTTCATCGTTTTTAAATTAAGAAAGGTCGGCGGCTCTGTCCGATAGGCCCCGTATAGATGAGGCCTTTTCCTACCCTTTTTGAGTGTCTGTTTTTCTTCGCGACCAAATGACGGCTGGAATCAGAGCCAAGGATAACAGCCCTCCCGCCAAAGATAATGCGGCATAGCTTGAATGAGCGACAACCATTCCGGAAAGAGCCCCACCGGAAGCTCCCGCCAATGCGATCAAAACATCAAGCGTTCCTTGCACTTTCGCACGTGTTGAAGGCTCAGTCGAATCGATAATTTGAGCAGTTCCGCTGATTAATCCAAAGTTCCATCCCAATCCCAGCAGCGAAAGGGCAACGATCAATAAAACGAGCGAATCACTGGGAGCCAGCGCCGCCACTGCACCGGCGAGCAGCAAGGTCACTCCTGAGGCGATGCTCATGGCTGTCCGGCCAATTTTATCAACAAGAACCCCTGTGACAAGTGACGGAAGATACATTGAACCGATATGAAAACCTATCACGATCCCGACATCTCCTAAGCTGTGTCCGTGGTGTTGCATATGAACGGGCGTCATGGTCATAATCGCAACCATCACAATTTGAGTAAGGACCATAACAACGGCACCAATTGTAATCCCCTTTTGATCGTCCGAAGCACCGACAGACTTCGATTCGTCTGCTAATTTATTTTCTTGTCTATACGTTTCAATTTTTTTAGCAATCTCCAACGGATCCGGCCGAAGCAAAATATAAAGCACAAGCCCTGCCAGAATAAAAGCTGCCGCCGATAAAATAAACGGTCCCGCAAGTGATGGAACGCCGATGATCGAAGCAAATTCCCCCATGACATCCACCAAATTGGGACCCGCAACTGCTCCAAATGTTGTCATCACCATTGTGACGCTGATCGCTTTAGCCCGCTGCTTTTTATCAGCCAAGTCAGTGCCGGCATACCGCGCCTGCAAGTTAGTCGCTGTGCCTGCTCCGTAAATAAGCAGGGAAACGAACAACAATATGATGCTGTTGGTCACAGCCGCAACAACGACCCCGATTGCGCCGATCCCGCCGACCATAAAGCCGGCAGTTAAACCCGTACGGCGCCCGTAACGCTGAGAAATCCTTCCGACGACGAAAGCAGCTCCTGCTGATCCTAAAGTAAATAAGGCAGAAGGGACTCCTGAAAACGCATCCGTCCCAAGCATTTGCTTTGCTAAAAGGGCGCCTACCGTAATCCCGGCAGCCAGCCCCGCACCGCCGAAAATCTGCGACAGACTCACGATGATTAATACTCTTTTGTACAATCTCTTTAATTGATCCGGAGAATCTATGTAACTCTCAACCGTATGATCAGAATACCCCGCCACCTCAACACCTTCTTATTTAAAATTTGTCCCCGCATTCAAACCCGGCGGTTCCTTTCGTTTATGAATAGTTGAATTTTACTACAAAAGCACCTTTTGTCAATTTGTTAAGGGCATGTCCCCTTCAACATTTTATGAACTGAATTTATCCATATTCCGATTTTAGATTGTGGCGGCATTTCGGGCATTAAAAAAACTAGTCACCCAATCAGTAACTAGCCAGATGATGTTCTTTTATTTTCCGACTTGCGACAACTATTAAATCTTCCTATTTACACTTGTTACACAAAATTTCGTGAGCAAATTTGGATAACACTCTATCTAAAGGACCGACAGGCATCCGCCTTTTATTCGGCATTCTAATAGCTACAGTCATCTCATCATTTTCATTTATTTCTTTTCCACATCGAGAACATTTTAGGTTTACGTCCTTAAAAAAACCTTTAAAAGAAGCCGTCATATTAAAACCTCTATCCTGTACATTTTAAGTAATCCCAGCAAACAAATTTAACGTTATTTTTATTCCTATACTAGCTACTCTACTGTATTAAAGTTGGAGCCCATATGGTATTTATTAATTCCTCAATCGAATAAAAATCTTTCAAACTAAGTAGTGCTAAAACGATGATTCTCGAAGCGACTACTGCAATATGCTTTATTATTTTGTTTTAAAAGTAAGTTCATAATATTCCCCCCACTTTTTTGTATTTCGCCTTTCCGAAAATCAAACATTTTATTTAGTTTTATGTTTAAAATAAACATGAAATTGCAAACCTGTATTTCCCATAACTTACCTTTCAACATGTCTTCTCAACATAGAAATTATTCTATTCACACAAACTGTGTACTTCAAAATCCCCCCAATAATATGGGGTTCAAAGACCTTTAAATCCCAGACCAAAAATAATAATACAGCGACAACAGCAACCCTATCGAAGATATACTTAACACACCCACGATCTTATTGGCGGTATCCTTCAAGAGAAGAAGCGAAGTGAAAAAAAGATTGTGCTTTGAGCATTTGCTATACGTCCTACCAATTTTCTTACTGGAAGACCACTCCTATATGATTGGATAGTTTAATCTTCTATTAAAATACAGTTTTAGCACCATTATTTGCTCTTTAACAAGATTACAGTAATCAAACTCAGTCGCAAACCGGTTCTGTTTTCACTCTTGAAACGGTCATCCCATCGCCGATCGGAATCAAAATGGATTCTAATTGAGGATGATTAGCGACAGTTTCATTGAAGTCCTTCATCAATTTCGTATATCGTCTCGGTTCAGTCCCCTGACCTGCTACACTTCCGCCTGCAAGTACGTTATCGGCAACGATTAAAGCGCCCGGTTCCGCCAATTTGATGCAATACGCCAGGTAATGTTCATAATTTCCTTTGTCTGCATCGATAAAGAAAAAATCGAATCGCTTTTGATTGCCGGCTAATGTTTCAAGGCTTTCCAAAGCCGGTCCTGTCATATACGATACCTGGTTGCCGAATCCCGCTTTAGAGAGATTGCTGTGTGCCAGCTCGGCGTAGCTTTCTTTTAATTCAAGAGACGTCAGTGTTCCTTCTTCGCCAAAGCCTCTTGCAAGACAAATCCCGCTATAGCCTCCAAGTGCGCCGATTTCCAAAACGCGCCTGGCTCCGGAAATCGATACAAGCATCGTCAGGAGCTTTCCGGCGGAGGGAGACACCGAGATCGAAGGCATCCCGTTCTCTTGAATAGACGATAGAACTCCCTCCAAAAGAGCGTCATCACGAGTAAACACGGCATCAATATAACGATTCACCTGTTTCATTCCGGTTCATCCCCCTTCTCATGATGACTTTCAAGCGTTTCCTCATTGTTTTCCGTCATTTCACTTTCGTGTATTTCAAATAATTGACTAAATTCATTGATGACCATATCAATAGCTTTTAATTCACCGACTAAAATCGGCTGAATCGATTGAAACTCCGGCTGTTCCAGCTGCTGCTTAATGGTTGAGCGCTTCAGATTCATCATGTCCAAAAAAGCAATCGCCCGCCCGCGGCGGAACGTTTTCGGCCCGCGGTGCTCCAGCTCGCCTTTCCCTTTATGACGCCCGCCCCGATGGTTCCCTTCTCTCTTAAATTCCTTATGTTTCATGATTCATCACCTTACTTTGTATATTTGACGCTTATTGTATACAAACGTATACAATATGTCAATTTGAAATAATCAAAAAGCAATCGATTATTATAAATAAACTATCGAATCATCCGGATATTTTCCGCATCGAATCAACGGGAAATGCTTATATCTATATTATTCAAAATAAACAAGGTAATGGAATGCACGCCAAATCTGTTACACCAAAATTCCAATACTGTTATAATAAAAGAAACCGTGTTTTATAGGTTTTTTGACTAATTATTAAATCTGTATTATATTATTATTATAATCTGTTATACACACAAAACTTCTTTAAAACGACATTTTAAGCAGGATTGGGAGGAAAAATTTTATGACTAACCATTCACCTATTATTCCAAAACTAAGCGACAGCGGCATTCGCTATTTTCAAGCTTATGATGAAAGCCTTGGTCTTTGGCCCGTTCACTTCAATGCTTTTTACGTATCTACCCGTTTCGGCCAAACGCATATTATTGCAAGCGGGCCCGAGGATGCCCCGCCGCTTGTATTACTTCATGGCGCATTATTCAGCTCCACTATGTGGTATCCCAATATCGCGGATTGGAGCAGCAAATACCGAACATATGCAATCGATATCATAGGTGATAAAAACAAAAGCATCCCTGCAGACTCATGCAGTACGAGAGCGGAGTACGCCGATTGGCTTCTTGATGTGTTTGACGCTCTGGCGATCGAGAAGTCGCATATGGTTGGACTTTCGCTTGGCGGCCTTCATAACATGAATTTCATTTTACGTGCGCCGGAGAGGGTAGAAAGCGCAGCTATCCTTAGTCCAGCGGAAACATTTTTGCCGTTTCATCACGATTTCTATCAATACGCTATTAGTCTCACAGAGCCTGATGGAGTAGAGAGTTTCTTAAAGTGGATGATGGCGGACCGTAATGTGTTACACCCGGTTTTTGCAGAGCAGTTTCATGCAGGCGTAATGTGGCAGGATGGATTAAGACAGCCAAAGCCTAACGCCGACGGATTTCCGTATGTTTTCACCGATGACGAATTAAAATCAGTAAAAGTCCCTATTCTATTATTGCTGGGTGAACATGAAGTCATCTATGACCCTCAATCAGCCTTACATCGCGCCTCAACATTCGTTCCTGGTATTGAAGCGGAAATCATAAAACAGGCAGGCCACGTTTTATCAATGGAACAGCCTCAATATGTAAATGAACGTGTATTACGTTTTTTCAGTAAATAAACCACAGTCTTGTAGTTTTGTAAGAGAACCTCAATCGTTATTCTTATTCTGGAAATTTTTATTAATATAGAAATAGAGTCTCTTAGAGGCTCTATTTCTTTTGCGGGATTAATAATTAGATTCAGCCTGCTCCGCATAGAAAGCCCCCCACTCAGACAAAGTGCTTAAAATCAGCAAAAGGCTTTTGCCCATTTCAGAAAGAGAGTATTCTACCTTAGGCGGTACTTGATGATGAACAAATCGATTGACTATACCGTCCTCTTCCAATTCCCTCAGCTGCTTTGTTAATATTTTTTGCGTAATTTGCGGTAAAGCTCTTTTTAATTCGCCAAAGCGCATATTTTTTTCGCCTAAATACCACAAGATGAGTACTTTCCATTTACCCCCTATCAGCTTCAATGTCAATTCTATTGAACATCTATACTCGTTATCCTTGTATTTCACCGGCACTTGCTTCCCTCCCCAGATTAGTATCAAAATGGATACTGCATGTCACAAAAGTGCCTACTTGTTATTTTATACCATAGTTCTTATGATAGTATCAAAACAACGGAGGTGCAGGCTATGTACGTGATTACAGGGGCAACTGGACGAACAGCCTGTGCAGTTGCAAACTATTTATTAGACAAAGGAAAGCCGATCAGAGTAATTGGCAGAAACCCGGAACGCTTACAGCCGTTTGTGCGTAAAGGAGCTGAACCGTTTGTCTCTGAACCAGGAGATACAACAAGACTAATGAAGGCTTTTACCGGCGCGAAAGCTGTCTACGTGATGCTTCAGCCTAATTACATTGTGACGAGCACTGATTTTCGTGCTTACCAGACTCGCATTATCAATGCATTAATCCCTGCTCTGGCACAAACAAAAGTTAAGAATGTTGTTTCTCTCAGCAGTTGGGGAGCAGATAAAGAAAAAGGCACCGTACCGGTAGCAGGATTACACTTGCTCGAACAACGCCTGAATCAAATAGAAAGGGTAAACGTTTTGCACTTACGGGCTGGATACTTCATGGAAAATTGACTTTCACAAATACAAAACATTTTAATTCATGATGCTGCAAAAGGTCCTTTTCTCCCCGATGTCCAGTTGAAGAAGAATCTTATAGTATTGATAACAATCTCTGTAAACTTTCAAGATGAAACCCTCTCAATACAATATTTTTTGAGAGGGTCCTTCACTAACTCGCCTCAGAATGAGGCGTTACGTTCGAATGAACGTATAATCAAATCATTTATTGAAAAATCCGATTATTTTACAAGTATTTTTTTATTGAAGTGTGGTAAGTTAAAACAAAGAAATTACCATAAGCGAAAGAAGGTGATCCCATGCCCTCTAAAGATAAACCCAATAGATTAATCAATGAGAAGTCACCATACTTACTTCAACACGCCCACAACCCCGTCGACTGGTTCCCTTGGGGTGAAGAAGCATTCGAAAAAGCGAAACGCGAAAACAAGCCGGTTCTGGTCAGCATCGGCTATTCGACTTGTCATTGATGGCATGTTCATATAGCTACCCATATAAAAATATGCTACTCTATCAATATACTCTATTACTCAAAAGGTGATGCCATTGAATTTAAAAGAGAGAATCAAACGTGTAGCAATTTACCTCAGAAAATCTCGAAATAATGAAGGGGAAGAATCAGAAGAAACACTCGCAAAACACAGAAAGCGCCTTTTAGACATTGCCAAGAAAAACAATTGGAATTATGAAATTTTTCAAGAAGTCGGAAGCTCAATGGATAACAACCGAGACGAATATAAGAAAATGATTCATAAACTTAACGATGGAATTTTTGATGCCGTTTTATCTGTTAACCTTGCTAGGGTTACAAGGGATGACGCAGAAACACCTAAATTTATGAGTTTACTTCGACAAGAAGACATTCTTTTTGTTACTGATAGTGAAAGGATTTACGATTTAGAAGTTCAAGAGGACTGGCAAGCATTAAAATTTACGGGATTCGTTAACAACTGGGAATATGAAAACATCAAAGCGCAGCTAAGAAAAGGAAAGAAAGACAGCGCCAAAATGGGAAGATGGTCGAACGGTACACCAAATTACGGATACATATATAACCGGCTAGAAAGAAAGTTAGAAATAGATGAAGAAAAAGCCGAAGCAGTGAAATTGGTATTCCAAATGGCCATAGGTGGAATTGGAGCCGATAATATTGCTGTCGCTCTAAATCAACTTGGTTATCGCACCAATAGAGGAAAATTTTTTCACGGCCAAAGTATCACGAGAATGATTCGTTCACCTATATACAAAGGTCGGATTGTTTCTAATCGTCTAAAAGGAAGAAATGAATACCACGGCAAAATAAGACCCAAAGACCAATGGATTATTGCTGAAAACGCTTCACCCATCATAATTGATGAAGATACTTGGGACAAAGCAAATAAAGCTTTAGACAGCAGAAAACTTTTGAGTCCAAGAGCAAGAATGCAAAAGCACGGATTATCCACTTTAATAAAATGCGGTATATGTGGCAAAGCTCATACTATTTCACGAAGAAGCGACAGAGGCGGAATAAGAGTTATTCAATCATGTCGAAAAGTCGACCCGCTCGGAAAAAAGTGTAACAACAGCGGGATAATGTATGACGTAATGATGGAACTTATAATTGACAACATTAGAGAAAAAAGAAAACAAATAGCAGATGAGATTATGAATCTCAAAAATGATAAGCCCGACATAGAAATGCAAGAATTTAAAATAAAACGGACCAAGGAACAAATAAGGAAAATAGAAAAAGCACTGGAAATTATCCAGATACAGCTCGAGGAAGGGCTTATTGATCTAAAACAATTTAGAAACAGAAGAGAAGAACGAAATAACCAACTTCTCAATCTTAAATTAGAACTTAACCGCTTAACAGAATCCAGCCCGAAGGACGAGGTAAAGTCCAAACAGTCCTTTCTCAAAAAAATTGATTCATTCCTTCAAAATTGGAGGGAATTAGATGACACCGACTTGAATAAAGAATTAATGACTTTTATAGATCAAATCATTTGGCACAGCCCAAGAGATAGCGAATCCCCTCCAACCATGAAAATTTACTGGTTAGAATAAGTACAAAGTGAGCCTTTTTATTTGGCTTACTTTTTTTGTTCAGGTAGCCACCCTATCGGCTAGTTGTAAACTGTCATTTGAATATTTACCAGAAACGAAACCATCATACACTAAAATACCCCACCCTATTAGGATGACTGACAAGAAGATTATCAATTTGTGCTTCACTGATCAACTCTCCTTTTTGAATTTCTTTTCTAGCTGCGACAACTCTTTTATAATATTTCGAAGATCGAGCAATGTCTCCTCTCTTCAACAACACCTCACCGACTTCAAAAGCAAATTCATCAATATCTCCAAACATTTCATGTGATTCAAAAAAATCAAAAGCCTCATCTATTAAATCATAACACTCTTCACTCAAATATAGACCTCTCAACAAATTAAATTTAGCTATATATTCCGAATTATCAGTCTTCAGAGCGAGGTTAAACCCTTTTTCATAATACGAGTCCCCAGCCTTAAAATCGCCTGCTTTACACATCACATGTGAAAGATTAAATATCGTTTTGAGAAGATAAGGGTGATACTCCTTCTCAAAAAACCTTAGAGCAATTAATAAATTTTCTTCTGCTCTCTCGTACAAGCCCTCAGCATTACAACAAATACCTATGTTTAAATGCGAAACAGCTATAAGATCACTTCTATTAATATCTCGCGCAATATTCAGTGATTCCTCAAACTTCAACATGGCCTTTTCATGATCCAACAAATCAATTAAATTACCAGCAATAACAAAGTTGCAATAAATTGTCTTATCTAAATGTGTTTCATATTTATTGTAAATCAAAATGGCTCGCTCAATATAATCAATAGAATAATAAGTTTGTTTCATATAGTAATAAACTTCTGCCATTTTGTAATAAAATTCAGCATGTTCAATTTCATCATCTACAAATTCAAGGGATTTTTCAGCTCTCCTATACGCACTTATAGCCGCAACTAACTCTTTTTGCCTAAAATCATACATACCCATGAAGAAAAAATAATAGTAGTCCAACATACCATTTAAATGTCCCTCATGCTCTTTTAATGATTCATAGGCATTTCTTAAATCATCTTCATTTTTTGCTTGAATATGACTCACCATCAATTCATGCCTAAAATCTAAAAGCTGGTGGTAATAAATAAACTCCAAATTGCCATTAATGCTCCCTATTAAATATTCAACCTCTTTTTTTAATCTCTCAGCTTTTTCATCAAAGTTATTTTTTATTGCTATATACCATTCATTAAGTTTCTTAGTAATCACGCTATATGAAGTTTGATTCTCATAGGACACACTTCCTCTCAAGAAAAAATTCACCTCATTCCGGAAAAGTTGCACGCCTTTAGATAAAATGTATTATGACAGATGACTCAAACCCACGAAAGGGCATAAAGTAATAGGGATTTCATTACATAAGGTATAAAAGTATTAACATTAGTTTTTTGTTGGATTTCAAAAGAGGAAACAGTCCCCTTTTTCTTTTCTCTACTCTTTATTCATTTGCGGGATACCGAAAAAGTTTGGTTTAAAACTTTCAGAATTAAGGAAATATGCTATCATATACAATATATGGATACAGAGAGTGAGGACATGGAAGGGGCAAAATTATGAAACAGAAAATTCCGTCAGAGAATGTTGCTGTTAAGCTTAATGAATGGTATTCCACAATACGCAAAAATCAAGTGACAGATGCGGAGTTTATTAAATCCGAAATAAAACATGAACTTGAGCAAATGGAAGAAGACCAAAACGTTTTGTTATATTATTCTTTGCTTGAATTCCGCCATAATCTGATGTTGAAAGACTTGAAACCGAACAAAGCAGCAGACATATCGGAATCATTATCTAAAATCGAAGCAAAGAAGGAAGACCTGCAAAACTCTCAAGTCGATGAATTGATTAACTATTATTATTGGTTCTTTAAAGGGATGTATGAATTTAAACAACAGAACTTTAACACAGCAATAACTTGCTATAAAATCGCCGAAAAGAAATTAGCCTTTGTTAACTGCGAGGAAGAAAAGGCTGAATTTTATTATAAATTATCTGAAATTTACTATCATTTAAAACAAAACTACATCTCCATGAATTATGCAACGATGGCTCTTGACACTTTTAAAGCCCATGAAACTCTAACAGAAAAAGAAATTTATTGTTACTTTGTAATAGCAGGAAATCAAGTTGACACAATGAAATATAAAGAAGCCTTGGAAACTCTAAAGGCAGCTTTAAATAAAACAAAAACAACTAACAACATTCACTTATTGGCATCTGCTCACTTCAATTTAGGGAACTGTTATTTTTATTTGAATAAATTTTCAGAATCATACGAACATATACAAAAGTCTCTAGCTATTTTTAAAGAAGAAAAGTCAGCATATGAAGCAAAAGCTTTATTCCAATTAATGTACGTTTGTTTGAAACAAGAAGATTACGTCGAAGCATTAAACCTCTATGAACAAGGTATAAAGTCTTCTCGTGTTATAAATGACAAACCCCATGAAATACAGCTTAACATCTTGAAAAAAATTTACATTGATCATGGTTCTACAGAGGAAGAATTTAAATATCTTGAAAGTAAGGGATTGTATCCTGATATTGAAGAAATGGCCATAGATGCGGCTGAACATTATAATAAGATTGGAAAATTAGAAGAGTCGGTCGAACTTTATCGAAAAGCAATTAAGGCAATGAACATCAACAAAAAGGGAGGAATCGGCCATTTTTTACCGAAAAGCAATTAATGTAATGAAAATTGATGAAAAAGGGAGTTGTTTTAAATGATGAAGAAATTTTCAATAGGAATGATTACTGTATTATGTCTAGCTGCTTTTGTAACGATCTCAAGCAATTTCGCTCATTCGTCCGAATCACACCAGATTGCAGGCAGAATGATTACATCATCAGTGAACATAGATGAAAGCACATTAACTTAAAAAAAGCAGGCATATGCCTGCTTTTAAATTTTTTTGATTATAAAACCTGAGTAAATAAACAATAAAATGAGTACAAGAAGGCTAAGACTCCCACGATTAAATTAAATGTATTTAGTTTCCCTTCTTTTTTCCACATCATAAAGAAAAGACCAGTACAAAAAAATCCTATGAACCAACCAATCGAAATTTGTGCAGCAGCTAAAACGAAACCAATAATCCCTATAACTTGAATCGCCCTATGCGCAAATTCATTCACAAAATATTACCACCTTTGTAAATTTTTAGATTGAATATTATTTATTTGTCCCTTTTTGTATGATACCATAAATTAGAACTCAAAAAAATTCAAGGGGAGGAATATTTGGTAATGAAAAAGAAACTGTTGGTTCCATTATTGTCCGTATCTCTATTAATTGGAATTGCTTCGCCTTTTGCTAGTGCAAAAACAGCAAGCGCAAGCGAGCAACCATCTAAAGAAGTTAATAGAGAACCTGAGGTTGTTCTTGTTAAAACCATTAATTATGATGACGACGGAAATCCAATTGTTTTACCTGGCGAAAGTATTCTCAGAGTTAATGAAACTGCGAACGTTCAAGATGTTGATGTAGCAAGTAGTTGGAAATATTGGCGTACAAACAAGTATTCTAATAAAATTGTTTGGACTTCTATTTCCTCTGCTTCGGCCGCATTAGGAGTCTATTTGAAAATCCCACATCTATCACTTGCTGGTATTGTAGGAAACTGGATTATCGCTAATAAAGGTAGTTGGATTTACTACACAGATAAAAAATATACGAGAATGTCAGGCTATGTCTTTCAAATAAAACACAATGTCACTTGGTATAAAGACAAAAAACGCACAAAGAAACTGCAAACTCAAGTTTACATTACCAATGATTACGGTGGCATGAAATAACATAAAAGCAGGCATATGCCTGCTTTTACTAATTCTCTAATTTCGTTTCTTTCCCTTTCACTTCTTCATAATCTGGTGTTTTCTTATCTAACCCTAAACGATCGCCCTTCCCGTCACCTGGCATATGATCTAGTTTTTGATAAGATTCTCCGCTTTTTTCATAATATTTAAATGTTGATAATTCACGACTATGGTTTTTCATATAGAAAGCAAACTGTATATACTTTCCTCTGTCAAAAACCCGAATTACAGCATTATCCCTAGTAAAGTCCTCATTATCAGCATTCATTTCCTTTAAGGATTTCTTTTCTTGACTTATCACTTTATCAATTGCTTCATCATACTTATTTCCACCGCAAGCAGTTAATGCAAACATCATGATTAGACTAAGGAAAATAAAAACGTGTCTCAAAATAGCTTTCCCCTCCTTTATCAATTATATATAATTTTTTCTTGTTTTTCCACATTTCATCCATTCCCTTTAATTTGAACATCATCAACCAACCATTCATTATTTATTTTTTTCAATGTCGTCTGAACAATCAACGTTTGATTTGTCGTAACAGAATTCGCTGTAGTAGCCAACTCCACAACATTCAAAAACAATTCACTTGATTCATCAATATTCTTTGAATAACTTTCTAAAGAAAGCAATTCACTTTGTACACTGACTGTATGATTTTCATTTGTACGGGAAGGAAAAGCATAATCCAATCCCTTTTTAGTTGTCAGCTTCTTCACATCATCAAAGCGCTTATCTGCATCAGAATAATTAAAAAACGCTTCAAAAAATGCCTTATTTTTAGAAGCGCTGCCGTCTATCTCTTTCTGATTCATTTTTTTAATATTCACTTCTAAAATTTGATTTTTCTCAGTCAAATTTTTAACCTTCAAATCCTGTTGTCTATGAACAAAAAAAGAAGTTATTATAAGCACCAAAACACAAACCAAAGCCCATAAAACATGTGTTTTCATTTTTTCACTCCTTAAAAGTTTATTCTTCCAAAAGAAACTAGGTGCTTTCGCCAGTAACCAGCTTTCAAATCTGAATATTCAACCCCGCTGTCATTTGAATTAAACATTTTTCCACCCCCCACATAGATTCCCACATGTGTAATGGCTTTGCCTGCATAAGTACCGCCAAAGAAGACAAGATCGCCGGGTTTTGCCTGTTTTTCATTAATTCTTTTAGTTGCTGAATATTGCTCTTGCGCTGTTCGTGGCAGAGATATTCCAGCTTTAGAATATGACCACTGAACCAAGCCAGAACAATCAAAACCAGTTTTAGGATTCGAGCCGCCCCAAACATAAGGCCGCCCTTCATATTTCAACGCTTCCTTCATAATCGCCTCATAACCATCTATAGAACCGTCTACAGGTTTAACACCTCCCGATCCTTTCAGATAGCGCATAACATGATCTACATAGTCAGGATCACCATAACTTCTCCATCCCATTTTAAGTGCCTGTATACGGCTAAATTCTAAGGCCAGTTTTTTTGTATATTTGCCACCATTTTTTTTAACATAATCAATGAACCCCGAACCAAAATTATAAGCTTGTAAAGTAAGTTTAATGTCTTTTCCAGCTTTTATATAAACCTTTTTAAAATGTTTAATACCGACCCTTATTGATTCTTCAGGGTCGGTTATTGTGTTTGGCGGTAGCCCAATACTCTCAGAACTTTGCATAATATCTAAATAGCGCCCACCACTTTCTTGCATGGTGAGCGCCATAATAACATCTACCTGATCAAAAATCCCTTCTTTACGGGCGTATTTTTCAAACACTGCCCTAAAGCGTTCAACTTCTGGACTAATCCCATTAGAAACATATTCACTATCATTCCCACCTATACTATCATTATTAGTATTATTTTTATTGCCTGCTATTATTGCGGCAATGACAATAAACATGATTAGGAATAATAGAATAGGTGAGGAAAACAAGAACCCTATAAAAATCTTTTTCAAGACAACCTCCCCTTTTTAATCATGATCTTTTATCGCTTCTTAACCTATTCTCTGCTTTAGAAGAAGTTCGGCTAGCAATATCGTTTAAGGCAACTGTTTGATCACTTCTTTTAAAGCCTGAATCCTTTGGAGCAACTTTTTTTACAGCTGCTTCCCTATTTACGTGCGTCTCACTGGAAGGATTATTTTGTTTTTCCCCACTAAAAAAATTGCCTGTTTGAACACTAGAAGAAGGTGTGTTCGAACGGACAATTTTCACGTCATTACTATTAACATTTTCTTTATTCAACGTACGAGTGTTTTCAAAATTTGTTGGTTGATTAATACCCTTTTCCTCTTGTATTTCAGCAAATTGACTCTGTTTTGTTCTTTCAGTTTCTCTTATGTTTTCCTGCACTATCGGTGCTTTTCTAGAGTTATCACCTTTTTGTTCCTGCTGAATATCAACGGTAGAATTATATTTATTTTGAGAATCGTTAAGCCGATTTCTTTTCACAAAATCTTTTTGATCCGTCCGCTCAGCTTCATTTTCAGTATTCCTTATTACTGGCGCACGCTTAAATTGTTCCTCTTCTTTTCGAAGTCCAACATTATCAGAACCATTATTTTGCTCAGGCACTATTCTTCTTTCATTGTCCTGTTTCTTCAAGGGATTATTATGCTGTTCACTCTTCATTGAATGTTGAGGTTTTCTATCCAAAGCCTTCTTATTATCAAGAAGGTTAGTATTTTGGTCCTTTTGTGGAGTTCTTTCAACTGATAAACTCTCTGTTCCTAAAGCTGTAGCATTATTAGATACACTAGGGTCTGATGAATGTTTTAAATCTTCAGCGGTTTTGTTATGGTCTTTACGGCCAAATGTTTTATTCCAAACATCTTTAGCTGATTCCCATGAAGGTTGAATAACATTTCTTCTCATGTTCTCCATCATATTATTATCTACGGAAACCACCTTTCCGGCAGTTACAAACTTCACAATTTTATTTCTGTGCTTAAATCCCAGAAAAAGTGTCAAGAAAAGCACTATGACATTCAGAAGATACATTCCAAAATTGTTAGGAGGCAATAAATTGTCTATGATAAAACAAATTACATACACAAACAAAAACACTATTCCTAACATTGCCTTTAATATATAAACGCTGCCCAAACGCCCCAACGAAACAAATCCAGAGTATGCGAATTGTGGAATATAAGCAACAACAAAGGCAAATGGAACAAAAAACACAATCACAAGCGCAATGATTTGAAGCAAAAAGTTTAGAAAAGACAATCCCAGAAAAGGAATTCCTAATGCAATTGAAGCAAACAGCCCAATTATTGATTCACCAAACTGATTATACGCATTGCCAGATGTAAGAGCTTCATTATTATATTTATCTATTTCTGTACTTTTTATATATTCAAGCCTTGCCTTTTCCCCATCAGAAGACAATTTATAAGATAGTAGTTTATCTACACGATTCATCCCACCCTTATCATCGCTGCCTTTTTCATTAATCTTCTTTTCGTTCGCTTCACCAAAATTGACAATCATATAGGGCTTTTTCAAAGCAAGATCAAAATACAAATTACGCATAACCGCAATTGTACCTTCCATTTCCTTTCCCTTTTCAATGTTTGAAGCTTCTACAAATCTTCCTTCATCTTTTGCAATTCCTAGTAGTCCATTACCAGCATTCAATAACTTCCCTTGGGCTTCGACAGACAAAGCGTTCAACGCCTTCATGACATAGCCAGCGTTAGACATATACCAACCGCCAATGATCAAGATCACAAGAAAAAGGATAATTCTTCTCATGGCTTCTTTAGCGCTTCCTCTTACTGCAAACAGATAAAATATATAACCTACGGCGAATATAAAAAGCGCTTCTCCAAAGTTATCTTTCAAGGTTGTATAAACCCTTTTTGAAACATTTGTGATTGAGTTTGCAAATTCATCAATAGGCTGTAAATTATTCAAAATGTCCATTCCCATATCAACCACGCGCACAACATTTCCAGCAGTAGAAAATAACACGTTCGTGAATCCTATGAACGGACCTTTTAACCAGTCATCAGAATCTTCATTATTCGCTTGATAACGGGAAATCGGAAACCGTTTTATTTCCAACTCAACCCCGCCAGCTTTTTCAATTTTGGGCTGCGTCGTTACATCACCGTCAGCAGAGAAAACGGACAATGCCGTGGCAAATGTTAAAAACAGCAGGACAACAGTCGACACTATCAAAATCCTTTTTCTTTTCATGCCGTCCTCCTTAATCTAACCTTGTGATTAAATAAAATTCATATTTTGCATTTTTCAAGTCAGCTTTTTTCAACACTTTATTTTCTGGATATCGCTCTTTCAAACTGAAACAGATAGCCTTTTGATATCTCCTTTGCCTAAAACACTTTCGATTTTGTTCAATCTTGATTCCTAGCAGCTCTTGTAAAAATAGCGCTGTAGACCTGTGACCAATAAAGCTTTTATAAGAACCATTGCATGATGCCACACATTCATGAACGTCTTCCAAGGAAATTTTCTCTGCTTTGTAAATGCCCGGCCATGTCATTATCATTGAATTCAAAAAAGCAATTTCCATATTTTCATCCCCTCTATTATTTTTTCTTTTCTTCATATCCTCTTAAACCATAGAAGGCAGCACATAGAAATCCCCCGTACGCAAGTAAATAAACTCCTATTGCCCCAAGGATATAATCAGGAAAAAAACTGCTACAATCCAACAGATGAAACAAAAGAGTATACCAAATCCGACAGTTGATACGTATAAGCACTCGAGCACATCAGACATTGACATCTTTCGACAATCAATAAATTCTTGCAATCTTTTTTTAATAATAAGAAAAAGGACAATCCCTACAATTGCCCATAATAAGAACATATTTAAATCCCTCCATCCGATTACAAGTAATTTTCTTCTGCAAAAGCTACTGCTTTCTTTTCAACAGTTTTTAATGCACCTTCCCATTCCTCAAATAAACATTCAATTGAAATTTTTGACGTACGCCCATAATAATCCTTAAATAAGCATTGACCTTGGAACATAGATTCCAGCATTTTTTTATTTTCTTTCGTGACCTCCATATTCATCCACTTTAAAACTTCTTCACGTTCATTTGGTTCATCAAATGCAAAAGCAACACCAAAGTTCCCCGAATCTTCTTCACTCAAAGCATCTTTAGTTGACTGTGAAATGAAACACAGCGAATTGTTATATGATCGACCTATACGGCGCATTTGTCTATTTACTTTTTTCCCTTGCTTAGATGTCTCAAATATCCACGCCTCATCCATAAATGCTGTTGTTTGTTCATCCCTGTTCATTCCAAACAACTCGCAAAATTTTCCTAGCGCAAACATAACCGCACTTGATTTCAATTGTGAAATTGTATAATTCTCGTATTGCTCTGAATGGCCTGGTAAATCTAAATTTTCAACTTCTAAAATGGTTAATCGTTTACTTAAAGATAATGCAGGGTTTGAACCATCATGAATACACAATTTCAAAATGGAATCCTCGACGACTTCGTTTAAATAATCTCCGGCTTTTTTTACAACCAATTCCTCATGATTTTGCATTTCTCTAATGATATTGAGAGAACCAACTTGTTCCCCCCGTTGCTTTCGTTCAATGACTTCAGAGGTTGCCCGCAGAAAGGCTGTATTGACATCATCTTTCCCTTTAAAGTTATACACCTGTTCAAAGATAACTTGCACTAGTTCCTTTGCCTTCATTGGTGGCAAGAATGAAATCGGATCAAGAGCACCCCAATTCTTTTCTTTCTCATGATCTAATGTGATATAGTTATATTTTTCTAAATGCTCCACAAACAGAGGAAAATTCCCTCGGATATATTGGTCGTTCAAGACTCGCCGAACCCATTTTCGCATTTCTTTTTTTGGATCAATATAAAGTGCCTTGACACGAAGAAATGAAATATAGATAAAGAGTAATTTTGCTAGATAAGATTTTCCATTCCCTGTGTCTCCTGTGATCAATATGTGAGGAGATCGTGTCTTTGACCCCTTTATTTGTTGGTTTGCCATAAACGGATGAAATAAGATGAAATCCCGACTTGAATTAATTGCGCTTTCTAAATCAGTATGTTCTATAAATCGGTCAACCCACCCAAGAAAGAAACCAATTTTAGAACCTATATTAGAATTAATCGCAAACAGACATTCAGCTATCCCATCCTGGGTTGTTTTTTGAATCCAATTCTTATCGGTAATATCTATTTTTTCGCCGGGCAGCATCTTATAAAACAAATTAATTTGATCAGCAACCGGAAGCCTGCATGTAATTCCAGCACCCTTTAAATGCCGTCTTACAATTGTAGCTTTCCTAACGCATTCTTTTTTAGTCTTGCCATGAACAACAATAACGGCCAACCAATTCATTAAATGGACTTCTTCTTTCTTAATTTCATCTTGTAAGTGTCTAACAAGGGTTGCACTTGTAACAGTTGAAACATCACTTCTATCCCCTGTACTTTGCTGTTCAAACTGTTCTTCCTTTAGTTGTTGCTTTTTAATATTTAAAGCCGGCTTGGTTATAGACTTCGATTCAGTTTGTACTTTCATCTGTACTTCTACTGGAAAAGGGAGTGATTGAGCTTCATAAAACAAATCACTTTCCGCCATATTATGGAGAAACTCGTCAATGACTACAAAAGACACAAAACCCTCGTCTTGATCACTATGAAGATTCAAAACAGATGGATTTGTTGGGTCTATGATCGTATTTGTAATTGAATCAATTTTTCTCACTACACTTTCTTCTTTTGTTTGATGATTTAAACCACGCACAAAATGATAACGGTTAATATACACCATTTCATTTTCAGAAAGCCTTTCCCCAAGAACAGACGCTATGATATTAGCAAGGTTATCTTCCACTTCTTCATATTGTTTAAAAAAAGAAGTGGAAACGTTTTGTTCCCACCCCAACATTTTCACGACTGTATCAGTTGCCGTATTAAAAAGTGAAATTATATTGTCCTTTATTTCCATACTGATGTTTACTAAGCTATTTTTTAGCTTTACCCCAAAAATAAAATCATATTTCGTCAGTCTACCCAAACGTTGTTCTAGCAGCCTTACCGTTTCTTCATTGTAATAGCGCGCCACGTCAAGAGCATCATCCGCAATGTCAGATTCCAAATCCTTAAATCTTTTATCCAGTTCATATTCACTTGGATACATCATCATATGGAAATCCTCATAGGAAGTAATTTCTTCAAATAAATGCTGCCACTTCTTTTTATAAGCATTTACCTTTTCTTTATTCTGCATAGGAATCGAATTGCTCTTTATGCGGTAATACGCCCAAACGTCTCCCGTTCTCGTCAACAACAAATTTTTGTGTATTGCCTTCATAGGCGTTTTCAATTTCATTCGGTTTACCCACCACCTTTACAAGTTTACGGAACTCAACATTTTTTTCATTACAAAGATCAACCTTTCGGTCATTGCAATACTTCTTTTGAGGAAGCTTGATCATAAAGTAATACTTCAACAAATCCAAGAAATATAGATATATATTTTTTCCTTCCGGCTTAATTTTTGTCACAAGCATTGTTAAGAAGATCGGAATACCAAAAATCACAAAGATTGATGAATTTTCAAAAGCGTGAGGAAAAACCTTCCTCACGCCGTACCAAAATCCAAAACAGAGAGCAACAAATAAGAAATAATTGATTGCTGGTATCAACTCAACCGCAAAAGGCAGCGAATAATTTTCCGTTAGTTGCTGAATCTTTTTAGGCTCTCTCATTGCCTTACGATAGTTAAACACTAGACGCCCCATCATTCGACCTCCTAGAGTTTATCAATAAAGTTTCCGACCCAGCCTGAAAGTGTAGACCAGTGATTCACTGCCCAACCAACAGCACTTGCAACACAGCAACCAAATACAATTCCACCGACTCTCAGTTTCAATAAATGCTTAGAAGCAAGAAACGCACCGACAATAAACGCAAACTGAGTAACAACATCTTTCACCCAGCCTTGAATACCTCCAAGAGTTGGGAGCGCTCCACCTAAAATAATATCGTTATAGAAATTGAAAAATCCCATTTCAATTAATCTCCTTTCTATTGATGTTTTAATTTTTCGACATAATATTGCCCGCTGTTTTCAGTTAAACTCAAAGAAAAATTCTCGGTTATTGGTATTTCATTTTCTTTTTCTTTAAATTGGACAACACAAAAAGCTTCGAAACCATTTTTTGTCTCGAAGACTTTTACATTCTTAATTTCACCAAATTCTAGAGTATCACCCAACGCTTCCGGCTCTTTCATCATATAGACCATATCCTCTTTCTTTTCAGAAGCATATTTTCCAAAGAAGGTTTGAAGGAATTTTTCAATTGCTTCCTTCTTATCTCCGGCGTATTCATCCTTCATTACATTTTTATTCTCTAACGTTATGTCACCTCTCAACTCATAAATTTGTGTAAAATAAGGAGCAGCAGAGACAGCAAACGAATCACCATTACTTATTACGGGAATGTTCAACAATAATTGTTTTTCAGCCTTTTCATTTTCGGTGACTTTTTCCTTCACTTTCTTTTCCTTTTTTCCATCCTTCACTTTCTTTTCAACCTCTTTTTCTACGGGGAACACATTCGTATATGTTACCTTGTACTGGAAAAGGCTATATTTATCACCTTCTTTCACGTTATATAAACTATAGTCATTTAAAACCCTGTCTCCCTTTACTCCATCTAGTTGAAATCTTTCACTTTCTTCATAATTACTTTCTTTTTGTTTAACCATATATTTTTCAAGATTTTCTTTTCGTTTTTCGATAGATTCATGATCATTTTTCACGTTGACATATTCGTTAATAAAACCCGTCAAAAAGTTTTCTGCCGCAGGGACTGAAACTTCTGGTTTATCCTGTCTGGAAGGCTTAGTTGCATCCACTCGTATATCATTGACAACAGATCGAGTATTTACGGAAAGAAAAGCAGACAACAGAGTAAAAGCCAACAGTACCAGCAGACAAGACCAAACCGAAATAGCAACCATTTTCGATCTATCCCTTGGAACTTTTTTAGTTGTCTTTTCTGGTCTTTGAACACGTTTAATTTTTTGAATTACCGAACTGAAAAAGGACTCTTCTTTTTTTTCAGGCAAACTTTCTTTTTCAGGCAATTTCTTCACCATCCTTTTATTAAGCTGTGCTTTTTTTATTGCTTTCAAGTTTCATATTTTTAGTAAGCCGCATTATTGAACTTGCAATCTTTCCGTAGTTTGGTTCATTCATTTCAGCAACGATAATCTTCATTTTTTTGCCGCCAACATTACACACCTTTACTGTTTCTTTCATTTTAGACCTCGCTTTCTAGTCGTGGTTTTCTTCTGCGTCTTTTCAATTTGTTTAATATTTTCTAAGAATGACAAAAAGGATGCTACACGCGGCAACACCCTTTTTATGCTTTCATTTTCCATATAAACTTTTACGCTTGTCATACGACCGTCAGGCAGATAACGAGTTTTATAAAATGTATATCTATATTCGGAATACCCTTTTCGGGTCTCACCTTCCACAACCAACATACAATCTCTGCTTAAGCTCCTAACAAAGACTAGAGATGGCATACCCACAATAAACCCCAATTTTCTAAACCGATCGTCTACCGCAGACATCCAACCCACCTCATTTTGGAGGGCTATCATACGCCCTCAAAATTTCAAACTCAATATTAACATCCTCTGTTTCTTCATCTTCATTTTCAAGAATGAAAAAGACAGCAGATACAAAACGCTTAAGATCATCTTTAATGAAAGTATCAATTTCAAGCAAAATCCTTTGACCCTTCTCATAATAAGGGACTGTTTCCATCAGTCTTTCAATGAATCCCTCAGCCAATTGCAATAAACCGATCTTCTCCAACTCACTTTCTAAATATGCCCGATTTAACAAATTTACGTTTAACATTTAAACACCTCTTTTTAAATTTCTTGGGCTTTGCCCAAACCCACCAACGTATGCACGTTGGATTGCAAATAATCATTCCCCCCATCCCCCCGATTCTTCGGGGGGCTCCCTCGCCGGTAGGCAGGAACAAACAAAATGTTTGTTCAATGCCAAGAGGGTTTGGGTGGCGCTGAACATGTCAACTCCTTATCCTCACTTCGTTCCGGTACCGTTGACATATACGTTTAATCGCATCACCTGTTTTTAAGAGTGGTAAAATTCTATTTTAAAAGCCTTCAAACCACCATATCAGAGATATCAGCCGTAAATACTTCCAGCATCTTTTGTTGTTTATCGGATAATTCAGCTTCTAAAATCATGTCTGATAAGTCATTTCTGCCAAGGTGTTTGTCAGCTTCAAGTACCATTTTCATGGTCGGTGAACAGGAATTTTTCAGCCAATTCCTTGATTTTTGATACAAGTCTTTTTGCGGCTTCATGAAAAGATGAAGCTTCCCGACATCGCCAATAAATTCAGACCAAAAAAGGCTCGTTTTCCAATGCTCTCTTGTGACGTTCTCGTCAGCATCAACGAACCTTACATAATTATTTATAATCTGCATAGCAATAAGCGTTAAATCCTTCGTTTTCATCAAGGCTTTTACAGCAGATTGGGACCGATCGTTTTTCAAACGCAACTCATAGCGATTCCAGTCGCCTAATTCCTCTAATGGAATATCATATTTTTCAGCCTGTTCATAATTCTTTTCATAGAAGCAAAGGTAAGCGTCCGACTGTTTAGAGCCAAAATAAATTGTTGTCCCTCCAGTTTCTCCATCTGCCAAACTGAATGACCCATTGAAATCAGACTTTCGAAAGCGAGAAATACATTCGCCCTTCTGGGCTTTTTTAAGCAATTCAGGAATTGAAAAATACGTCTTCTTATCGTCAATCGCTAAATCGAGACGAGTAAACGAGCCACCATTATGCAAACAGTCTTGAAAGAAGTCGAACCATGTTTTCTTGCGGCATTTTAAAAATGATTCAAACTGACGGCATCCCTGTCCAGACAATTCAATCAAAACACCTCTGTTATCACCTGGTGCTGAATACATGACCTTGATGTAATCTAATTCGTATGTTCCAACATAGCCGTAAAAGCCGGACGATTTTTCTGCCATGAAATCTTTACTGATGTGAAGGACGTTCTCGATAATGTGGTCAACATCATGTGTTTTAAAAGATACTCGGATGTAGTCAACCATTGATATTAAAGGCTTTTCAACGGCTTCATTTTTTTCTTTTACGATTACTACCCCCCTGTTAGCGTGAGGGGGGTTTTTTAGTTCAGTCATTCGCTTCGCTCACTCCTTCACCGCTGGCCGTCTGGTCGCTTACGCTGCCGCTGGCGACTGCCGTCGCCTGCGCTCCCTCGACTCCAACCAGCGCATTTTTAATAGATGACATAAAATCATATCCTTTCGGCACAATTGGACTGTAAAACTCTAATATTGAACCTGTTCCAACATAGGCATATCCTCGACCTTTCACGTCTTTTTCCATAAATGTTTTATCAACATCACCGAACATCATCCCGTAACCAGTATCAGACATATTGCCGAGCGCAACACGAAAACTAAATTGATCTCGTATCCCGTCGGCTAGATATTTTGCATCCGGTCGCTGTGCCCCTAAAACAAGAAAATAACCAGCCTGACGCCCCAGCATAACCAATTGTTTCATGTAAGATAACGCTTCATTTCTCTCCTTCATATCCAACAAATCCATAAACGCAACGTATTCATCAAAGAATATAAAAACAGGTTTCAAGCCTAAATAGGCATAGTTTTCACCTGTCTTGTAATTAGGCATTTTCTTCATTTCATCCATTCGTTGCATCATGCCATCAACGGACTTCCTCAAACACATAAGGATACCGTTTTTCTGCGAATATACTCTCTTGGGAAGTACCTCTTCCAAGTCGGCTAAATCAGCATTTTTCGGGTCTAAGATTTTCACATCTGCCCCAAGTCCTACACACGCTTTTATGATGGTCAACATGAAATAGGTTTTTCCTCCGCCTGTGCTACCGGATATGAGCATGTGCGGCAACTTATCAAATTGCCATGAAATATGCTTCATTAACGGAAGGACTCCATTCTCAGCTATTGCATCATCAATGGAAATACGATTCTTTTTGACATCGTAAAGAAGCTTAAAGCACACAAAACCTTCTTCCATTTGCTTATCAACCAAGTCACAAAATAAGCCGTTTTCCAAATCCTTTCCTAAGTCCAGGAAGCGATTCTGAAAACGGCTCATATCCATAGCAATTCGTATATAAATGTGATTGTTTTTAACTCGGTAATACACCTTAGGAAAGTACGTGATTTTTTCCTTTGCCCCTGTATCATTTGAGAATAGCTTTTTAACCTTCACATGATCTTTTTCATAAAACTTGTTAGAGAAAATCATTCTTGCAAGCATCTGCCTGTGCTTTAACCTTTTAAAAAGTCCATTAAAAGTTAAATAGGCAACATACACACTTCCAATACCAATAGACAACGAACAAACCAAACTTTTAACGATCAAAGGTACATTCCATTCAAAGTGATTAATCACTTGAGATATATTAAAGTGAAGAAGATGATCTTTCCAAAAGAAAAACATGGATATTAAAAAAGCAGGCACAAATATTAATGTGCCTGCCAATTTAACGTTATTCCTCATAAATGGCCGAATACGTTTTCCACGATACTTCCACAATCTTTTTTCAAGAAATTTTTTCATACGGATCACCCGTTATCCTTTATAACATTACTTTTTGTCATTTGATGCAGTTGTTGACGACGTAGGTTTGGAAGCAGAAGCACCTCTTACAACAATATCCTCAGCTTCAACATACCAATTCAAATTGGCATACGTTCTCCCCGTTGTACTACTTGACGCGGCAGCACTGGCCCTAATCTTCGGATTTTTTAATTCAACATCAGCAAATGCAGGAATCTCTTTTAAATCAACATACCCGGGGATTGTTACCTCGACTTGACCACCTTGTACAGCAGAAGCCAGATTATAAACTCTTGATTCTAATTCATCTGTTCTTTCTCCGTTCACATAAGCATAACGTTCACGATTCAACCCCATAAATTTCATTTCTCCAAAAGTCATATTGATATCCGGTACGATAAAGTTTAAATTCATTTTCATTTCCCCATTCTTTTAGTTTTATTTTTTTTCATTTATAAGATCAATTTTTAAATTCGCTCCGGTTCTGATTCCATCGTGGCGCTTCTCAGTCGCTATTGGCTCATAAACCCGTCATGGCAACCTAGTAGGCTATTTATAGCCATCAAGCTGTTTACAGCTATCTCGCACGCTTGTTCTAGCCTGCTACAGTATTTGAAGTGATTACTGTTCATCACCAAATACTCACGCATGACTTTTCATCAAAAATGCCGTATAATGAAGGTGTCTAGGTCTTCATGGCGTTCTTGATGATTTAATCGTCAAGGCGCTTTCTTTGTCTATATGTAATTTTCAAAGAGCAACACTCCATTAATGAATTACCGGAACACTTGAAATATGCGAATCTCTAAAAATGATCACTCGTGGTTTTCCACCATGTAAGATTGGCCCCTCATCAATTACCGGAAACCTAAAAACTTCCTTCGGTTTTCCTTCATCGTAGAAACACCGCATAAACCAGTCATAAAATTCTTGGTATTCTTCGACTAACTTTTCATCCATAGCCCTTTGAATCACTTGCGCTAAAGCTAAAGTAACAGGTTCTCTATGGTCTTCAAATTTTTTCAAATGATAATTAAACTCTTCGATTAACGTCAAATCACCACCACCTTTATTTTTGTCGAGCCGTTATAGTGGTATAAATTCACACTATGATTAGCCCTTTAATGAAGCAATGTCTTTTCTGCCAACACCGTAATGTTTACAAATCCTTCGATAAGATACCCCCTTTCTAAGAAGAGCATTTACATTATCAAGAGATAAAGGCTTGTTAAAATAATGTTTTACAATTACAGTGTTTAAAGCCATTTTCATTCTCACTGTCCAATTACCTTCCATTTCCCTTGCTAAAGAAACTGCACTTTTCATAAACAAATGAGTATCCTTTCTATTCACCTTTCAGACCACCCCATTTCTTTGTTTCCCTTTGTACATGTACCGATCATCAAATTTGGATTTATTAACACGCCCTTTTAAAGTCTTATAACCTTCCTCCTCCATTTCTTCATTCAAGCCGCGGATAATCTTATAAGCTTTCGCTCGTGAAACACCCAGAATAATTTGTACATCACCCACGGTATAGAACTCCTTCATATAATCCTCCTTTCTTTGAAAAATGCTCAACACTTTGTGGTTATCTTTATTATAACTCCACGATTCGGAGATGTAAACAAAAAAATGAACATTTCGGAGACTTTTTTTATAAAAAATGCAAAAATAAACTGTCCATAGAAAATTTCAGAACAATATTAACCCACCCAATTCGGAGAGTCAATGAGTATTTGTACACTTTTCGTTCTTTTCTTTTCATATATGAGAAAAAGCCAGCAATTGCTGATATTATATAAGTAACTCAACTTTTTGTGGAATGGATGATTAAAATGACACTAGGAGAAAGATTAAAAAAAGCTCGAATTAGAACCGGATTGAATCAAAAAGAAGCAGCAGAAAAAGTTAACTCCACTGAAAAAACAATTTCTAATTATGAAAGAAATTACAGAACGCCTGATCCAGAAACATTAAGAAAGTTAAGCGAAGTTTATGATGTGTCAACTGATTATTTATTAGGCCGTAAACCATATACACCTTCAAAATTAGATGAGACTGTAAATGAGGCACTAGAGGAATTAAGAAACGAAGAAACTTTATTATTTATGAAAAATGATGAGGATATTGATGAAGAAACTGCTCGATTAATCAAACAAGCATTAATTAATGGCATAAAATATGTGGATGCAATGAAAAAGAAAGAGTAGTTCATATCCATATATCAAATAACACCATATAGAAAGAGTGATCCTTATCTATACCTCAAAAAACATTAAGCACAAGGCCGAAAAGGTTATCCAAGATAATGGAACAAATGACGTTTTCGAAATCTGCGAAAACCTAAAAATAATCATATTAAAAGAGAATTTAGGATGTGTTCACGGATTTCTCCAATATTACAAGGAAGAGAATGAATACATTATCCATGTGAACAAAAAGTCAAAACTCCCTCATATCATTATTGCACATGAATTAGGACACTATTTTCTCCATAAAAATTTAAACACATTCCAAATGGAAAAATGCTCCCTCGTCTTAGGAGCTAAACTTGAACACCAAGCAAACATTTTCGCCTCCGAAATTCTAATCACCGACAAAATGTTAATGGATGAAATGCCAAGAATAAAAAATTGGACATATAAACAAATAGCGTCTTTTTTCAAAGTCCCATTATTCGTTATTGAGCAGAAAATTTCTCAAATAACCCTTTTTCATCAAAATTCAACATCACTAACAGAACAAAGAAAAATAGCTAGGTTCGCCTAAAACATTCCAAGGAATTATTCGGCTATTTTTTTGGTATGCTATATAGAGTGCCAAAAAATCCATTCTAAGAAAGAAGGTGATCCCATGCCCACTAACAATAAACCCAATAGATTAATCGTTGAGAAGTCTCCGTACTTACTCCAACATGCTCACAATCCCGTGGATTGGTTCCCTTGGGGAGAAGAAGCATTTGAAAAAGCGAAACGCGAGAACAAGCCTGTTCTTGTATCTATTGGGTATAGCTAGCTTGGGTAGCTATACGCACATGTCATTGGTGCCACGTCATGGCTCATGAAAGCTTCGAAGATGAAGAAGTCGCGAAGCTTCTGAATGAGAAATTCGTTTCTATTAAAGTGGACCGCGAGGAGCGGCCTGATGTGGATTCGATTTATATGACGATCTGCCAGATGATGACGGGGCAGGGCGGCTGGCCGCTGAATGTGTTTTTAACGCCTGATCAGAAGCCGTTTTATGCGGGTACATATTTTCCGAAGACGAGCCGTTTTAACCGTCCGGGGTTTGTTGAGGTGGTGAAGCAGCTTTCCGATACCTTCGCGAAAAACCGGGAACATGTTGAAGATATTGCTGAAAAAGCGGCCAACAACCTGAGAATCAAAGCGAAAAGCGATGCCGGCGATTCGCTTGGCGAAGACATGTTGAGGCGGACGTATCAGCAGCTGATCAACAGCTTTGATGCGGCGTACGGCGGTTTCGGCAGCGCGCCGAAGTTTCCGATCCCCCATATGCTGGCATTTCTGCTTCGCTATCATCAATACAGCGGCGAAGAGAACGCGCTGTACAGCGTGACGAGAACGTTGGACAGCATGGCGAATGGCGGTATTTACGACCATATCGGCTACGGGTTCGCCCGCTATTCGACAGACAACGAATGGCTCGTTCCCCACTTTGAAAAAATGCTTTACGATAATGCTTTATTGCTGATCGCATATACTGAAGCCTATCAAATCACGAAAAACGACCGTTATAAACAGATTTCAGAGCAGATCATCACATTTGTCCGCCGCGAAATGACCGATGACAAAGGCGCTTTTTATTCAGCGCTTGATGCCGACACGGAAGGCGTAGAAGGCAAATATTATGTGTGGTCAAAAGACGAAGTCCTTGAAACGCTTGGAGATGAACTCGGCGAATTGTATTGCGCCGTTTACAACATCACGCAAGAAGGAAATTTTGAAGGCCACAATATCCCAAACTTGATCTACACCAGGCTGGAAGACATCAAGGATGAATTCGCGCTAACAGATGAAGAGCTTCAGAACAAGCTTGAAGAAGCGAGAATAAAACTTTTTGAAAAGCGGCAGGAAAGAACGTATCCCCATGTCGACGATAAAGTGCTGACGTCTTGGAACGCTCTGATGATCGCGGGTCTTGCCAAAGCGGCGAAAGTCTACAATGTGCCCGAATACTTGAAGATGGCGCGGGCCGCAGTCGAGTTCATCGAGAATAAATTGATTCAAGACGGACGCGTCATGGTTCGCTACCGTGACGGCGAGGTGAAGAATAAAGGATTTATCGATGACTACGCCTTCCTGCTTTGGGCCTACATCGAATTGTATGAAGCATCACTTGATTTAACCGATTTGCGAAAAGCCAAAAAACTTGCAGCTGACATGACCGGGCTGTTTTGGGATGAAGAGCACGGCGGTTTTTATTTTACAGGAAGCGATGCCGAGGCTTTGATCGTACGGGATAAAGAAGTATACGACGGCGCCCTCCCGTCCGGAAACGGTGTCCTGGCCGTTCAGCTGTCCCGGTTGGGCAGACTGACTGGCGATTTGTCGCTCCATGATCAAGCGGCAAAAATGTTTTCTGCATTCCATGGAGATGTCTCCGCTTATCCGAGCGGCCATACAAACTTTCTCCAAGGTCTGCTGAGCCATGTCATGCCACAAAAAGAAATCGTTGTGCTCGGAAAGCGCCATGACCCGGACAGACAGAAGATCGTAAGCGCTTTGCAGCAGGCCTTCCAGCCGAACTATGCCGTCCTCGCCGCGGAATCGCCTGACGATTTCAAAGGGATTGCCGACTTCGCAGCCGAATACAAAACAGTCGATGACAAAACGACCGTCTATATTTGTGAAAACTTCGCCTGCAGACAGCCGACCACGAATATAGACGAAGCGCTCAATCAGTTGGTTTAAACGGATGCCATCATGGGAATAACATCTGCAAACACCTAATCAGAAAGGGGTTATGACCATGAAGCAAAAGAATCTGATCTCAGGTCTCGCCGTTGTTGCCGGAGTCACCGCATATATGCTTAAAGACGAAACAAACAGACAAAAACTGAAATCGTACTTGCAAAGCGTCAAAGAAAAGATCCCTTACTTTTCGGAAAAACACAACGTAGATTCATTCCCGGTTGAAAAAGCAGGCCATCCGTCTCCGCATGATATTGAAGATAACAAAATGGTATCGGAAGGATCTATGTACCCTGTTCAATACTATGATGAAAAGAAAAAATAGCGATGCATGAGCTGTCATATTTATGGCAGCTTTTCTGCTGCAGTTGTAAAAACTGTAAGCGGATGATAGATATCAAAATCCAAAAATAAAAGCCGCCCGGTCGGCAGCCTCTTCAAGCCTTATATTTTATTTTCATAACAATAATGATTGACAAGCTCTTCAATTAAATCATGCTCTGGAAACTCCCCGTGAAACTCAAATGGAATCTCTTCGACAAACCGGCCGCGCCGGTATACATGGATGGCGCCGTTTTGTCTGGTCACGCTGTATTCCGGTTCAAACGTGTATCCGTTCCGCTCTATTGCACCCATTGATCATGCCCGCCTTTCAAAACAACAGCTCATACACTTCGTTTAATTCTCTTGTTCGTTTATGATCCTGTTCATTCAGCGCATATTTCATCTCATGTTCAAGCACTTGATTCAGAAATTCCATTTCCCGCTCCTCCAAGTGCTCGACAAACTCTTCCTCATTGGCATATCGCCCGGAAACGATTTTTCTGTAAATGTTTTGTCCTATGCCGTGTTCAAGGTGATTCGACAGTGATTCACGGAGGTAGCCCAATGTTGTGTCCATGATTCAATCTCCTTTTTTACCTTATAGGTTGGGTGAATTCTTGATGATTCATGCATGAGCGGCCTAAATTTTCAATAAGAAAAAGGCGATACACCATGATGCTGTGCAGATAAAAACTTTCTCCTCCCCACATGGTAAGCGGCTAAAGCCAAAAAGACTGAACACGCAGCAATGAGAAAGACGGCTTTTCCCCCGTACAAGGCAAGCATCATTCCCCCCAGCCAAGGCCCTAGAAACTCACCGATGTTGTACAAGTTTTGCATGCCGTAATAAGCGCCTTTCATATGATCCGGAGCCAGCTCGTCCAAAAGGACATTCATTGAAGGAAAACATAAAATTTCGCCGATTGTCAGAACAAACATCGAAAGCATAAAAACAATCCAGCCATTTGCGACAGAAAAACCGATATTCCCGAAAATGCAAAAAACGGTTCCAATTGATATTGTTGTTAAGGACTTATACTTCTCAAATAAACGGGTGAGCGGTACTTGTAAAAGGATGACCGTCACCGCGTTTAACGTGATTAAAGTCGAAAATATTTTAACTCCGTTTGCAAAGTCCTTATTTAAATACTGCAGCAAAGTGCTTTCCATTTGCGAGTAGCTGAACAAAAAAAGGATGCCACCGGCTATGTAAAATCGAAGAGCCTTGTCATGCTTTAACGTTTTCAAAACTGAACCTGCCTGAACTTTTTTAGGAGCGATTTTTGTCTCTTTCACCGTGATCAGCCGAATCATCATCAAGCTTAAAAGTACAGCATAGCCAAAATAGACAAGCCCTGTGATGATAAACGGAGTTCCTGTTTTGGCAAGACCGAAATAAGTGCCTAATAAAGGGCCGACAGCGGCTCCAATATTGATGGCCAAATACCGCAAAGAGAAAATACGGAATCTCATCTCCCGTTCCGATAACTCAGCCATCAAAGCCTTTGACACAGGTTCAAAACACGAATGGCAAAGCCCGCTTAAAATGTTTAATAATAAAAACCACATGAAATCATGAACAAGTCCGAAAAGAATGAATACAAAGCTCCAGATGAAAATGGATGAAAGCATCACCTTTTTTCTGCCGATTCTATCCGAAAGCGCTCCTCCGACTACTCCTCCTACAGTGCTGGCAAAATAGCCTAAACCGATCACAAGCCCGATGGTTCCAAAATCGGCTCCCGTTTTCATATGAAGATAGAGTGCCAAAAACGGCGTTGTCATCGACTTAGCCGCCTTCGTAACAAGCGTGCCTATCAGCAAAAATCGGATCAACGGATGAAGGCGGCTGAATGCTTTAAATTGCGCAAACATCCGAAGTCTTTTCCCATTCGGTATGATCATGAAACCACGTTGCAAGCCGGCTGATACGGCCGCTCAATTCGGCTTCTGTACGCCCTGTAATTAAACAGCCTGCAATTGCGTCTACACTGGAAGACGAGCCGTGGAACCTGTCTCCGGCTTGAGCGGAAATATTTTGTTTCACTATCCAGTCTGCGGCTGGTGCCGGCATGATTTCTTTCAGTACGCCGTCTTTTGGTGGAATCAACAGCCAGCCGCTTAGGCGGTGCGGATTGTTGTTCACCTCCGGAATATGAAAGTCCAAGCCGCATTGCGCTTTAACACACGCTTCATTGATATCAAATCCAAAAGTCTGCGCAGTTGCTTCGCGTACCATAGCGCCGCCGGTTCTGCTGGCCACTTCACAAAACACCAATTCATCATCCGGTGTATGAAACACTTCAGCATGGAATGTTGTGAAATCTGGAACAGGAAGAGCAGCAAGCGCTTTTTGAACAAAATCAGTCAACCGCCGGGTGAGCGGATTTTCCCATTCAAGCTGGAGGCTGCCTAAAAACTGTTGATCTTGAAACGCCAGACATCCGTTGATATAACGCGACGGCCAGCTGAGGACAGTCTCTCCATCAAGGATGAGGCCGTCTATATGATACATATCCCCTTCGATAAACGACTCAACCTCCAGATGATCAGGAAGACCTTTCGAAAGAAAATTCCACACGTCCTGCCGATCCCTTAAAACGGTTGTATCAACAGACCCCGATCCATAAATAGGCTTAACGACCACAGGAAAACCGAAAGTTTGAACAAACATATATAAGTCGGCCGCCGAGACGATTTTCTTAAAGTCCGGAACCTTTACACCGGCTTTTCTGACATGCTCTTTCATTAATATTTTATTGCGGAACAACAGAGCGCTTTCGTAAGACTGCCCTTTTATCCCCAAAAGCGACCTCAGCTTCCCCGCCCTCAACATATCAAATTCCGAGGATGCAATAATCGTTTTAAAGTGATACGTTTCATTCAGCTCCAAAGCGCGCATTTCGATGCATCCATTAACCGGATAATCGTCAAACGCTTCAATCACATCATAATTTCTGCATTCATCCGCACGATCGGATGAAGTCAGCATCGCCACCGGTTCGTCCAGTCCCTCCAGCCATACATCATACGGAGACTTGCAATAAGCTGTTTTATTTAGGATAAGCGTACTGATAACAATTTCTCCTTTCTTGTAAAACATGTTTTTCAACTTTATAATAGTAAAAGTATTTAGATAACTCTAATATATCTTTATTTGGCATTGATAACTTTTATTTATAAATAGAGGTGTGAAATATGAATCTTCATGCACTGCGATTGTTCTATTCGGTCGCTGAAACAGGCAGTGTCACCCAAGCAGCCAAACAGTTAAACATCAGTCAGCCCGCCGTCACCTCGCAAATTAAGAAATTAGAACGCGAGATCGACTGCACCTTATTCGTTCCTAAAGGCAGGGGGATCCTGCTGACACAGTCCGGCGCAGAGCTTGCAAAACAGGCAAAGCGGCTGTTTTCACTTGAAAAAGAAATTGAATCGTACGTGGAACAGTTAAGGGAAGGGTCAATTGGAAAACTGCGTATTGCCGCCACCTTTCTCCCTGCCAATTATTTGCTGCCAAGATGGCTCAGCCGCTATAAACAGCAATTTCCGAAAACGGAAGTTGAAATCACGACAACGAATTTTCAAAAAGCTTGTGAACAGCTGATTAACTACGAAGCGGACATTGGCCTGATCGGCGGGACAACGGAATTCGGCCCTTTCATAAAAGGGACGCTGCTTTTGGAAGATGACATGCTGTTTGTCGTCAATAAAAACCATAGGCTTGCATCACAGCACACGACATTGGAGGAAGTGGTGAAAGAACCGTTTATCTTTCGTGAAGAAGGGAGTTTATCCCGAGAGAAATTAATTTCTTTATGTACATTGCATCATGTGGACAAACCCAGAATAGGTATACAAATAAACGGATTGAATGAAACGATCAGAACGGTTATGGAAGGGTATGGAGTCGCTTTCACATCCTCTCTTGAAGTAAACGAATATATTGCCCGAGGAGATATGGCGCGGGTTCATGTCGAACAAGTCGACTTAAAAAATCCTATCTCATTATGTATCAGAAGAGAAGATCACCTTGCTCCTTCCGCCAGCAACTTTATTCAAATGGTCAAAACGGCTCCGTATAGACCTTAGCCGGCAAATGAAGAAACGGGTTAAAGCGCTTTAAAGGAGTGGATCATAAACAAAAAAAAGCTCTCACGAAAAGCGAGGGCTTTCTTTATGACTTGAGCCAGTCAAGCATCACGTTCACGATCTCCTCCTGCTGTTTAACAGCTGCGATCTGCGCGGGACGATCCCCCTTTTGTTCGCCGTACATACCAAATTGTGCATGGTTTCCCTCTTTGATTTCCTTAAACACAGTTGTGTCAGGCAAGTTCTTTCTGGAGGATGCTATTTTGTCTTGAGTTGAAAGGCCATCGCGTTCACCTGATATAGAAAGAACACGGTACGGCGCACTTTTTATCGATTGCGAATCAGAAGGATAGGAGGCTAGAAAATAAAGTCCGTCAATCTTGTCTGGATGCTTTTTAGCGTACATGGCTGCTGCCGTCCCTCCTAAAGAATGACCGCCGAGATACCAATGATCAATACTGCTATTTTCTTTTATAATCCTTTCTGCTTGATCCGGATTGAAAATGGCCAAAGAAAAAGGCATGCGCGGGATAAAGACACTGTAACCATTTTGTTTAAGCTTTTCGCCGATGTAAGCATAAGCAAGCGGTTCAACTTTTGCCCCGGGGTATAAAATGATCCCGGTATTTGCCCCATCCGCTTGAAATGTGTAAACACCGTTTTTACTTTCGATTTGATCAAGGTTGATCATCTTTCTGAGTTTGCTTGATGGTTCATATGTGAAACGGCTCCACACAAAAAACGCGCTGAATAACAAAACAAATACCGCTATTAATGAAAAAGCCGCAGTTTTCAAAACCTTTCTTCGCTGCATATTTCACCAGTCTTCCTCTGCTTGGTTTTAATTTAGCTTCCGGAAAAACGCACCGCGGCTCACCCGTCGGAAGCGCGGATTCCACATCCTTCCAGTTGCAGTTTACATACAAATGCAATGATCGCAGCATCATGATTTACATGTTTCAGCAGCGATCAAGCCGAAGGTATTTTTCCATGATTTAAAATGTGCTGGAGTTCATTAAGCCTTTGAATTTGATAAGTCGGCTCAATGTCCGTATCATTCGCTGACATGTCCGGATTCATCCAGCATGTATCCAATCCGGCCAGCCGTCCCCCTTTTATGTCTGCTGTCAATGAATCCCCGATGATCAGCCCTTGATCGACAGAAAAATGAGGAATCCGTTCAAAAACGTAATCAAAGTATTCTTTCATCGGCTTTTGAAAACCGGTGTCCTCTGAAACAAAAATCCCTTTAAACATCGGGTATAATCCTGAAGCATGCAGACGCTTATACTGCGTTTTTGAAATACCGTTCGTCACGATATATAAATCATATTGATCCTGCATGCTTTTGATTAATTCAAAAGCGCCGTCTATCAGCTGATGCCCTTCTTCAAGGAAGCTGCGATACTTCTCCTCAAGCAAAACACCGTCAGCCTCAAGACCATATTCCTTGAATAAAATGGAGAAGCGTGTGTTCACCACTTGGTCGCGGTCTATCTCCCCTTTTTCAAACGCCCTCCATAAACCTTGATTAATTCGTTTATAATTCGCTTCTATTTCAGCTGTTAAAGAAATTTGCTGCTCCTCAAAAAGCTTACGCAGTGCTGACTTTTCCGCCGCACCGAAGTCTAATAGTGTATCATCCACATCAAAAAACAAAGTACGATAATTTTTCACAGGGGTTCCTCCGTTTAGCTTTTTAGTAGTCGATCTTGCTGTCCTCTATGGCCTCAAGCTCGTTTTTCAGCAAGCTGATCGTCTCTGCCTTTTCTGTCTCTGTCTGAATGTCAAACGCCAGCTGCTCAGTAAACTCCCATATGTCCTCCAGTCTTCGCCTGATCTGATAAAACCGCAAAGCGTTCTGATCGATTTCAAACCCTTTATGAGTCTCGCAGTAAACGCGCAAAAACTCTTGAGCATACGGCTGGTTAGCAAAGAACATCAGATCCGCTTCAACAGGGGCCAGTTTCAAGCCCTCCCAATCGATCAGAATCAATTCCCCGCCCGTTTTCATCAAATTCCATCCATGAACATCTGTATGGCACAAAGCCATTCTTCTGCCGCTGCATTTCAAATCATCCGCCAGGGATAAGGCTGCCTCCATCATCTCGCGGATTGATCCGATGTACGGTTGAATGAGTGACGCCAACTCACAAGGAAGGTGATCAAGCCATTGTTTCATCTCACCTAAAAACGAAATATCATAGTTTTCTTTTATTCCTTCTGTCTCCACCGGGATAGTCTCATCATATCGGTGCAGATCCGCTATGATGCTGGCGAGCTTCTCCACGCTGCCTTTGCCGAGCGGCTGATCTCCAATGGTTTCACCGGCGATGTATTCATAAAGCACATAAATGGCATCTTCATCTTCACACTTGTATTCTCCAGTTGTTGTTAAAAGCGGCACAGGCAGCTTCCCGTTGAGAGCAGTGTGATCCCTCAGCCACCTGAGAACAGGCATGTAATCATCAATCAGAGCCGTCCATTTCGATGTCGATGCCCTATTTTTATCATACACTTTTAGAAAGAAAGCTGCTTCTCCATCGGTTACTTGATAAGCAAGTGCTGTCCACCCGCCTTGCTCGGGAGAAATGTTCACACTGTCGATTCCATAATGGTCCTTCAATATTTTTTTAAGACTGAACATTCCGTTCACCTCCGCAAAAAACGCACTCCCGGCTCACCTGCCGGGAGTGCGGCTATCATCTGATTAGTCAATTTCCTTTGCAGCCGGTTTCAGCTGCTGAACGCGCCTCAGGTACTGTTTGACTTTCTCTGCTTCTGCGAAAAGGTATTGTTCATTCAGATGTTCAGCGACTGCTGCGGCTGTCTCTTCAAACAGATCCCCCATCTTAAACAAGCTGTTCCATACACGCTCATGATCAGCTGGCGGATACGTCTCCAAAAGTCTTTCCCACGTATTTCGATCAACATAGCGATCTAGAAACTTTGCATTCTTGCCTATGCTCAGCGAAAAGCCCGTTTCAAAACCGACCTTCCATTCGAGCATTTTCAGCAGCATGGCCCTGACGAGATTTAAGTGATCGAGTGCATAAAGGATTTCCTGCCGCCACAACCCTTTGGCCACATATGTCGATGTCCACCAAAATTCATTGCAGCAGTCGGCGAAGCATTGCGGGGACGGTTTTTGCACCCAATATTCCCGATCCGTCGGCGGCGGGATAGCGGGCAGATCCTGATCCTTATCAAGCAAGATCACGGTCAAACTGTCTTCCCGGCAGTATTCCAGCTTTTCTTCCAGCGGCACTAGAATCAAATCAATGCGGCTGCCGTCTGTAAATAACATTAAATACGAAAAGCGGTTGCCAAGCTCATTCGGAAACAGCTCCATCGCTTCCGGCGTCTGCATGATGATCCGCTCTCCAAAAACGTCCACCCAGCCCGGCTCATCGAGAAAAGACTGCATATCTGTTACAACATAGACCATATCATAATCGCGAAAAGGGTCTTTCGGGACGTTCGGATTCGTCCGCGAACCGTTCATACCGACCGCTCTGACGCGGCTGTCCTCCCGTGCGATCTTCAGCACTAGATCGATGATTTCCTGCTCTGTACGCATGTATATAAACCTCCTCTTTTTAATGGTTATAGAAAATCTTGTTGAGGAGGTCCGCGAATACGCGGTTATATGAAATGCTCTAAAAACGCCATTGACATGTCCCCCCTCTATTAGCGAATATCTTTCAGGTAGTCTTCAAGGCGATCCAGCTGTGAAGAAAAGCCTTCGGCCATCCCTTTATCCAACAGCTGTTGAAGCTCTTCCGGAGAAGAGAAATGAGAGCGTGTGATCAGATTTGTCTGTTCTCCGTGCTCTTTGAAATAAACCTCAATTAAAATCTCCGGCATGCCGGGAACAACATTCCCTTCCTCGTCTGTAAACATATCCGTGTACACGATTCTTTCCGGTGCCGCAATCTCTTGAAAAACAGCCTTGCCGCAAGATTTCCGGCCATAGAATTCGCCTTGGTTTTCATCTCTGCATTCCATACAGTAAAGCCATACGCCATCCGGCTGAAACTCAAACCTGCCGTTGGCAGTCTGCCATCCTTTCGGCCCCCACCAGCTTTCCAAATGCACTGATTCAGAAAAAGCCTTAAACACCAGCTCCCGCGGTGCCTCGAAACTCCGCTCCATGACCAAGGTTTTTCCCTCTGCTTTCGCTTGAACGCTGTGTGCCGCTTTGTGATCGGACATCTTGATTCCTCCTTGATTGGATATCTAAATGAAACGGCGAAAAAAACCGTGAAAACCCTGTGCCAACAAGTGTTTTATTTGCGAATCTTGACCAGCTGCCGCTCCTCAAAATAAAACATGCCGGCAATTTCATCGATGGATTTCTTTTTATCCAGTTTGACATGCTTGCCTAGCTGAAGAGCCTTTATATCAATGAAAAAGTCTAAGCGGTCGTCTTTTTCTCTGTCTTCCTCACCGTCCCAGCAAGAGTAAACTTCTATATCTTCACCCTCAGCAATATTTGAATTGATATAGTTGAATAGCGCCTTTATGTCATTTCCCGGTCTATGTAAACAGCCGGTTGCCTCATATACAAACGGCTTGCTGAATTTTGTTTTGACCATTTCGTACCCTTGATCAAGCTCAGCGATGCTAATCAAACCTTCTTTTGTTTGGTCCCGGAAGCTCCCCAGCGGAAGCTCCTGATCGGCTGCAATGAAATGATGGAGTGTCAACTGTCTTCCCTCTTCTTTCATGTATAAAAAAGAACCCTATTAAAGGGTTCTTCAAATCGCTCATTTTTCCTGCTTAGCAATTGTTTCCGTCAAGGTCGCACTGCAAGCCGTCAATAGGATTTTGTTTGCTTTCTTTTTCGATCACCTGTTCAAACACTTCCCTCGCCGCGGCCCCGGCGATCCGCTCGTTGCCAATGATAAAAGTCGGAACGGCCGTGATGCCGGCTTCTTCGTAAGCCTGTTGAAGCGCCTTCCGTTGTACGTCCTGATATGTTCTGGAGTTTAAAGCTTCTTTAAAAGCCTGTTCATCCAGTCCGGCTTCTTTGGCCAGCGCTGTTAACACGTCGATGTCGCCAATATTTTGATCTTCCTGGAAAAAGGCTTGATAAACCCGGTCATTGTACGCTTTCGCTTTACCGTGTTCTTTTGCAAAGTGATAGCCTTCATGAGCCAAATCTGTATAAGGATGCGGAGAGACGTTTGGCAGCTTCATGTTGACGCCCCAAGCCTCGATTCGCGGCTTAATGGCGCCGTCCCACATCGCCAATTTGGACGGGTCGTTTAATGGGTCGAGCTGCTCTGATGGACGCGGCCTCAGTTCGAATGGCAGCCACTCGACTTCTACATCTTTGCCTTCGATCGCTTTTTCGATCTGGTCTTTTCCGAGAAAACAGAATGGACAGACATAATCAGAATATACTTTAATATTTATTGTCATGTTTTTCTTCCTTTCTTGTCATTCAATCAACTATATGTAACAATAATAGTTACAATTATTTCTCCTGTCAATCTTTTTAGCATGAAGCTAAAATCCGCAATGACCGGGAACTTTCTGCTGTTTATATCGTAATATGATGAGTTACAGCTTGCGCCATCCACTTCTTTGACATTTTATCGATAAGGAGTTTATCAAATGAAAACAGAAAACAACAATAGCATGAAACCGTTTTTCTCCATGATTCTCACATCCGGCGTACCCAGGCTGGCTTTAACCGTCGGTTTGACCGCAAGCCTCGTCACTACACTGGTCGGCCTGTCCATTCCGCTGTTGACAAGGGAAATGGTTGACGGCTTTTCCGCCAATTCGATCAATCTGGCCTTAGCGGGAATCCTTGCGCTCGTTTTTATCGTTCAAGCGGTCTGCGACGGGTTCTCGACCTATTTTCTTTCATATGCCGGGCAAAAAGTGGTCGCTTCCCTGCGCGAGCGCATGTGGTTCAAGCTGCTGCGCCTGCCTGTCCGCTACTTTGACGAAAAGACGAGCGGTGAAACCGTCAGCCGTGTTGTCAATGACACCGGCATTGTTGAAAGCTTGATTTCCGACCATTTTCCGCAGTTTGTTTCCGGCATCATCACCATTGTCGGATCGGTAATCATTTTGCTGATCATGGATTGGAAAATGACACTGCTCATGCTGATCTCCGTTCCGATCACGACCTTCATTATGATCCCGCTCGGCATGAAAATGCAGCGCATCTCCAAAACGCTGCAGGATGAAACAGCTTCCTTCACCGGACATGTCCAGCAGACATTAAGCGAAATCAGATTGATGAAAGCATCAAACGCCGAGCATACAGAAAAAATGAAAGGGTTATCAGGCATTTCGAAGCTCTTTCAATACGGCCTCAAGGAAGCCCGTATATTTGCGCTCGTCTCCCCGTTTATGCACCTTGTCATTATGATTGTGATCGTCGCCATCATCGGCTACGGCGGCATCCGCGTCTCTGAGGGGACGATGTCGGCAGGCTCGCTGATCGCCTTTTTGCTTTATCTGTTTCAAATCATTTTCCCGATCACATCGTTTACAATGTTTTTCACTCAGCTGCAAAAAGCACAAGGGGCAACAGAGCGGATCATCGAGATTTTGCATACTGAAGAGGAACAGGGCCAGGAAGGACTTGAGATGGATATCTCCAATCTGCCGATACGTGCCGAGAATGTATCTTTCTCTTACGGCGATGGTGAGTCTGTCTTGCGAGAGGTATCTTTCGACGTCGATCCTGGACAGATGATTGCATTTGTCGGTCCGAGCGGCGGCGGAAAAACGACGATGTTCGGCCTCTTGGAACGATTTTACGAACCGGACTCAGGGGCCATTCACATCGGGGAAACACCGATCAGCAAGCTGTCGATGAAATCGTGGCGCAGCCAGATCGGCTACGTATCTCAAGACAGCCCGATGATGTCCGGCACCATCCGTGAGAACTTGTGCTACGGCTTGGATCACGCCGACAGCATTGATGATCAAGAACTGTGGAAAGTCGCAGAAATGGCGTATGCCGATACATTTATTAAACAATTCCCTGAGCAGCTTGATACGGAAGTCGGCGAACGCGGCGTCAAACTGTCAGGCGGACAGAGACAGCGGATCGCCATCGCCCGCGCCTTCCTGCGCGACCCGAAAATTTTAATGATGGACGAAGCGACAGCCAGCCTCGACAGCCAATCAGAAGCCATCGTCCAGCAGGCGCTTGCCCGCCTCATGGAAGGCCGCACCACCTTCGTCATCGCCCACCGGCTATCGACAATCGTGAATGCGGACCAAATTATATTTATCGAAAAAGGCGAGATCACAGGGCGGGGACGGCACCACGAGCTGATTGCTTCGCATGCGCTGTATCGGGATTTTGCTGAGCGGCAGTTGACGTGAACTTTTATGAAAGGAGGTCATTCACATGAACTTTCAACTCGAGGAAGCCATCGAAGTCCTGGAGCGCACACCACAAACGCTGAGTCAGCTGCTGACCGGATTATCAAGTCCCTGGATCAGCTGCGATGAAGGCGAAGACACGTGGAACGCCTTTGAAGTAGTCGGCCATCTGATTGAGGGAGAAAAAAACAATTGGTTGCCGCGAATCAAAATGATCGTGACAAAAGGAGCAACTGACACTTTTCCGCCGTTCGACCGCTTCAGCCAGTTGAATCAAAACGACGGGAAAACGATGGAACAGCTACTTAACGAATTTGCAGACATCAGACGGGCGAATCTGGAAATATTGCGGCAGATCATTAATCCTAAAACCAACTTCGAACAAACGGGGGTGCACCCCGAATTCGGAATCGTCAAGCTGAGAGAACAGATCTCGACATGGGTTACCCACGACCTCACTCACATCTCGCAAATCGCAAGAGTGCTGGCGAAACGGTATCAGGATGATGTCGGCCCTTGGAGGGCTTATTTGCGGATTTTAGCGGACTAAATAAAAAATATCCGCTCGTTTTACAGCGAGCGGATGTTGGATTTTTCGGCTCGCCATATCACAACCTGTCAGCACAGATAAGATATGACGAATGAAACCATTGAATCTTCAACACCAATCAAGGCTATTATGAACTGATTTCTCTTACATGTGCTGCTTTCCGTTTGTATTGTGAACTGAAGGTCGTCAAAACAACAACAATCGCAATCATAACGCCCAATGCCCCAAACCACGTAATAGAAGCCAGCGACACTTTTTCTACAAAAATCCCTCCGATTCCTGCACCTGCGGCCATGGCGAATTGCATCATCGATTGATTGATGCCGAGCAATACACCTGACAATTCGGGTTCAAGCGTCGCTAAGTGATATTGCTGCGTCGGGCCGGTAGACCATGCGGCGAACGACCATAATATGAGAATCAACAGTACTCCGACATAGGAATGGGTGACAAGCGACAGCAAAATCAGTGCGATGATATGCAGTGCCATCCCGCCAACGAGCGTAAAAGGAACTCCCCATTTATCAGTGCTATATCCGCCAAACTTCGATCCAACCAAGCTCGCGATTCCAAATATAAGCAAAACGCCGCTGAGCAAATTGCCGCTTATCCCTGAAACAGTCAGAAGGTAAGGAGACAGATAAGTATACGCAACGGAATATCCTCCGAGCCAGAAAAATGTGACCGATAACCCCATCGCTACTTTCCGTTTCTTTAAAAGAGAAAGCTGTTGAGGCAAAGGAACAGGCTTGTCACCTTCAGTATGCGGCAAGGTTAAGAATATCACAATCATTGCGATGAATCCCAATAAAGCAATTCCTCCAAATACAGACTTCCAGCCTAACGCTTCTGCCGTCATTCTTCCGAGTGGAACACCTATGATCAAAGAAGCGGTAAACCCCATGACCACTGTAGCAATTGCACTGCCCTGCTTACCTTCGGGGGCGATCTTGGCGGCAATCGTTAATGCCGTGACCACAACCATACCTGCCCCCAAGGCCATAATGACCCGCGCTGCAACAAACCAACCATAACCAGGCAGAGTAAAGGCCAAAATATTTCCTATCACAAACAAACCGAGAGCATACATCATTAACTTTCGCCTATCCATGCTTGCCGTCAACGCCATCAGAACCGGCGTGAAAACTGCATACACCAGTGAAAAGATCGTAATAAGCTGGCCCGCAGCAGCTAAAGTTATCCCGAGTGTGTGGGCGATCTGATCCAAAATACCGGAAATGATGTACTCTGAGGTCCCTACCAAAAAACTGATAATCGCTAAAATATAAATTTTCCAATTGCTAAACATCATTGTTCGCTCCTTCATCACTTTATATATTTACATATCGCGAAATAACGATGTATAAAACCAAAAAATAAACACATCGGAATATGTCGATATGTATAGCGTAAAAATAAACACCTCTTGATGATGTTTATTTTTTAAATTCTCATATCTCTGTTTTAAGAAAGTCAGCAAGCTTTCTAATGGCCTCTTCATCTCTTTTGTAGTACGTATACTTTCCGATTCGTTCCGCCTTAATCAAGCCGGCTCTTAAAAGGATCGCGAGATATTGGGAAGCCGTCGATTGCGTCATTTTCAATTTGTCCGTTATTTGGCTGACACACACCCCGATTGTGTTCATATCAATCCCTTCATGGGGTTTAAAATGACGATCAGGCTCCTTCAGCCATTGCAAAATTTGAAGCCTTGATTCATTTGATAAAGCTTTGAAAATTTCAATAGGTTCCATACCAATCATTATATCTTCATATCGCAAATTGTCAATATGTATTGTGCCCTTTTCCTATATTCCAGCTTACCGTTCACTCCCGTTATTCAAAGAGTACATAAAAAAACGTTGCCATTCAGTCGATCTTTGTGTATATTGTACATATTGTATATATTGTGTATAAACAAAAGAGGTTTTGAAATGAAAATTATAATTTCGAATAGTTCAAAGCAACCCATTTATGAACAAATTTACACCCAAATTAAGGATCATATTCTTGCGAATGAATTGAAACCGGGACAGCCGCTGCCTTCTATGCGCCAATTGGCAAAGGACATGAATGTTAGTCTTATTACGTCAAAGCGCGCCTATGAAGAACTTGAGAAAAATGGCTTCATTTATTCCGTAGTCGGGAAAGGCTCTTTTGTATCAGATCAGAATAACGAAATGATGAAAGAAGGAAAAATGAAAGCAATTGAAGAGCAGTTGACAGCAGCGATAAAAAACAGCAAAGACATAGGCGTTCCCCTTACAGAGTTAAAAGATTTACTTACCATTTTATACCAGGAGGAAGAATGATGGACAATGTAATTGAACTCCGGCATGTTCATAAATCGTTCGATGGTTTTCATCTCAAGGACTTTTCAATGAATGTAAAAAAAGGTTTTATCACCGGATTTATCGGCGGAAATGGCGTGGGGAAATCGACAACGATTAAACTGATCATGAACTTATTGCAGCCTGACAGCGGAACGATTACGGTATTTGGCATGAATTACAAGGAGCATGAGAAAGAAATCAAACAACGAATTGGCTTTGTATTTGATTCCAACATATTTTATGAACATTTAACGTTGGCTGAAATGAAAGATATTGTGAAAAGATCTTATATCAATTGGGATGACCAAGTATTTAATGATTATGTGAGCACATTTAACTTGCCGCTTACTAAAAAAATCAAGACGTTCTCAAAAGGGATGATGATGAAAGCATCATTAGCCGTCGCTTTGTCCCATCATGCGGAATTAATTATTATGGATGAACCGACGTCCGGACTCGACCCGATTTTCCGCCGGGAGCTGTTGGAAATCTTGCATCAGCTCATGCAAGATGGGGATAAGACGATCTTTTTTTCGACTCATATAACAACTGATTTAGATAAGATTGCAGATTATATCACGTTCATTCATAAAGGAGAGCATATCTTTACAAAGGACTTGTACGAAATTGAGGAACAATATGCAATTGTAAAAGGCGGCATGGAGTTGTTAGACCGGGAGACCGAGCAGGAATTTATAGCGGTTCGAAAATCAACTCATGGATTTGAAGCATTGACTGCGGATAAATCACGAACAGAAAACATTTTTGGGGATATGGTGTTAATTGAAAAACCGACTCTTGAAGATATTATGTTCTATACAAAGAAAGGAGCTAAAGAGCATGTTCAACTTAATACGTAAGGACATTGTCCTGCAGAAAAAAACATTAGCGGCTTCGTTTTTGGTATTATGTGTTTATTTAATGTTAGATATTTCTCCAATCTGGGTTGGGGTTGTATTTAGTATAGTTATATCGATGTATGCCTTTTCAATAGATGAAAAGTCTTCTATACATATGCTTCTCAATTCTTTGCCTTATACACGGAAAGAGATTGTCAGTTCAAAGTATATTGTCGTCGTTCTCTTTACATCTATGGTGGCTGCAGCCATATTTATCGTACACTTCATCATTCACCGGGAATTTACGATCTGGAAAGACATTTTGCTAATGGTTACCATTGTGATGACAGCTGCTTCATTCATGCTGCCATTCTGTTATAAATTCAAAAGCAACTATCTGTTGATTGCTTCTATTGCTGCATTTGGCTTGTATATGCTAACGGTTAACTTTTTCGTCCAAAATTTGAACGATCAAATTAGAGAGTTCATTCACATGCTTCTAACCTTACAAAATACTTTTCTCTATCTGATCGTTGCCATATCAATTATTACTCTGTACGGGTGTTCATGGCTTCTGTCGATTCGGATTTATAGAAATAAAGTGTTTTAAAAGGATAGGGCTTTTTTCGATCATTGACACCGCTTCATGTTCATCCTCGGATAAAAAAACTGCACCGTCACACTCCTAGTCAGGTTGTTGCGGTGCAGTGTATTATGCGATGGTGCAGACCAAAGCCACCTTTCAACCGCCTATTCCAGCTCAATAAACGAGTATTTCTCTGGATCTGCCAATACATAAAAAAGTCCGAAGAACATCTTCCACCCACGAACCGGACTTCCACATCTAAACCTTAACACTTCTCCTTCGTCTAAAATAAACCTCAAAGCTTGGCTTACACACCAATCAATTTTCACTTGGATCTCATGTTCGCCGGGCTCCAAATCAATTCGCAGCCTCCCGCCATCTTTGATTTTCCCAGCCTCAACACCATCAATCAGCACTGAAAATTTTCTCATTTTATTCATAAGCTGCGATGTTCTGTTAACTTCAACGTACGTCTCATTGTTCATGGTTACACTTCCTTAAAAAGATAAGTATATATACGAGCATCGTCCAAACCGCCCCGGCATTCCGCTGTGCGAACAGGCTTCACTTACAATTTAGCGCACTTTCAGACTACCAGAAAAACACCGTGCAGACCACGTCCAGAATATTTCTCAGTTCAATTCTAGATCAGATTTATTTCTCTTTCAAACACAAAAATACCCCTCCAGATCATCCAATCCAAGAGGGGTACAAACTTTTATTTCAAACGACTCCTACTCCACCGTCACACTCTTCGCCAGGTTTCTTGGCTTATCAACGTCACAGCCGCGGTGCAGCGCTGCGTAGTATGAGATCAGCTGCAGCGGGATGACGGAGACGAGCGGTGCGAGCTCCGGATGCACTTCAGGCAGGACGAAGCGGTCGTCTGCTTCTTCCAGGCCTTTCAGAGAGATCACGCAAGGGTTGGCGCCGCGGGCTGTCACTTCTTTGACGTTTCCGCGGATGCTTAAGTTGACGTGCTCCTGTGTCGCAAGGGCAATGACCGGTGTGCCGTCTTCGATCAATGCGATCGTACCGTGCTTCAATTCGCCGCCGGCGAAACCTTCAGCTTGAATGTAGGAAATCTCTTTCAGCTTCAGGGATCCTTCGAGGCAGACGAAATAGTCGAGGCCGCGGCCGATGAAGAATGCATTGCGTGTTACGGTCAAGTATTCACGTGCGATCATTTCCATTTCGTCTTTTTGGTCGCAAAGGGCTTCCATTGCGTTTCCGATGATGCCGAGCTCTTTGACAAGATCAAAGTCGAGTTCTTTGCCGCGGCTTTCCGCAGTCACGGCTGCCAAAATAGCGAGAACTGCGATTTGCGCCGTATATGCTTTTGTTGACGCTACCGCGATTTCAGGGCCGGCATTCAGTAAAAGCGTGTAGTCCGCTTCACGGGAAAGCGTGGATCCCGGTACGTTGGTCAATGTCAGCGCTTTGTGTCCGAGCTTTTTCACCTGTACGAGAACAGCGCGGCTGTCAGCCGTTTCTCCGCTTTGAGAAATAAAGATAAACAGAGGCTTCTCAGAAAGCAATGGCATATTGTAAGAGAATTCGCTTGCGACATGGACTTCAGCCGGAACTTTCGCCCATGTTTCAATAAATTGCTTGCCGACAAGACCGGCATGGTAGCTCGTTCCGCAGGCGATGATATAGACGCGGTCCGCTTCTGCAACAGCATTTGCAATATCTCCAGGAATGGAAAGCTTGCCGTTTTCATCCTGGTACGTCTGAATGATTTTCCGCATAACAAGCGGCTGTTCATCGATTTCTTTTAACATGTAGTGAGGGTATGTGCCTTTTTCGATATCGCTCGCATCAAGCTCTGCAATATATGAGGCACGTGACATCAATTCTCCGTCAAGGTTTTTGATCACGACTTTTTTGTCTGTGACAATCACCATTTCTTTATCCATAAGCTCCACGTATTCGTTAGTCACTTGAAGCATCGCCATCGCGTCAGACGCGATAACATTGAAATTGTCTCCAAGGCCGACAAGAAGCGGGCTTTTATTTTTCGCAACATAGATTGTTTCTTTGTTTTCATGATCGAATAATGCAATCGCATAAGAGCCTTTGAGCAGCATGAGCGTTTGGCGGAACGCTTCTTCAGTGTCAAGACCGTTATTGACGAATTGCTCGATCACTTGAACGACAACCTCTGTATCCGTATCGCTTTTAAGGGTTACATCTTGTAAATATTCGCGCGTCAGTTGAACATAGTTTTCGATGACGCCGTTATGAACAAGTGTAAAACGGCCTGATGCGCTTTGATGCGGATGAGCGTTTAGACGGCTCGGTTCCCCGTGAGTCGCCCAGCGTGTGTGTCCGATTCCCGCTTGCGACATCACGTTTGCATCAACGGCTGCGCGAAGATCGGCAATCCGTCCTTTTTCTTTAAACACGTGTACGCCGTCTTCGTTCGCTACAGCGATTCCAGCTGAATCGTAGCCGCGATACTCCAGCTTTTCCAAACCTTTAAGTAAAATTTCCTTTGCATCAAGCTGGCCAATATAACCTACAATACCACACATAATTTTCTTCCTCCTAAAGTCGCAGGCAGGAGACGAAGAAAGTCTGCTTATCAGGCGGGGACATTCTTCGTCCCCTCCTACATGTTTTTATAGAAGATCATGCGATTTCCCTTTGTTCAAAGAGTCGCCTCTTTGGTTTAAGGAAATCCTTGCGGCTGTGATCTTTGTGGTCAGCCGGGAGGCATCCGCCGAAAATTCGATAAACCTCCATCCTCGTCAACTAAGCTGTTTCATCCGTACGCTTAGTCCGGGCGCTATAATTATAAAAATTTTTCTACCCTGCCTTTCCTTTTAAATTAAAACAAGACAAGCTGATTTTACTATATGCTAAAGGAACCGTCAAACATTTTTCAAAATGGTTCACATTTTTTCCAAGATTGAACGGTTCCCTTTATCTTATGTCAAATCAGCAAGTCTCGTTCGTCAGTCTTCTGCGGAAAATTACTCCGCTCCCATTTCAGCTTTCACGACATCTGCAATACGGCCTACGAACTTCTCGCAAAGCTCCTTCGTTTTCGCTTCAGCCATAACACGGACAAGCGGCTCGGTGCCGGATGGGCGCACAAGGATGCGGCCGTCACCGTTCATTTCCTTCTCAACTTCTTCGATGACCGCTTTTACCTTTTCGTTTTCCGTCACTTTATGTTTATCGGTTACTTTCACGTTCATGAGGAGCTGCGGAAACTTCTGCATCTCTGCCGCAAGCTCTGACAGCGGCTTGCCTGTCATTTTGATCGTGTTCATCAGCATGATCGCAGAAAGCAGTCCGTCGCCTGTCGTATTGTAATCAAGGAAAATCAGGTGTCCCGACTGTTCGCCGCCGAACGTAAACCCGTCCTTTTTCATTGCTTCCACTACATAGCGGTCGCCGACAGCTGTCTGAACGCTTTTAATGCCTTCTGCTTCAAGCGCTTTGTAAAAGCCGAGGTTGCTCATCACCGTAGAGACAACGGTATTGTCCGCCAGGCGCCCCTCGCTCTTCAAGTACTTCGCGCATATGTACATGATTTGATCGCCGTCTACGATATTACCCTTTTCGTCGACAGCGATTAAGCGGTCGCCATCCCCGTCAAACGCCATGCCGACGTCAGCTCCCTTTTCTTTCACGAATTTGGCCAGGGCTTCGGGGTGGGTCGAGCCGACTCCGTCATTGATGTTTAATCCGTTTGGAGAAGTCCCCATCGTCGATACATCTGCGTCAAGATCGGCAAACAGGTGGGTCGCCAGCGAAGATGTCGCCCCGTGCGCACAGTCAAGCGCGACATGAATGCCTGTGAAGTCTTCATCAGCAGATTGCTTAAGAAACTGCAAATATTTCTGTCCGCCTTCAAAGTAATCGTTCACCATGCCCAGATCAGCGCCTACAGGCCTTGGCAGGTGATCTTCCGGCTGATCCATCAGACGCTCGATTTCAAGCTCCTGTTCATCGGAAAGCTTAAAGCCGTCGCCGCCGAAAAACTTAATTCCGTTGTCCTGGACAGGGTTGTGGGAAGCGGAAATCATCACACCCGCTTCAGCGTCCATAGCCTTCGTCAAATATGCGACGCCGGGCGTCGAAATCACGCCGAGGCGCATGACTTCTGCTCCTATAGAAAGAAGGCCTGCAACAAGGGCCCCTTCAAGCATATGCCCGGAAATGCGCGTGTCACGGCCGATCAGCACCTTGGGACGCTCCTTATCTTTTGTTAGGACATATCCGCCAAAGCGTCCGACTTTAAAGGCCAGCTCAGGTGTAAGTTCACTGTTTGCCACGCCTCTTACACCGTCTGTACCAAAATACTTGCCCATTAATATCGCTCCTTTTTGATTCATGAAGGTTGTGAATCCTTTTCAGAATGATTCTCTTCTTCTTCATCCTGACCATTATTTTTTTCGTTTTGGGTTGTTTGAGATGAGATTTTCACTCGAATGCTTTGCCGCGGCAGCGACCATGTCATGTTCTGCGGTCCGTTTACTTCCAGCTTCACATTGTGCTCGCCATCATCGAGATCCGCCACATTGACATAGAGCTCGACGTCGGAAGGCTGAAGTTTTTCGATCGCGGCTGTCGAGCCCTTTGCCGTGATATCCAGCTTGCCTGACTTCGGATCGAGAAATTCAAGATCCCGGCTGTCATTCAGCCCCGCGGTTTTAATTGAAACGTTCTTCAGTTTTTTCTCTTCTTCCTTGTCAACTTTCACCTTGATTTTCACTTTTTCGGGTGACACTTTTTTAGCGCCGTCCGGCACTTTAATGTTGGCTTCCAACTCAGTGTCATCTTTCATTTTACTTAAATCAACCTCATCAGCCTCGACAAATTCTAACGAATCCAGAACATTTTGCGGCCCGTAGACGGTCACCTCTCCCGGACTAATATCGAGGCTGGAAATGCTGATACCGTCCGGAAGGCTCCCTTTCCGGTCAACTTTAACCGGAATCTTTTTGCTCGGGCTTGTCACAGGAACGGTGATTTTAACGACGGATGGACTGACTTCAACCGGCAGAATATTTCCGTCCCTGTCGTATACTGTTAGCTTGGCTTCTTTTTCAATCGTCTGGTCGACGCCCTCTAAATTGATCGTCGCCTTGATGTTCTGGATTCTGTCGATCACGGCTTTTGAGCCTGTGACGCTGACGTTTTTCGGGTTGATGATCGGCAGCTCCGGCGTATAGCCGTCTTTCATTTTGTTTTTATTATAAAAATCAACCTCAACCGGGAATTCCTTCGTCGTTTTTTCTTCGATGGTCACGGTTGTCACCGACGGATTGATGGTCAAGGTGAGGCCGTCGGCAACATTTCTGGCCTTCAGCTCGACTTTGTGCCTGCCTGTTTTCAAGTGTTGCATATCGGCATAAATCTCAAAATCCTTCACTTGTCTGACCTTCTTAACGGTTCCAGTCGGGCCTTTAATCGTGACATTCACCGTCTGCGGCACGCCTGTTACGACGTAGTTTTCATCATCATAAAACGACTTGACCGGTATATCGGTGAGCGTCGCTTCGTCTGTTGTCGATGTCGGGAAAAACGATTCACCTGGTTTCTTCGGAGTCGGCGCTTGAGCGCTGTGGACCGCAAAGTAAAGAAGAAACGCGAACAATAACGCGACTACTTTGACAGCCCAGGGATTGTTTAAGAACTTATCCATTTTTCTTCGCCCTCCAATACCAGCGATTTGAGGAAGTTTCTCGCGAATTTTTCTTGAATTCCGCTTCAAGCATGTTTTTCAATGCCTCTTCCGATAAATCACGGTGAAGGTCTCCGTTTTTGGCGACGCTGATGCCGCCCGTTTCTTCGGATACGACAATCGTCAGACTGTCGGTCACTTCACTGATTCCCACTGCTGCTCTGTGCCTCGTCCCAAGCTCTTTTGAAATAAAAGGGCTTTCAGAAAGCGGAAGGTAGCAGGCAGCTGCAGCAACCTCATCATTTTTCATAATCACGGCGCCGTCATGGAGCGGTGTGTTCGGAATAAAGATATTGATCAATAGCTCAGAGCTGACCTTTGCATTTAAAGGGATCCCCGTTTCTATGTAATCGCCCATTCCCGTCTCCCGTTCAATCGTCAGAAGCGCGCCAATCCGGCGTTTCGCCATATATTTAATCGCTTTTGTAATCGCATCAATCGTTTTCTGCTGCTGCTCTTCCTCAGGTGTTCCGCTCCTCGAAAAAAAGCGCCCCCGCCCCAGCTGTTCCAGCGCTCTCCTCAATTCAGGCTGGAAGATGATAATGATCGCCAGGAAACCCCATGTGATCGCCTGGTCAACCAGCCACTGCAGGGTGCTTAATCCTAAATATTGACTGGCCAGCCTGACGAGAACAATGACCACGATTCCCTTTAAAAGCTGAACCGCCTTTGTCCCGCGGATGACCATCATTAATTTATATATTACGTACCAAACAAGGAGAATATCAACGGCATCGCCGAGGTACTGCAAGAAAGGGATATCCTCAAAAGCCATTTCCTCGTCCTCCAAGAATTCAGTCATTAGTAAGGTTAATATGTTTCAAAATGGTATGATCTATTATTTTTACATATACAGAGGCTATTATAGCACAAATTGATTTTCCAAGTGAAATGGCGGCCCCTCATAAAAAAAGAGCAAAGCTCATTCGCCCGCTTTGCTCTACTCTTTAGACTCCTTCACACCAAAAACCGATTTTCCGGTCGATTTGATCTTATACCAGATCCAGTCGAACACCTCGTTGATCTCATGGATCTGACCGGTGACTTGTCCTGCTGAAGCCGTATATTTTTCACCATTAACAATCGTGACATCGCCGTCGACTTTGCCCTCGATAATCAGCTTTCCGTTTTTAACGGTCACATCGCCTTTGACAACTTCGCCTTCAGGTACGATGACCGTGTTGTTTTTCACCACGAGATTGGGCTGGCTGGATACGCTGAAATCCTGATCGTTTTTCCAGCTGGAGAAGAAGCTGCCGCCCATTAAAATTATAAATAAAGCTGCCGCCACTAAAAACGGATGGGCTTTAAGCCATCTGTTGATCGATACCGTCCGCTTTTCCTTCGGCAGATTCGCCAGCACATTGGCTGTAAAGTTCGCCGGAGCTGTAAGATGCGACGTGCTCTGGACAAGAGCGATGGACTTTTCCATTTCATGAAGGTGCTTTCTGCAGCCTTCGCATGATTGGAGGTGCTCTTTTAATCGCGTTTCATCTTCCGGAAGTATGTCTCCGTCAAGGTATTTATGCATAAGCTGAACAATATGCTCCGGACAGCTCATTTCATCACCCCACTTAAAGATCCCTTAATTGTTTTCTGAGAGCCTCTCTGCCCCTGTGTATTCTTGTTTTTACCGTACCTACGGGAATATTCAAGATTTCACTGATCTCAATGAGTGAGAGCTCATCAATGTACTTTAATACGATGACCGTCCTGTATTTATCGGGAAGCCTTAAGATTTTTTCCTGGATGGTGCTGTGCAGCTCCAAAGAAACCACTTCATCCTCTGGAAGCGCAACATCCGCCGCAACCTGGGAATACATCGTCAGTCCTTCAGTCCCTGCCACCTCTGCATCCAAGTAATAGTCCGGCTTTTTTTTACGGATACGATCGATGGTCAAATTGGTTGCGATTCGATAAAGCCATGTGGAAAATTTCCGGTTGATATCAAAACTGTCGATATTCACGTATGCTCTGATAAACGCTTCCTGCGCAATATCTTCCGCCTCATGCGCATTGCCGAGCATACGGTAGCAAAGCTGATAAATTTTGTCTTTGTAAATATCCACGATGTCTGCAAATGCGTTACGATCGCCTTTTTTCACCTGTTTGATTCTTTTTTTAATCATTGTTTCCATATTTATCTAACCTCTGCCTTCACCGGTCTTTATGTATACGAATTGATTTTTATAAGGTTTCATTAAATTCATAAAAATAGTTTATCAAATTTTTGGCAGGGTGTAGATGCTTTGACAGGGATCATGCGCTTAATATTAGCTTAAAATTATTATACATCATAAACATTATGAAGTTGAGACTTCTATCATAAAAAAGAGCAGCCAAGTGGCCGCTCTTCAACCGCACCTAAAGCAACTTTTCGCCAAACAGCGACCCCATTAAGGCTACAGCCGCTTCCGCCGTCCTGTTTTTCTCATCCAATATCGGGTTGACTTCGACAAACTCAGCGGACGTAATCAGCTTCGATTCCTCCAGCATTTCCATAGCCAAATGGCTTTCCCTGTAGCTGATGCCTCCCGCTACCGGAGTTCCGACACCCGGCGCATCGTTCGGATCAAGCGCATCTAAATCGAGTGACAGATGGACACCGTCCGTCCTGCCGCGCAAATAGTCTATTGTTTCTTCCATCACCCTCGTCATGCCGAGGCGGTCGATTTCGTGCATCGTATATACTTTGATCCCTTTGTCGCGAATCAATTCTTTTTCCCCGTCATCAAGTGACCTTGCACCGATGATGACGATGTTCTCAGCTTTAATTTTCGTTTCTTTTCCATAGATGCTTGTCAGCCCTTCATGGCCGATCCCCAGGCTGATGGCGAGCGGCATGCCGTGAATATTGCCTGAGGGAGACGATTCTTTCGTATTTAAATCGGCATGGGCATCATACCAGATCACACCCAGGTTTTGATAATGCCTCGCAAGGCCGGCAAGCGTTCCGATCGCAATGCTGTGGTCACCGCCTAGCACGAGCGGAAAAGCTCCCGAAGCCACGATATTATCGACTGTCTCAGCAAGTTTGGCACTCGCTTTTGTAATCGCTTTCAAATTTCTTAGCTCTTCAGATGCCGGCTCTCCGCCTTCTTTCTCATCCTCTCTTTGCCCGATCGTCATATCGCCGAGGTCTTCAATATCCTGACAAAGGCTTTCCAACCGTTCATTAACACCGGCACAGCGAATCGCGCTCGGTCCCATATCGACTCCCCGCCTCAGCTGACCGAGATCCATCGGTACGCCGATCATTGAAATCTGCTGTTTTAACATATGATATCCCCCTTTCAGATCTTCATTGTACCTTCCAATTCAGAATTGACTCAACAAGACATTTTTTTGAATAGTTATACAAAAAAGACAAAATAAAAAGGACATCCGAACAGGATGTCCAAAAACTGGGCTAGCTGGATTCGAACCAGCGCATGACGGAGTCAAAGTCCGTTGCCTTACCGCTTGGCTATAGCCCAATAATGGTGGAGGGGGACGGATTCGAACCGCCGAACCCTGAGGGAGCGGATTTACAGTCCGCCGCGTTTAGCCACTTCGCTACCCCTCCAAAAACAGTGCCGGCCAGAGGACTTGAACCCCCAACCTACTGATTACAAGTCAGTTGCTCTACCAATTGAGCTAGACCGGCATGATATGGTATCTTATGCAGTTACCGGCGCGGTTGTGACAAAAACCGATCCAAACAAATGGTGGAGGATGACGGGATCGAACCGCCGACCCTCTGCTTGTAAGGCAGATGCTCTCCCAGCTGAGCTAATCCTCCGAAGTACAGGACGTACAAGTGCATGTGTTGCAACAGGATGTTGCGCTTTTAGCATGCCTTCCTTTTAAAAAATCCGGCATTCGCAGCGTGCTGTCCAAAAAAGAATGGTGACCCGTACGGGATTCGAACCCGTGTTACCGCCGTGAAAGGGCGGTGTCTTAACCACTTGACCAACGGGCCATCAGTGTGTTTCAAGCAGCTCTCGTAAAGCTGACAAAAGTTATTATATACAGGTTCCTCCCCATTTGTAAAGGGGTAAATTAAAATTTTTATTTTCAAATTTTTTATTCATAGACATTGAGAAAAGCGCGGAAATTTTGTTTAAAATAGGGCTATCTGATATGCAAGAGAGGGGACACGAAAAATGATACTGGTAAGTTCATGTCTGGCCGGGGTGGAATGCCGCTATAATGGATCGCACAGCTATGTCGGGAAAATCAATAAACTTGTTGAAGAAAAAAAAGCGGTGATTGCTTGTCCCGAGCTGCTCGGCGGATTTCAAACACCAAGGGAACCGGCCGAAATTATAGACGGGACGGGAGAAGACGTTTTAGACGGCAGGGCGGTGATTAAGACACAATCGGGAAGAGACGTAACAGACCTGTATATAAAAGGGGCTTATCAAACATTGGAGATGGCAAGGCAAGTCAAGGCTGATACGATCGTGCTGAAGGAAAACAGCCCGTCTTGCGGCAGCGGCCATATATACGATGGAAGTTTCTCAAGCCAAAAAATAGCCGGCAACGGCGTTACTGCGGCACTTCTGAAAAAAGAAGGCTTCCGCGTGATTTCCGAACATCAAATAGACGAGCTGTAATACCTGGACATAAGCGCAGTTCTTCTGCGCTTTATTTTATTTCGGCAATTCGATGTTTAGAACTTCTTTGAAACAAAATTTTAATATTCATCTTTTATTATTGAAATAATATTCCATCCTTAATATACTGAAAATTAAGAAATATATATACTTCATGATCAGGAGGATTTGTCGATGGAAAACAGCTATTTAGGTTCCTTAACGACCGAACGCCGGAATGAAAGATCCAAGCGCATTCACCAGGCAGAAACGATCGATATGTTGAAAATCATGAATGATGAAGACAAAACGGTGGCCGAAGCTGTACAACAAGTCTTACCCGATGTTAAGACCGCCGTTGACTACGCCGTTGGGTCGTTAAAGAAAGGGGGACGGATCATTTACATCGGTGCCGGTACTAGCGGGAGGCTCGGCGTACTCGATGCAGCGGAATGCCCGCCGACATTCAGCATATCTCCCGAGTCGGTCATAGGCATTATGGCAGGAGGAGAAAAAGCTTTGTATCAAGCCGTCGAAGGCGCTGAAGATCATGAGGCATTCGGCAGACGGGATTTAGAAGCCGTTAACCTCTCAAACAATGATACCGTCATCGGAATCGCTGCCAGCGGCCGGACTCCTTACGTCCTCGGCGCCCTGAAGTATGCCAAGGAAACAGGTGCCAAGACTGTATCACTGACATGCAACGAAAACTCGGCGATCAGCCAGGCGGCAGATCACAGCATAGAAGTGGTCGTCGGCCCTGAAGTCATTGCCGGGTCGACAAGAATGAAAGCCGCAACCGCTCATAAAATGATTTTAAACATGATCTCAACGGCGGCCATGATCAAAATGGGAAAAGTCTATGAAAACCTCATGGTAGACGTAAAAGTAAGCAATGACAAATTAAAGGAGCGGGCGATTCGCATCATCCAAACGGTTACAGGTGTTCCAAAAGAAACGGCGGCGCAAGCACTGGAAAAGTCCAATAACCAAGTCAAAACCGCCATCATCATGCTGAAAACAAACGAAGATGCGGCCGCTGCCGAAAAGCTGCTGGAGAAATCAGAAGGCGATATCGAAAAGGCCCTATCCTTTTATGAAAAACAATCTTAAATAAGAAAGGAAGAAACAATGGCTGCAGGAGGATTGGAAATCATTCAGAATATGCTTCACAAATTGCCGCAATCTGAACGAAAGCTTGCCGAATACATTTTGAAAAACCCTCACGAGGTCGTAAACGGCACCATTCAAGAGGTGAGCTCTTCGGCAAAGACAAGCGGGGCGGCGGCGATACGGCTCTGCAAATCTCTGGGGCTGAAAGGCTTTCAAGATTTAAAAATGAGGGTCGCCGGTGATTTAATGAAGCCGTCAGATCAGGGATACCGGGATATCGAACCGCAGGAGCCGCTCCATTCAATCGTTCAAAAAACAACCAGCAATTCAATTCAGGCCATTCGCGATACCTTTGAAAACATTGACCACGAAGATCTTCAAAAAGCGATTCAAATATTGATCAACGCAGAAACGGTTCATTTTTGCGGGATCGGGGCTTCAGGAATCGTCGCACAAGATGCCCAGCAGAAATTTTTGCGCATCAATAAAAAGGCCACTGCTTTTAGTGATATGCATCTTGTCGCGACATTAATCGCCAATGCTGGCGAGCATGATGTTCTGTTTGCCATATCCCATTCAGGAGAAACGCAGGAAATCGCCAATGCAGTCAGACTCGCCAAAAAACATGGGATTAAAACCATTGGACTGACGCGGTTTGGACAGTCTGCTGTCTCTTCATTAAGCGATATCGCCCTATATACGTCATGCTCAAATGAAGCGCCGTTTCGCAGCGCTGCCACCTCCTCTCGTTTAACTCAGCTTTACATGATTGACGTTCTGTTTTTAGGCATGGCCGCGGAGGGCTACGAGGACATCATTCAGTATATTGATCAAACAAAAGCGGCCATCCGCATGATGGGAATGAGCGAATTGTAAAAAAGGGGGATATAAAATGAGCGATGAGAAAAAATATGCCGGCCTGGCAAAACTGATTTTACAACACATCGGCGGCCCGTCTAACGTCGCGGATTATACCCATTGTATGACGCGCCTGCGCATCACGCCTGTCAACAGAAAAAAAACCGACATCGACTCAATCAAAGCGCTTGAAGGCGTGATTGGCGTAGTTGAGGAGGAAACGCTGCAGATTATCCTTGGCACAGGCGTCGTACAGCACGTATCAGACGAGTTCGGGAAGCTGCTTAAATCCGCAGAACACGTTGACTTAAAACAATCCGCAGCCAACCATAAAGCGGAGCTTTCCAAGAAAAACGCGACGCCTTTTAAGCTGTTTCTCCGGCGGATCGCAAGCATTTTTATACCGTTGATCCCCGCTTTGGTCGCCTCAGGCTTGATTACCGGAATCACCAAAGCCGTTATCCAAGCAGGCTGGCTCGCGGAAACGTCACAAACGGCCATTATTTTAACGGTAATAGGTTCAGGTTTATTTACGTATTTGGGCATCCTGGTCGGGGTCAATACGGCGAAAGAATTCGGCGGCTCCCCCGCACTCGGCGGATTAGCCGGTATTTTAATCATTAACCCGGCCGTTGGTGACATTTCGCTTTTCGGTGAAGCGCTTTTGCCGGGACGCGGCGGTTTAATCGGCATTTTATTCGCAGCTGCATTTATCGCTTTTCTCGAAAAACGGGTCAGACGCCTTGTACCTCATTCACTCGACATCATCATCACACCTACAGTCTCCCTTCTCATCACAGGAATCGTCACTTACGTTGTCTTCATGCCTGTCGGCGGCTTGATATCCGATGCCATTACGTCAGGACTTCTCGCCATCTTAGATCTCGGCGGCATTATCGCCGGCTTTGTACTGGGCGCCACCTTCCTTCCGCTCGTCGTAACCGGACTGCACCAAGGACTGACACCCGTTCATATGGAATTAATCAATTCAATCGGCGATGACCCGCTGCTGCCGATTTTGGCGATGGGGGGTGCAGGGCAAGTAGGCGCCGCTTTTGCGATCTATTTCAAAACGAAAAAAGCAAAGCTGAAAAGAGCCATTGCCGGCGGACTGCCGTCAGGCCTGCTCGGCATCGGTGAACCGCTCATATTCGGTGTGACCCTTCCGCTCGGACGTCCGTTTTTAACCGCTTGCCTCGGCGCCGGAGTAGGCGGAGCCTTTCAAGCGTATTTCAAAATCGCGACCGTATCGATAGGCGTATCAGGTCTTCCTTTGTCATTTTTGGTCCATACCCACCAAGTTCTTTTGTATATTCTCGGTTTGTTTATTTCCTATGCTGCAGGCTTTTTCTTAACATACTCTTTTGGTTTCAAGGACGATATGGCAGTTGAATTTGATTAAACGTTTGTTTAAAATTCCCACTATACATTTTTTAACAGAAAGGAGTGAAGCAAGCTGAAAAAGTTTATGGTCAGCACAGCCGCGTCGTCCCTATTGTTGCTGACATGCTTTTTTCCGCTCCCGTCATCAGCACAGACTGCCATTGCGAACGAGACAAAACAGCGGCTGACATATCCTGTTTTAACGAAGGCGAAAACGCCTGAAGAAGCCGGTTTTTCTTCGGAAAAGCTTAAAGCTGTGGACCGTCTGATCGAACAGGATGTCAAAGCGGGCTTTCCCGGCGCTGCCCTTATTTTGATGAAAGACGGAAAAATCGTCAAAAAAGAAGCATACGGCTACAAGCAGAAATACAACGGCCTCACGGCGCTCAAACATCCGAAAAAAATGAAAACAAACACGATATTCGACCTCGCCTCCAATACAAAAATGTATGCCGTCAATTTTGCCTTGCAGCATTTAGTAAGCACCGGAAAGCTTGACTTGAACAAAAACATTTCACATTATCTCCCTGATTTCAAGGATCACCCGGAAGACGATGTAGAGGGAAAAAACCGGCTCCGCATCATTGATTTGCTCCATCATAACGCAGGCTTCCCTGCAAGCTGGAATTATTACGACCCGAAATCAGCCGGACACCTCTACTCTCAATCACGGAGCAAAACGCTTGAATATCTTGTCAAAACCCCCTTGTCATATGAACCCGGCACAAAGCAAATTTACAGCGACATCGACTATATGCTCCTCGGGCTGATCATTGAAAAAATCACAAACGAGCGTTTAGATACCTTTGTTGAAAACCAATTTTACCGGCCTCTAGGGTTGCGGCATACTTTGTTTAATCCGCTCCAAAAGGGCTTTAAACCGTCGCACTTTGCAGCTACGGAACGAATGGGAAACACCAGAGACGGTACCATTTCGTTTCCAAACATTAGAACTTACACGCTTCAAGGGGAAGTCCACGATGAAAAAGCGTTCTATTCAATGGAAGGCATCTCTGGGCATGCCGGCTTGTTTTCCACCGTTGACGACGCAGCAGTGCTCCTTCAAGTCATGCTGAACGGCGGCGGTTACGGGAGACAGCATCTATTCAGCAGTTCGGTCATTTCACAATTTACAGAGCCGTCAAAAACAAATCCCACATATGGACTAGGATGGCGGCTCAACGGCAATACCGATATGGAGTGGATGTTCGGCAAGCACGCCAGCAGCAAAGCATACGGCCATACCGGCTGGACGGGAACGGTTACTATCATTGATCCCGTGTATCAAATCGGCATTGTGTTGTTAACCAATAAAAAGCACTCTCCTGTTATCAACCCTAAAGAAAACCCGAATCAATTCGAAGGTGATGAATTTGCAACCGGAAAGTACGGCAACGTCATTACAGCTGTTTACGAGGCGTTACATCACCAATAGGAGGCGACCCTTTATATGAAAAGATTTCTTCAATGCGCGTTGATTGCATTGCTGTTATCGTCTCTCGCTTTGCAGCCGGCCGCTCGCGAAGCAGAAGCAAAACAGCGTCCGGAACAAAACATCAAACAAATGGTCAGCAGCATGTCGCTTGAAGAGAAAATCGGGCAAATGCTGATGCCTGACTTTAGAAACTGGAAGAAAAAAGGGGAATCGAGCGCCAAAGGATTAACAGAAATGAATGACGAAGTCGCGGGAATCATTCAAAAATACCGGCTCGGCGGCGTCATTCTTTTTGCTGAAAATGTCACAGGCACAGAGCAGACCGTACGGTTAACGGACGGCCTGCAAAAAGCGAGTCCTGACATTCCGCTCTTTATTACGATCGATCAGGAAGGCGGGATTGTCACCAGACTCGAATCAGGCACAAACCTGCCCGGCAATATGGCAGTCGGTGCATCAAGTAGCAGCAAAAATGCCTTCAGATCAGGAAAAATCATCGGAAAAGAATTAGTATCACTGGGCATCAACGTGAATTTCAGTCCTGTTCTTGATGTCAACAACAATCCAGACAACCCTGTCATCGGCGTCCGTTCTTTCAGTTCCAAGCCTGAGCTGACTTCAAAGCTCGGCATCCAGATGATGAAGGGCCTTCAGGACGAGCCAATGATCGCCACAGCAAAGCATTTTCCCGGACATGGCGATACAGCGGTTGACAGTCATTACGGGTTGCCGCTTGTTCCGCATGATGAAAAAAGGCTGAGAAGCGTTGAACTTGCGCCATTTCAAAAAGCGATCGCTGCAGGGATTGACATGATCATGACAGCGCATGTCCAGTTCCCCGCCTTTGACGATACAACCTATAAAAGCAAAAAAGACGGCGAGGACATCATGGTGCCTGCAACGCTTTCCAAAAAAGTCATGACAGACCTTCTCCGCAAAGACCTCGGCTTTAAGGGCGTTGTTGTAACAGACGCTTTAAATATGAAAGCCGTTTCTGATAATTTCGGACAGGAGGAAGCCGTCGTCATGGCTGTCAAAGCAGGAGTCGACATCGCCCTCATGCCCGCGCAAGTCACATCACTTGAGACCGAAAAAAACCTGGCGCGTGTATTCGAAGCTCTTCTGACGGCCGTTAAAAAAGGGGAGATCCCCATCGAACAAATCGATCAGTCGGTGGAGCGAATCCTTCGATTAAAAATAAACCGGGGCATCATCGATCACACCGGTTCCGAACCGCTTCAGAAAAAAATCAAATACGCCTTGAAAACGGTCGGCAGCAACAAACACGTGAAATCCGAAAGGAAAATGGCGAGAGAAAGCGTCACCATCCTTAAAAACGACAAAAGCACTTTGCCATTCAAGCCGAAAAAAGGGGACACCGTCCTCATTCTGGCCCCATATGAAGAGCAAACAGCAGCAATCGCAAAGACCATCAGCAAAATAAAGAAAAACATCAAGGTGGTCGAATCCCGATTTGCAGAAAAATCGTTTGATGAAGAGATTCAAAAGAAAATTGACGAGGCTGATTATGTCATCACAGGATCTTACGTAGTCAAAAACGATCCGGTTGTGAACGACGGTGTCATTGATGACAGCATTCAAGACTCAAGCAAGTGGGCAACTGCTTTTCCGCGTGCCGCCATGAAATACGCACAGGCCAACGGGAAAAAATTTGTCTTAATGAGCCTGCGAAACCCTTATGACACGGCAAATTTCGAAGAAGCTAAAGCCGTGATTGCAGTATACGGCTTTAAAGGCTATGCAAACGGGCGCTTCAGGCAGCCGAATATCCCGGCCGGAGTAGAAGTTATCTTCGGAAAGGCAAAGCCTAAAGGAACATTGCCCGTAGACATTCCTTCAGTCACACGCCCCGGAGAAATCCTTTACCCTTACGGCTACGGATTGAATATTAAAAACGGCAAGCCGCTTCACAAAGGAGGGTCATGATGAGAAAAAAAGCGATCTGGCTGCTTGCGGGAATGTTTGTCTTCAGTACATTAACCGCAGCAGCTGCCTTTCCGGACAAAGAAAAGAAAGCAAAGGTCTCACCGGGTATTGAAGTGCTCATGAACAAGAAAAGCATGTTAAAAGGAAAAAGGGTCGGTCTCATCACCAATCCAACCGGTGTCAATTCGACGTTAACAAGCAGCATCGATTTGCTTCACCAAGCCCCCGGTATTGAGCTGACCGCCCTCTATGGTCCAGAGCACGGTGTAAGGGGAGACGCTCAAGCTGGCGATAAGGTTGACTCTTATATTGATGAAAAAACCGGTCTCCCTGTCTACAGCCTCTACGGAGATACAAGAAAACCGACACCAGAGATGTTGAAAAACGTTGACGTCCTGCTATTTGACATCCAGGATGTCGGAACACGGTTTTACACTTACATTTACACAATGGCATATGCGATGGAAGCGGCAAAAGAAAACGGTATTCCATTTATCGTTCTTGACCGCCCTAACCCGCAAAGCGGCTTAAAAGTGGAAGGACCTGTCCTTGATTCGGATTATTCTTCATTCGTCGGAATGTATCCGATCCCTTTAAAGCACGGAATGACGGCAGGAGAACTGGCAAAGCTGTTTAATGATGAATTTAACATCGGCGCCGATTTAACCGTCATCAAAATGAAAGGCTGGAAGCGGCAGATGTTCTTTGAAGATACTGGTCTTCCTTTCGTCCTGCCTTCCCCGAACATGCCGACGCCGGATACGAGCATCGTCTACCCGGGCACAGGTTTAATTGAAGGAACCAACATGTCAGAAGGAAGGGGCACGACAAAGCCATTTGAATTAATTGGTGCGCCCTACATGAAAAGTACGGAGCTCGCCGAAAAATTAAACGGTCTAAAGCTGCCTGGCGTCCGATTCAGAGCCGCCTCGTTCACTCCGACATTTTCAAAGCATCAAAATAAACTGTGCCACGGGGTCGAGCTTTACGTGACAAACCGATCCGCTTTTAAGCCTGTAAATACCGGTATCGCGATCATCAAAACCGTCCATGACCTCTACCCGGACGACTTTGAGTTCCTCCCTTCAGGCAATTTCAACCGTCTGATCGGGAACGGATGGGTGAAAACAATGATTGAGCAAAGTGCTTCAATTGATGAAATCGTCAAAAAATACGAAGCAGAGCAAAAACGGTTTATGAATATCAGAAAGAAGTATTTGCTTTATTAGGAAGAGCGGGAGCCGCTCTTCTTTATTTTGGACTGTTCAATGATTCTCATCTCATGTAAGATATGTAAAACTGCCTTTAGGGCGGGAAGGTCATTTTAAAGGGGAGAGACATCAGATGGAATTTTATCTTGTGGATGTGTTTGCAGAAACAAAATATACAGGAAATCAGCTCGCTGTTTTTAAAACAGAAAAAAACCTATCAAGTGATGAAATGCAAAAAATAGCCAGGGAAATCAATTTTTCCGAGACAACATTTATACTAGGGAAACAGGGAAACGGCGGGTACGATGTCCGAATTTTCACCCCGGAAAAAGAAATTCCGTTTGCAGGACATCCGACGCTGGGCACAGCGTTTATCATTAAAAATGAAATCGAAACTGAACCATCTTCAAATGTCATTTTAAATGTAACAGCAGGCGCAATACCAGTGACGTTTGACAAAGGTGATGATCAGATCATTTGGATGAAGCAAAATCCGCCCGTGTTTAATCAAACTTTTGATAAAGAAATGATGGCAGAGGTACTAGGAATCGACACATATGATATGGATTCGAATTTCCCGATACAAGAGGTTTCTACAGGCCTTCCGGCAGTTATCGTACCGTTAAATTCGCTAAATGCAGTTAAAAAATGCAAAATCAACAAGGATCGGTTTGAAGCTTTTATAAAAGAAACAGAAGCCAGTCTGCTCGTTTTTTCCACCGAAACATATCATGAACAAAACCACATCAATGCACGAGTATTTTGCGACTGTCTCAGCGTTCCCGAAGATCCGGCAACAGGAAGCGCAATCGGGGATCTCGCAGGATATTTACTGCATCACGGTTATTTTAATCAAAATGAACTCAGCATAAGGGCTGAACAAGGGTTTGAAATAAACCGTCCTTCCCTGCTTTATATTGAAGCGCAAACAACGGAAAACAGCACAGAGATTTACGTCGGGGGAAACGTCCACCTGATCGCAAAAGGAACTTGGCGAACTTGAACAGAACGCGGGAAAGCGGTTTTTGAATATCAGAAAGAGGCACTTGCCGACGGCCGGCGAAAGGCGACGACTAACCAAATCACATTCACGATCGCTAACAAAATGCAAAGGCCTGCGACGCCCAATAATGCAAAAGCATATCCGCCAAAAGCGCCAATCAACATAACCACTGGAATCATGGTCAGCGCGATGAGTAATCCGATTCCGCAAAGAACAGCCATCACAAATTTCATTGCATCAAACCCTGCCATATAAACAGCGAGGGGCAGCATATAAAAGAGCAAAACGGTTCCGATTGCGGCCCACATCCCCAAAGTGCCAAACTCATTAGCATGAGGCCCTGAATGAGCGAGCGGAGAAAGTGAAGCTGTGACTATCATAGAACAAAACAAAAATGCGGAGATTAAAGTCCAGATCATCACACTTACTTTATTGGTTTTCATTGTTTTTCACTCCTGTAAGGTTTGAGTCTGCCAACTATGAGGGCAGACTCGTCTTTTTGTCCAAATGATACGCTTTTTTAAGCTCGCTTCTTGCAATCAAATGCCCAAATAGCGCGGCCAGGACTTGTTGGAACAGCATGCCGATGACAACGGGTACCGCCACTTGCGGCGGAAAAAATCCGGTGGCCAACACAGCTCCCGCGCTAATATTCCGCATTCCGCCAGTAAAAATTAAAGCTACGATTTCCTCCTGGGGCCGCTTCATCAGCCGGCCTATCAGCCAAGCTGTCAGGTAGCCTGTAAATGCCACCAAAAAAACCGTAACGGCTATCGTTAAAAACTTTAAATCGACGTTTTTCAGGTAAGGAGCAACCACTGAGCTGTTAATCGCCACCACGGCGGCTAACCCGATTTTCGAAAATGGAGCACAATTCGCGCTTAAACGCGCTGTCCGCTCCGGTATTGAAAATTGATTGACGAGCATTCCTAATAAAGAAGGAATCACAATCATTCCGACTAAACCTTTCATCATACCGATAACGTCCATTTCAACATGCGCACCGGCCAAAATGGAAAGACTGAACGGAACAATAAAAGGCGAAAGAATGGTGTCCACTAAAATAATCGATAGGGTTAAGCCGATGTTTCCTTTATACATGGCAGCCCAAATCATACTCGTAATACCCGTCGGAATGACAACACCAAGGGTAAGCCCTGTAATCGTCAATGAATCCCCGCTAAACACGAGATGCCCCGTGCTCCATGCCAAAACAGGCATAAATATGTGCAAAACAAATAAAGCGAGAAGCATCGGCAAGGGATGAACCATCGCTGTTTTCAGCGACTGAAAATTTGCCCCAAGGCTGCCGGCAAACGTCATGAACGCAAAAATCCACGGCACAAGACCCGCCAGCCCATTTAAGTAATCCGCAAGCAGCACTCCGCTGACAACACTTAAAGGCGTCAGTAAAGGCATAATCTTACCAAGTGTTTTATTGATCGTCTGAAGCATAGATGTAAAACGCCCGCTCTCTTTAAATCGAATTTACATTCATTATAACAAAAGATGGAATATCAAAACAGGAAGGGAATACAGAAAGAAACAACAAGATGGAGGAACAGCTTTTAAGCATAATGGGCTGAATTTCTTTTTTTATATGGGAACACGGACAAAATGGACTCCATCTTAAACATTCTAATCTGTTGTTTTTGAAAGCAAAATGCTTTCACATAACCGTTTTTTATTTCTTTTACAAGAATCGCCCGCTTAGAAAAACCGCTTTTTTTCATGTAAATGATTTCTACCGGAAAACCGTCTTCCATGGAACGATACAACAGCTTTTTCATCGTCTCACCTCACATCTTTATTTTATGAGAACGTTTGTTCTATATCAAGTATAAACAAAATGTAAATTTTGGCATTATTCGAGTTCATGTATGAAAATATTAGCATTTTGAAGAAACTTTTTAAGGGGTTATTGCGTCAGTAAATACGTCACATATAAAAGAAGGAGTACCCGACATGGCAAGAACATACAGAACGCGAATAAAGAAAAGAAAAAAGCAGAAAACAAAAAGGAGGCTCATCATATTTTCCTTTCTGCTTGTTTGTGGATTAATTTATCTTGCACTTCCAAGCGGTATGCGAGATCACCAGGAAAACCAATTGCAGGCAACTGAAAAAAAGGCACAACCTGAAGCAAAGAAGAAGACAAATCAAAATGAAACAAAAAAGAGCCCTATCGTTACAAAAAATGATAATGCTCAATTGGATCAATATTTAAAAAGCATTGGATTCAGCGGCACAGCATTGATCGTAGAAGATGGAAAAGTGGTGACAAGCAAAGGGTATTTATATGCAAACCGCGAAGAAATGGTCCCCAATACACCGGATACCGTCTTTTATATAGGGTCATCACAAAAAGCGATTATTGCAACGGCAATTCTACAGCTTGAGGAAAAAGGATTACTATCTGTAAATGACCCTGTTTCTAAGTATCTTCCTGATTTTCCAAACGGCTCAAAGATCACCCTTTATCATTTCTTGACGCACACATCCGGAATTAGGGGTCACAAAGAAGGCCGCGGATATATTTCGCCGGAAGATTTAATTAAAGATATCGAAAAACGGGGCGTAAAATACCCAACTGGAAAATGGGATTATAGAGACTCCAATTACTCTGTTCTCGCATACATTGTTTCCATGGTAAGCGGTGAACCAGTCGACCAATACATCAAAAAGCATATTTTTAATCCTGCCGGTATGGAGCACGCAGGCTTTTATAAAACATTTGCTAAAGAGTCAAATCCATCGACAGGGTATAAATTAAACCTGCAAAAAAAGCTTTTTACGCCTGACATGCCGGATCTATCACAGCTTTACGGAGCCGGTGATATTTATATGACCGCTTATGACATGTATTTGTTTGATAAAGCACTTTACGAAAGAAAAATCATTTCCAATGACAGTTTTACAAAAATGTTTACACCGAACAAAGCAACATACGGCATGGGCTTTTATGTGTCTCCTGGAAGCTATTCAAGTCACGGTGTCATGCCCGGCTACAACATATTAAACAGCTTCAGTCTGACAGGGAGCAGATACGTCATCCTATTTTCCAACATCCAAAACAACATTAAGTCTTTTGGCAGTGTGAATAATCGGATCTTCTCTATTTTAAATGGATTTTAAATATGCTTAAACAAGCTCTCTGTCTCAGATGACAGAGAGCTTGTTTTAATGGAAAAGAGTGTTTTTACAGCTAAAAGGGATTTTAATTATAAATATAGAAGATAGATGATAAATGAGTTTTCAATATAAAGGAAGGTTGTCATGTCTTTATTAACGCTTAGCAAAATCGTGACCATTATAGGCGTTGCAGCATTATTTATATGGACTTTTAAAGACTCAAAACAGCATGAACCTGATACGTTAAAGTATGCAAGTTATATGTTGTTTCTTCTTGTCTTAGAAGTCACACTGAACGTTTTATGGGGATAAAAGTAAAAGCAGGCATTTAGCCTGCTTTTATACATTCAATAAGTCGGAAGCAAAATATCGCAAAAACAAAAAAAGCTTTCCCCACAATAGGAGAAACCTTGTCATATCAACGTATTCACTTAAGCTTCCAAGCGGGCTCGAACCGCTGACCTCTTCCTTACCATGGAAGTGCTCTACCTGCTGAGCTATGGAAGCATTGGCTCCGCAGGCAGGATTCGAACCTGCGACCGATCGGTTAACAGCCGATAGCTCTACCACTGAGCTACTGCGGAATAAGATAGCTTCAATTCATGCAGGGTAAAGATATATAAACAGCTTGGCGGCGTCCTACTCTCACAGGGGGAAGCCCCCAACTACCATCGGCGCTGAAGAGCTTAACTTCCGTGTTCGGCATGGGAACGGGTGTGACCTCTTCGCTATCGCCACCAAACTGATGCCTTCAGGACGAAGGTACTGGGCGTTCCTCACAGGATGTGAGGGCCTTTAGCCGAGTTTCCTTGCCTTTGGCTTTCTGAGAGGTGTTCTCTCAAAACTAGATAACGGTCAGACAATTCACAAATATTTAGGTTAAGTCCTCGATCGATTAGTATCTGTCAGCTCCATGTGTCGCCACACTTCCACCTCAGACCTATCAACCTGATCATCTTTCAGGGATCTTACTTCCTTGCGGAATGGGAAATCTCATCTTGAGGGGGGCTTCATGCTTAGATGCTTTCAGCACTTATCCCGTCCGCACATAGCTACCCAGCGATGCCCTTGGCAGAACAACTGGTACACCAGCGGTGCGTCCATCCCGGTCCTCTCGTACTAAGGACAGCTCCTCTCAAATTTCCTGCGCCCGCGACGGATAGGGACCGAACTGTCTCACGACGTTCTGAACCCAGCTCGCGTACCGCTTTAATGGGCGAACAGCCCAACCCTTGGGACCGACTACAGCCCCAGGATGCGATGAGCCGACATCGAGGTGCCAAACCTCCCCGTCGATGTGGACTCTTGGGGGAGATAAGCCTGTTATCCCCGGGGTAGCTTTTATCCGTTGAGCGATGGCCCTTCCATGCGGAACCACCGGATCACTAAGCCCGACTTTCGTCCCTGCTCGACTTGTAGGTCTCGCAGTCAAGCTCCCTTGTGCCTTTACACTCTGCGAATGATTTCCAACCATTCTGAGGGAACCTTTGGGCGCCTCCGTTACCTTTTAGGAGGCGACCGCCCCAGTCAAACTGCCCACCTGACACTGTCTCCCTGCCCGATAAGGGCAGCGGGTTAGAAGGTCAATACAGCCAGGGTAGTATCCCACCGATGCCTCCACCGAAGCTGGCGCTCCGGTTTCCAAGGCTCCTACCTATCCTGTACAAGCTGTACCAACATTCAATATCAGGCTGCAGTAAAGCTCCACGGGGTCTTTCCGTCCTGTCGCGGGTAACCTGCATCTTCACAGGTACTATAATTTCACCGAGTCTCTCGTTGAGACAGTGCCCAGATCGTTGCGCCTTTCGTGCGGGTCGGAACTTACCCGACAAGGAATTTCGCTACCTTAGGACCGTTATAGTTACGGCCGCCGTTTACTGGGGCTTCAATTCGCACCTTCGCATACGCTAAGCGCTCCTCTTAACCTTCCAGCACCGGGCAGGCGTCAGCCCCTATACTTCGCCTTACGGCTTCGCAGAGACCTGTGTTTTTGCTAAACAGTCGCCTGGGCCTATTCACTGCGGCTCTCTCGGGCTTGCACCCTAACAGAGCACCCCTTCTCCCGAAGTTACGGGGTCATTTTGCCGAGTTCCTTAACGAGAGTTCTCTCGATCACCTTAGGATTCTCTCCTCGCCTACCTGTGTCGGTTTGCGGTACGGGCACCTCTCACCTCGCTAGAGGCTTTTCTTGGCAGTGTGGAATCAGGAACTTCGCTACTATATTTCGCTCGCCATCACAGCTCAGCCTTACGGGAAACGGATTTGCCTATTTCCCAGCCTAACTGCTTGGACGCGGATATCCAATACCGCGCTTACCCTATCCTCCTGCGTCCCCCCATTGCTCAAATGGTGAGGAGGTGGTACAGGAATATCAACCTGTTATCCATCGCCTACGCCTTTCGGCCTCGGCTTAGGTCCCGACTAACCCTGAGCGGACGAGCCTTCCTCAGGAAACCTTAGGCATTCGGTGGAGGGGATTCTCACCCCTCTTTCGCTACTCATACCGGCATTCTCACTTCTAAGCGCTCCACGAGTCCTTCCGGTCTCGCTTCACAGCCCTTAGAACGCTCTCCTACCACTGTTCGTAAGAACAGTCCGCAGCTTCGGTGATACGTTTAGCCCCGGTACATTTTCGGCGCAGAGTCACTCGACCAGTGAGCTATTACGCACTCTTTAAATGGTGGCTGCTTCTAAGCCAACATCCTGGTTGTCTAAGCAACTCCACATCCTTTTCCACTTAACGTATACTTTGGGACCTTAGCTGGCGGTCTGGGCTGTTTCCCTTTCGACTACGGATCTTATCACTCGCAGTCTGACTCCCAAGGATAAGTCTTTGGCATTCGGAGTTTGACTGAATTCGGTAACCCGGTAGGGGCCCCTAGTCCAATCAGTGCTCTACCTCCAAGACTCTTACCTTGAGGCTAGCCCTAAAGCTATTTCGGAGAGAACCAGCTATCTCCAGGTTCGATTGGCATTTCACCCCTACCCACACCTCATCCCCGCACTTTTCAACGTGCGTGGGTTCGGGCCTCCATTCAGTGTTACCTGAACTTCACCCTGGACATGGGTAGATCACCTGGTTTCGGGTCTACGACCACGTACTCATGCGCCCTATTCAGACTCGCTTTCGCTGCGGCTCCGTCTTTTCAAACTTAACCTTGCACGGGATCGTAACTCGCCGGTTCATTCTACAAAAGGCACGCCATCACCCGTTAACGGGCTCTGACTACTTGTAGGCACACGGTTTCAGGATCTCTTTCACTCCCCTTCCGGGGTGCTTTTCACCTTTCCCTCACGGTACTGGTTCACTATCGGTCACTAGGGAGTATTTAGCCTTGGGAGATGGTCCTCCCGGATTCCGACGGAATTTCACGTGTTCCGCCGTACTCAGGATCCACTCAGGAGAGAACGAAGTTTTGACTACAGGGCTGTTACCTCCTATGGCGGGCCTTTCCAGACCTCTTCATCTACCTCGTTCTTTTGTAACTCCGTACAGAGTGTCCTACAACCCCAAGAGGCAAGCCTCTTGGTTTGGGCTAATCCCGTTTCGCTCGCCGCTACTCAGGGAATCGCATTTGCTTTCTCTTCCTCCGGGTACTTAGATGTTTCAGTTCCCCGGGTCTGCCTTCTCATATCCTATGAATTCAGATATGGATACTGCTCCATTACGAGCAGTGGGTTTCCCCATTCGGAAATCTCCGGATCAAAGCTTGCTTACAGCTCCCCGAAGCATATCGGTGTTCGTCCCGTCCTTCATCGGCTCCTAGTGCCAAGGCATCCACCGTGCGCCCTTTCTAACTTAACCGTTAAAAAGAATCACTATGTGATATCTTGCATTACAATTGAATGTGAATGTCTACTTTCGTTATCTAGTTTTCAAAGAACACGCTTTGAAGGAATGATCCTTCAAAACTAAACAAGATCTAAACGCACCTGTCTATAAGACCGCAAGGTCTTATATTCCGTATAATATCCTTAGAAAGGAGGTGATCCAGCCGCACCTTCCGATACGGCTACCTTGTTACGACTTCACCCCAATCATCTGTCCCACCTTCGGCGGCTGGCTCCAAAAGGTTACCTCACCGACTTCGGGTGTTACAAACTCTCGTGGTGTGACGGGCGGTGTGTACAAGGCCCGGGAACGTATTCACCGCGGCATGCTGATCCGCGATTACTAGCGATTCCAGCTTCACGCAGTCGAGTTGCAGACTGCGATCCGAACTGAGAACAGATTTGTGGGATTGGCTTAGCCTCGCGGCTTCGCTGCCCTTTGTTCTGCCCATTGTAGCACGTGTGTAGCCCAGGTCATAAGGGGCATGATGATTTGACGTCATCCCCACCTTCCTCCGGTTTGTCACCGGCAGTCACCTTAGAGTGCCCAACTGAATGCTGGCAACTAAGATCAAGGGTTGCGCTCGTTGCGGGACTTAACCCAACATCTCACGACACGAGCTGACGACAACCATGCACCACCTGTCACTCTGCCCCCGAAGGGGAAGCCCTATCTCTAGGGTTGTCAGAGGATGTCAAGACCTGGTAAGGTTCTTCGCGTTGCTTCGAATTAAACCACATGCTCCACCGCTTGTGCGGGCCCCCGTCAATTCCTTTGAGTTTCAGTCTTGCGACCGTACTCCCCAGGCGGAGTGCTTAATGCGTTTGCTGCAGCACTAAAGGGCGGAAACCCTCTAACACTTAGCACTCATCGTTTACGGCGTGGACTACCAGGGTATCTAATCCTGTTCGCTCCCCACGCTTTCGCGCCTCAGCGTCAGTTACAGACCAGAGAGTCGCCTTCGCCACTGGTGTTCCTCCACATCTCTACGCATTTCACCGCTACACGTGGAATTCCACTCTCCTCTTCTGCACTCAAGTTCCCCAGTTTCCAATGACCCTCCCCGGTTGAGCCGGGGGCTTTCACATCAGACTTAAGAAACCGCCTGCGCGCGCTTTACGCCCAATAATTCCGGACAACGCTTGCCACCTACGTATTACCGCGGCTGCTGGCACGTAGTTAGCCGTGGCTTTCTGGTTAGGTACCGTCAAGGTACCGCCCTATTCGAACGGTACTTGTTCTTCCCTAACAACAGAGTTTTACGATCCGAAAACCTTCATCACTCACGCGGCGTTGCTCCGTCAGACTTTCGTCCATTGCGGAAGATTCCCTACTGCTGCCTCCCGTAGGAGTCTGGGCCGTGTCTCAGTCCCAGTGTGGCCGATCACCCTCTCAGGTCGGCTACGCATCGTTGCCTTGGTGAGCCGTTACCTCACCAACTAGCTAATGCGCCGCGGGTCCATCTGTAAGTGGTAGCTAAAAGCCACCTTTTATAATTGAACCATGCGGTTCAATCAAGCATCCGGTATTAGCCCCGGTTTCCCGGAGTTATCCCAGTCTTACAGGCAGGTTACCCACGTGTTACTCACCCGTCCGCCGCTGACCTAAGGGAGCAAGCTCCCGTCGGTCCGCTCGACTTGCATGTATTAGGCACGCCGCCAGCGTTCGTCCTGAGCCAGGATCAAACTCTCCATGAAGTTTGATAATGACTACGCACACTCACATGTGCGATTTATTTAATGAATTAACAGGTACGTTTGTCTTGTTTAGTTTTCAAAGATCATTTCCGCTTCGTTCAGCGGCTTTAATAATATAACATCAAGCTCACATATTTGTCAATAACTTTTCTCAAAATTATTTTTTGGAGCTTTTTATGTCGGCTGTTTATCAGCGACGAATAATAATATAACATGTTTATTCAAATCCGGTCAACCCTCTTTTTAATTTTTTTCTTAAGATGAATTATTGTTATGTTCTATTTTAAACAAGCATAGGATGAAAACAAAGCAGCATGGACAAGGAGGAGTTTTTCTGTGAACCATTTTTATGTGTGGCATATCAAACGGATTAAGCAGTTAATCATTATTATGATAGCCGCTTTTGCGACAGCAAGTTTTTTTTATGTACAAAACCTGCTCCCTCTTCCTGTGTTTTCTACAGAAGGCGGAGCAAAAGCGGTATATAGAGGAGATTCAAATACAAATGAAGTGGCCCTTACTTTTAATATCAGCTGGGGAGATCAAAAGGCCATACCTATTTTAGATACATTAAAAGCAAACGGTATTAAAGATGCGACCTTTTTTCTTTCAGCTTCATGGGCGGAACGCCATCCGGATGTCGTGGAAAGAATCCGTAAAGACGGTCATCAGATCGGGAGCATGGGCTATGCTTATAAAAACTATTCGCAAATGAAGAAAAGCGAGATCAAAAAAGACTTAACAAAAGCACAAAACTCCTTTCAAAAACTCGGGCTTGACGACCTCACGCTTTTAAGGCCGCCGACCGGCCAGTTTAATAAAGACGTACTCGATGTCGCTAAACAGTACGGCTACACCGTTGTTCACTACAGTATTAACTCGGATGACTGGACGAACCCGGGGGTTCAAAAGATTGTCCAAAACGTAAATGAAACGGTGAACGCTGGTGATATCGTGCTCTTTCACGCTTCAGATTCGGCCAAACAAACAAAAGAAGCCCTGCCTGAGATCGTGCACCACCTCAGAGGCAAGGGACTCAAAAACGTAACCGTCAGCGAATTAATCGCAAATACGGATGCAAAATCTTCAGAAGTAAAATAGCAACCGGTCTAAGTGCGCGCCTGAAACTTTGGCAGCATTAAAAGCTGAAAAGCGTTGCATGCTAGTAAAGGAAGCAGCATTAAATAGAGCCAGTCCTCTTCATTGACCCTTAATGCCGGGAACCACTCCATCACAGTAAAAACAAACATAAGAAATAACGCGGAAACGAACGTTTTTTTAGAGGACTGTTTTTGCTTTGCATAAGCGGCCGCAATGCCTACCGCCAAAATAAAGAGCGGCAGCCAAATATATGGAATGATGGAGCCTCCCTCTTTTTCAAAAAATAGAAAACGCAAGTAAACCAAATCAAACGCAACAAATATAATTAAAAACAGCTGAATCGAATTCCACAATGAATGTGATCTGAAAATTTCCAGTGCAAAGCGGTGAATCGTTAAGAAAATCACAAACCCCATTTGAGCAATCACGCTAAAGATCATGCCAACCCCGATAAACCAAAATAGAACAGAAAGAATCTCCAATACCTCGAAGGAAAGAAACAGCTCCTTATATCTTCCCCACTCTATGGCAAAACCGACAATACTTGTAGTCAAAGCTCCGACACCCAATACGGAAAAGAAAAATCGGACGAGATTACGGCTTTTCATTGAGACTTCCCAACCCCTAAGTAAACCGCTGTATACAGCGATATTTTGTTATGTATAAATTTTTAAAAGACATTCATATTAAAGGTAAGACGAGTTTTCGAAAGGAGCTTAAGCATGTTCAAGACCACAATGCTATCGATAAGCTGTTTTCTGTTTCTATCTGTAACAGCTTGTGCTCCCACGGACCAAGCAGCTGAGATGGACTATGATCAAACCAAAAAGATGGTTGTTGATATATTAAAGACAGATGACGGAAAAAAAGCGATTCAAGAAATATTAAATGATGACAAATTAAATGAAACACTTGTAATGGATGAAAAAACTGTCAAGGAAACCGTTGAAAAAACAATGACCTCCAAAAAAGGAACTGAATTTTGGAAAAAAGTCTTCGAAGATCCAAAATTCGCAGAAGGCTTTGCCAAAACACTTCAAAATGAACACGAAAAAGTGCTGAAAAAACTGATGAAAGATCCTGAGTACCAAAAAATGCTGATCCAGGTCATGCAGGATCCTGAAATGGCCAAAAAATACGGTGAACTTGTCAGAAGCCAGGAATTCCGAACCCACCTGCAGGAAGTAATATCCGACACCCTGACAAGCCCTCTCTACAGAAAGCAGTTTGAAGAAGAACTTAAAAAAGCTGCTTCTGAAAGCATGAAAGAGGAAATGAAAGGCGGCGGCGAAAAACAAAGCTGAGCCGCTTTTCATTCACCAAAAGCTTCTTCCGCGGAGGGAGCTTTTTCTGCTTTTTAAGCTTTTGCACCAATGCTTTCGTCGATTTTTTTAGCGATATCCAAATAAATGGCACCGGTCGGATGGCTTTCATCATAAACGGACGGCGCAAATTCGCTGTCATCCCAATCCGGCTGCTTCAGCGGAATTTTTCCCAGAATTGGAACGCCGAGTTCTTCTGCGAGCTTCTCGCCTCCGCCTTTGCCGAATACGTATTCTTTTTCGCCTGTTTTGACGCTTTCGTAATAAGCCATATTTTCAACGATCCCCACGATTTCATGATCGGTCTTCAAGGCCATCGCGCCCGCTCTTGCAGCGACAAACGCAGCAGTAGGATGCGGCGTCGAAACGATCACCTCTTTGCAGCTTGGAAGCATTGAGTGAACATCAAGCGCTACATCGCCTGTTCCCGGCGGCAGGTCTAAGATAATATAATCGACATCTCCCCATTCAACCTCATGGAAGAAGTTATTCAGCATTTTTCCAAGCATGGGGCCTCTCCAAATGACAGGGGCATTGTCTTCAACAAAAAACCCCATCGAAATCACTTTGACACCGAATCTTTCAACCGGCACGACCTTTTCTCCTTCGATCGTCGGCCGTACAGTGATTCCCATCATATCCGGAACGCTGAATCCGTAAATATCGGCGTCGATTAGTCCGACTTTTTTTCCGATTCGCGCCAGAGACACAGCCAAATTGACCGACACCGTCGATTTGCCGACGCCGCCTTTACCGCTTGCCACCGCTAAAAATACAGGCTGTTTTTCACTATTCAGCAGAGATTGATCCTGCCCTTGGGCAGACTCTTGATAACTCATCACGACTTCTTCAGGCAGCTCTTCAAAACGCAGGCCGACCGTCTCTGCACCGGCTTCCTTCAACCGTATGACGATTTCCTGCTGAAGCTGCATTTGTTCGGCAGATCCCGTTTTTGCGAGCGCCACCTTTACGCTGACGTGCCGTTTTTCGGGTTTTATTTTAATTTCCTTGACGGCATCCAGCTCTCTGAGCGGCTTGTGAAGAAATGGCTCGTCCAAATCGCCGACTATTTTTTTTACATCGTCTTCTCGCAACATTGATCTCACCCTTTGTTGTATTCGTTTACAAAATAAGTATAGCATATCTTTCCTTATAGTGTCTTTGACACAAAAAGAAACCCTCTTATTCAGGAGGGTCTCTGTCTTCTGTAAAGTAGCGCAATACGCCTTTATATACGGATGCTGCGATTTTGTCCTGATATTTGGGCTTGGCCAGCTGTTTTGCCTCTTTCGGGTTTGACAAAAACCCGATTTCGACGAGGGCCCCCGGCTTTTTCACATTTTGCATCAAATAAATTCCGTGTATCCGCTTTGCCTTCCGCGTCGTGTTTTCAAGATTATGTCTTAATTCATCCTGAATAAACTTGGCGGCCCGTTCGTTCTCTTCATATTGCCCGTAAAAGAAGCTTTGCGCACCACTCCATCGCGCAGAAGGAATCGCATTCAAATGGATGCTGAGGTAAAGGTCGGCTTCAGAATTGTTGATCATGTCGACCCTCTTCCGCAAGTCTTCCGCTTTCCTTCTGCTGAGCCCCTTCGTTTCTTCAGGAGCGAGATCATGATCGTCCTCCCGTGTCAGCATCACCAAGGCGCCCTGCTCCTGAAGATAGTCCCTGATTCTTAGGGATACTTCAAGCGCCACGTCTTTTTCAAGGAGTTCACCGCTTGATGCTCCTCCATCCGCGCCCCCGTGTCCAGGATCAATATAAATGATTTTGCCGCTCAGCGGAAGATTCCATGACCGCCAAGAATTATCATTGTGGAATTGATATTGAAATAAACATAATAAAACGACAAAGCCGAGTAAAAACCCGAGCCATTTTATTTTTTTCTTCATCCCTTTCCCTCCCGCTCGTCCTTACTACAAGATATGGGACAAGGAAAGGAAATATGATTCAGCTTGGCCGCACTTTTACATAAAACTTCATTTTATCTGAGTCGAAGCTTAAAGCGTCTTTCCCGCTGGCTGAAGCCTTCTTTCCACCAGCTTTGGATAAAGTATTCGCAGGCATAATAAAGCGGTTCATGAGCCGCTTGAATATTAAAAGCTTCAGACCAGCTGACAGCATATTCATAAAGCTCGTGCAGAAGCTGTTTTTCTTCTTTTTCTGAGCGGACCATCGCTCGTTGAACGGGTTCTCCGTGATAGCCGAACTTCCCGTACTCGGCTCCCAGCAGATATGCTTCAATGGCAAAATCGATGCAGCCGTCATACAAGATATCCGTGTGCTTAGAAAAAAAGTAAAAAAGAGGAGCAAAGCATTCCTCCGCAGAAATCAGCATTTTTTCCAAAGACAGCTCACGCAGAAGCTTTTTCTCCAAATTGATTTGCTTCTTTTGTCTTTCATTGTTAAAAGATACGACCGTCCCCATAGAACCGCCTCCTTTTTACCTTGTATTGTGCAGTCGGGAGCCGGAAATCATGCTTTTCTAAGGAAGGGAAACGGAGGAAGAAGCCGAAAATATTAGGAGAGGTGAGCTGAGTGAAAGGATTATTTCTATATAATTGGGAAGTTCGGGATGCGTGGTTTAAGTGGTGCCTCAGCCAGCCAGAAGAGGAGCTGGTCAAGAAGCGTTCAGGCGGAATGGGAAGCATTATGGAAAATCTGTTTCACATTGTAGATGTGGAAGTAAGCTGGATTTACGCCATTTTAGAAAAACCGGATCTTCAACCTGATTACTCTCATTACCAGACAATTCAGCAGATCGCCCAGTTTTCGGACGTGCACCGCTCCGAAATTGAAAGTGTGGTTTTCAATTATTCCAGCGCCTTCGAACATCTGCCGGTTAAAGCGGCTTGGTCAGTTGAAACCTACACGCAAGGCGATATTTTAAGGCATTTAATCGCACACGAGATCCACCATATCGGCCAAATCTCCGTCTGGGCGAGGGAATCGGGCTCTGCTCCAGTATCCGCTTCATATGTAGGAAGGAAAGTATAACCAAAAAAACTCCCAAACCAAATGGTTTGAGAGTTTTTGAAACGCCAGAAATTAACGTTTTGAGAACTGAGGTGCACGGCGTGCGCCTTTAAGTCCATATTTTTTACGCTCTTTCATACGTGCGTCACGAGTCAGTAGACCGGCACGTTTTAGAGTTGAACGGTATTCCGGATCTGCTTCAAGCAAAGCGCGGGCGATACCGTGACGGATTGCTCCTGCTTGACCTGATAAGCCGCCTCCATGTACGTTTACTAAAACATCATAAGTGCCAGCTGTTTCAGTCAAAGTTAATGGTTGCTTGATATCCTCGATTAGAGCTGCAGATGGGATGTGTTCGCTGATTTCACGATTATTAACGATGATACGGCCTTCTCCTGGAACTAAACGCACACGCGCTACAGAGCTTTTACGACGGCCAGTACCGTAATATTGAACCTGTGCCAAATTGGTAACCTCCTTTTTAATTAACCGCGAAGTTCGTAAACTTCAGGTTTTTGTGCTTCGTGTGGATGCTCAGAACCACGGTATACGTTCAATTTTTTGAACATTTGACGACCTAGAGAACCTTTTGGAAGCATGCCTTTGATCGCAAGTTCAAGCATTTTCTCAGGGTAGTTTGTACGCATTTCAAGAGCAGTTCTTGATTTTAAACCGCCTGGATGTTGAGTGTGACGGTAGTAGATTTTGTCTGTTAACTTTTTACCAGTTAACTCGATTTTTTCAGCGTTGATGATGATCACATGATCTCCAGTGTCAACGTGTGGTGTGTAAGTTGGTTTATGTTTTCCGCGAAGGATAGATGCAACTTCTGTAGAAAGACGTCCTAGCGTCTTGCCAGCAGCATCAACAACTAACCACTTGCGTTCAATATTACTTGCGTTAGCCATAGGTGTTGTACGCATTAAATTTCCCTCCTAAATGATCTGCCATTTTCAATAAACTTCAATTACGTTCTATTTCAAAACACAATAAGTTTCCGGGGCTTATCGTGGGGTTGAAATACATACCATATGATATCTTATAACTTTCTGTACTCTCTGTCAAGAAAATGTTACACCTGGTTTAGTTGTCATAGATAACACGCCATAAATACAAGCCGTGCGCCGGTGCAGTACGCCCTGCGGCATCGCGGCTTCTGGCAAGAATCATCTTTTCAATGTCACCAGGGGAAAATTTGCCGGTTCCTACATCAAGAAGCGTGCCGACGATGATTCTAACCATGTTATACAAAAATCCGCTTCCCACAATTCTCATCTGCAGTCCGTCCCCTGTGTCAGACCATTCCAGTTCATGGACCGTTCTGACTTTGTCCTTTACTTCGGTTTTGGTCGCACAAAAGCTTGTGAAGTCATGGGTTCCGACTAGATAGCGGGAGGCTTCTTTGACTTTCTCCATATCAAGGTCATACGGAACATGGTATGCATAGTAGCGCTTAAAAACGTCCGGATGTCTGCCCCTGTAAATCAAATACCGGTATTCTTTTCTTTTCGCAGAAAACCTCGCATGAAATTGATCATCGACAGCTTCCGCCTTGTGGACCGATATATCATCAGGGAGCAGGGCATTCAAAGCATACGGCCATTTCGCCTCAGGAATTGATAGCGGACTGTCAAAATGAATCGTCTGTCCGACTGCGTGAACGCCGCTGTCGGTGCGCCCGGATGAAACGACAGGAATACGCTCCTTCGCCTTATGGAGCGTTTGCAGCGCTTTCTCAAGCTCATCCTGAACCGTTCTTTGCCCAGGCTGCACTTGGTAGCCGTAAAAAAGGTGTCCGTCATATGAAATCGTGCACTTCATTCTCATCGTCTATCACCTAAGTCCGCAATAAAATTAGCAAAACGCCAAGAACAGCTAAAATGAGGAGCACGGAAGTATCCTTCCATTTCCACGTCAGCTGCCTGTATTTTGTACGGCCTTCCCCTCCCCTGTATCCTCGTGCCTCCATCGCGGTTGCAAGCTCTTCGGCTCTTTTAAAGGCACTGACAAACAGCGGGACAAGAAGAGGAACGATCGCTTTGACACGCTCTTTAAGCGGGCCGTTCGTAAAATCGACGCCTCTTGCCATTTGCGCTTTCATGATTTTATCCGTCTCTTCGATCAGAGTCGGTATAAATCTGAGGGAGATGGACATCATGAGAGCGAGTTCATGAACAGGAAGCTTCAGTTTTTTAAACGGACCGAGCAAATGCTCCAAACCATCGGTCACTTCGATTGGAGTCGTCGTCAATGTTAAAATCGTTGTGATCATGATGAGGTAAACAAAGCGCAGCGATATAAAAATCCCTTGAACAAGTCCCTGTTCATAAATTTTAAACAGGCCGAGATCGGCGAGAACCGGTCCTTCCCTTGTCATAAAAATATGAAGCAGAAACGTAAACAGCACAATCCAGAACACCGGCTTCATTCCTTTTAAAAGGAATCGCACCGGAACGCCCGACAAAGCTGCGGCGGCAACCGTAAACAGGCCGAGCAATGCATATGTTACCGTATTATTCGCGAAAAAAACGATAAAGACAAAAAGGAAAATGGTTAACAGCTTTGTACGCGGATCGAGCCGGTGAATGATCGATGTCCCGGGTACATATTTGCCGATAATGATATTGTCCATCATAAAGCACTTTCCTCCTGAAAAAGAGCTTTAATTTCGGAGGCTGCTTCTTCAACCGTCAAGATCGGCGCTTTGAACGTAATGCCCAGCGTCTCTTCAAGGCGTCTTTGGAATTTAATCGTTTCCGGCAAATCAAGCCCTAAAGCGGCGATATCGTCTTTCTTTGAAAAAAGCTCCCGCGGCGTCCCTTTTGCTTTAACCGTGCCTTTATGCATCACAATCAGTTCATCTGCATACGCTGCCGCATCTTCCATACTGTGGGTGACGAGAATCGTCGTCAGCTTCCTCTGCTTATGGAGGCGGTAGAACATGTCCATGATCTCTTTGCGGCCTCTTGGGTCAAGCCCTGCCGTCGGTTCATCGAGGACGAGGACTTCAGGCTCCATCGCCAGCACTCCCGCAATGGCCACGCGGCGCATTTGCCCGCCGCTTAGTTCAAACGGGGACCGGTCGGACAGCTCCTCATCCAAACCTACAAGCTTCAGCATTTCCCTCGCTTTTTCTTCCGCCTTCTCCCGGCTCATGCCGAAGTTGATCGGGCCGAATGCGATGTCCTTTAAAATTGTTTCTTCAAACAGCTGATGTTCGGGAAACTGAAAGACAATCCCGACCTTTTTCCGCAAGGCTTTTAGGTGTTTATTCTTTTTGCCTGCTTCAAGAACATCCTCGCCGAGGCGTATCTGTCCTTTTGTCGGTTTTAAAAGCCCGTTCAGGTGCTGAAGCAATGTCGATTTTCCCGATCCTGTATGACCGATCACAGCGACATAGCTTCCCTCTTTAATCACGACGTTGACATCATAGATCGCCAGGCGTTCAAAAGGCGTTTTCATCTGGTATCGGTGCTCTACATCTTTGATTTCAATGTCCATAGCTCATTCACCAATCCTTCTTGTGTCAGATGATCGCCTTTCAGAGCCAGACCGCTTTCCTTCAGCATTTGGCTGAGCTGAAAAGAAAAAGGCAAATCAAGCCCGATTTTAATGAGGTCTTGATTCAGACGAAAGACTTCCTGCGGAGGGCCTTCGGCAAATTTTCTTCCGCCGTTCATGACGATGATCCGGTCGGCCTTAGCAGCTTCGTTTAAGTCATGTGTAATCGAAATGACCGTAACCATTCCTTGTTCTTTCAGCCTTCTGACCGTATCTAGCACTTCTTCCCGCCCCATCGGGTCGAGCATGGAAGTCGCTTCATCGAGAATCATGATGTCAGGCCGGGCGGCAAGTACTCCCGCAATCGCAACACGCTGCTTTTGTCCTCCCGAGAGATGGTGCGGCTCTTGATCGAGAAATTCTTGCATGTTCACCTGTTGAACGGCCCAATCCACCCTTTCCACCATGTCCTCTCTTGGAACTCCGTTGTTTTCTAAACCAAAAGCCACATCATCGCGGACGGTTGTCCCGACAAATTGGTTATCCGGATTTTGAAACACCATGCCGACTTTTTTTCGGACATCCCAGACCGTCTCTTCTGTCAGCTTGATACCGCCGACTTCAATCGATCCTTCGTCAGGCAGGATCAGTCCGTTTAAAGCACGGGCGAGCGTCGACTTCCCTGAGCCGTTGTGACCGACGATCGCAAGCCATTCTCCTTTCGACACATGGAAAGATACGTGATCAAGTGCAGGCCTGTCTGCATCCTTCTGGTAGCGAAACGTGATATCCTCTGCAGCGATTAATCGCTCTTGATTCATTTGCCCGTCCGGCCTCCTCTCCTCTAGCTCTGCTTTTCTGACTATTCTTTTATCATAGAAAATTCCCCGGTATCTAAAAAAAGGGCATAGATCCAGTTAAAAACTGTCCCGCCCTTCTTTAGACACACAAAATATGTGATTAAACCAATTCGATGATAGCCATTGGTGCTCCGTCACCACGGCGAGGACCAAGCTTCATAATACGTGTGTATCCGCCTTGGCGCTCTTCATAACGAGGTGCTACGTCAGAGAAAAGTTTTTGAAGTGCATCTTGGTTTTTCTCTGCATCTGCAACCTCATTGCGGATGTATGCAGCTGCTTGGCGGCGTGCGTGTAAATCTCCGCGCTTGCCAAGTGTAATCATTTTTTCTACAACAGAGCGAAGTTCTTTCGCGCGAGCTTCTGTTGTTTCAATTCTCTCGTTGATGATCAAGTCTGTTGTAAGATCACGCAGCATTGCTTTACGCTGTGCACTAGTGCGTCCTAGTTTTCTGTATGACATGTGGTGTCCCCTCCTTTATTGAAATACTCTATCTGAAATAAAAAACACACGAAAATCCTAGTTCACATGGAAACTAGTCAATCGTCTTTACGAAGGCCAAGTCCAAGTTCTTCAAGTTTCGCTTTTACTTCTTCAAGCGACTTGCGACCCAGGTTGCGAACTTTCATCATATCTTCTTCGGTTTTGTTCGCAAGTTCTTGAACTGTATTGATTCCCGCACGCTTCAAGCAGTTGTAAGAACGGACAGAAAGATCGAGCTCTTCAATAGTCATTTCAAGAACTTTTTCTTTTTGATCCTCTTCTTTTTCAACCATAATTTCAGCATGCTGAGCTTCGTCGGTCAAACCGACAAAAATATTAAGGTGTTCAGTCAAAATCTTTGAACCAAGCGCAATTGCTTCTTTTGGTCCAGTGCTTCCATCTGTCCATACGTCAAGCGTAAGTTTGTCATAGTTTGTAATCTGACCCACACGAGTATTCTCAACTTGATAAGATACACGAGAAACAGGTGTAAAGATGGAATCAATCGGGATGACGCCAATCGGCTGATCGTCTCTTTTATTCGAGTCAGCTGGTGTATACCCGCGACCTCTTTGAGCGGTTAAGCGAACTCGAAAACTCGCATTTTGGCCAAGAGTCGCAATGTGAAGATCAGGATTCAAAATCTCAACATCACTGTCGTGGGTAATATCAGCAGCTGTTACAACTCCTTCACCCTGAACATCAATCTCAAGCGTCTTCTCTTCTTCAGAGTAGATTTTCAGTGCAAGTTTTTTAATGTTTAAGATAATCGTTGTAACATCTTCAACAACGCCTTCGATCGTCGAGAATTCATGCAGTACACCATCTATTTGGATCGATGTTACAGCGGCACCAGGGAGTGAGGATAAAAGGATACGACGTAAGGAGTTACCCAAAGTTGTACCATATCCACGCTCAAGTGGCTCTACGACAAATTTACCATACTTGGCATCGTCGCTGATTTCAACCGTTTCGATTTTTGGTTTTTCAATCTCGATCATTTCATAAAACCCTCCTTCAAAACGTCGAAACCCCGGAAAGAATTTCTCTGATTCTATCCGAAATTCCCCATTGTTTAGTCCCGTATGTGCTCAGGCAACGAGTGTGCATTCGTTTTATAAATTAACTGTATCATAACCCATTATTGACAGGGACACAAAATCTATACAAACAAATTACACGCGGCGACGTTTTGGCGGACGGCATCCGTTATGAGGAACAGGCGTTACGTCTCTGATCGCTGTAACTTCTAGTCCAGCAGCTTGAAGTGCACGAATTGCAGCTTCACGGCCGGAACCTGGTCCTTTTACAGTAACTTCAAGAGTTTTAAGTCCATGTTCGATAGAACCTTTAGCAGCTGTTTCAGCAGCCATTTGTGCAGCGAATGGAGTGGATTTTTTAGAACCTTTAAATCCTAGAGATCCGGCACTTGACCAAGAAAGAGCATTGCCATGAACATCTGTGATAGTAACAATCGTGTTGTTGAAAGTTGAACGGATATGAGCAATTCCAGATTCAATATTCTTTTTCACGCGGCGTTTACGCGTGTTTGTTTTACGAGCAGCAGCCATTGTTTAATTACCTCCCTTGCTTATTTTTTCTTGTTAGCTACAGTACGACGCGGACCTTTACGAGTACGCGCGTTATTTTTAGTATTTTGACCGCGAACAGGCAATCCGCGACGATGACGAATTCCGCGGTAGCTTCCGATTTCGATCAGACGTTTGATGTTTAGAGACACTTCACGGCGAAGGTCACCTTCAACTTTCAATTTGTCGATCACGTCACGGATTTTACCAAGTTCTTCTTCAGTCAAATCACGAACGCGAGTATCTTCAGAAACTCCAGCTTCTTTTAAGATTTGCTGAGCCGTTGTACGACCGATTCCAAAGATGTATGTTAATGAAATAACAACACGCTTATCACGTGGGATATCTACACCAGCAATACGAGCCATCTCTCTCGCACCTCCTTAAAAATTATCCTTGTTTTTGTTTATGCTTTGGATTTTCACAGATCACCATTACTTTTCCTTTTCTGCGAATGACCTTACATTTTTCACAGATCGGTTTAACTGATGGTCTCACTTTCATGTGTTTCCAACCTCCTTCAATTTCCGGAGTGCTTTATTTGTAACGGTACGTAATTCTACCACGAGTTAAGTCATATGGAGATAATTCTACCGTAACTTTGTCTCCAGGTAAAATGCGAATGAAGTGCATGCGGATTTTACCAGATACATGAGCCAAAACTGTGTGGCCATTCTCAAGTTCAACTTTGAACATTGCGTTTGGCAACGTTTCGACTACAGTACCTTCCACTTCAATTACATCGTCTTTCGCCATTCAAGTGTTCTCCCTTCTTCAAATCAGTAACTTGCTCTCTGACAAATTTCAAAAGAGAAAATCTCAATTTTCCGTTTGTCACACGCCCTGTTTCGTTTATACTGTTCTGAACTTCCGGAGATACGCAATCATAAAAGGTTAAATGATTGATATTCTTTTTCTTAGGAGAATGAAATTTACGCTTTTCTCCGTCTGCTACCAGCACATGATGATGATCGACTATATCAATAACAACTGCGTATTGGTTCATTTCGCGGCCTCTTGTCATGCGTACGAACTGTCCAATTTCAGGTGTTTTCCGATACATCTCATTTCACCTAGGCTTTTGTCAGTATCTCAAAACCGGCATCCGTAATGGCAATCGTGTGTTCAAAATGAGCACACTTCTTCCCGTCCACAGTTACAACCGTCCAGTTGTCAGCCAATGTTTTGACATAGCGTGTGCCTGCATTGACCATCGGCTCAATGGCCAAGACCATGCCAGGCTTTAAACGCGGGCCTTTGTTCGGCGGACCGTAGTGCGGAATTTGCGGATCCTCATGCAGATCCTGCCCTACCCCGTGTCCTACATATTCCCTGACGACTGAAAATTGTTCGCTTTCGACATACGTTTGTATTGCGTGGGAAATATTCGACAAACGTTCTCCCGGTTTTGCTTCCTTCAAGCCTCTATATAAAGACTCCTCTGTCACATCCAGCAGCTTTTGATCATCATCGCTAATCGTACCCACTGGATAAGTCCATGCAGAGTCACCATGATAACCGTTCAGCTTCGCACCGATATCGATGCTGATGATGTCTCCGTCGCGAAGGACCCGTTTTCCCGGAATACCGTGCACGAGTTCTTCATTGACCGAAACGCAAATGCTCCCGCGAAAACCATTATACCCTTTAAAAGATGGGATTGCACCTTGCTTTGTAATAAAACGTTCGGCAATTTGATCCAGTTCTTTTGTCGAGATGCCGGGTTTAATGTGCTTTTTTAGCTCCTGATGAGTTAAAGCGACAATCCGTCCAGCTTCCCGCATGATTTCGATTTCTCGGGGAGTTTTACAAATAATCATTTGTCCTGGCCTCCGAGCAGCTCCTTTATATCAGCGTAAACTTCATTGATGTGCTTCTGCCCGTCAATGTTTACGAGATATCCTTTATCCTCGTAGAAATCGAGTAAAGGCTGAGTTTGCTTCATGTTGACCTCTAACCGCGTGGATACGGTAGCTTCATTATCGTCTTCACGCTGATAAAGCTCTCCTCCACACTTGTCGCATACATTTTCTTTTGCAGGCGGATTAAAGACTAAATGATAAGTTGCACCGCAGTTTTTGCAGATTCTGCGTCCTGTCAGACGTTCCATCAATGCATCTTTATCGACTTGAATGTTGATGACATGGTCAATCGACTTGCCAAGTCCTTTAAGAATTTCCTCAAGTGCTTCAGCTTGAGCGACTGTTCTCGGAAATCCGTCCAGAAGAAAACCTCCGTCACAATCATTCTTGCCAAGTCTCTCCCTGACAATACCAATTGTCACTTCATCCGGAACAAGCTCGCCTTTATCAATGTATGATTTGGCTTCAAGTCCCAGATCCGTTTCTTCTTTCATCGCAGCGCGGAACATGTCTCCTGTTGAGATATGAGGTATCCCAAAATCTTCAACAATCCGTTCAGCCTGTGTCCCTTTACCGGCTCCAGGCAGTCCCATTAAGACTAAGTTCATTTCGGATTCCCCGTCCTCTCTATTTTAGAGGGAATGGGCGCGCCCCATTTCCTCTAGTGCTTCATAAATCCACGATAGTTTCGTTTTACCAGCTGGCTTTCAAGCTGCTTCATTGTTTCAAGTGCAACCCCGATGACAATCAGCAAACTTGTTCCGCCAATTTGTGCAGATGAAGGCAGCCCAGCAATATTAACGAACAAGACAGGAAGAATGGCAATCACGGCCAAGAATATGGAGCCTACAAATGTAAGTCGATACAAAATGCTCGTAATTCTATCTTGAGTCATTTTTCCTGGACGAACTCCCGGAATATAGCCACCTTGTTTTTTAAGATTATCGGCCATTTGCTCAGGGTTTACCTGCACAAATGCATAGAAATAGGTAAAGGCGATAATCAATGCCGCATAAACTCCCATTCCGACCGGATGCGTGTAATCAAACGTTTTTTGAATCCAATTCGTGACGTCATTGGTACCAAAGAATGTTGCCACGGTCCGCGGAGTGGTGATAAATGCTACTGCAAAGATAACCGGAATAACTCCCGCCGGGTTAACCTTCAGCGGCAAGTGTGTAGACTGGCCGCCAGGAACCGGTGAACGGCCTGAACCTTTCGCATATTGAATTGAAATTTTTCTAACTGCCTGTTGGATGAAAATAACGCCAACGACAATTGCCAAAATCGCAACCAATATAACGACAACCTTTATGATTTGCAAGAATAACTGATCTCCAGCATCTACAAACTGCTGAGCGTAGATCTGATTAATCGTCGTCGGAATGCCGGCAACGATACCGGCGAAGATGATAATGGATATTCCGTTACCAACTCCATGAGACGTAATTTGTTCTCCCAGCCACATTAAAAAAGCAGTTCCAGCAGTTAGTACAATCGCAATAAGCAAATAAGTACCGACTCCCGGGTTTGTAATCAACGCGCCGCCGGCCATGTTGTTAAACCCGTAAGACATACCTAAAGCCTGGATAAATCCAAGAACAATTGTGAAGTACCTTGTGAACTGAGCTAGTTTTCGGCGACCAACTTCCCCTTGCTTAGACCATTCCGTAAACTTCGGCACAACATCCATCTGCAGGAGCTGGATGATGATTGAAGCTGTGATGTAAGGCATGATTCCCATCGCAAGAATGGAGAAGTTGAACAATGCACCGCCGCCAAATGTGTTTAGAATCCCAAATACGCTCATTTGATCCTGTGCCTTTAAAACTTCTGTGTTTACGTGCGGCACAGGAATGAACGAACCGAGACGAAAGACGATAAGCATTAAAAGAGTGAAGATAATCTTATTCCGAATATCCTTCACACGCATAAAATTGGAGATTGTCTTAAACAAGTTAGATCACCTCAGCTGTACCGCCAGCAGCCTCAATTGCTTGTTTAGCAGAAGCGGAGAATTTATTGGCTTTAACAGTTAATTTCTTTTCTAATTTACCGTCGCCAAGAATTTTCACTCCAGATTTCAACTTGCTGATTACACCTGTTTCTAAAAGAAGTTCAGGAGTAACTTCCGTCCCTTCTGCAAAGCTGTTGAGTTTGTCTAGGTTGACCACAGCGAATTCCTTGCGGTTGATGTTTGTGAAACCGCGTTTAGGAAGACGTTGGAACAAAGGCATTTGTCCACCCTCGAATCCAGGACGTACACCGCCGCCAGAACGAGCGTTTTGACCTTTATGACCTTTACCAGCTGTTTTACCGTTACCAGAACCAATACCACGACCTACGCGGTTGCGCGTTTTACGTGAACCTTCTGCGGGCTTTAATTCATGAAGTTTCATTTGGACACCTCCTTAGCCTATCGTTTATTTTTAAAGTTCTTTAACAGAAACTAAATGAGATACTTTGTTAATCATACCGCGGATTGCAGCGTTGTCTTCATGAACGACAGTTTGGTTTGTTTTCTTTAAACCGAGCGTTCTTACAGTAATGCGCTGATCTTCCGGGCGTCCGATTACACTGCGTTTGAGGGTAATTTCTAATTTAGCCATTAATGTTCCCTCCTTATCCTAACAGTTCTTCTACAGATTTTCCACGAAGCTTCGCAACGTCCTCAGCGCGTTTCAGCTCGCTTAAACCTTGGACTGTTGCACGGATCATGTTGATCGGTGTGTTAGAACCTAAAGACTTAGAAAGGATATCAGATACACCTGCAAGCTCAAGTACCGCACGTACTGGGCCTCCAGCGATGACTCCCGTACCTTCAGAAGCAGGTTTTAACAAGATGTTTCCTGCACCGAAACGTCCGATGATTTCGTGTGGAATTGTAGTTCCAACCATTGGTACTTCGATCAAATTCTTTTTCGCATCTTCAACAGCTTTGCGAATCGCTTCCGGAACTTCTTGTGCTTTACCAGTTCCGAAACCAACGTGACCGTTTTTGTCACCGACAACGACTAGAGCTGCGAAACGGAAACGACGACCACCTTTAACAACTTTCGCTACACGGTTAACGGTAACTAAGCGTTCTTCTAACTCTAATTTGCTTGGGTCAATACGACGCATATTCATATGTCCCTCCTTCTTTTATTAAAATTCTAATCCAGCTTCGCGTGCAGCATCAGCCAATGCTTTTACACGTCCATGATAAAGGTAACCGCCACGGTCGAACACGACATTTGTGATACCTTTTTCAGAAGCGCGTTTTGCAACAAGCTCTCCAACTTTTGCAGCCGCAGACGTATCGCTGCCATTTTCAGCGTTAAGGTCTTTATCAAGAGTAGATGCACTCACAAGTGTAACACCGTTCACGTCATCGATCACTTGTGCGTAAATATGTTTATTTGAACGGAAAACATTTAGACGAGGTCTCTCAGGGGTTCCTGAAAGCTTCGCACGAACACGAGCGTGTCTTTTAAGACGTGCAGCATTCTTGCTTGTTTTCGTAATCATCTGGGTCACTCCTTTCTCACATTAAGCGGTTTTACTTAGCAGATTTACCTTCTTTACGACGAACCATTTCTCCTTCATAGCGGATCCCTTTGCCTTTGTAAGGCTCTGGAGAACGTACAGCGCGAATGTTTGCAGCAGTAGCTCCAACACGTTCTTTATCTGTACCTTTTACAACTACTTTTGTTTGAGATGGAACTTCGATTTCAATTCCGTTTTCAGGAACGATTTCTACAGGGTGAGAGTATCCAACGTTCAAAACAAGTTTGTTTCCGGATTTAGAAGCACGGTAACCGACACCGACTAATTCCAAACCTCTTTCAAAACCTTTAGATACACCTTCAACCATGTTTCCGATGATGCTGCGAGTTGTGCCATGCAGCGCACGGTGTTCTTTATTATCAGAAGGACGTTCTACAGTAAGTACATTGTCCTCAATTTTAATCTTCATATCAGGATGAAACGTACGAGTTAATTCTCCTTTTGGTCCTTTCACGGTTACAGTGTTGTCGTTCAGAGTAACTGTAACGCCTGAAGGAATCTCAAGTAGCTTCTTACCTACACGAGACATACCAAACACCTCCATTCATGTTAAACTTCTTACCAAACGTATGCTAATACTTCTCCGCCAGCCTGTTTAGCGCGGGCTTCTTTATCCGTTAACACACCTTGTGATGTAGAAAGAATTGCGATTCCAAGTCCGTTAAGTACGCGAGGCACTTCGTTTGACTTAGCGTAAACGCGCAGACCTGGTTTGCTGATTCTTTTAAGGCCAGTGATGACACGCTCGTTGTTTTGTCCGTATTTCAAGAAAACACGGATGATGCCTTGTTTGTTATCTTCAATGAATTCTACGTCACGGATGAAACCTTCTCTTTTCAAGATTTCAGCGATTTCTCTTTTCAACTTAGAAGCAGGAATTTCAAGCTTCTCATGACGCACCATGTTTGCATTACGAATACGAGTCAGCATATCTGCAATCGGATCTGTCATAACCATTATTTAATAACCTCCTTCCCATAAACGGGGATTACCAGCTGGCTTTTTTAACGCCAGGAATTTGTCCTTTATATGCAAGTTCACGGAAACAAATACGGCAAAGTTTAAATTTACGAATAACAGAGTGCGGACGGCCGCAGCGTTCGCAGCGAGTGTACTCTTGTACTTTAAACTTCGGTGTGCGTTTTTGTTTCGCAATCATTGACTTTTTAGCCACGATTTCGCCTCCCTTTCATTGATTATTTCTGGAATGGCATACCTAATTGAGTTAACAGTTCACGAGCTTCTTCATCAGTGTTGGCAGTCGTTACAATAACGATGTCCATACCGCGAACTTTAGTTACCTTATCATAGTCAATTTCAGGGAAGATCAGCTGTTCTTTGATTCCTAGTGTGTAGTTTCCGCGACCATCAAAAGATTTTTTTGAAATTCCGCGGAAGTCACGTACACGCGGTAAAGAAACAGAAATTAGTTTATCAAGGAAATCGTACATGCGCTCTCCGCGAAGAGTTACTTTCGCACCGATTGGCATTCCTTCACGAAGACGGAATCCAGCAATAGATTTCTTCGCACGAGTAACGACAGGTTTCTGACCAGCGATAAACGTTAGTTCTTCAACAGCGCTATCGATAGCTTTAGCGTTTTGAACAGCGTCACCAACACCCATGTTGATTACGATTTTTTCGATTTTAGGCACTTGCATCACAGATTTGTATTCGAACTTTTTCATTAATGCAGGTGTAATTTCTTTATTGTACTTTTCTTTAAGGCGGTTCATGAGATAGACCTCCCTTCCTTTATTACTAGTTATCTAGAACTTGCCCAGATTTTTTTGCAACACGAACTTTTTTGCCATTTTCTACTTTGTATCCTACGCGAGTCACTTCACCTGTTTTAGGATCGAGCGGCATTACGTTTGACACATGAATTGGCGCCTCTTGATTTAAAATTCCGCCTTGAGGGTTTGCTTGAGTCGGCTTTGCGTGCTTCTTCACCATGTTGACACCCTCAACGATTACGCGGTCTTTTTTAGGGAAAGCTGCAAGGATCACACCTTGTTTCCCTTTATCTTTACCAGAGATAACCATTACTTTATCGCCTTTTTTAACATGCATCCTGATCGCACCTCCTTAGTCCGGCATTGATATCATTAAAGTACTTCTGGAGCTAGAGAAACAATTTTCATGAAGTTGTTATCACGAAGTTCACGTGCTACAGGTCCGAAGATACGAGTTCCGCGCGGGCTTTTGTCGTCACGGATGATAACACATGCATTCTCATCGAATTTGATGTAGGATCCGTCATTTCTGCGTGCACCGCTCTTAGAACGTACGATTACAGCTCTCACGACATCACCTTTTTTGACAACGCCTCCTGGTGTTGCTTGTTTAACCGTGCAAACAATGACATCACCAATGTTAGCTGTTTTGCGTCCAGAACCACCAAGCACCTTGATTGTTAATACTTCACGGGCGCCAGAGTTATCAGCTACTTTTAAACGAGTCTCTTGTTGAATCATTATTTGTTACCTCCCTTCGGAAAAAGGTTTCCGAACTTTATTAGATAATAACAGCTTCTTCGACAACTTCAACTAGACGAAAACGTTTAGTCGCAGATAATGGACGAGTTTCCATAATCTTTACGATGTCTCCGATTTTAGCTTGGTTATTTTCATCATGTGCTTTGAATTTTTTAGAGTACTTTACGCGTTTACCGTAGAGTGAATGTTTTTTGTAAGTTTCTACAACGACAGTAATGGTTTTATCCATTTTGTCAGAAACAACACGTCCTTGGTAGACTTTGCGCTGATTGCGTTCGCTCATGTTTTAGAGAACCTCCCTCCGGAATTATTTGTTGGCAGCAATTTCTCTTTCCCGAATCACAGTTTTCATGCGCGCGATTGACTTGCGCACTTCACGAATGCGAGCAGTGTTTTCAAGTTGTCCTGTCGCTAATTGAAAGCGAAGATTGAAAAGTTCTTCTTTAAGAGACTTTACTTTTTGTTCAATTTCAGCAGTGGTAAGGTCACGAATTTCATTAGCTTTCATTTGATTCACCACCAATTTCTTCACGTTTTACGAACTTCGTTTTAATTGGCAATTTGTGAGATGCAAGACGAAGAGCTTCGCGAGCGACTTCCTCAGACACACCAGAAATTTCAAATAAAACTTTGCCCGGTTTTACAACAGCTACCCATCCTTCAGGAGCACCTTTACCGGAACCCATCCGAACCTCTAGAGGCTTAGCTGTATAAGGCTTAGAAGGGAAAATTTTGATCCAAACTTTACCGCCACGTTTCATGTAACGAGTCATCGCAATACGTGCAGCTTCGATTTGGCGGTTTGTGATCCAAGAAGATTCTTGAGCTTGGATACCATATTCACCGAAATGCACTTCAGTGCCGCCTTTCGCACGGCCGCGCATTTTTCCGCGATGCTCTCTGCGATATTTAACGCGTTTTGGCATTAACATATTATTTTCCTCCTTCCTCAGTTTTCTTCTTAGTAGGAAGAACCTCTCCACGATAGATCCAGACTTTTACACCAAGCTTACCGTAAGTTGTGTCAGCTTCAGATGTAGCATAGTCGATGTCTGCACGAAGTGTGTGCAATGGAACAGTTCCTTCACTGTAGTATTCAGAACGAGCGATGTCAGCGCCGCCAAGACGACCGGAAACCATTGTTTTAATTCCTTGTGCACCAGCGCGCATTGTGCGTTGGATTTGTTGCTTTTGCGCACGACGGAAAGAGATACGGTTTTCCAATTGACGAGCAATGTTATCAGCAACTAGCTGAGCATCAAGATCAGCTCTTTTGATTTCAAGAATGTTAATGTGTACACGCTTGCCAGTAAGGCTGTTAAGGGCTTTGCGAAGCGCTTCGACTTCAGAACCGCCTTTACCGATAACCATACCAGGCTTAGCTGTGTGGATCGTAATATTTACACGGTTTGCCGCACGCTCGATTTCTACTTTAGAAACAGAAGCGTCAGACAGGCGTTGATTAATAAATTCACGGATTTTTAGATCTTCGTGAAGGAAGTCAGCGTAATCTTTGCCAGCGTACCACTTAGATTCCCAATCACGTATAACCCCAATACGAAGACCGACTGGATTTACCTTTTGACCCACGAGTTATCCCTCCTTCTTTTCTGATACAACGATAGTAATGTGGCTCGTACGTTTGTTGATTTGGCTTGCACGTCCCATAGCGCGCGGACGGAATCTTTTCAACGTAGGGCCTTCGTTTACGTAAGCTTGAGTAACTACCAGGTTGTTTGCATCCATTTCGTAGTTGTGCTCAGCGTTAGCGATAGCAGATTTTAAAACTTTTTCAATAATCGGGGAAGCAGCTTTTGGCGTAAGGTTTAAGATCGATACTGCTTCACCTACTTGCTTGCCTCGAATCAGGTCCATTACTAGACGTGCCTTACGAGGAGCAATACGGACTGTTCTTGCGACAGCTTTAGCTTGTTGCATTTAAAAGCCTCCTCTCATTAGCGTCTTGTTTTTTTGTCATCACTAGCATGACCTTTGTAAGTACGAGTCGGTGCGAATTCACCCAACTTGTGACCTACCATATCTTCAGAGATGTAAACAGGCACATGTTTGCGTCCATCATAGACTGCGATTGTGTGACCGATAAATTGCGGGAAAATAGTAGAACGGCGAGACCAAGTTTTCACAACTTGTTTCTTATCCGCTTCATTTAATTTCTCGATTTTTGTCATTAGATGATCATCGACAAATGGTCCTTTTTTTAAGCTGCGAGCCATTTTGGAACCTCCCTTCGTGATTGCACTACGGTCCGATATGAACCGTAGACAACCCCGTTATTTATTTTTACGACGACGTACGATGAATTTATCTGATTTGTTCTTTTTCTTACGAGTTTTGAATCCAAGAGTTGGTTTACCCCATGGAGACATAGGTGATTTACGTCCGATTGGAGCGCGTCCTTCACCACCACCGTGCGGGTGATCGTTAGGGTTCATAACAGAACCACGAACTGTAGGACGGATGCCTTTCCAGCGTGAACGTCCTGCTTTACCGATGTTGATCAGTTCATGCTGTTCGTTACCCACTTGACCGATTGTTGCGCGGCAAGCTGAAAGAATCATGCGAACTTCACCGGAGTTCAGACGTACAAGAACGTATTTTCCTTCTTTACCAAGAACTTGGGCAGATGTACCAGCTGAACGTACAAGCTGTCCGCCTTTTCCAGGTTTTAATTCAATGTTGTGCACAACTGTACCAACAGGGATGTTGATCAGTGGAAGTGCGTTACCTACTTTAATGTCAGCTTCTGGACCTGACATAATTTCAGTACCTACTTGAAGGCCCTTAGGAGCCAAGATGTAGCGTTTTTCTCCGTCTACATAGTTAATTAGAGCAATGTTAGCTGAACGGTTTGGATCGTACTCAACTGTAGCAACGCGTCCAGGTATACCATCTTTATCGCGTTTGAAGTCGATAATACGGTATTGGCGTTTATGACCGCCGCCTTGATGACGTACAGTTAATTTACCTTGGTTGTTGCGTCCGCCTTTTTTGTGAAGCGGTGAAAGCAAGGATTTTTCCGGCTGATCTGTCGTGATTTCCGCGAAATCAGAAGAAGTCATGCCGCGACGTCCGTTAGAGGTCGGTTTGTACTTTTTAATCGCCATTTTGAATTTCCCTCCTTCTTTTTACAAGTGATTAAGCTTCAAAAATTTCGATTTCTTTGCTGTCTTCAGTAAGCTTAACAATCGCTTTTCTGCGTTTGTTTGTCATACCAGAGTAGCGGCCGACACGTTTGAATTTCCCTTTGTAGTTCATGATGTTGACTTTTTCAACTTTCACTCCAAAGATTTGTTCAACAGCGTCTTTTACTTCAGTTTTGTTAGCTTTTACGTCTACTTCAAACGTGTATTTTTTTTCAGTCATTAAATCAGCAGAACGTTCAGTAATGACGGGGCGCTTTAGAACATCACGAGGATCTTTCATTATGCAAGCACCTCCTCTACTTTTTCAACCGCTGCTTTCGTCATCACAAGCTTCTCGTGACCGACAACATCGAGGACGTTGATTCCGTTAGCTTCAACAACAGTAACTCCAGGAAGGTTGCGAGCAGATAGTTCAACTGTCTCGTTTGCATCCGCAGTTACGATTAAAGCTTTCTTCTCGATAGACAGACCTTTAAGGATAGCTGCCATTTCTTTTGTTTTAACCGCATCAAGATTAAGATCTTCAAGAACGATCAAGTTGTTGTCATTCACTTTAGAAGACAATGCTGATTTGATAGCCAAGCGGCGAACTTTTTTCGGTAATTTATATGCATAGCTGCGTGGTGTAGGACCGAATACGATACCACCTCCGCGCCATTGCGGTGAACGGATAGATCCTTGACGAGCACGGCCGGTACCTTTTTGACGCCAAGGTTTGCGACCTCCGCCACGTACTTCCGAACGATTTTTTACTTTATGAGTTCCTTGACGTAAGGAAGCTCTTTGCATAAGAATAGCGTCGAATACTACGCTCTCATTTGGCTCAATTCCAAATACAGAGTCGTTTAATTCGATATCACCAGCAGTAGAACCGTTTTGGTTATATAAAGCTACTTTTGGCATGATCAATTTCCTCCTTTCCTAAGAGAATTATTTAGATTTAACAGCACTTTTAACAGTGACTAGTGATTTTTTTGCACCAGGAACGTTACCTTTAACTAAAAGAAGGTTGCGCTCTGCATCCACTTTTACGATTTCAAGGTTTTGAACAGTGATTTGCTCTCCGCCCATACGTCCAGGCAACAGTTTTCCTTTGAATACACGGTTAGGATCTACCGGTCCCATTGAACCAGGACGGCGATGGTAGCGTGAACCGTGAGACATAGGTCCGCGAGATTGTCCGTGGCGTTTGATAGCACCTTGGAAACCTTTACCTTTCGATGTACCTGTTACATCTACGACTTCTCCGTTAGAGAAAATATCAACTTTGACTTCCTGACCAACTTCATACGCATCCATATCCACTCCGCGTAATTCCTTAACGAAGCGCTTAGGAGCAGTTTCCGCTTTTGCAACGTGTCCTTTTTCTGGTTTGTTGGCAAGCTTCTCACGCTTGTCGTCAAAACCGATCTGAATCGCTTCATAGCCGTCGTTTTCAGAAGTTTTCTTCTGAAGTACAACGTTAGGAGCAGCTTCGATAACAGTTACCGGAATAAGATCACCGTTTTCTGCGAAAACTTGCGTCATACCAATTTTTCTTCCTAAGATTCCTTTGGTCATTCGTCACACCTCCTATAAAAATCATTCTATATTTTAGATTAAAGTTTAATTTCGATATCGACACCAGATGGTAAATCTAATCGCATTAAAGCATCGACAGTTTGTGGTGTTGGGTTCACAATGTCGATTAAACGTTTATGTGTACGCATTTCGAATTGCTCACGAGAATCTTTGTATTTGTGCACCGCACGAAGGATTGTGTAAACTGATTTCTCAGTTGGCAACGGAATCGGACCAGAAACACTGGCTCCGGAACGTTTAGCCGTTTCAACAATCTTCTCAGCAGATTGATCAAGGATTCTATGATCATACGCTTTTAAACGAATACGAATTTTTTGTTTTGCCATTATTTTCCCTCCTTTTCGCCTACTTACATTAGACAATTCTCCGTGAGAAAAACCTGAATCACCTTGCCATGGCAAAGCGGCCGGGTGTGTCAGCAACCTCTCACTTCATCGCAGTCAAAGACCAACATGCACTATTATACAAAATTTATAGGCAAGTTGCAAGGTAATATTGAATATTACCGGCTTTTGCACACTTTTTTTATTATACAGATTCAAGCAGTGTTAATCAAGGACTTACAGGCGGAAAATAAATCCCATTTCAATAACGGCGTAAATAAAAAACGAGACCCGGCTGGATCTCGTTTTTTTATTTTATAAGTATTATTCGATGATAGAAGAAACAACGCCAGAACCAACTGTACGTCCGCCTTCACGGATAGAGAAGCGAGTTCCGTCTTCGATCGCGATTGTTGAAATCAATTCAACAGTCATTTCGATGTTGTCTCCAGGCATAACCATTTCTACGCCTTCTGGAAGCTGAATGATACCAGTTACGTCAGTTGTACGGAAGTAGAACTGAGGACGGTAGTTAGAGAAGAATGGAGTGTGACGTCCACCCTCTTCTTTAGAAAGAACGTAAACTTCAGCTTTGAATTTTTTGTGCGGAGTGATTGTACCTGGTTGAGCAAGTACTTGACCGCGTTGGATTTCTTCACGAGATACACCGCGAAGAAGTGCACCGATGTTGTCTCCAGCTTCTGCATAGTCAAGAAGCTTACGGAACATTTCAACACCTGTAACAGTTGTTTTCTTGTTTTCTTCTTGAAGACCGATGATTTCAACTTCGTCACCGACTTTAACTTGTCCGCGCTCTACGCGTCCAGTAGCAACTGTTCCACGACCTGTGATTGAGAATACGTCCTCAACAGGCATCATGAATGGTTTGTCAGTTTCACGCTCTGGAGTTGGGATGTACTCGTCAACAGCAGCCATCAGTTCAAAGATTTTTTCTTCGTACTGAGCATCTCCTTCAAGAGCTTTAAGAGCAGAACCTTTGATAACTGGTACATCGTCACCAGGGAACTCATACTCAGAAAGAAGATCGCGAACTTCCATTTCAACTAGCTCAAGAAGCTCTTCGTCGTCTACCATGTCGCATTTGTTCAAGAATACTACGATGTAAGGCACACCTACGTTACGAGAAAGAAGGATGTGCTCACGAGTTTGTGGCATTGGGCCGTCAGCAGCAGAAACAACAAGGATCGCGCCGTCCATTTGCGCAGCACCAGTGATCATGTTTTTAACATAGTCAGCGTGTCCTGGGCAGTCAACGTGTGCATAGTGACGGTTGTCAGTTTCGTACTCAACGTGTGCAGTAGAGATTGTAATACCGCGCTCACGCTCTTCTGGAGCACCGTCGATTTGGTCGTATGCCATAGCAGTACCTTTACCAGATTTCTTATGAAGCACAGTAGTGATAGCAGCTGTTAATGTAGTTTTACCATGGTCAACGTGTCCAATTGTACCAATGTTGGCATGTGATTTGGAACGGTCGAATTTTTCTTTAGCCATTCTGAAAATCCTCCTTAAAAAGGTTAGTTTTTGTTATATAGAGTGATAGAAAGTGAAAGCAATGTTTCACTTTCTCATCTTACAATAGTATTTATACTTTAATGAAGAGGCAAAATCAATTATTCACCTTGATTTTTTTTGATGATCTCATCAGCGATGCTCTTAGGCACTTCTTCGTAGTGGTCGAAGACCATTGTGAACGTACCGCGTCCTTGTGTGTTTGAACGGAGAGCCGTAGCGTAACCGAACATTTCAGAAAGTGGAACCATCGCGCGAACGACTTGAGCGTTTCCGCGTCCTTCCATACCTTCTACGCGACCGCGACGTGATGTAATGTCACCCATGATGTCTCCCATGTATTCTTCTGGGATAACGACTTCAACTTTGGAGATCGGCTCAAGAATAACCGGGTTACACTTGCTTGCCGCGTTTTTAAGCGCCATTGAAGCAGCGATTTTAAACGCCATTTCGTTAGAGTCGACATCGTGATAAGAACCGTCAAACAGTTTCGCTTTGATGTCGATTACAGGGTAACCTGCGATTACACCGTTTTGAAGTGAATCTTCAAGCCCTGCTTGAACAGCCGGAATGTATTCACGAGGAACGACACCACCGACAATTGCGTTTTCGAACTCAAAGCCTTTTCCTTCTTCGTTTGGAGAGAATTCGATCCAAACGTGTCCGAACTGTCCGCGTCCACCAGACTGACGTACGAATTTACCTTCAACTTGCGCGCTCGCACGGAATGTTTCACGATACGCAACTTGAGGTGCACCAACGTTGGCTTCAACTTTAAATTCGCGTTTCATACGGTCAACGATGATATCAAGGTGAAGCTCACCCATACCGCCGATGATCGTTTGACCTGTTTCAACGTCAGTATGCGCACGGAATGTTGGATCCTCTTCAGCCAATTTAGCCAGTGCAGTAGACATTTTGTCTTGGTCAGCCTTAGATTTAGGCTCGATTGCAACGTGGATAACAGGCTCAGGGAATTCCATTGATTCCAGAATAACAAGGTTTTTCTCGTCGCAAAGCGTGTCCCCTGTAGTCGTGTCTTTCAAACCTACAGCAGCAGCGATATCCCCTGCGTACACAGTAGAAATTTCTTCACGGCTGTTGGCGTGCATTTGCAAAATACGGCCGACGCGCTCACGTTTGCCTTTTGTTGAGTTTCTTACGTATGAACCGGAATCAAGTGTTCCTGAGTACACACGGAAGAATGTCAATTTACCAACGTAAGGGTCAGTCATAACTTTAAATGCAAGTGCTGAGAAAGGTGCGTCGTCAGAAGACTCACGAGTAACCTCTTCTTCAGAATCAGGCAGAGTACCTTTGATTGCTGGTACGTCAGTTGGAGCTGGCAGGTAGTCAAGAACTGCGTCAAGCACTAATTGAACACCTTTGTTTTTGAAAGCTGAACCACAAAGAACCGGATAGAACTCAACGTTACAAGTTCCTTTGCGGATTGCCGCTTTCAGCTCGTCAACTGTAATTTCTTCGCCTTCCAAGTACTTCATCATAAGCTCTTCATCAAGCTCAGCGACAGCTTCAATCAAGCTAGCGCGAAGCTCTTCAGCTTTGTCTTTGTACTCAGCAGGGATTTCACGCGCATCAGAGCGTGTTCCGAGATCATCTTCATAGTAGTACGCAACGTTTTCTACAAGGTCAATGATCCCTTCGAAATTGTCTTCGGCGCCAATCGGTAATTGGATCGCGTGAGCGTTCGCCTCAAGACGGTCTCTAAGAGTTCCTACAGAGTAAAGGAAGTCCGCACCCGTTTTGTCCATCTTGTTGACAAATACGATACGAGGTACTCCGTAAGTTGTTGCCTGACGCCAAACTGTTTCAGTTTGCGGCTCAACGCCTGATTGTGCGTCAAGAACGGCAACGGCACCATCAAGTACGCGCAGGGAACGTTCAACCTCAACTGTGAAGTCTACGTGTCCTGGTGTGTCGATGATGTTTACGCGGTAGCCTTTCCACTGTGCAGTTGTTGCAGCAGATGTGATTGTGATACCGCGTTCTTGTTCCTGCTCCATCCAGTCCATTTGGGAAGCCCCTTCATGAGTTTCACCAATTTTATGGATACGGCCTGTGTAGAACAAGATACGTTCAGTTGTTGTCGTTTTACCGGCATCGATGTGAGCCATGATTCCGATATTACGAGTTTTTTCTAAGGAGAACTCTCTTGCCATTGGGTCTTTTCTCCTTCCTTCTTAGGGAATAATATTTTGTCGTGTGAGATTACCAGCGATAGTGAGCGAACGCTTTGTTTGCTTCAGCCATCTTATGAGTATCTTCACGTTTCTTAACAGCAGCACCAGTGTTGTTAGCTGCATCAAGGATTTCGTTAGCTAAACGCTCTTCCATCGTTTTTTCTCCGCGAAGACGAGCGTAGTTTACTAACCAGCGAAGTCCAAGAGTCGTACGGCGTTCAGGACGAACCTCTACAGGTACTTGGTAGTTCGCACCACCTACGCGGCGTGCTTTAACTTCAAGCACAGGCATGATGTTCTTCAATGCTTGTTCGAAAACCTCCATTGCATCGTTGCCGGTACGTTCTTTAATAATATCGAATGACTTGTATAGGATTGTTTGAGCTTTACCTTTTTTACCGTCGATCATCATTTTGTTGATCAAACGAGTAACCAGTTTAGAGTTGTAAAGCGGATCAGGTAAAACGTCTCTTTTTGCTACAGGACCTTTACGTGGCATCTGATTATCCTCCCTTCTCTTGTTACGGGTTTACAGTAAGCAGAGGGATTTCACGGTTCAGCTGCCGGGATCAAACTGACGCTTGGCGCGAAAAGCCTGATGCCCTTAACAGCATTGCCAGAACTCCTTGCTTTTAAAAACCCTATTATTTGTATTTAAACGGAATTATTTTTTCTTAGGACGTTTTGTACCGTATTTAGAACGGCCTTGTGCACGGTTTTCAACTCCGGCAGTATCAAGTGCGCCACGCACGATGTGGTAGCGTACCCCCGGTAAGTCTTTTACACGTCCACCGCGGATCAATACGACACTGTGCTCTTGCAGGTTGTGTCCGATACCAGGAATGTAGGCCGTAACCTCGATTCCGTTAGTTAAGCGAACACGGGCATATTTACGAAGCGCTGAGTTCGGCTTCTTCGGTGTCATTGTACCAACACGGGTACATACTCCGCGTTTTTGTGGTGAAGATACGTTAGTGTGCTCTTTCTTGAAGCTGTTGTATCCTTTGTTAAGTGCTGGAGACTTAGATGTTTCAACTTTGCTTACGCGTCCTTTGCGGACTAGCTGATTAATTGTAGGCATTTTGTATTTCCTCCCTTCATCATGTTTTATAACCCACATACCCAGGTGGTTCATTTAAAAGCAAAAAACAATGCCTTTGCATAAAAGCAAAAACAACGAGTACGTTATTGAATAATGGCAACAGCTGCAGCTCCGACTTCAATTCCGCAGGCTTTGCCGAGCTTTTTCATGGACTCTGCCATTGAGACGGGAACCCCTTGTTCATTTGCCAGGTTAATAACACCAGACGTCAGACAAGGATCAGCGTCTTTTGCTACGACGACTTCCTTAACAGAATTGCGCTTCAGTGCTTTGACTGTCTGCTTCGTACCGATAATAATAGATTGAGCCTGTGATACTTTATCATAAGACATCATATATCCTCCAAAGTAACAGGTTTAAATTGAGCACCTTGGTTATATTATCATCCTGAAAGAAGGATGTCAACATATGATGACAATTTTTAGTGACATCCTTCTTTAGGATTTTTTTATCTATTCAGCCGGAACCATTTCATCAGATGATTGGACTTGCAATACCGGCTTCACTTTACGGTAGTTCAGCATACCCGTTCCAGCAGGAACAAGCTTACCGATGATAACATTCTCTTTCAGACCGAGAAGCTCATCACGTTTTCCTTTGATCGCTGCATCTGTCAGGACACGTGTTGTTTCCTGGAATGACGCGGCAGACAGGAAGGAATCCGTTTCAAGCGATGCTTTGGTGATACCAAGAAGCACCGGACGGCCTGTTGCAGGGCGTTTGCCTTCAAGCAGAACTTTTTTGTTTGCTTCTGTAAACTGGTGAATATCGAGCAGCGTGCCTGGCAGCACTTCCGTGTCGCCGGCATCGATGACACGCACTTTGCGAAGCATCTGGCGAACCATAACCTCGACGTGCTTATCTCCGATTTCAACCCCTTGCATACGATAAACCTTCTGCACTTCATGAAGGAGGTATTCTTGAACCGTGGTGATGTCAGTAACTTTCAGAAGTTCTTTCGGATCGACCGAACCTTCTGTCAGTACTTGACCACGGGAAATTTTCTCTCCTTCAGTGACTTTCAAGCGTGCATTGTAAGGCGCCGTATATGAACGGCTTTCAACTTCGCCCTGAACGACGATTTCCTGCTGTTTATCGCGGACTTCATTAATTTCGGCCACGACACCGTCAATTTCAGAGATTGTTGCTTGACCTTTAGGGTTTCGCGCTTCAAACAATTCCTGGATACGCGGCAAACCTTGTGTAATATCGTCTCCGGCAACCCCGCCCGTATGGAAGGTACGCATCGTTAACTGTGTACCCGGCTCACCAATGGACTGGGCAGCGATGATTCCGACTGCTTCCCCGACTTCGACATCGGTTCCTGTTGCCAGGTTGCGGCCGTAGCATCGTTTACATACACCATGTGACGTATTACATGTAAATGCGGAGCGGATCCACACTTCTTCAATGCCTGCTTCGACAATTTCGAGCGCTTTATCTTCGTCGATCAGCTCGTTTTCATTCACGAGCATTTCACCTGTTTCCGGATGTTTAACAGGTTTTCTCGCGAATCGGCCGACAAGACGCTCTTCAAGACGCTCGATCACTTCTGTGCCTTCCGTGATGGCTTTGGCAAGAATGCCTCGGTCCGTACCGCAGTCAGTCTCACGAATGATGACGTCTTGGGCTACGTCTACGAGACGGCGTGTCAGGTAACCTGAGTCGGCTGTCTTCAGGGCCGTATCCGCAAGACCTTTACGCGCACCGTGAGTAGAAATAAAGTACTCGAGTACCGTTAAACCTTCGCGGAAACTTGACTTGATCGGAAGTTCGATGATCCGTCCAGCCGGGTTGGCCATCAGACCGCGCATACCCGCAAGCTGCGTAAAGTTTGATGCGTTACCCCGGGCTCCGGAATCACTCATCATGTAGATCGGGTTGATTTCATCCAAGGATTTCATCAGCTTGCCTTGGATCGTATCTTTAGCTGCACTCCAGATGGAAATGACCCGTTCATAACGCTCTTCTTCAGTTATCAGACCGCGTCTGAACTGCTTCATCACGTTATCGACTTTTCCTTGCGCTTCTTCAAGGATTTCCTGTTTGTCGTCCAATACGACGATATCGGAAACACCGACCGTAATTCCGGCTTTTGTAGAATATTTAAAGCCGAGGTTTTTCATGCGGTCAAGCATTTTTGATGTTTCTGTAATATGGAATCTTTTGAAGATCTCCGCAATGATTTTACCCAAAATGCCTTTTTTGAACGGCTGGTTGATTTCCTGGTTCTTAATGGCCTCTTTAACATCTGCACCGTAATCCAAGAAGAAACGGTCAGGCGTTTTTTCTTCAATGTTGCTCTTCGTCGGTTCGTTCATGTACGGGAACGACGGCGGAAGAATTTCGTTGAAGATCAGTTTTCCGACAGTTGTAATGAGCAGCTTGGAACGCTGTTCTTCTGTAAATGTTTCATTTTTCAAGGAGTTAACCGCAACGGCTACTCTCGTATGCAAATGAACATATCCGTTTTGATAAGCAAGAAGCGCTTCATCCGTATCTTTGAAAACCATACCTTCGCCGACTGCACCAGCGCGTTCCAGCGTCAGATAGTAGTTTCCAAGTACCATATCCTGAGACGGCGTAACAACCGGTTTTCCGTCTTTAGGGTTCAGGATGTTTTGCGCAGCGAGCATAAGAATGCGCGCCTCAGCTTGCGCCTCTGCTGATAAAGGAACGTGAACCGCCATTTGGTCTCCGTCAAAGTCAGCGTTGTATGCCGTACATACAAGCGGATGAAGACGGATGGCACGACCTTCAACAAGCGTTGGCTCAAACGCCTGAATACCCAATCTGTGAAGCGTAGGTGCACGGTTAAGAAGCACAGGGTGTTCTTTGATAACTGATTCAAGGACATCCCAGACTTCCGGCTGAACGCGCTCAATTTTACGCTTCGCACTCTTAATGTTGTGGGCAAGACCTTTTTCAACAAGCTCTTTCATGACGAATGGCTTGAATAGTTCCAGCGCCATTTCCTTCGGAAGACCGCATTGATACATTTTCAGGTTCGGACCTACGACAATAACCGAACGGCCTGAGTAGTCTACACGTTTACCGAGAAGGTTTTGACGGAAACGGCCTTGTTTACCTTTCAGCATGTGAGAAAGGGATTTTAACGGTCTGTTTCCCGGACCTGTAACAGGACGGCCTCTGCGTCCGTTATCGATCAAAGCGTCCACGGCTTCTTGAAGCATGCGCTTTTCGTTTTGAACGATAATGCTTGGCGCTCCAAGATCCAAGAGACGTTTTAAACGATTGTTACGGTTGATGACACGGCGGTACAAATCGTTCAGGTCGGAAGTTGCAAAACGTCCACCGTCAAGCTGTACCATAGGTCGCAGCTCAGGCGGAATGACTGGAAGAACGTCCAGGATCATCCATGACGGCTTATTTCCGGAGTTGCGGAAGGCTTCCAATACTTCCAGACGTTTGATCGCACGTGTGCGGCGCTGTCCTTGTGACGTTTTAAGCTCTTCTTTCAGCATATCCACTTCTTTATCGAGGTCGATATCCTGAAGGAGCTTATGAATCGCTTCAGCACCCATTGATGCTTGGAACTTATTTCCGTATTTATCAAGGTACGCCCGGTACTCTTTTTCAGAAAGAAGCTGTTTTTTCTCAAGCGGTGTATTGGCCGGATCTGTTACGACGTAAGAAGCAAAGTAAATGACTTCTTCCAATGCGCGCGGAGACATATCCAACACAAGACCCATACGGCTCGGGATTCCTTTAAAATACCAGATGTGAGAAACCGGGGCTGCCAGCTCGATATGCCCCATTCTCTCACGACGGACTTTAGCCCGGGTTACTTCAACTCCACAACGGTCACAGACTACGCCTTTATAACGAACCCGCTTGTACTTTCCGCAGTGGCATTCCCAGTCCTTTTGAGGACCGAAAATGCGCTCGCAGAAGAGACCATCTTTTTCAGGTTTCAAAGTACGATAGTTGATTGTTTCAGGCTTTTTCACTTCTCCGTAAGACCATGAACGGATTTTGTCAGGTGAAGCGAGACCGATGTTCATATACTCAAAATTGTTCACATCCAGCAAGGGGCCTACCTCCCTTTTTATCTTCGGGTTATACCCTGTCACTTGCGTATATAATTCATTTATTCTTTTGTGACGACATCGCGTTCTGCGTCAACAGAAACGAACTCTTCGGACTCTTCATCATTCGGCAGAGAAAGGCCTTCGTTTTGTTTCGCGTCTTCGTCGTCTTCCAAGTCTCTCATTTCGATTTCTTCTTCGTCGCTTGATAGAATTTTGACGTCCATACCTAAGCTTTGAAGCTCTTTGATCAATACTTTGAACGATTCCGGAACACCAGGTTCTGGAACATTGTCGCCTTTTACGATGGCTTCGTATGTTTTCACACGGCCTACGACATCATCCGATTTAACAGTCAGGATTTCTTGAAGCGTATATGCTGCACCGTAAGCTTCAAGCGCCCAAACTTCCATCTCTCCAAAACGCTGTCCACCGAACTGCGCTTTACCTCCGAGAGGCTGCTGAGTAACGAGTGAGTAAGGACCAGTTGAACGTGCGTGCAATTTGTCGTCAACCATGTGAGCCAGTTTGATCATGTACATGATACCGACAGAAACACGGTTGTCAAACGGCTCTCCAGTTCGGCCGTCGTAAAGGACGGTTTTTGCGTCCCTTGACATGCCGGCTTCTTCAAGCGTTTCCCACACATCTTCTTCACGGGCACCGTCAAATACCGGTGACGCGACATGGAGACCGAGGCGGCGTGCAGCCATACCAAGGTGAAGCTCCAACACCTGCCCGATGTTCATACGCGATGGTACGCCCAGCGGGTTTAACATGATGTCAATCGGCGTTCCGTCAGGCAGATACGGCATATCTTCCTCCGGAAGGATTTTCGAAATAACACCTTTGTTACCGTGGCGTCCGGCCATTTTATCCCCTTCAGAAATTTTACGCTTCTGAACGATGTAGACGCGGACGAGCTGGTTAACGCCCGGAGGCAGTTCGTCTCCGTCTTCGCGGTTGAACACTTTTACATCAAGGATGATACCGCCGCCTCCGTGAGGTACACGCAGCGACGTATCGCGGACTTCACGCGCTTTTTCCCCGAAGATGGCGTGAAGCAGGCGTTCTTCAGCTGTAAGCTCAGTAACACCTTTAGGCGTTACTTTACCAACAAGAAGATCTCCGTCTTTTACTTCAGCACCGACACGGATAATTCCGCGTTCATCGAGATTGCGAAGAGCGTCCTCACCGACGTTTGGAATATCGCGTGTGATTTCTTCAGGTCCGAGCTTAGTATCCCGGGCTTCTGATTCGTATTCTTCAATATGAATAGACGTGTATACGTCGTCTTTTACAAGGCGTTCGCTCATGATGATGGCATCCTCGTAGTTGTAGCCATCCCATGTCATAAAGCCGACCATGACGTTGCGTCCAAGGGCAAGCTCACCTTTTTCCATGGACGGACCGTCAGCTAAAATTTCACCTTTTACAACCTCATCACCGACACTTACGATCGGACGCTGGTTGTAGCAAGTTCCCTGGTTGGAACGAACAAACTTCAGCAGGCTGTATTTATCAAGGTTCCCTTTGACTTTCTGGCCGTCGACTTCTTCATAGCGGCGCACCCAGATGTTTTTCGCTTCCACCCGTTCAACGATACCAGGGTGGCGGCAAATAACAGCGGCACCGGAGTCTTTCGCAGACACATATTCCATTCCGGTTCCGACGATCGGCGATTCAGGCTGCATAAGTGGTACAGCCTGACGTTGCATGTTCGCTCCCATAAGGGCGCGGTTTGAGTCATCGTTTTCCAAGAAAGGAATACATGCAGTCGCGGCAGAGACAACCTGTTTAGGCGAAACGTCCATATAGTCGACGCGGTCTTTCGGAACAACGGTGTTCTCCCCTCTGAAACGGGCGACGATGCTGTCGTCCACAAAAGATCCGTCATCATTCAGGCGTGCGTTTGCCTGGGCAACGACATAGTTGTCTTCTTCATCAGCTGTCAAGTAATCGATTCTCGGCGTTACTTTTCCAGTCTCAGGATCAACGCGGCGATACGGCGTTTCGATGAAGCCGAAACGGTTCACTTTCGCGAATGAAGAAAGCGAGTTGATCAAGCCGATGTTTGGACCCTCAGGGGTTTCAATCGGACACATCCGGCCGTAGTGGGAATAGTGAACGTCACGGACTTCCATTCCTGCGCGCTCACGGGTCAAACCGCCCGGTCCGAGCGCTGACAGACGGCGCTTATGCGTCAGCTCAGCAAGCGGATTCGTCTGATCCATAAACTGAGAAAGCTGAGAGCTTCCGAAAAACTCTTTGATTGATGCGATGACAGGGCGAATATTGATCAGCTGCTGCGGCGTGATCGTGTTTGTATCTTGAATAGACATTCTTTCACGAACAACACGCTCCATTCTGCTTAAACCGATACGGAATTGGTTTTGCAGAAGCTCTCCCACTGAACGGAGACGGCGGTTTCCTAAATGGTCGATATCATCGGTATCGCCCACTCCGTGAAGGAGGTTAAAGAAATAGCTGATGGAAGAGATAATATCAGAAGGTGTAATATTTTTAACGCCTTCTTCAATATAAGCATTTCCAATCACATTGATTGTCTGCTCCCCTTCTTGATCTGTCGGGGCATAGATTTTGATAGACTGAAGTGTCACTTCATCTTCGACAACTCCGCCGTTCGGATACAGCTTTTTAAAACCGATTCCGTTTTCAAGGTACGGCAGAACTTTGTCAAGCGTTCTTCTGTCTAAAATCGCGCCTTTTTCGGCAAGGATTTCGCCTGTTTCAGGATCGACCAGCGTTTCAGCAAGCCGCTGATTAAACAGTCGGTTTTTGATGTGAAGCTTTTTATTAATTTTATAACGTCCTACACTTGCAAGGTCATATCTTTTCGGATCAAAGAACCTTGAATCAAGCAGGCTTTTTGCGTTTTCTACTGTAGGCGGCTCTCCTGGACGAAGACGCTCGTAGATTTCAAGAAGCGCTTTATCGGTGTTTTCCGTATTATCTTTATCAAGCGTATTGCGCAAATACTCGTTTTCACCGATGAGATCAATGATCTCTTGGTCAGATCCGAAGCCAAGAGCACGCAAAAGAACCGTAACCGGCAACTTACGTGTGCGATCGATGCGTACATAAACAACATCTTTCGCATCAGTCTCGTATTCTAACCATGCGCCACGGTTTGGAATGACAGTCGCGGTAAAACCTTTCTTACCGTTTTTGTCTACTTTACCACTAAAATATACACTTGGAGAACGAACGAGCTGAGATACAATGACCCGTTCCGCACCGTTGATAATAAAGGTTCCAGTGTCTGTCATAATAGGGAAATCACCCATGAAGACATCCTGATCCTTTACTTCGCCGGTCTCTTTGTTGATTAAGCGAACTTTAACCCGCAGCGGAGCTGAGTAGGTCACATCGCGCTCTTTTGATTCTTCTACCGGATACTTAGGCTCGCCCAAGCTGTAGTCGATAAATTCCAGAGAGAGGTTACCAGTGAAATCCTCAATTGGCGATATGTCTTGAAACATCTCTCTAAGACCCTCATCAAGAAACCACTGATAAGAAGAGGTTTGAATTTCAATGAGATTTGGTAATTCTAACACTTCGCTAATGCGTGCATAGCTTCTGCGCTGGCGGTGTCGTCCATACTGAACTAGTTGACCTGTCAACTGATTCACCCCTCAAATCATGCGTAATATATGTGTAACAAGCATTTCTTCCGCAAATATGTAAGAAATACTTTTACAAGACAAAAGAAAAAAGGGTTTCTAATTTAGAAAACCACATCCAAAAACAAAATACCGATTTTATTAGTGTTCCCAATAATGTATATTTTATACAAACCTAGGCGTTTCTTAAAAACAGCAGCAAAATATATACATTGGCATTTTATAATATTAACATAGCTGAAAATCCGAGTCAAACTTTTTTTGCTTTGATGATATAGTACCCTTTCTTTTTTTGAACGACTTCAACGTCCGCAAAAAGTTCTTTTAATTTTTCAATGGCAGAAGGCCCGCCTTGTTTTTTCTGAATGACGACCCACAGCTCTCCTGAAGGCCGCAAATGTTCAGCGCTTTTTTCAAAGATGGCGTGCACAGTTTTTTTCCCGGCGCGTATGGGGGGATTAGTAATAATAGAAGCGAATTTTTTTGCAGGTTCGACGTTGGCAAACAGATCACTCTGATAGATCTTTATGTTGTCGATCTGATTATTTAACGCGTTTTCCTTCGAAAGTTCGACAGCTCTTTCATTAACATCGATCATGTGAACCATTCGATCTTCGAAATCCGCAGCAAGCGAAAGACCAATCGGGCCATAGCCGCAGCCTACATCCAAAAAATCACCTTCTGCATCCGGTTCCCGGAAAGCTTCAATCAGCAGCCTTGAGCCAAAGTCCACTTCTCTTTTTGAAAAAACTCCGCTGTCGCTGATAAAAGTAAACGTCCGGTTTCTCAAGTGAAATGCCCACGTTGATCTGCTGCTTTTTGCTGAAGGTTTTTCCGAATAATAATGGTCAGTCATCACAGAACCTCCTCAGTTGGTGAACTCTCCAGATATCTTGAAACAAGATGGCTTATCTTATGCGGAAGGGACTACAATTAATTAGCAAAGAAAAAGCTCGCTTTTAAAAGCGAGCTTTCCCCTAAAGATTAGGTGAAGATTACTTAACTTCTACAGAAGCGCCAACTTCTTCAAGTTTAGCTTTAAGCTCTTCAGCTTCTTCTTTCGCAATACCTTCTTTAAGAGGTTTTGGAGTGTTGTCAACAAGTTCTTTAGCTTCTTTCAAGCCAAGACCAGTGATTTCACGAACCACTTTGATAACTTTGATTTTTTGATCTCCTGCACCAGCAAGAACAAGATCAAATTCAGTTTTTTCTTCAGCAGCACCGCCAGCAGCAGCTCCGCCAGCTACAGCTACAGGAGCAGCAGCAGTTACGCCAAATTCTTCTTCGATTGCTTTTACTAAGTCGTTCAATTCAAGTACAGTTGCTTCTTTAACGGAAGCAATGATTTCTTCGATATTTAAAGCCATTTGTAATTCCTCCATTTTGTTTTATTTTTTAGATACTGACAATATTAAGCGCCTTGTTCTTCCTTTTGTTCTGCAACAGCTTTAGTTGCAAGAGCAAGGTTGCGAACTGGAGCTTGAAGTACGCTAAGCAACATAGAAAGCAAGCCTTCGCGAGATGGAAGTTCAGCAAGAGCTTTCACTTCTTCTACTGTAGACACTTTGCCTTCGATTACGCCAGCTTTGATTTCAAGAGCTTCGTGCTTTTTAGCAAACTCGTTAAGAACTTTAGCTGGAGCGACAACATCTTCAGTGCTGAATGCAATCGCATTCGGTCCTGTTAAGAAATCGTTCAAACCATCAAGTTCAGCTTGTTCAACCGCACGGCGAGTCATCGTGTTTTTGTACACTTTGAACTCAACGTTAGCTTCGCGAAGCTGTTTACGAAGTTCTGTTACTTCAGCTACGTTAAGGCCGCGATAGTCAACGATGATCGTTGATTTACTTTCTTTCAGTTTAGAAGTAATTTCTTCAACAACAACTTTTTTTGTTTCAATTGCGCTGCTCATGGTTACACCTCCTGTAAGATTCATCTGTGTAACACTTATACCGTTCGGTGATCACGTTCTTTAACGACATGTTCCATATAAAAAGCCTCCATTCGACATGGAGGCTGTATATACAAGCATACGTAACGCTAGAGCTGTGATATATATACACCTCGGTAGGAAATTAAGCCTTACCGGCACCTACTGTCTACGGTATAAATGGACATATTTTATTTTTACAACGTTTTGAATTATATCAGAACGTCTTATCAAAAGTCAATATTATTTTACGTTGAAAGTTGAAGGGTCCACTTTGATTCCAGGTCCCATTGTAGATGTAACAGAAACGTTTTTCACGTATACACCTTTAGCAGCAGCAGGTTTCGCTTTCAAAATTGTGTCGTACATTGTCGCGAAGTTTTCTACAAGCTTGCCTTCTTCGAATGACACTTTTCCGATTGGAACGTGAATGTTTCCTGCTTTATCAACGCGGTATTCAACTTTACCCGCTTTGATTTCGTTGACTGCTTTTTCAACTTCAAATGTAACCGTTCCTGTTTTAGGGTTTGGCATAAGACCTTTTGGTCCAAGCACGCGTCCGATTTTACCGACTTCACCCATCATGTCAGGAGTCGCAACGATCACATCAAAATCAAACCAGCCTTGCTGAATTTTGTTGATGTAATCTGCATCGCCTACGTAGTCTGCACCAGCAGCTTCTGCTTCTTTCGCTTTTTCACCTTTAGCGAAAACAAGAACGCGCTGAGTTTTGCCTGTTCCGTTTGGAAGTACAACTGCACCACGGATTTGCTGGTCGTTTTTACGAGGGTCAACACCTAAACGGAATGCTGCTTCAACAGTAGCATCAAATTTAGCTGTGTTTGTTTTTTTCACAAGCTCAATCGCTTCGTTTACGTCGTAAGCTTTTGTACGCTCTACAAGCTTGGCAGCTTCGACGTATTTTTTACCTTTTTTAGCCATTTTAAAATTTCCTCCTTAGTGGTTTTAGCGGAATAACCTCCCACGAATAAGGGTTGCGAACTTGTCTATCCAAACTCGCAACCCAGCAAAGAGACAAAAATTAGTCTTCGATCACAATACCCATACTGCGGGCAGTTCCTTCAACCATACGCATAGCCGCTTCAACATCTGCCGCATTTAAGTCAGGCATTTTTGTTTCGGCGATTTCACGTACTTTATCGCGTTTAACAGTTGCGACTTTATTACGGTTAGGCTCACCAGAACCTGACTCAATGCCAGCCGCTTTTTTAAGCAATACAGCAGCAGGCGGAGTTTTTGTGATAAATGTAAATGAACGGTCTTCGTAAACCGAAATTTCTACAGGAATGATCAGACCAGCTTGGTCAGATGTACGAGCGTTAAACTCCTTACAGAATCCCATGATGTTAACACCGGCTTGACCTAACGCAGGACCAACTGGCGGAGCTGGATTCGCTTTTCCAGCAGGAATTTGCAATTTTACAACTTTAACTACTTTTTTAGCCACGAGACACACCTCCTTAAGTCCGTGATGTGGTAATAGGGTGAACCCTCCCACTCAAGGTCTCATTCTTTATATGAATGATGAAAATATCAAGCTAGCTGCCTTGGCCTTTTTGCCAAGACGCACCTTTGTATATTATCACTTTTATATAGTGATTTCAAGCGCTTTTCCATTACAATTTGTCAACTTGAGTAAATTCGAGCTCAACCGGGGTCTCTCTTCCGAACATATTAACAAATACTTTGACTTTATTTTTGTCATGGTCGATCTCTTCGATCGTCCCTGTGAAATCAGCAAACGGGCCGTCGATAACCTTGACGGTTTCTTTTAATTCAAAGTCGATTTCTGTTTTTCTTTCTTCAAGCCCCATCCGCTTCAGGATTTTTTCCGCTTCGCCCGGAAGCAGCGCAGTCGGCTTTGAACCTGATCCGGCAGAACCGACAAACCCGGTCACACCAGGCGTATTTCGAACAACATACCAGGAATCATCCGTCATGACAAGTTCGACAAGTACATACCCAGGAAACACTTTCTTTTTAACGACTTTTTTCTTGCCATTTTTAATATCGGTCTCTTCCTCTTCAGGTACAACGACGCGGAATATCTTATCTTGCATCCCCATCGATTCTACCCTCTTTTCCAAATTCGCTTTTACTTTATTTTCATAGCCGGAGTACGTATGAACCACATACCATTTCTTTTCCATTCTCATTCAGGACCCTTTCAGTCCTTCCCTCCCCACACCTTAAAAGTTTATTGGCCGTACCGGGAAACTGACGCTTTCTTTTATACGAGCCTCATATTTTGAAACAATGAAAAAACCCGTTAAACGGGTTTTTTGGCAAGTCATATTTAGATCTATTATAACACGTTATGCTGATCATTATTCAACTATTAAACGAATTAATTGCGTAATACCCGAATCGATGAGTGCAAAAAAGATGGCGAAAAAGATAACGGTGGTGATAACAGTGATCGTATAGCGCGTTAGTTCTTTTCCTTTAGGCCAGGTGACCTTTTTCATTTCTTTTCCGACATTCTTTAAAAATTTGATAATACCCATGGTAAGAAACCTCCACAACCTAAAAACAAAAACACCTATTTTGTTTCCAGATGTACTGTATGTGAATTGCAGTTATTGCAGTATTTCTTTACTTCGAGCCGTTCAGCCAAAGCTGCGGAGCTTTTCATTGTCGTATAATTACGATTTCCGCAATTTTTGCAGGCTAACGTTACTTTTTTCTTCATGTTTACACCTTTTTCTGGACGTTCATTTCCTAAGTAACATATCACAGTCATAAAATGACTGTCAATATGCCATAAGCATCGGCTACAAGCTGATTTCGCGGAGCTCCAGGTACTTTTCAAGCTTCCTTTTGACACGCTGGAGCGCATTATCGATCGATTTTACATGGCGGTTTAGTTCTTCGGATATTTCCTGATAGGATCTTCCGTCGAGATAGAGCGCAAGAACTTTTCTTTCTAAATCACTAAGCAATTCTCCCATTTTCAGCTCGATATCATCGAATTCTTCCTGATTGATGATCAGCTCTTCAGGATTCATAACCTTGGCTCCTGAAATCACGTCGAGAAGCGTCCGGTCTGATTCCTCGTCATAAATGGGCTTGTCCAGCGACACATAAGAATTGAGCGGAATATGTTTCTGGCGAGTAGCTGTTTTGATAGCGGTAATAATTTGGCGGGTAATGCATAATTCTGCAAAAGCTTTGAATGAAGTCAGCTTGTCCTCTCTAAAATCACGGATAGATTTGTAGAGTCCAATCATGCCTTCCTGAACGATATCTTCCCGATCAGCCCCGATTAAGAAGTAGGATCTTGCTTTTGCCCTTACAAAATTACGATACTTTGTAATCAAGTAATCTAACGCATCACTGTCTCCGACATGAACCATTTCAATGACCTGCTCGTCTTCCAACTGGCAAAAACGTTCTTTGCTGAACTGTTCTTTGCTGAATTTTCCCTGGTTGTTTTGTAAGTTCACTCCGATCCCCCCGACCGCACGTAGATAGAAATATTATACAGTAATGGACAAAAAAGCGTCAACCTAATCCAAGTCGCCACGCCGCCATTTTTCGAAGATTTTCAAGACATCTTCTGACAATGGAATTTTCCCTGCAGGACGTTCTGAGGTGATTTGTTTCACCCTTTTTTCGATTTGCCTTTCGATCGCTTCGACTTCCCTGAGCAGCTCCCTGGCCGATTTGCGCAAGGCCCCTTGGCCAAAAATCGCCCACTGCTCTGTGTAATCGGATGTGGCAACATGGAGTTGCGTCTGAATATTATTCAAGTCTGACACCAGTTTCTCGATCCGTTCATCAGCCGTTTCATTTTCCCTTGTAAATATCACTTCTACGCGATGATTGACCTTCTTTTTCTCGATTCCTTTAACGAGATGCGCATCAAAGACAACGATTACCCGAAATCCAGTATACGATTGATATTCCGCCATCTTCTGAATCAACAGGTCCCTTGCTTCTTCAAAACTGTTTTCTTTTAAATCTTTCAGCTGAGGCCATGCCCCAATCATGTTATAACCGTCGACCAACAGGATGTCCATTCCGTCTATTCTCCCAGAGGGCTTCGTTTCCGGTACACTTCATACATCAGCAGGCCGGCTGCAACTGAAGCATTCAGGGACGTGACTTTTCCCGCCATCGGCAGGCGAATGAGAAAATCACATTTCTCTTTAACAAGCCTTCCCATGCCTTTTCCTTCGCTGCCGATGACAAGCGCAAGCGGCATATTTCCGTCCAGCGACCTGTAGTCCTGTTGTCCAGACGCATCGGTACCGACTACCCAAATGCCCCGTTCCTTCATTTCTTCCAGGGTCCGCGACAGGTTGGTCACTTTGACGACCGGAATATGTTCGATGGCTCCTGTCGAGGCTTTGGCGACAGTCGTCGTAAGGCCGACCGCGCGCCTTTTCGGAATGATGATGCCATGCGCCCCGACCGCGTCTGCCGTGCGCATAATAGAGCCCAGATTGTGCGGATCCTCAATTTCGTCTAATACGAGGATAAACGGCTGTTCATTTCTGTCTTCGGCCTTTTGAAAAAGATCACCCAGCTCGGCATACTCGTAAGCCGCGACCTGGGCGACGACGCCTTGATGCTGTCCGGAAACCATTTGATCGAGTTTTTTTCTTGGGACATAATGAATCGTGATGCCTTTTTTGGCGGCGAGCTCGACGACTTGCTGAGCCTGTCCCTTCACTGTGTTTTCCGCCATCCACAGCTTATACAATTCCCGGCCGGACTTTAATGTTTCGATGACCGCGTTTTTTCCTATGACGTAATCATGCTGCTGACTCATTTGACTTCCTCCCTGCCATCCCGTTTTTCCAGCGCTGCTTTGATGAGTTCATTAAGCCTATCTTCCCTGTTCTCAAGAAAAAGATACCCGATGACCGCCTCAAAAGCCGTACTGTAACGATATGTTTGGACATCCGTATTTTTCGGTACCGTTCCGGATTTGGCATTCCGTCCTCTTCTCAGCACAGCCTGTTCTTCTTCGGTGAAAAATTCCTGCTCCTCCAGCGCAAACAGCATGCTTGCCTGCGACTTGGCGGAGACATAGCGCCTCGACTGCCTGTGCAGATCGTTGGGCCTTGTCATGCCTTGCTTTAAGAGGTGATGCCTGACGTATACCTCCAACACGGCATCACCCATGTAAGCAAGCGCCAAACCATTCAGCTGTTTGGCGTCTTTAATGGTTTCCAAATTCATGTTTATGATTCTCCTCTTTTCCAGCGCGTACCCTGTGGAGTGTCCTCCAGGATAATATTCATGCTTTTCAGCTGGTCGCGAATCTGGTCAGATGTTGCAAAGTCACGGTTTCTGCGGGCTTCATTCCGCTTCTCGATCAGTTCTTCGATGTCCTTATCCAAAAGTTCCTGTTCCCTCAGGGAGAAGCCGAGCACTGAACAGATTTCGTCAAACAGCTGTAGAATCGCCTGAATGACGTGTTCTGCAGTATTCTTTTCCTGCAGATAGTAGTTGGCGTGTTTGGCCAGATCAAACAGGACGGAAATTGCATTCGCTGTATTGAAATCATCATCCATTGCCGTTTCGAAGGCTTTTCGCTGCTCTTCGATTTTTTCAAGCCATTCTGAATCGCCCTCTGTTAAATTTGTACTGCTTTTCAGGCGATGCTGCAAATTGCTATAAGCTGTTTTTAGACGCCCAAAAGCGTTTTTTGTGTTCTCTAGAAGTTCGACCGAATAGTTGATCGGATGTCTGTAATGAACAGACAGCATGAAAAACCGCAGCACTTGGGGATCATGCTCTTTAATAATGTCATGCACGAGCACAAAGTTGCCGAGCGATTTTGACATTTTCTCATTATCGATATTAATGTAGCCGTTATGAAGCCAATATTTCGCGAAAGGCTTCCCTGTCAATGCTTCCGATTGGGCAATTTCGTTTTCATGATGCGGGAAGGCCAAATCCTGACCGCCGGCGTGAATGTCGATCGAATCGCCCAAATATTTTTTCGCCATCGCAGAGCACTCGATATGCCAGCCGGGACGGCCTTTTCCCCAAGGGCTATCCCATGAGATTTCGTTATCTTTAGCCGCTTTCCATAATGTGAAATCGAGCGCATCTTCTTTCTTTTCGCCCACTTGAATCCGGGCGCCTGATCTCAGTTCATCGACCGATTGGTGCGACAGCTTTCCATAGCCTTCAAACGATCTTGTTTTATAATAAACATCTCCGTCCGCCTCATAGGCATAGCCCTTATCGACCAGTGTCTGAATAAAATCGATGATCTCATCCATGTTTTCAGTGACTCGCGGATGGCAGTCAGCTTTTGTGCAGCCCAGTGAACCGACATCTTCGAAGTATGCCTTAATAAAGCGGTCGGCGATGACCGGCACTTCCTCTCCAAGCTCATTTGCCGCTTTAATTAATTTATCATCAACATCTGTAAAATTGGAGACATATTGGACGTCATAGCCTTTATACTCTAAATACTTTCTAACCGTGTCAAACACGATTGCCGGCCTTGCGTTTCCAATGTGGATATAGTTATATACGGTCGGACCGCACACATACATTTTGACCTTGCCTTCTTCAAGAGGCACAAACGGCTCTTTTTTTCGTGTGAGAGTATTATACAGTGTTAGTGTCACAGCTCATCTTCCCTTTCTTTTCTCCGGAGCTCTTGTTTCAGCTGCCTGATTTCGTTTTCTAATTCTCTGAAGCGGTCAGCAACCGGATCCGGCAAATCCTGGTGGTTCAAGTCGCGTCTGATTTTCTTTCCGTTTTGTACGACGACGCGGCCCGGGATGCCGACAACGGTGGAGCATTCAGGCACATCGTGCAGGACGACGGAGCCGGCGCCGATTTTCGCCCCTCTTCCGATTGTAATGGATCCTAGCACTTTTGCCCCTGTTGAGATCAGGGCATGGTCCTCGATTGTCGGATGCCTTTTGCCTTTTTCTTTTCCTGTTCCCCCAAGCGTCACGCCCTGAAAAACCGTAACATTGTTTCCGATCTCACAGGTTTCGCCGATCACAACCCCCATGCCGTGATCAATGAAAAATCTCCTGCCGATCTTGGCACCCGGGTGAATTTCGATTCCCGTAAAGAAGCGGGCGATTTGAGAGATCGTTCTGGCGATGAAAAACCTTTTTCTTTTATATAAAGCATGTGCAATTCGATGCGCCCATATAGCATGTAAACCTGAATAAGTTAAGATGACTTCAATGTAGCTTCTCGCAGCTGGATCTTGGTCAAATACGACGTCTACATCTTCTTTCAGCATTTTAAAGAACACATGATTCCCCCCGTTCCCCGCTTCCTTTGTCTCTATTGTCAGACCATATAAAAAAACGCCTCTGTCTAATGACAGAGACGCTTTTTGACGCGCGGTTCCACTCTGTTTAGAAAACAGCACAGCTGTTTTCTCAACTCTCATCCATAACGGCGGATACCGCCTTTGAATACTTGTTTAAAAACGTTCTTCAAAGGTCTCAAGAGGTGCATTTCTAAAGCCCGGCGCTTAAGTCTTTTCCAGCCGATGAAGACTCTCTCTTTAAAGGCCCTGGCTTTATACTTATCCCTGTCAACGATTTATCTTATTGAATAATGTTATTCAGCCGTTTTAAAACGGTGTCTTTCCCCAATAATTCAATGGACTGAGGCAGTTCAGGACCGTGGGTCTGGCCTGTCGTCGCTACGCGGATCGGCATAAACAGCTTTTTCCCTTTATGTCCTGTTTCTTTTTGAACGGCTTTGATGGATGCCTTGATCTCATCTGCCGTAAACGAGTCAAGCTGCTCAAGTTTTTCGGCAAATACGCGAAGCACTTCCGGAACCTGCTCTTCTTCTAAAACTGTTCTTGCTTCACGATTATACTGGATATCGTCTTTAAAGAACAACTCTGTTAACTCGACGATTTCAGCACCATAGCTCAACTGTTCCTGATATAGGGAAATCAGCTTGCGAACCCATTCCTGTTCACTGCCTGAAAGCTCTTCCGAAACCTTGCCCGCTTTTTGCAAATGCGGCACGGTCAATTCGATCACCTGATCAAGATCAAGTTTTTTCACATACTGGTTGTTGACCCATTTCAGTTTATGCGTATCAAACACCGCTGGTGATTTTGACAAACGGTTTACATCAAATATCTCAATAAACTGTTCTTTTGTAAACAGCTCTTCTTCTCCGACCGGAGACCAGCCGAGAAGAGTGATGAAGTTAAACAATGCTTCCGGCAAATAGCCGAGCTCTTCGTACTGTTCGATAAACTGAATGATGGACTCATCACGTTTGCTCAGTTTTTTGCGGTTTTCATTGACGATTAATGTCATATGTCCAAATGCCGGGATATCCCAGCCAAGGGCGTTGTAAATCATGATCTGCTTCGGCGTATTGGAAATGTGGTCTTCGCCGCGCAGGACATGCGTCATTTTCATTAAATAATCATCGACCGCCACCGCAAAGTTGTAAGTAGGCGTTCCGTCTTTCTTTACGATAACGAAGTCGCCGATGCCGTCTGTTTCAAAAGAAATTTCTCCTTTGACAATGTCATTGAAGCTGATGACTTCTCCTTGAGGCACTTTAAAGCGGATGCTCGGCTGTCTTCCTTCAGCTTCGAGCTTTTCCTGCTCTTCTTTTGTTAAATTGCGGCACTTGCCGGAGTAGCGCGGCATTTCTCCGCGGGCAGCCTGTTCCTCACGCTCTTTCTCAAGCTCTTCTTCCGTGCAGTAACATTTGTAGGCAAGCCCTTTTTCAAGAAGCTCCTCGTAATATGTTTTGTAAATGTCGTTTCTTTCGGATTGGCGGTATGGTCCGTATTCTCCGCCGACATCCACGCTTTCATCCCAGTCGATGCCCAGCCATTTTAAATAGTTAAGCTGGCTTTGCTCTCCGCCTTCAATGTTGCGCTTTCGGTCCGTATCTTCAATGCGGATGATGAATTTTCCGCCTTGGCTCCGGGCAAACAAATAATTAAAAAGAGCGGTTCTGGCATTTCCGATATGTAAATGGCCTGTTGGGCTTGGCGCATAACGAACCCGAACTTCGTTTCCCATCTGTCTAACTTCCTTTCGTCTCTAGCAGAGTTCAAATTTATTTCCTATTCTATCATCAAATGAACCTGTCTTCAAAATGAATTATGCCTTTTGGAGCAGAACGGAAGCCTGGGCGGCGATTCCTTCGGCTCTTCCCGTAAATCCGAGCTTTTCGGTTGTAGTTGCTTTAACGTTAATTTGGGAAATTTCCGCCTCAAGCCCTTCGGCAATTCTGGCTCTCATGTCTTCGATATACGGCGCCATTTTAGGTTTTTGAGCGATGATTGTACAATCCAGGTTCCCGAGCGTATAGCCTTTTTCCTTCACAATCATCCAGACGTGACGAAGGAGTTTGAAGGAGTCGGCATCTTTGAATTCAGGGTCGGTATCCGGAAAGTGTTTTCCGATATCGCCCTCGCCGACGGCACCGAGACATGCATCCGCAATCGTGTGCAAAAGCACATCGGCATCTGAATGTCCGAGAAGGCCTTTTTCGTAAGGAATCGTAATTCCCCCGATAATGAGCGGCCTGCCTTCCACTAGTTGATGGACGTCAAATCCTTGGCCTATTCTAAACATGTTCATTCCTCTTTTCCGCTTCTAATATCGCTTCTGCGACAAGCAAGTCATCCGGGGTCGTCAGTTTGATGTTTTGATAATCCCCTTGAATGATTGCAACTGTCCCTCCGGCTTCCTCGACCAGACTGGCGTCGTCCGTACCGAGGAAACCTTTTGCTTCAGCCTCAAGGTGAGCATTCATCAGAATAGAAAGACGAAAAGCTTGTGGGGTTTGAGCGGCCCACAAGCTTGAACGTTCAATCGTTCCGGCTACCTCACCGTCTTGAACGCGTTTGATCGTATCTTTAACAGGAACGGCAACGATGGCTGCCCCTGTTTTCTTCGCTTTCTCGACAAGCTGTTCGATATATTCCCGTTTAATAAAGGGTCTTGCTCCATCGTGAACGAGGACCGTTTCCTCTTTGCCGGCCGCTTTAATACCCGCAAATACGCTTTGCTGGCGTTCTCTTCCGCCCGGCACCATCTCGATCGGAGTCGTAAAATGATAGGTTTTCAAAAGGGTGCTGAATTCACCGAATTCCTGTTCATTGATGACAAGAATGATCCTTTTGCAGGCATCATGGTTTTCAAACACCTTTAATGTATGAATAATCACAGGTATTCCTTTCGCCTCGATAAACAGTTTGTTTTTCCCGGCATTCATTCGTTTACCTTGTCCGGCGGCAGGAATGACGACTTCATAATTCATTTTATTTCTCCCTTTTTTAAAGCGCCTTTTCCAGCAGTTTCGGCTTGGCGAATATCATTCTGCCTGCCGCTGTCTGCAGCACGCTGGTCACGAGCACGTCGATATGTTTGCCGATATAATTTCGCCCTTCTTCCACGACAATCATCGTGCCGTCGTCCAGATAAGCCACGCCTTGATTATGTTCTTTTCCGTCTTTGATGACCTGCACCTTCATTTCTTCTCCCGGAAGCACGACAGGTTTGACGGCGTTGGCAAGGTCGTTGATATTCAATACGGCAACCTTTTGGAGCTCGCATACTTTGTTCAAATTGAAATCGTTTGTGACGACAACGCCTGAGGTCAATTTCGCCAGTTTGACAAGCTTGCTGTCGACCTCTTGAATTTCTTCAAAATCGCCTTCATAAATTTCAACTTTGATATCGAGCTCTTTCTGGATCCGGTTTAAAATATCCAGTCCTCTCCGCCCTCTGTTTCGTTTAAGGACGTCTGAAGAGTCAGCGATATGCTGCAGCTCCTCAAGCACAAACTGAGGAATCACAATGACGCCTTCAAGAAATCCGGTCTGACAAATATCAGCAATTCTCCCATCTATAATAACACTTGTGTCTAAAATTTTCAGCTTTTTGTCTTCTTCCGGACGCTCTTCCTCAGCAGAACCTTTTTTCTTTCTTGATGTGAAAAGTGTCAGCATTTCATCCTTTTTCTTGAAACCTACACGGAATCCGAGATAACCGAGAAATGCGGCCAACACAATCGGAATAACCGTGCTGATCAACTGATAAGGGATGTCTTTTAACGGAATGACGTTGACGATAAGATAAGCGAGCATAAGTCCGAAGATTAATCCCAAAGAGCCGAACAATAAATCTGAGACAGGTGCTTTGATCAAGGAATCCTCAATCTGTTTCACCCAGTTGATGACATGATCCGCACACCAGATGCCCAGAAGAAAAAAGATGATAGCTCCTAAACAAGCGGACGCATACGGGTTTGTTACTAAAGGTATGTCCTGTGCATTTAACAGTACAAACAATTCCGGTATGAGAAATATACCGATAACGCCTCCCAAAATCGCAAAGAACGCTTGAACTATTCGTTTTAACATACCTTCACCTCCTTTAAATAATCGTTTTAATTTTTATGAATGCAGCTGTTTCAACCTGAAAAAGGGAAAACAAAAAGCAAGAATAATATACCCATAAATTGCAAATTTTAATCACTTCTAGAAAATTTTCTCACAGCTGCCTGTCAGTATAATGTTTCTCCTGAAGTCTCTTTAACCCTTTCTTTATCTTTTGGGCACGAACAGCCCCAATTCCTTCCACTTCATCCAAATCTTTTACATCCGCTTCGATAATGAGCTTTAAATGGCCGAATGCTTCGACAACATTTTCGACAATCGGCATCGGGAGACGGGGGATTTTGTGAAGAAGCCTGTAACCTCTCGGAAAAACGTATTCTTCCATGTTCGTAGTTGCTGAATAACCTAAAAGCTTAAGGAGAATCGCGTCATCCAGCAATTCGAAACTCGACATATCCTGAAGCTGTTTCAGCAGAACAAACGGGTCTTTGATTTTTTCTCTCACATAATCTTTAACGAAGAGCGCCGCTTCCTGCTCCATATCGGTGATCAGTTCGCTAACCTGGAGCCTGATGAGATGGCCTTCTGTTCCAAGCTCTGTAATATACATATTAATTTCATTTTTGATTCTGAGCACCATTTCATATCGATGCAGAACGGAGATGACATCCCCAAATGTAACAAGCTCTTCAAACTCCAGCGCATTCAAATTAGAAATCGCATGGTCCAAAATAAGTTTGTATTTTTCGAGCGTCTGAATCGCCTGATTGGCTTTTGTTAAGATAAAGCCGATATCTTTGAGTATATATTTCATATTTTCCTGATAGAGCGTAATCACATTCCGCCTTTCAGAAATCGCAATGATCAGACAGCCGGTCTGCTTTGCCACACGCTCGGCTGTTCTGTGCCTCATACCCGTCTCAGAGGAGGGAATGGTCGCCTCAGGCATGAGCTGCGTATTGGCATAAAGAATTTTTTGCCCTGAATCGCTGAGAATAATCGCCCCGTCCATTTTAGCCAGCTCGTACAGGTGAGCCGGAGAGAAAGAAGAATTGATGTGGAATCCTCCGTCAACCACTTCTTTCACTTTATCGTTGAAGCCGACCACGATTAATCCTCCTGTTTTGGCCCGAAGGACGTTTTCGATTCCTTCGCGAAGAGGCGTGCCAGGGGCGACAAACTGCAATATTTCTGAAAGATCCTGTTTCGCTCCTTTTTTGTCTTTTTCCATATATTACGATCCTCCTAATGAAGCTCGAAGGGCCTCAGCTACATTTTCAACGCCGACGACTTCAATTCCTTTCGGCTTTGTCCATCCTTCCACATTTGCAGAAGGAATAATCATTCTTTTAAAACCAAGCTTCGCCGCTTCCTGCACTCTCTGTTCTATCCTTGATACTCTGCGGACCTCCCCTGTCAAGCCGACTTCTCCGATAAAACAATCCGTCGGTTGAGGCGGGGTGTCTCTGAAGCTTGAGGCGATGCTCACCGCAACGGCGAGATCAATCGCCGGCTCGTCCAGCTTGACGCCGCCGGCGACTTTCAAATAGGCGTCTTGATTTTGCAGGAGCAACCCAACCCTTTTTTCTAAAACCGCCATCAGCAATGAGACGCGGTTATGGTCAATTCCGGTTGCCATCCTGCGCGGATTTCCAAAACTCGTGGGGGAAATCAGCGCCTGAATCTCTACTAAGACCGGCCTCGTGCCTTCCATTGAGGCCACGACACTCGATCCGGCTGCTCCCGCCGAGCGCTCTTCGAGAAAGATTTCCGACGGATTCAACACCTCTGTCAGGCCCTCTTCCCTCATTTCAAAGATTCCCATTTCATTCGTTGATCCAAACCTGTTTTTGACTGCTCTTAAAATCCGAAATGTATGATGGCGCTCACCTTCAAAGTAAAGAACGGTGTCGACCATATGTTCCAGAAGTCTCGGTCCGGCAATCGAACCTTCTTTTGTGACATGCCCGACGATAAATATCGGAATCCCTTTCGTTTTTGCAATTCTCATCAGCTCAGCGGTGGATTCCCTGACCTGGGACACGCTGCCCGGAGCGGATGTGATATCACTTTGGTAAACAGTTTGAATCGAATCAACCACCACGAATGATGGATTCATCTCTTCTATAGAAGACGTAATATACTCCATATCGGTTTCAGATAAAACGTGGAGAGTGGGACTGTTGATGCCTAGACGGTCTGCTCTCAGCTTTGTCTGCTTGACCGATTCTTCACCTGAGATGTACAGGACATTTTCTTTTGAATCAGCGAGCTGAGCAGATACTTGAAGCAGCAAAGTTGATTTTCCGATGCCGGGATCGCCTCCGATTAAAACGAGTGAACCTTTGACAATACCGTTTCCCAAGACGCGGTTGAATTCGCCCAGTTTCGTTTTAATTCGCGGCTCTTCTGTTGTTTCGATTGAAGTGAGAGGTGAAGGCTTTTGCACGGTTTGAACGGAATGTGAAAAAGCGGTTCTTCTGTTGGCGGCGGGTTTTTTTATCGTTTCTTCCACCATGGTATTCCATGTGCCGCATCCGGGGCACTTCCCCATCCACTTGGCAGATTCGTAGCCGCATGAGTGACAAATGAATTTAGTCTTTGTTTTAGCCATTGATTTTTCAAAACGCTCCCTTTATAAGAAAGTGAGGCATACTGATGAACATCGTATGCCTCTTTCTTTTGTCTCTATATTAGTTCGTTTTAGCTTCGGTTTTTACGACAAATTCTCCGTCTTCTACATCCAAAACAATATGCTGGCCTTTTTCAATATGGCCTTTCAGGAGCTCTTCAGACAGCCGGTCTTCCACGTGTTTTTGGATTGCTCTTCTGAGAGGACGCGCCCCGTATTCGAGATCCACGCCTTCATCGGCAATTTTTTCTTTAGCCGCTTCAGTCAACTCAATTGAAAGATCCTGTTCTTTCAGACGCTTGGTCAATTGTTCTGACATGAGGGATACAATATCTTTCAAATGTTTTTTCTCCAAAGAGTGGAAGACGATAATTTCATCAATCCGGTTGATAAATTCAGGTCTGAAGGCGCGTTTTAATTCACCCATGACTTTGTCTTTCATATCTTTATAATTCTGGGTTTCATCCTGCACATTAAACCCGACGTATTTATTTCTTCTCAGTTCGCTCGCACCGACGTTTGATGTCATGATCAAAATCGTATTTCTAAAGTCGACCGTGCGCCCTTTTGAATCAGTCAGGCGGCCGTCTTCAAGCACTTGCAGCAAAATATTGAAGACATCAGGGTGAGCTTTCTCGATTTCGTCAAGCAAGACGACGGAATACGGTTTTCTTCTCACTTTTTCAGTGAGCTGTCCGCCTTCATCATAACCGACATATCCCGGAGGGGAACCGACGAGTCTTGATGTTGAATGTTTTTCCATGTACTCGGACATATCGATGCGAATCATTGCTTCTTCATCGCCGAAAATGGACTCGGCAAGTGCACGGGCAAGCTCTGTTTTTCCTACGCCGGTAGGGCCGAGGAAAATAAACGAACCGATAGGACGTTTTGGATCTTTTAAGCCGGCACGCGCGCGTCTGACTGCTTTTGCCACCGCAACGACGGCTTCATCCTGGCCGATAACACGGGAATGAAGAATGCTCTCCATGTTCAGCAATTTGTCTGTTTCAGTCTGCGCAATTTTAGAAACCGGCACTCCGGTCCAGCTTGATACAACCATTGCAATATCGTCGACGGTCACTTCGGAATTTTCTTGACCCTGCTTTTCTTTCCATGTTTTCTTGGTTTCTTCGACCTGTTCACGCAGGCGCTGCTCCGTATCTCGTAAAGATGCTGCTTTTTCGAATTCCTGGCTTTGGACAGCGGCATCTTTTTCTTTCCTTACTTCATCAAGCTTTTGTTCAAGCTCTTTTAAGTTAGGAGGCGTTGTGAATGAACGCAGGCGAACTTTTGAACCGGCTTCATCGATTAAGTCGATCGCCTTGTCAGGTAGAAAACGATCCGAAATGTAGCGGTCTGACAGCTTCACTGCCGCTTCGATCGCTTCATCTGTAATCGATACGCGGTGGTGGGCTTCATAGCGGTCTCTGAGCCCTCTCAATATTTGAATGCTTTCTTCAGGAGACGGCTGGTCAACCTGAATCGGCTGAAAACGCCGTTCGAGTGCAGCATCTTTTTCAATGTATTTGCGGTATTCATCAAGGGTTGTTGCTCCGATGCATTGCAGCTCTCCGCGCGCCAGCGACGGTTTAAGGATATTGGAGGCATCGATGGCCCCTTCCGCTCCTCCGGCTCCGATGAGAGTATGCAGCTCATCAATGAAGAGGATGATATTTCCCGCTTGACGAATTTCGTCCATCACTTTTTTCAGGCGGTCTTCAAATTCACCGCGGTATTTCGTACCGGCAACAACCGTTCCCATATCAAGCGTCATCACGCGCTTGTCGCGTAAAATCTCCGGTACTTCATTATTGATGATCTGCTGGGCCAGACCTTCGGCAATCGCCGTTTTACCGACACCGGGCTCTCCAATTAATACAGGGTTGTTTTTCGTTCTGCGGCTCAGCACTTCAATTACGCGCTGAATTTCTTTGCTTCTGCCGATCACGGGATCAAGGCTGTCTTCTTTTGCAATCGCCGTGAGATCCCGGGCAAGACTGTCTAAGGTTGGTGTATTGGCATTGCTGTTGGCGCCTGAAGCAGCGCCACCGCTCTCATTGCTCCCCAACAGCTGCAATACTTGCTGTCTCGCTTTGTTTAAGCTGACGCCTAAATTATTCAGCACCCTTGCCGCAACACCTTCCCCTTCACGGATTAAGCCGAGGAGGATGTGTTCTGTTCCAACGTAGGAGTGGCCAAGTTTTCTTGCTTCATCCATCGCCAGTTCGGTCACTTTTTTGGCTCTCGGTGTGTAATGGATTGATTGTGACATCTCTTGCCCGCGGCCGATGAGGCTTTCTACTTCTTTTTGAATCTTGTCAGGGCTGAGTCCTAATGCCTGCAGCGCTTTTGCAGCAATTCCTTCTCCCTCGCGGACAAGGCCGAGGAGAATATGTTCTGTTCCAATGTTATTATGGCCCAGACGCAGAGCTTCTTCTTGAGCAAGCGCCAATACTTTTTGTGCTCTTTCTGTGAATCTTCCAAACATCATATTGTTTCATCCTCCTGTCTATTGCCGTTGTTTTCTAGTTTCAGGCGCTCCCTGATAAGAGCAGCCCGCCTGATGTCCCTCTCGTTTGGCCTTAGGGCTCCTCCTGAATATTGCTGGAGAAATCCAGGCTGTGTCAGGATCATCAGCTCATTAAGTATATTGCTGGAAAGACCTTTTATTATCCCCAGGTCAATTCCAAGACGAACGTCTGAAAGACATCTTGCTGTTTCTTTCGACTCGATCATCCGGCAATTGGACAGTACGCCGTAAGATCTGTAGACGCGGTCTTCAAGCTCGATTTGTGAAGTCTGATAAAGCGCCTTTCTTGCTGAACGTTCTTGTTCAATCAGCTGAGCTACGACGCTGTTCAGATCTTCGACAATGTCGTGTTCCGATTTACCAAGGGTAATTTGGTTGGAAATTTGAAAGATATTCCCTAATGCTTCGCTGCCTTCACCGTAAATTCCTCTAACAACAAGCCCCAATTGGTTAATTGCCGGAATAATTCTGTTTATTTGCCTAGTTAACACTAAAGCAGGAAGATGCATCATGACAGAAGCTCTAAGCCCGGTTCCGACATTTGTAGGGCAGCTGGTCAAGTAGCCTCTTTGTTCTGAAAAAGCATAGTCGATCCGGTCTTCAATCCAATCGTCCACCTGATTTGCTGCTTTCAATGCTTCTGACAGCTGAAATCCCGGGAACAGACATTGAATGCGAATATGATCTTCCTCATTCAGCATAATACTCACTTCTTCATTTTCAGAAAGAAGGCATGCGCCAAAGGAAGCTTCCGTCAAATGCGGACTGATCAAATGTTTTTCTACAAGAACCCTTTTTTCCAAAGGCTGCACCTGATCCATTTTCACAAGCTCAAATTTCCCGATACCGGGCACTTCATAGCCTGTGAATTGTTCTTCAAACAATGCTATAATCGCTGAAGCCTCTTCGTTTGAAAAAAGCGTTGGAAAACGAACTTTATCCAAATTACGCGCAAGACGGATCCGGCTGCTCAGCACGATGTCACTTTCAGGGCCTTCCTGCCGCATCCAATTGCTTAAAGCATTCTGAATAAAATGCTGCAGTGACATCAGTCCTCCTCCTCCTTGTTTGCATTCAGGTTTTGTTCAAGCGACCTGATCTGGTCTCTGATGTTGGCTGCTTTTTCAAATTCCTCCTGCTGAATTAATTCTTTCAGCTCTTTTTTCAATGCTTCAATTTGTCTTCTTACATGCAGGTTACCGCCGATCCGCTTTGGTATTTTACCGGCGTGGACCGTGTTCCCGCTGTGAACTTTTCTTAAAACCGGAGTGATATAGGAATGGAAGGTTTTATAACATTCCGAACATCCAAACCGGCCTGTTTTTCGAAATTCCGGGAACGTCATGTTGCATTTTTTGCATCGCAGAACTTGGTCCGGCTGTTGAAAAAGCTGGGCCTCACTGCTGTTTGTAAAGGACGAGTCAAAATTCAGCAGTCCGGATAATAAATTATGGATGGAAAATCCGCCACTTTCATTCATAGAATATGACTCACTGTTCTCTTTCGCACATTGTTCACAGATGTGCATTTCTTTTTTTTCACCATTAATGACTTTCGTAAAGTGAAAAGTTGCCGGTCTTTCTTTACACTCTTGACATATCACGCTTCTCACCCGCTTTACTTAAATTTAAGTGACGTAAGCATGGCTTTCATCATTCTTGCTCTTAATTCGTCTCGTTCAGGCAAATCAATATATAAAACAGAACGATCCATGACACTCACCATCAATTTTGCTTCGCTTTCTGTAATGACGCCATTTTCCAACAGCCTTAAAATGATATCGTCCGAAGCAGCTTGAGAGAGTCTTGTATAGATTTGATTCATAATGTTGTTAATCAAATCAATTTTATCGTTCATTTTAATTTTAATAATTCGGATATACCCGCCGCCGCCTCTTTTGCTTTCGACGATGTATCCGCGTTCGCTCGTAAAACGCGTATTGATCACATAATTGATCTGAGAAGGAACACACTGAAATTTGTCGGCTATTTCGCTCCGTTTAATCTCTAATATTTCTTTCCCGTTCTGTTCTAATATTTGTTTCAAATACTGTTCGATTATGTCAGAAATATTTTTCCCCACTCAGCCCCCTCCTTCACTTGACTTTGACTATATTTGACTTTAACTTTACTATAAGTGGTTTTCGTTTTTTTTTCAACTAATTGCTCTTCGTCCTTTATTATTTCCACTTTTGGCTGTCATAAAACCTTATGCAAAAAGAAAAAAGACCAGCTTATATAAGCTGGTCTTTCTAAGCGCTTGGCGGCGTCCTACTCTCACAGGGGGAAGCCCCCAACTACCATCGGCGCTGAAGAGCTTAACTTCCGTGTTCGGCATGGGAACGGGTGTGACCTCTTCGCTATCGCCACCAAACTAATGCCTTCAGGACGAAGGTACTGGGCGTTCCTCACAGGATGTGAGGGCCTTTAGCCGAGTTTCCTTGCCTTTGGCTTTCTGAGAGGTGTTCTCTCAAAACTAGATAACGGTCAGACAATTCACAAATATTTAGGTTAAGTCCTCGATCGATTAGTATCTGTCAGCTCCATGTGTCGCCACACTTCCACCTCAGACCTATCAACCTGATCATCTTTCAGGGATCTTACTTCCTTGCGGAATGGGAAATCTCATCTTGAGGGGGGCTTCATGCTTAGATGCTTTCAGCACTTATCCCGTCCGCACATAGCTACCCAGCGATGCCCTTGGCAGAACAACTGGTACACCAGCGGTGCGTCCATCCCGGTCCTCTCGTACTAAGGACAGCTCCTC
>NZ_CP150260.1:40000-102500 GCF_037976035.1 Bacillus sp. FSL K6-0972 | reverse complement strand
CCTATGAATTCAGATATGGATACTGCTCCATTACGAGCAGTGGGTTTCCCCATTCGGAAATCTCCGGATCAAAGCTTGCTTACAGCTCCCCGAAGCATATCGGTGTTCGTCCCGTCCTTCATCGGCTCCTAGTGCCAAGGCATCCACCGTGCGCCCTTTCTAACTTAACCGTTAAAAAGAATCACTACGTGATATCTTGCATTACAATTGAATGTGAATGTCTACTTTCGTTATCTAGTTTTCAAAGAACACGCTTTGAAGGAATGATCCTTCAAAACTAAACAAGATCTAAACGCACCTGTCTATAAGACCGCAAGGTCTTATATTCCGTATAATATCCTTAGAAAGGAGGTGATCCAGCCGCACCTTCCGATACGGCTACCTTGTTACGACTTCACCCCAATCATCTGTCCCACCTTCGGCGGCTGGCTCCAAAAGGTTACCTCACCGACTTCGGGTGTTACAAACTCTCGTGGTGTGACGGGCGGTGTGTACAAGGCCCGGGAACGTATTCACCGCGGCATGCTGATCCGCGATTACTAGCGATTCCAGCTTCACGCAGTCGAGTTGCAGACTGCGATCCGAACTGAGAACAGATTTGTGGGATTGGCTTAGCCTCGCGGCTTCGCTGCCCTTTGTTCTGCCCATTGTAGCACGTGTGTAGCCCAGGTCATAAGGGGCATGATGATTTGACGTCATCCCCACCTTCCTCCGGTTTGTCACCGGCAGTCACCTTAGAGTGCCCAACTGAATGCTGGCAACTAAGATCAAGGGTTGCGCTCGTTGCGGGACTTAACCCAACATCTCACGACACGAGCTGACGACAACCATGCACCACCTGTCACTCTGCCCCCGAAGGGGAAGCCCTATCTCTAGGGTTGTCAGAGGATGTCAAGACCTGGTAAGGTTCTTCGCGTTGCTTCGAATTAAACCACATGCTCCACCGCTTGTGCGGGCCCCCGTCAATTCCTTTGAGTTTCAGTCTTGCGACCGTACTCCCCAGGCGGAGTGCTTAATGCGTTTGCTGCAGCACTAAAGGGCGGAAACCCTCTAACACTTAGCACTCATCGTTTACGGCGTGGACTACCAGGGTATCTAATCCTGTTCGCTCCCCACGCTTTCGCGCCTCAGCGTCAGTTACAGACCAGAGAGTCGCCTTCGCCACTGGTGTTCCTCCACATCTCTACGCATTTCACCGCTACACGTGGAATTCCACTCTCCTCTTCTGCACTCAAGTTCCCCAGTTTCCAATGACCCTCCCCGGTTGAGCCGGGGGCTTTCACATCAGACTTAAGAAACCGCCTGCGCGCGCTTTACGCCCAATAATTCCGGACAACGCTTGCCACCTACGTATTACCGCGGCTGCTGGCACGTAGTTAGCCGTGGCTTTCTGGTTAGGTACCGTCAAGGTACCGCCCTATTCGAACGGTACTTGTTCTTCCCTAACAACAGAGTTTTACGATCCGAAAACCTTCATCACTCACGCGGCGTTGCTCCGTCAGACTTTCGTCCATTGCGGAAGATTCCCTACTGCTGCCTCCCGTAGGAGTCTGGGCCGTGTCTCAGTCCCAGTGTGGCCGATCACCCTCTCAGGTCGGCTACGCATCGTTGCCTTGGTGAGCCGTTACCTCACCAACTAGCTAATGCGCCGCGGGTCCATCTGTAAGTGGTAGCTAAAAGCCACCTTTTATAATTGAACCATGCGGTTCAATCAAGCATCCGGTATTAGCCCCGGTTTCCCGGAGTTATCCCAGTCTTACAGGCAGGTTACCCACGTGTTACTCACCCGTCCGCCGCTGACCTAAGGGAGCAAGCTCCCGTCGGTCCGCTCGACTTGCATGTATTAGGCACGCCGCCAGCGTTCGTCCTGAGCCAGGATCAAACTCTCCATGAAGTTTGATAATGACTACGCACATTCGCATGTGCGATTTATTTAATGAATTAACAGGTACGTTTGTCTTGTTTAGTTTTCAAAGATCATTATTAAAGCAACTCTATTATTATATCTCTTTTAAGATAAATAGTCAAGTGCTTTTTAAAAATAAATGGTGGAGCCTAGCGGGATCGAACCGCTGACCTCCTGCGTGCAAAGCAGGCGCTCTCCCAGCTGAGCTAAGGCCCCGAATAATGGTCGGGAAGACAGGATTCGAACCTGCGACCCCATGGTCCCAAACCATGTGCTCTACCAAGCTGAGCTACTTCCCGTTATATAATGGCGCGCCCGAGAGGAGTCGAACCCCTAACCTTTTGATCCGTAGTCAAACGCTCTATCCAATTGAGCTACGGGCGCATATGTCAATGCCGAGGGCCGGACTTGAACCGGCACGGTAGTCACCTACCGCAGGATTTTAAGTCCTGTGTGTCTGCCAATTCCACCACCCCGGCGTGGATGGTTGGAGCGGAAGACGGGATTCGAACCCGCGACCCCCACCTTGGCAAGGTGGTGTTCTACCACTGAACTACTTCCGCAAATCTTTTTTTATAATGCGGGTGAAGGGACTCGAACCCCCACGCCGTAAAGACACTAGATCCTAAGTCTAGCGCGTCTGCCAATTCCGCCACACCCGCATAAAATGGTGAGCCATGAAGGACTCGAACCTTCGACCCTCTGATTAAAAGTCAGATGCTCTACCAACTGAGCTAATGGCTCTTTAAAAGAGACTTAAATATTATATCATAAAAAAGTGGTGCCGGCAAGAGGACTTGAACCCCCAACCTACTGATTACAAGTCAGTTGCTCTACCAATTGAGCTACACCGGCTTAATCAACAAAATATTATAATGGTGGAGGATGACGGGATCGAACCGCCGACCCTCTGCTTGTAAGGCAGATGCTCTCCCAGCTGAGCTAATCCTCCGTTTGCACTTGCGTGCAACAGCTTGGCGGCGTCCTACTCTCACAGGGGGAAGCCCCCAACTACCATCGGCGCTGAAGAGCTTAACTTCCGTGTTCGGCATGGGAACGGGTGTGACCTCTTCGCTATCGCCACCAAACTAATTGAGAGGTGTTCTCTCAAAACTAGATAACGGTCAGACAATTCACAAATATTTAGGTTAAGTCCTCGATCGATTAGTATCTGTCAGCTCCATGTGTCGCCACACTTCCACCTCAGACCTATCAACCTGATCATCTTTCAGGGATCTTACTTCCTTGCGGAATGGGAAATCTCATCTTGAGGGGGGCTTCATGCTTAGATGCTTTCAGCACTTATCCCGTCCGCACATAGCTACCCAGCGATGCCCTTGGCAGAACAACTGGTACACCAGCGGTGCGTCCATCCCGGTCCTCTCGTACTAAGGACAGCTCCTCTCAAATTTCCTGCGCCCGCGACGGATAGGGACCGAACTGTCTCACGACGTTCTGAACCCAGCTCGCGTACCGCTTTAATGGGCGAACAGCCCAACCCTTGGGACCGACTACAGCCCCAGGATGCGATGAGCCGACATCGAGGTGCCAAACCTCCCCGTCGATGTGGACTCTTGGGGGAGATAAGCCTGTTATCCCCGGGGTAGCTTTTATCCGTTGAGCGATGGCCCTTCCATGCGGAACCACCGGATCACTAAGCCCGACTTTCGTCCCTGCTCGACTTGTAGGTCTCGCAGTCAAGCTCCCTTGTGCCTTTACACTCTGCGAATGATTTCCAACCATTCTGAGGGAACCTTTGGGCGCCTCCGTTACCTTTTAGGAGGCGACCGCCCCAGTCAAACTGCCCACCTGACACTGTCTCCCTGCCCGATAAGGGCAGCGGGTTAGAAGGTCAATACAGCCAGGGTAGTATCCCACCGATGCCTCCACCGAAGCTGGCGCTCCGGTTTCCAAGGCTCCTACCTATCCTGTACAAGCTGTACCAACATTCAATATCAGGCTGCAGTAAAGCTCCACGGGGTCTTTCCGTCCTGTCGCGGGTAACCTGCATCTTCACAGGTACTATAATTTCACCGAGTCTCTCGTTGAGACAGTGCCCAGATCGTTGCGCCTTTCGTGCGGGTCGGAACTTACCCGACAAGGAATTTCGCTACCTTAGGACCGTTATAGTTACGGCCGCCGTTTACTGGGGCTTCAATTCGCACCTTCGCATACGCTAAGCGCTCCTCTTAACCTTCCAGCACCGGGCAGGCGTCAGCCCCTATACTTCGCCTTACGGCTTCGCAGAGACCTGTGTTTTTGCTAAACAGTCGCCTGGGCCTATTCACTGCGGCTCTCTCGGGCTTGCACCCTAACAGAGCACCCCTTCTCCCGAAGTTACGGGGTCATTTTGCCGAGTTCCTTAACGAGAGTTCTCTCGATCACCTTAGGATTCTCTCCTCGCCTACCTGTGTCGGTTTGCGGTACGGGCACCTCTCACCTCGCTAGAGGCTTTTCTTGGCAGTGTGGAATCAGGAACTTCGCTACTATATTTCGCTCGCCATCACAGCTCAGCCTTACGGGAAACGGATTTGCCTATTTCCCAGCCTAACTGCTTGGACGCGGATATCCAATACCGCGCTTACCCTATCCTCCTGCGTCCCCCCATTGCTCAAATGGTGAGGAGGTGGTACAGGAATATCAACCTGTTGTCCATCGCCTACGCCTTTCGGCCTCGGCTTAGGTCCCGACTAACCCTGAGCGGACGAGCCTTCCTCAGGAAACCTTAGGCATTCGGTGGAGGGGATTCTCACCCCTCTTTCGCTACTCATACCGGCATTCTCACTTCTAAGCGCTCCACGAGTCCTTCCGGTCTCGCTTCACAGCCCTTAGAACGCTCTCCTACCACTGTTCGTAAGAACAGTCCGCAGCTTCGGTGATACGTTTAGCCCCGGTACATTTTCGGCGCAGAGTCACTCGACCAGTGAGCTATTACGCACTCTTTAAATGGTGGCTGCTTCTAAGCCAACATCCTGGTTGTCTAAGCAACTCCACATCCTTTTCCACTTAACGTATACTTTGGGACCTTAGCTGGCGGTCTGGGCTGTTTCCCTTTCGACTACGGATCTTATCACTCGCAGTCTGACTCCCAAGGATAAGTCTTTGGCATTCGGAGTTTGACTGAATTCGGTAACCCGGTAGGGGCCCCTAGTCCAATCAGTGCTCTACCTCCAAGACTCTTACCTTGAGGCTAGCCCTAAAGCTATTTCGGAGAGAACCAGCTATCTCCAGGTTCGATTGGCATTTCACCCCTACCCACACCTCATCCCCGCACTTTTCAACGTGCGTGGGTTCGGGCCTCCATTCAGTGTTACCTGAACTTCACCCTGGACATGGGTAGATCACCTGGTTTCGGGTCTACGACCACGTACTCATGCGCCCTATTCAGACTCGCTTTCGCTGCGGCTCCGTCTTTTCAAACTTAACCTTGCACGGGATCGTAACTCGCCGGTTCATTCTACAAAAGGCACGCCATCACCCGTTAACGGGCTCTGACTACTTGTAGGCACACGGTTTCAGGATCTCTTTCACTCCCCTTCCGGGGTGCTTTTCACCTTTCCCTCACGGTACTGGTTCACTATCGGTCACTAGGGAGTATTTAGCCTTGGGAGATGGTCCTCCCGGATTCCGACGGAATTTCACGTGTTCCGCCGTACTCAGGATCCACTCAGGAGAGAACGAAGTTTTGACTACAGGGCTGTTACCTCCTATGGCGGGCCTTTCCAGACCTCTTCATCTACCTCGTTCTTTTGTAACTCCGTACAGAGTGTCCTACAACCCCAAGAGGCAAGCCTCTTGGTTTGGGCTAATCCCGTTTCGCTCGCCGCTACTCAGGGAATCGCATTTGCTTTCTCTTCCTCCGGGTACTTAGATGTTTCAGTTCCCCGGGTCTGCCTTCTCATATCCTATGAATTCAGATATGGATACTGCTCCATTACGAGCAGTGGGTTTCCCCATTCGGAAATCTCCGGATCAAAGCTTGCTTACAGCTCCCCGAAGCATATCGGTGTTCGTCCCGTCCTTCATCGGCTCCTAGTGCCAAGGCATCCACCGTGCGCCCTTTCTAACTTAACCGTTAAAAAGAATCACTACGTGATATCTTGCATTACAATTGAATGTGAATGTCTACTTTCGTTATCTAGTTTTCAAAGAACACGCTTTGAAGGAATGATCCTTCAAAACTAAACAAGATCTAAACGCACCTGTCTATAAGACCGCAAGGTCTTATATTCCGTATAATATCCTTAGAAAGGAGGTGATCCAGCCGCACCTTCCGATACGGCTACCTTGTTACGACTTCACCCCAATCATCTGTCCCACCTTCGGCGGCTGGCTCCAAAAGGTTACCTCACCGACTTCGGGTGTTACAAACTCTCGTGGTGTGACGGGCGGTGTGTACAAGGCCCGGGAACGTATTCACCGCGGCATGCTGATCCGCGATTACTAGCGATTCCAGCTTCACGCAGTCGAGTTGCAGACTGCGATCCGAACTGAGAACAGATTTGTGGGATTGGCTTAGCCTCGCGGCTTCGCTGCCCTTTGTTCTGCCCATTGTAGCACGTGTGTAGCCCAGGTCATAAGGGGCATGATGATTTGACGTCATCCCCACCTTCCTCCGGTTTGTCACCGGCAGTCACCTTAGAGTGCCCAACTGAATGCTGGCAACTAAGATCAAGGGTTGCGCTCGTTGCGGGACTTAACCCAACATCTCACGACACGAGCTGACGACAACCATGCACCACCTGTCACTCTGCCCCCGAAGGGGAAGCCCTATCTCTAGGGTTGTCAGAGGATGTCAAGACCTGGTAAGGTTCTTCGCGTTGCTTCGAATTAAACCACATGCTCCACCGCTTGTGCGGGCCCCCGTCAATTCCTTTGAGTTTCAGTCTTGCGACCGTACTCCCCAGGCGGAGTGCTTAATGCGTTTGCTGCAGCACTAAAGGGCGGAAACCCTCTAACACTTAGCACTCATCGTTTACGGCGTGGACTACCAGGGTATCTAATCCTGTTCGCTCCCCACGCTTTCGCGCCTCAGCGTCAGTTACAGACCAGAGAGTCGCCTTCGCCACTGGTGTTCCTCCACATCTCTACGCATTTCACCGCTACACGTGGAATTCCACTCTCCTCTTCTGCACTCAAGTTCCCCAGTTTCCAATGACCCTCCCCGGTTGAGCCGGGGGCTTTCACATCAGACTTAAGAAACCGCCTGCGCGCGCTTTACGCCCAATAATTCCGGACAACGCTTGCCACCTACGTATTACCGCGGCTGCTGGCACGTAGTTAGCCGTGGCTTTCTGGTTAGGTACCGTCAAGGTACCGCCCTATTCGAACGGTACTTGTTCTTCCCTAACAACAGAGTTTTACGATCCGAAAACCTTCATCACTCACGCGGCGTTGCTCCGTCAGACTTTCGTCCATTGCGGAAGATTCCCTACTGCTGCCTCCCGTAGGAGTCTGGGCCGTGTCTCAGTCCCAGTGTGGCCGATCACCCTCTCAGGTCGGCTACGCATCGTTGCCTTGGTGAGCCGTTACCTCACCAACTAGCTAATGCGCCGCGGGTCCATCTGTAAGTGGTAGCTAAAAGCCACCTTTTATAATTGAACCATGCGGTTCAATCAAGCATCCGGTATTAGCCCCGGTTTCCCGGAGTTATCCCAGTCTTACAGGCAGGTTACCCACGTGTTACTCACCCGTCCGCCGCTGACCTAAGGGAGCAAGCTCCCGTCGGTCCGCTCGACTTGCATGTATTAGGCACGCCGCCAGCGTTCGTCCTGAGCCAGGATCAAACTCTCCATGAAGTTTGATAATGACTACGCACATTCGCATGTGCGATTTATTTAATGAATTAACAGGTACGTTTGTCTTGTTTAGTTTTCAAAGATCATTATTAAAGCGACTTTTATATTATATCCAATCTCGGATATAAAGTCAAGAACTTTTTTTGAAGTTCTTTTTTTCTTTCGCCGCCGTTTTGCGGCAACGAATAATAATATACCACCGTATTTATGATTGTGCAATACTTTTTTGAGAAAAAATTTAATTTGTTTTAAATGGGCAGCAGCCGCGTAACAAGCGGCTGCTGCCCGAAAGTTATTTAACGATGTCTCATTTGCGGGAATAGTAAAACGTCCCTGATTGAAGGAGAATTCGTCAAAAGCATGATCAGTCTGTCGATGCCGATTCCAAGACCGCCGGTAGGAGGCATTCCGTACTCCAGCGCTTCGACAAAGTCTTCATCCATCATATGCGCTTCATCGTTTCCTTCTTCACGTTCTTTTAATTGCGCTTCAAAGCGTTCTTTTTGGTCGATAGGATCATTTAATTCAGTAAATGCATTCGCGTGCTCACGACCTACGATAAACAGCTCAAAACGGTCCGTAAATCGAGGGTCTTCAGGATTTTTCTTAGCAAGCGGAGAAATTTCCACAGGGTGTCCGTATATAAAAGTAGGCTGAATCAACGTTTCTTCAACTTTTTGCTCGAAGAATTCATTAATGATATGTCCTACTGACATGCTTTCAGAAATTTCAATTCCGTGTTCTTTGGCAAATGCTCTTGCTTCTTCTACCGATACTTCTTTCCAGAAGTCTACACCGGTAGCTTCTTTAACAGCATCGACCATATGCAGTCTCTTCCATTCAGGCTTGAGGTCGACTTCATAATCTCCGTATTGAACAGTCGTAGTGCCGAGCACTTCTTGTGCAATATGAGCAATGAGGTTTTCCGTCAAGCTCATAATATCTTTATAGTCAGCATAAGCTTCGTAAAGTTCGATCATCGTAAATTCAGGATTGTGTCGTGTGGAAACTCCTTCATTTCGGAATACACGTCCGATTTCATAGACTTTTTCCAACCCGCCGACAATCAGCCTTTTCAAGTGGAGCTCGATAGCGATCCTCATATAAAGCGGCATATCAAGCGCATTATGATGTGTAATGAACGGACGGGCAGACGCTCCGCCCGGAATCGCGTGCATTGTAGGCGTTTCAACTTCTAAGTATCCGTGGTCATCTAAGTATCTTCTCATCGATTGAATGATTTTGCTTCGCGTAATAAACGTATTTTTGCTTTCCGGATTTACGATCAAATCCAAATAACGCTGACGGTAGCGCTGTTCGATGTCTTTTAATCCGTGATATTTATCCGGAAGCGGACGAAGGGCTTTTGTTAATAAATCAAAAGATGTAGCTTTTACAGACAATTCGCCTACATTCGTTTTAAACATGACGCCTGTAACGCCGACGATGTCCCCGAGGTCAGAGCTTTTAAACCATTCGTACTGTTCTTCACCGACACTGTCTTTTCTGACATAGATCTGAATCTGGCCCTTTAAATCCTGAATATGCGCGAATCCCGCTTTCCCTTTTCCGCGCTTTGTCATCATCCGGCCGGCAATCGTTACTTCAATGGCTTTTTCCTCTAATTCTTCTTTTGAGAATTCATTATACGATTCAATGAGTTCAGTTGATTGATGGGTGCGGTCAAAACGCTGTCCAAAAGGATCTTTTCCGCTTTCTCTCAATTGATTCATTTTATCGCGTCTAACTTGCAGCTGGTCGTTTAATTCTTCATGGTTATGCTCTTCATGACTCATCATATATCACTCCGTTACTTTTAGTCTTTCAGGAAAAAAGCAGAAAAACTGCCAGTTAAAACTGGCAGTGAGCAGAGGTCGGATTTATCCTACTTTTGCATCCTGAAGCTCTTTTGCCTCGGCTTCAATCGTAAACGCGTCTAAAAGCTGAACGAGCTCATCTCTCGTTTCGCAATGGTTGATTTCATTCCGGACCTTTGCGTTTCCTCTTATGCCTTTTAGATACCAGGCTGCGTGCTTTCTCATTTCGCGGACCGCAACATTTTCGCCTTTCAGCCCGATTAATCGGTCAAGGTGAAGTTTGCAGACAGACATTTTCTCACGCACTTTCGGCTCATCTTTCAATTCGCCTGTTTCCAAATAGTGAACCGTACGGTAAATCATCCACGGGTTACCCAGCGCTGCACGGCCGATCATGACACCGTCCACCCCTGTTTCATCAAGCATGCGTTTTGCATCTTGCGGAGTTTTGACATCACCGTTTCCGATTACCGGTATTGAAACGGACTGCTTCACTTCTTTGATAATATCCCAGTTCGCCGTTCCTTCGTACATTTGCACGCGAGTCCGTCCGTGAAGTGCGACCGCTTTTCCGCCGGCGCGTTCTACAGCTCTCGCATTCTCAACAGCAAAGATATGGTCTTCATCCCAGCCCATTCTCATTTTGACGGTCACCGGCTTGTCAACAGCCTCCACAACAGCTGAAACCATTTCATAAATTTTATTCGGATCAAGCAGCCATTTGGCTCCTGCATCACATTTTGTGATCTTTGGCACCGGACATCCCATGTTTATATCAATAATATCCGCAGTTGTGTTTTGGTCAACAAACTTCGCCGCTTCGACAAGCGTTTCTTTTTCGCCGCCGAAGATCTGCAGGCTGAGCGGTTTTTCACGTTCATCGATATAAAGCATTCCCATCGTTTTCGCATTATTGTAAAGGATCGCTTTATCGCTGACCATTTCTGCGCAGACCAAACCCGCTCCGAATTCCTTAACCGTCAAGCGGAAGGCGGAGTTGCAGACACCGGCCATCGGCGCAAGCACAACCCTGTTTTTTAATTCTATATCACCGATTTTAAACATTTTTAGTCCTCCTTTCTTATTCTTCTGATGGAGATAATTCCTCCACTGTTATATTTAAAGTATTGGCTACATCCCTGAGCATGCTTTCCGTCGGCATACGATTCCCGCGTTCTACTTCACCAAGCACAGAAACGGAAATACCTAATGCTTTGGCAAACCCTTCTTGAGTATAACCCTTCAGCTTTCGATATGCACGAATTCGTCTACCCCAGATTTCTGCTTCCATACTCTTACACCTTCTTGATTTTTCGCATGATTGACAGCTCCCTCAAGATCCGGATAAATTTCCAGCAGCGGGACGAGTACAAACAAACGTTCATGCATTCTAGGATGAGGAACGATAAGTTGCTCTGTCTCAATATTTTCACGATTATACAACAAAATGTCAAGGTCTGCAGTCCTCGGCCCCCATCTGATGTCGCGTTTGCGGCCGAGTTCTTTTTCAATGCGCTGAGTCAAATCAAGCAATTCAAACGGTGAAAGAGACGTTTTAATGGCTGCAGCCATGTTTAAAAATAGATCTTGGTCTGTATACCCGACAGGATCAGTTTCGTAAATCGACGAGATGTCCGTCACCTGTACAGACGGATGGTGATGGAGGAGAGAGACGGCTTTTTTTAAATATTCTTCCCGCCGGCCGATATTGGAGCCAAGCGCTATATATGCCGTGTTATTCATTTTCGCTTTCTCGTCATCTCGATGGCCACCGATTTATAGTGCCCCGGTATAGGAGGATCAGGCTTGACGACTTTGACCGTACATTCCTGAACCGCTTCAAACTTCTCCAGCACTTTTGCGGCAATCGTTTCCGTGAGGGTCTCCACAAGGTTGACCGGCTCTCCCTCCATAACCTCTTTGCACAGCTTATACAGTTCTGCATAATTAATGGTGGCATTAATATTATCCGTTTTCCCCGCTTCACTTAAGTCTAGAAAGGCTGTCAGATCAACGCGGAATCTTTGGCCAAGTTTGTTTTCTTCTTTGAAAACACCGTGATATCCGTAAAACTCCATGCCCTCTACATGCACTTTATCGATGATAAACGCCTCCTTTATCAATCATGGCATCCATCATTTTTGCCATCCTGGAGATTTGCTTGACGTCATGCACCCTGACGATATCGCATCCCTTTTGAATACCGAGGCATACTGTCGCCCCCGTACCTTCCGCCCTCTCCTCAGGCGGCAGATCCAGGACGCGGCCGATAAATTTTTTGCGTGACGTCCCCAATAAAACCGGGTATCCGAGTTCACTGAATTTCTCGAGCTGATTCATGACCGCCAAATTGTCTTGATACGTTTTGGCAAATCCGATACCGGGATCAAGTACGATGTGATGATCTTGAACGCCTGCTGATTTTGCAATGCTCACACATTCCATCAAATCAGACAGCATGTCCGGGATCAAGTCCTTATAATTCCGTTCCTCGCGGTTATGCATCAAGATAATCGGCACATTATGAGCGGCCGCAACCCGGGCCATGTCAGGGTCTGCTTTTGCTCCCCAGACATCATTAATGATCACTGCACCAGCCTTAAGGGCTTCATCCGCCACTTTTGCTTTATATGTGTCGACGGAAATCGGGACGTCGATTTCCTGAACGAGTTTTTCAATTACAGGTATGACCCTTGACAGCTCCTCATCGAGAGAAACCTTTTCCGCCCCCGGCCTCGTCGATTCTCCTCCGATATCAAGGATATGGGCGCCGTCTTCGATCATTTGTTTTGCATGAATGACGGCGCGGTCGATGTTGTTATATTTTCCGCCGTCTGAAAAAGAATCGGGCGTCACATTTAAAATGCCCATGATCAATGTTTTATCTTCATAAGACAACGTGTATTGCTTTGCGATCAGCTGCTTTGAACGCACCGCTGTTTGAAGCGCCATATCCTTCACCCTTTAATTCAAATATAGTCTTTCGCTGCTTTTCTATCGTTAGTGTATGCCTCTTGCAGACGTTTCGACAAATTTCCATCCTTTCCCGGAAATTCAGTCATGCCGATTCTCCGGAATGGAACGATTTCCTGAACGGAATTGGTCATCCATGCTTCGTCCGCAAAGAGAAGCTCCTCCAGACGGTATACCCCCTGTATGACTTCGATTCCCATATCTCCAAGGCGCTCGATGACATATCGCCGTGTGACGCCGCCTAATATGCCGGTATCAAGAGAAGGTGTATACACACATCCGTCTTTTTTCCAAAAAATGTTGGAAACGATTCCTTCGGCTACAGCTCCGCCTTCGGTAAGAAAAATCCCTTCTTTGGCAGCGTCGTGTCCGAGCTCCCTTTTTCCGTACAAATTATTTAAAAAGTGATGCGATTTCAAGCGGAACGGACCCTCTGGCGTATTGCGGCGGACCTGTAAGATGACGCCCTCCTTTTCAGCCGGAACGGATGCAGGCTGAAAAGGATTCATCATCACCATGACACCGGGGTTTTTGTATACTTCAGGAAAAAGGCCTGATTCGCCGGGGCCGGCAGATATATTTAGCCGGACCTTGGCATCCAGACTCGGCGGCTGATTCAACTGAAGCAGCCTGTCAAGAATGGCAAGCACTTCGCTTTTTGTCAGCTCAAGTTCAATTTTCAGCTGTTCCAAAGCGCTGTACAGTCTGTCCATATGCCAGTCTAAAAGGAAAGGCTTTCCTTCATAAAGGCGGAACGTTTCAAATACTCCGATTCCGTATAAAAAACCATGGTCAAAAGGAGAAAGCCTTGCTTCTTCCTCCTTCACATATTGACCGTTCAGGTAAATGATCATGCGTTCACTTTCTTTCGGTAAGTCTCAATAAAATTCTTCAGCATCTCCTTTCCGGAGGCGGTCATAATTGACTCCGGATGGAACTGAACGCCTTCAACCGGCAGTTCTTTATGCCTGATGGCCATAATCTCCCCTTCTTCCGTCCAAGCCGATGTCACAAAACAATCGGGCAGCGTATCCGGTTTGACGATCAAAGAATGGTACCTCGTGGCCGTGAGCGGATGTTCCAAGCCTTTAAAAACCGTCAACCCGTCGTGCGAAATCTCGGAAGTTTTCCCATGCATTAACCGTTCCGCCCTGACGACGTCGCCTCCGAAAACCTGGGCGATCGACTGGTGACCGAGACAGACCCCGAAAATCGGTATCTTCCCGGCAAAATGGCGGATTGCTTCAAGGCTGATTCCGGCCTCATCCGGACTGCAAGGTCCAGGAGAAATCATCAAAAAGTCAGGCGACATATCCTCTATTTCCTGAAGTGTGATCTCATCGTTCCGCTTGACGACCAACTCCTCGCCAAGCTCGCCTAAATACTGAACCAAGTTGTACGTAAACGAATCGTAATTGTCGATCATTAGAATCATATCTCAGCTCTCCTCTGCTCTTTTTTCTCTTCTTCACTCAACTGCAGCGCTTTTTTCATCGCCAGGGCCTTTTTAATTGACTCTTTATATTCATGCTTAGGGTTGGAATCGATGACGATTCCCGCTCCCGACTGCATGAACGCCTGGCCCGCTTTCACATAAATCGTTCGGATGACGATATTAAAGTGCATATCCTGATTATATCCGAACCACCCTATAGAACCAGTATAAAGCCCCCGCCTCGTCGGCTCAAGCTCCTCAATAATTTCCATCGTTCTGACTTTCGGCGCTCCGGTGATCGTACCGCCGGGAAACACGGCATGGATGACATCCACGGCACCACATTCGTCCCTTAGTTCACCGCACACATTTGAGACGATATGCATGACGTGGGAATACTTCTCAATCACCATGAATTCATCGACCCGGACCGAACCGTACTTGGAGACCCTGCCGAGGTCATTACGCTCTAAATCAACGAGCATCACATGTTCGGCGCGCTCTTTTTCATTCATGATCAATTCGTTCGCGAGCGCTTCATCCTCCGCTTCATCCGCTCCGCGGGATCTTGTCCCGGCAATCGGCCTTGTTTCAAGCCTGCTGCCCTTTTTCTTAATGAGCAGTTCAGGCGACCCGCAGATGATTTGAAAATCCGGGGCTTCCAAGTAGGCCATGTACGGCGAAGGGTTGATTTCTCTTAATATCTTGTATACCTCATAAGGCGGCGCAGAAAGGCGCTCCGATTGGCGAACGGAAAGGTTCACCTGAAATACGTCACCGCTTGCGATGTATTGTTTCACTTTCTCAACGGCCTGAGAAAAGCTGTCTTCTGTAAATGAGGCCGCGAATGACGGGCTTTTATTATCATTTGGTTGATGACCGCCTGCGGTCTTCGGATGTTCCGTCTTCCACATTTGCTCAAGTCTGTCCAATTTCTCTTCCGCAGCGGCCGGCGTTTCTTCATCGGTGTGGGTAATCACCCAAAGCTGCTGCTGCTTATGGTCATAGACGGCTATATCATCAAATACGAGAAAGAATAAATCCGGCGTTTGCAGATCATCGATAGACAGGATTTTGAATTTCTCAATATACCGGGCATAGTCATAGCTTAGAAAACCGACAGCCCCGCCCTGAAAGTCGGGAAAATCTGCAACCGTCTCCGTTTTCAGCGTTTCAAACCACTGAGAAAACTGCTGAAACGGATCCCCCTCTTTAAATATGATGTCTCCTTTATATTGAATCGTCGTGATGCCGTCTTTCCCTTTCGCTATTGCGACAGGGTCGAGCCCGGCTATGCTGTATTCTCCGCCTCTCGCGCTTTCCAGCAGAACGTGGTGTTCTTTTCCTTTCGAAAGGCTTTCATATTGCTGCAAAAACCGTTGATTGGAAAATGGGAACGCTCTGGCTACAGGCCTTCGTTGTCTCATCGTATCATTCCTCTGCCGTTAGTCTAATGTCCTTATTGTAATGCATATCTTTTTTCTAGGAAAAGAGAATTTCATTTCCAATATAGAAAAAAGTCCTTGAGCATGTTCACTCAAGGACACCGAGTTTTTAAAAGGGATGCGCCTCATGACAAACAAAAGGCCGCCGACATCGTCGGCAGCCTCCCGTTTCAGCTGGAGCCTATTCAAATTGATAAAGAGGCGTGCTTAAGTATCTCTCTCCGTTACTAGGCAGCACAGCGAGAACTTTTTTGCCTTTTCCAAGCTTTTTAGCGACTTGAAGAGCAGCACAGATCGCCGCGCCTGAAGAAATTCCTCCGAGAATTCCTTCTTCTCTCGCCGCTTTACGGGCAAATTCAAAGGCTTCTTCGTTTTTCACTGTAATGATTTCATCGTAAATTTCCGTATTCAAGATTTCCGGAACGAAGCCCGCTCCGATTCCCTGAATTTTGTGCGGACCTGGTTTTCCTCCGGAAAGAACAGGAGAATCAGTCGGTTCCACCGCAAAAATCTTGATGGACGGATTTTTTTCTTTCAGGACTTCCCCGGCACCCGTTATGGTTCCGCCGGTTCCGATGCCTGCAATGAATGCATCTAAACCGTCTCCGAATTGTTCAGCAATTTCTTTCCCCGTCGTGCGGCGGTGAACTTCTGCGTTTGCAGGATTGTTAAATTGCTGAGGCATAAAATAGCCGTGTTCCTCAGCCAGCTCTTCCGCTTTTTTAATCGCGCCTTTCATTCCTTCAGCACCCGGAGTCAGTACAAGCTCAGCTCCATATGCACGCAGAAGGTTGCGGCGCTCAGAACTCATTGTATCAGGCATAACAAGAATCGCTTTGATGCCTTTCGCTGCAGCGACCATGGCAAGTCCGATTCCCGTATTTCCGCTTGTCGGCTCAATCAGTGTATCTCCTTCTTTCAGAAGGCCTTTCTCCTCAGCGTCTTCTATCATAGCAAGCGCGATCCGGTCTTTTACGCTGCTTCCAGGGTTCATATACTCCAGTTTCACATATACTTCAGCACTGTCTTCATCAACTAGTCGATTTAATTTAACGACAGGTGTATTTCCGATTAAGTCATAAACAGAGTTTGCAACGCGAACCATTTGAACACCTCAATTTCCGAGTAATTTTATTGGGATTATATCTAATTTATCAATATCAAAATATTTTGTCAATCTTTATTTTTTTCGTCATAAAACCAGGATACTTTCGCATCTTTCCATAGTGTCTTGACCGAAGCTTTGTCGCCTAATTGATCCATCGCGATCTGCCTTCTGATTTGATTTTTTACTTCGCTGTAAGTGAAAGCTTGCCTCGGGAGCTTTTCTTTGAGCTGGATGATCGCATAGCCCTGGCTCGTTTTAATCGGTTCATCCACCCATTGATTTTCCTTTAGTTGCTCGGCTTTCGCTAAATATTCGGCCGGAACGTTTTCATGCTGATCATTGACGAATCCGAGGTCGCCGCCGTAAGGAGCCGTATACCGGTCAGTCGAGTGCTCAGCTGCGGCTGCTTCGAAGCTGGATCCTTCCTTCAGCTCTTTAAGAACTTGTTCTGCTTCGTCTTTATCTTTGACAACGATATGTTTGAGGCGGTAAGAATCATCGAATTTATATAAGTCCTTATTTTTGTTATAGAATGACTTCAATTCGCTGTCAGAAATCACAATGTCTTTTGTCAGGAGCTCTTCAAGAAGAATATTATGCCTGATCTGTTCTTTCCATTCTTTTTCTGTCGTGTCTTGGTCTTCGTAGAAGGAATTGTATACAGCTTTAATCAGCAGAAATTCTCTTTCAATGTCATCATCAGACACTTTGATCTTGTTTTTTTCGGCCATTTGGGTAACAACGCGGTCGTTGATCATATCTTCAAGCGTTGATTTTCCATAGCGCTCTTCCATTTCGCTCAGCCATTCTTCACGCGTGATACCGTTTTTTCCGATATGTGCAATGATCTCTTGAGCTGATGATGAAGAAGCTGTCTGCGCTTTCGTCAGAACATACGCGATCACGATACAATTGACGAAGATCGCACCTAAAATAATCGGCCAAAGTGTTCTTGATTTCAATATGGTTTCTCCCCTTTCCCCATTGTAAAAGACCCGCTACTGCTAGCGGGCTTATATTTCATCTCGAAGCGCTTCAAGCTCTTCCTTTGTAAACAGATACGTTTCATTGCAAAAATGGCATTGAGCCTCAGCTTGGCCATCTTCATCAATCATCAGTTGAATTTCATCTTTGCCAAGACCGATGATGCCTCTCGCGAAACGTTCTTTTGAACAATTGCATGTAAACTGAACAGGAACGGTTTCCAGTATTTCCGGTTCTTCTCCCAATACCGCAGCCAGCACTTCCTCAGGTGTCAGACCTTTCTGAATCAGCTTTGAAATGGGCTCCACTTGAGAAAGGTTTGTTTCAAGCTTCGTGATGGTTTCATCGTCCGTGCCCGGCAGCAGCTGAATGATAAATCCGCCTGCAGCTAAAATCGTATTGTCGGGGTTGACGAGCACCCCTACACCCACCGAAGAAGGAACCTGCTCAGAAGACACGAGATAATATGTAAAATCCTCGCCGATTTCTCCGGAAACGATCTCAACCTGGCCTGTAAATAAATCGCGGAGACCGAGATCTTTTACTACACTTAGCGTGCCGGACGTGCCGACGGCTCTTCTGACGTCAAGTTTGCCGTGTTCATTTAAGTCGAAATGAACGTGCGGATTGGACACGTATCCTCTGACATCTCCTTTGGCATTCCCGTCAGCGACAATCGCGCCGATCGGTCCGCCTCCTTCAATCTTAACGGTAAGCTTGTCTTCGCCTTTCAGCATAGCGCCGAGCATGACAGCCGCCGTCATCGTTCTTCCTAAAGCGGCGGATGCGGTAGGCCATGTGTTATGCCTTCTTTGGGCTTCATGAATCGTTTCTGTTGTATTCGCTGCATATGCCCTCACTTTGCCGTCATATGCGATGGCTTTCACTAAATAATCCATACCTTATCCTCCTATACACTTTCAATACGATTCCGTTCATAAATAAGCTCTAGTCCCTTCAACGTAAGGAACGGATCAACAATATCGATGCAGTCCGATTCATCTGCAATCAAAGAAGCAAGACCGCCCGTCGCAATGACTTTAGGATTTTTCTTGGACTGCCATTTCATCCGCTTGACAATGCCTTCAACCTGTCCGACATAGCCGTAAAGGATTCCGGACTGCATCGCGCTGACCGTACTTTTGCCGACAATATGTTCAGGCCGTGCAATTTCAATTCTGGGAAGCTTGGCAGCTCTTGAATAAAGCGCTTCAGTTGAAATCGTGATGCCCGGCGCGATCGCACCGCCCATGTACTCCTTGCGCTCGTTAATATAACAGTACGTCGTAGCCGTTCCAAAATCAACGACAATCAGGGGACTTCCATAGAGATGAATAGCCGCCACTGCATTTACAATGCGGTCTGCTCCGACTTCTTTCGGATTATCGTATTTTATGTTTAATCCTGTTTTCATTCCCGGACCGACAATCTGAGGCTCGATCTGAAAATATTTGATACACATTCTTTCGAGGGAGAACATGATCGGAGGTACAACCGATGAAATAATAATCCCTTCGATCTGGTCAAACATCAGTCCGACATAATCAAACAAAGAACGAAGAAGCATGCCGAATTCGTCTTCCGTTTTATGGCGGCTTGTCTCAATCCGCCAATGATATTCGAGCTCTCCTTCGTGGTAGATGCCAAGGACGGTGTTTGTATTTCCCACATCTATAACAAGCAACATTCTGATCACCACTTTTGACTAGTTTCTCTTACTTGGACATAAAACATTCTACCATCATACAATACACGATGCCGATTCTGTTTGTAAACGAATCAAACCGGCGTGAAGAAAGATTTTCCAAAGCAGATTTTTAAGCCATAAAAAAAGAAAAACTGCCAAAAGCAAGCTTGGCAGTTTTTCTAAAGAGGCGAAAAAGTGTCACTACTCTTTTTCATCCTCGTTTTTCTCTTCGTCATCTCGTTTATTGATGTTAACTTTCACATCATCTGTCTTCTCCTGATCATCCGAATATGTGCGATCAGGAAGTCTTCCGTGCTCAGACAAATGTTTGATTTGTTCAGCGTCGAGCGTTTCAACTTCCAGCAATGTTTGAGCAATCAGCTCAAGTTTGTCGCGATTTTCAGTAAGGATTGTTTTTGCACGTTCATAACATTCCTTAATGAAGCGCTGAATTTCTTTATCGATTTCATACGCAATCGCGTCGCTGTAGTTTTGGTCATTGTTGAAATCGCGTCCCAAGAACACTTGCCCGCCTTGCGATTGTCCGAATTGAAGAGGACCGAGCTTTTCAGACATACCGAATTCGGTTACCATTCGTCTGGCAATGCCTGTAGCGCGCTGGAAGTCGTTATGGGCACCCGTGCTGACCTCACCGAAGATGATTTCTTCAGCCACACGGCCTCCAAGCAAGCCGACGATCTTATCGAGAAGTTCGGGTTTGGTTTGGAAATAACGGTCTTCCTTAGGAAGCATGACGGCATATCCGCCTGCTTGGCCGCGCGGTACGATCGTTACTTTATGCACCATATCCGCTTCATCCAAGACAAGTCCGATAACGGTGTGTCCCGCCTCGTGATAAGCCACGATATTGCGTTCTTTTTTCGAGATCACCCTGCTTTTCTTCGCAGGTCCGGCGATGACGCGGTCTGTCGCTTCATCGATGTCTCGCATATCGATCTTTTTCTTATCTTGACGCGCCGCTACGAGAGCCGCTTCATTTAGAAGGTTTTCAAGGTCTGCACCTGAGAATCCAGGCGTCCGCATTGCAATCGCTTTTAAGTTTACGGATTCATCAAGCGGCTTGTTTCTTGCGTGTACTTGAAGTACAGCTTCACGGCCTTTGACATCCGGGCGGTCAACGGTAATTTGACGGTCAAAACGTCCCGGGCGCAACAATGCAGGGTCTAAAATATCGGCGCGGTTTGTCGCAGCGATAATAATGATTCCTTCATTGGCGCTGAATCCGTCCATTTCAACAAGAAGCTGGTTGAGCGTCTGTTCACGTTCATCGTGACCTCCGCCAAGTCCTGCTCCCCGCTGGCGTCCGACAGCATCAATCTCATCGATGAAAATCAGACACGGCGCATTTTTCTTGGCGTTTTCGAACAAGTCGCGAACACGTGATGCACCAACCCCGACGAACATTTCAACGAAGTCAGATCCGCTGATGCTGAAGAAAGGCACCCCTGCTTCACCGGCACAAGCTTTCGCCAGCAATGTTTTACCGGTACCCGGAGGTCCGACCAAAAGCACGCCTTTCGGAATCCTTGCTCCGAGTTCGGCGAATTTGCGGGGATCCTTGAGGAAATCAACGACTTCCACAAGCTCTTGCTTTTCTTCATCCGCTCCTGCCACATCTTTGAATTTGACGCGTTTCTTTTCTTCTGTATAGAGCTTCGCCTTGCTTTTTCCAAAGTTCATAACACGGCTGCCGCCGCCTTGAGCCTGATTAAGCAGGAAGAAGAAAAGAATGAAGATAATAACAAAAGGGATGATGGTGGTAAAGAACGTCATCCATCCATTTGCTTCCTGTGCAGGTTCTATTTGTATCTTCGTTTTTTTCACTTGATCAATGATTTGATCTGCCCCTTTTCCTTCAGGAACATGGGTCAGGAAATACTGATCTTTCTCATAGGTCGTCAGCTGCCCTCGAACCTCGTACACACCCCTGACAGGCTGGATCGAGACATTTTCAACCTTCCCGTTATCTAGGTTTGAAACAAAGTCACTATACGTCATATTCTCTGTTTTCGGATTTGCGGTTTGGAAGTAGCTCACAACTCCGATCACAACTAATAAAATAAGTAAATAAAAAATGGTATTACGGAAGACCCGATTCATTCCTTACCTCCTCCCACAGTAAGCACAACTATGTTCAATAGTATCATAGAAAATCGTTCCAATACAACAGATATCCCTTTCGCTAACAAGCCCGAATCAGCTCTCATAAACCGCAGGTTTCAGCACTCCGATGTACGGAAGGTTACGATAGCGTTCAGCATAATCGAGACCATATCCGACAACGAAAGCATCGGGAACTTCAAAGCCGACGTAATCCGCTTTGATATCCGCTTTTCGTCCGCTTGGTTTATCAAGAAGGGTTACGATCTTAATCGATTTTGCTTTGCGGTATCGGAAAAGCTCTACAAGATAACTCAAGGTTAGCCCACTGTCGATGATATCCTCAATAATTAAGATGTCACGGCCCTCTACGGATGTGTCCAAATCCTTTATGATTTTTACCTCTCCGGAAGAAACCGTGGAACTGCCATAGCTTGATACATCCATGAAATCCATTTCCAAATATGTATCAATATGCTTCAAAAGATCAGCCATAAACGGCATGGCTCCCTTTAACACACCGATTGCCAGCGGAAACTTGCCGCTGTACTCTTCTGTCAGAGACGCGCCCAGCTCCTTGACTTTCTTTTGGATCTCTTCTTCTGAGATCAAGATATTTTCAATATCCTGTTTCATTCTTTGCTAGCCCCCTACACTTTTCATGCTGTCTATATTGTAATACAATGCGATCATTGTTTGTAACATCAAGTTCCTCAAAAATGGTTTTTTTCAGACCAGGTATCCAGATAATGTTTCCAACCGCGTCTGTTACAATGGGCCAGCTGTCTCTTTTCGAAAGAGGCACTTTTTCATCAATAAATATATCTTTAACCTTTTTTGAGCCGTTCATCCCTTTAAGTTTGACTCGGTCTCCGTTTTGCCTTGTCCGTACATAAAGGGGAAACTGAACCTGCTTGGGACTTGTTGCAAAAACATCATTTCCTTGCAGCTTCCGGGTTGAACCGGGTCCGCTCACATGAAGGGAGGAGCCGTCGGGAAGCATCAGTTCTTCTTCGTCTGCCCCGCTTATTTCATAATGATAGGAAACATTTTCACATTGTAAACGCTGAAATGTAAACAAACATGTATGATAAGATTTTGCAACTTTTAACCCATTCGGAAAATCAAGGGAACCGGATGGTCCAGCTTGTGAAATCCAATCCAGAAACACTTGAATATGATGGGCTGAAAACGCTGATGGAACGTTTTCATAAAGATAGTTTAATATTAGATGAACTCCCCTTCTTTGTAAAGGCATAGGGAGCGCAAGAAGTCGGTCGATGCTGATTTCGACACCGGAACTTGACTTGCTTGTGATTACTGTATTCATTTTGTCTTTCGTTAATGCCTGTAAGTATAATTCGTCTTCTGTCAGGAATTCACTGACGGATTGAAACCTTTTATGGACATCTTCCGACTCTTTCTTCAGAAAAGGGAGAACATGGTGCCTGAACCGGTTCCTGGTGTAATCATCCTCACTGTTGCTCGGATCGGTTCTAAACGGTATTCGATTCTCTTTGCAATAAGCCAAAAGATCATCCTTTGACAGCCTTAGAAACGGCCTGAGCAGCCAGCCGCTGTCAAAACGGCGCTTTGGCTGAATTCCGGCAAGCCCGATCCCGACTGTGCCTTTTGCCATCTTCATCAGCATCGTCTCCACCTGATCATCTCCATGATGAGCCAGAACCAGGTATTCAGCCTGATGCCTTTTCATTAACTCCTGAAAAAACGCATAGCGGCATTCTCTCGCAGCAGCCTGTTTATTCAGATTGTTTTCAGCGGCAAATGTCAGGACATCGATTTGCACCGCCTCGCATTGTATGCCTTCCGCCTCACAGTAGTCCTGAACGAACCGCATATCACGTTCAGACTCTTCGCCTCTGAACATATGATCGACGTGTGCGGCAATCAGCGTTGCGGAGGCAGGAACCGTACGGTGCAGAGCATGCAGCAGCGCCATCGAATCAGGCCCGCCGGAGACACCTGCAATCAGCGTCACTCCATCAAATGACAGTTCGTATTTTTTCATGAAATCTTCAATACTTTTCACAATGTCCTCCCACTAAGAGCAGGGTGTATTTCAAAAGATATAAATATCCTAACACTTTCAATCGGTCCCTGCAAAGAAGAGCTATCCGCCGAGAAAGCAGAGCTAAATAAAAAAGAGAACGATATACGCAAAGTAAAGGGCAAGAACGCTAACGACGATCAACAGCGTTTCAAAAACGCCGCCGGATTTAGAACTGTTTCTTTGCTTTCTGCGCCCGCTCCTTAACCTTTGCTGCTGAGGCGTCCCCCGCTTATGCCGCAGGCCTTGAGACGAGGCGGATGCCGATGAAGAACGGGCTGTTCTCGACTGGCGGCTGCTTTGCATTCGGGACGGCCGGCCGATTTCCAGGAGATCTCCCTTCATTTCATCAGCTGTTCGATAGCTTCCTTTTAAAGCAGAAGCAAGAACCGGTTTATACCGCTTTAAAAACGGATGACCGTCAATGACTGACATGAGCTGTTCCTGAGGTCTTGCTGTCTTTTTAAATTCTTTTTTCACCGCACAGTTCACCATAATCATGGCGACGGAAAACAGATCATAGGACGGCTCAGCCTTTCGGGTGCCAAATTCCCAATAACCTCTGTCAAAAAACTCTGTATATTCCTTAATTGCCCGGCCTTCTTTTGTCGTCCCGCCCACATCAATGCAACGGATTTGCGGCGGAGGACCCGTCACGATTAAATTCTCGGGCTTTAAATCTCCAAACACCCATCCTTCACGATGAATGGCCGACAGGCTTGAGAGAAGCTGGCTGATCAGCACCGGAATCCATTCCTCGCCTTTTTCGTTTACATATCTTAAAAGAAGCGGACCCTCAATATATTCCATGACATAAAATGAAAGTTTTTTGCCGACTCCTGCAACCACCATGTCATCCACATCAAAAAAAGAAGGCCCCATTGCTTTTGCCTGGGCCTTTGAGAAAGATTTCAGAACATTCACTTCCGAGGTAATGGACAGGCTGTCATCGCTCACTTTTAATGCAACGCGGCCCTTTCTTGATTCGGCCAGATACACAACGCCATTCGCCCCTTTTCCAAGCTGTCTGATGATCTTGTAGGAATGATTGTTCCACTTTCCAACAACGGCTGCACCCGGCTTTAGACTAGCCGCCAAACTCGTCGAAGCGTTTTTCATCGTCTTCTAACATTCTCCTTCTTGAGCCGATTTTGTTAAAATGCTGAATCGCCTCTCGTATTGCAGGTCCTGTCGGCGTAATGCCGCCGGCTGAAAGCTTGGAAAATATTGAAGAAAGAGATTCAAACTTCGGGGTCCAATCGAGCACAAGCTCGACCTCTTGTTTTTTCCCGGGAAATATAAGCATCGCAAATTCGTTTTCGCCGATTCTTGAATTGAGACTGATGGAAAGGTCTATCAATGCTTCTTTAACGGTCGGAAGCTTCGGATTCATGCTCGCGCTTGTATCGACAAGAACCAATACATGAAGATGTACGGTCTCACCGAGCTCGTCTACGACTTCCATGACTTCACCGCGTTTATCAGGAGGCAGTTCATCCATTTCGGTATGCTTGCCGAGAATTTGTTTGAGCTCACTGTTAACCACGCCTTGAAGGGTTTGTGTCATCGCCTTTTTTGTCACCATTTGAACGGTCTGCGACAGCTGCGACGTATAAACAACCTGGTGAACTCCCCCGCCTGCGAGAGCGATACCTTCAACTTCTTTCATCGCCTCCTGATCCATTTCATGCTCGTCCATAATCCCAATCACATTCACGGTAATTCCCTGCTCCTTAGCAAAGGCAGCCATGGCCTGCGGGTCTTCGCCGCGGTTTGAACAGCCGTCCGTCAAAAGCAGAATTTGATTCAAGTGCCCCTTTTTCATCGTTTTTATTCCTCCTGGACAAAGATATCTTGATTTAGTTCCATCATCGCCAGAAGAAATTTGATTTATACGAATGCTAAGAAATCTCTTGATTCTTTTGGAAAAAAGCCGGCGCCGGAATGGAGGCCCACTTTGGTGTATTATGGTCCAGCTTGATGACAATCACCGTCATGTCGTCCTCAATCAGACCCGACCTTGTCCGGATCACTTCTTCCATGATCAAGTCGGCGATTTCCTGCGGCTCCTCGGTTTTCAACGATTTCAATTTGCGCTTCATCCACAGATCATGATTTTCAACATGTCTCGGCCCTTCAAAGATTCCGTCGCTCATCATGATCAAAAGGTCTCCCGCTTTTAATTGCTCGCTGACAACATCGACATCGAATTCTGTAATGATGCCGATCGGCAGATTGCTGGCCTGCACTTTGATAATTTGATCGCCCCTTTTAATAAAGCTCGGGGTGGAGCCGATTTTCAAAAACTTGCAGCTCGCATCCTGAAGATCGATGACCGATAAATCCAATGTTGAATAAATTTCATCTGTCGTCCTTAATGAAAGAATGCTGTTGATCGTTTTAATCGCCACTTTTTCGTCGATGCCCGACTGAAGAATTTTTTCCAGCAGCTTGATCGTCTCATTGCTTTCAAAATGGGCCCTTGCGCCATTTCCCATACCATCGCTGATGGCGGCAGCATATTTGCCGGTGCCGAGCTCCATCATATTGTAGCTGTCGCCGGAGACAAGCCCTCCGCCTTTTGCTGCATGCGCGGCACCAGTCACCACCCTGTATGACTTCGCTGAACCGAAGGCAACGTGACAATATCCATTCGGGTGGCCTGCGCACTGTTCTGCTTTGACGATAATTTGTTCTTCCAAAATATCGGACAGCATCGGAGCGATGATTTTTTCACACTCCCCATGGCCGTTGCAATACGGGACACTCATTTCGATATCGATGTTGCCCTGCTCAAGGCTGTAAATCTCGACTTGCTGAATCTCAATGCCGAAGTGCTGCAGCGCATCCCGAATTTGTTCTTCTTGAATAAAATGCTGCTCTCTCTCCCTTTTTATTTCCCGAGAAAAGTCCGCCATAACCTGAGAAACTCCGAGAAGCTGCTCTGCGACGAGACGCCTGCTGTCATGCACCTTTTGTTTTAATGTCTGGTTCGCTCTAAAATGAGTCAGCTCGTCTTCCATCAGCGCTTCTACTTGCTTTGATTTGGAGCAGTGCTGATGAAACTCCTTTTTCAGCTTGCGGTTTTTAAAATATTGCTTTTCTTCTGTTTCCTGCATAACTCGTTTCATCAAGTCATATGTTTTATCAAAGTTCTGAACCCAGCACTTGTTTTTCTTATAGCAGGACTGGCAGGAGTGTTCTGTCACCGTGCTCAAAAACAGATCGATCTCTTTTTCTTTTCCTTCATCATCTGGAACCGAATGATAAAAGGTAGCGAAGCTTTCGGATAAAGCGTGAAAAACGCTCGAAAACTGATCGACCTTTTGGGCGGTGACATCGCGGATTTTTCTTGCATACTGCTGCTGTTCCTGGGCATGCTCAGTCGTTCCCGGTATATACTTGGCCACTTTTTTCGTAATCGACTGAGGGGTTAAAAGGAACAGACCGATTGCAATCAAAGATTCATAAAGCGTCGGCACCAGTTCAGCCGAACCTTCTCCGTACAGAGAAATCAATAGAGAACCGATCAATAAGCCGACCGCTGCACCGAACTTTTTCCCTTCTTTTAACAAACCGCCGAGAAGGCCTGAAAAAGCCAGCAGGCTCATCTGATATAAATTGCCGATATTTGAGAGGCTGAGAATCAGCCCGGTCACAACCCCGACTGTACAGCCGATGCTTGCGCCTCCGATGAACGCGAAAGCGAGCACGACATAACGGGCCAATATCAGTTCAGCCTGCATGCCTTGAAAAGAAACGCCTGTCAAGCCCGTGAGAACAGAAGCGATTAAAATCATAAAACAAATGATCTCTTCAATTTTCAGCGACTGTTTCGCCCGCTTTGATGTGACAATCGGCAGGCTTTGCAAAAAAATCAGTGTGAGGATAAACGATAATCCGGCTTCAACGAAAGCCATAATATAGTGATAACCCGAAACCGTTCCGTATTCGGCATATACGAATCCGCATCTTGTCACAGCCATCGCCAAAAAGACGACGACAGGCAGCGTTCTGACACGGTCTTTTATAATAAGGGACGTCATTTTTGAACATATCGCAAATGCAAACAGAGCCGCAAGCACGAACAGCGAATGCTGAGGCGATATGCTCAGAGCTCCGGCAAGAAGCGCCAGGCATGCAAGGAAAGCTTTATCTTTTTTGATTAAAAGCATCGCTCCGAAAAATGGAAGAGCAAAGGGAATGACCTCTGACAGAATGAAGGCTCGTCCCAATAAAAAACCGATGACCATATAGATCAGCCCTTTATAAAAAAAGAGGGAATATAAATGCTGCATCACAAGCTTCGTCATGCTGCCAAACCATGAATACAATTTTTGAACAGCAGGTCCAGCTATTGGGCTGTTCACTCTTCTTTCCGCTTTTTCCATGCTCTCATCTCCCACTCGTTTATTCGTTGCTTGCCATTATAGCGAAAGATGAAATAGGATTTTGTCAAAAGAAGGTAACGAATTCAAAGAACTGTTCGACGCTTTTTGTAGCATGCTTCAATCACTCTTGATAAGTCGAGTCCATTCCCGTTATTTTGCATATTTTTATGCAGCAAAAAACCGGCTTCAGAAGAAGCCGGTTTCCGGAATGACCCGTACGGGATTCGAACCCGTGTTACCGCCGTGAAAGGGCGGTGTCTTAACCACTTGACCAACGGGCCTTCATATAAGTAGCGGCGGAGGGGATCGAACCCCCGACCTCACGGGTATGAACCGTACGCTCTAGCCAGCTGAGCTACACCGCCATGTTGTTGATTTCTTTTAACGCACAAGTTCTATAATACAAAGGATTGTCCTATCCGTCAATAGAAATTTTAATAAAATTTTATAAGAAAATAAAAAGGCATCCGTTGGGATAAGACGAATGCCTTTCGTATATATAGAAAGCAGCAAGTTAACCTCTTCTTGCTCCGCGCCCTCCACGTTTTGATTCCGTGTTGCGTTTTAGAGACGATAAGCGATCTTCACTGTCTTTTAAAAACTTATTCATTTTCTGTTCAAACGTTTCTTTAGAGCGGAAATCATTTTTAGGTCTCGCAGGTCTTGATGATTGAGGACGGTCTACAGCCTTTTTGATCGACAAGCCGATTTTACCATCTTTCTCAACATTGATGACTTTAACTTCTACTTGATCACCGACCTTCAGATGATCATTAATGTCCTTCACGTAGTTATCGGCTACTTCGCTGATATGAACAAGACCTGTTGATCCTCCAGGCAGTTCAACAAACGCTCCGAAATTTGTAATACCTGTTACTTTCCCTTGCAACTTGCTGCCAACTTCAATCGACATAAAAAAAGTGCTCCTCCTTAGACTTAAAAAAGATCATTTGTTTAATTATACATAAAGAAAAAATTAAGTGTCAACAAGGCTACTTGCTCTTATCTTCAAACTTGAAGATGATTTCGCCATCCTTTGAGAGGTAATAATCCTTTCTGGCAAGCTCTGCAACGTAGTCCTCGTCCTTTAATTTCACAATCTCATCTTTCAAATCCGATTTTTTTGCTTCCAGCTGTTCCAATTGTTTCAAAAGCTCTGCTTTCTTCTCTTGCTTCGCACTGATATCCGAAGTCTGCGACCAGAGTGAGCTGACAATCACAATCGCCGACAGCAGCACAACGGCGCCGAAAACCATCAACCGTCTGTATAGACCGCGTCTTTTTCTTTTCAGCTGCTGCTGTTTTCGCTCCATCTGCTCTTTGTATTCGTTCTGTATTTGCGATATGTTGCGTCTCCTGGGATCATTCATTCCAGACGGCCTCCCTTCATTTTTTTAAAAGTTTTGCCTTAATGGTTATGAATAGTTTCTTCCCCTTTTCGAAAAATCCTGCTCCTTTTTGCAAAAAGCGTCTCAACAATCCCCGAACCGGGGCGGGAAGAAGCCTGCAGCATTGATATAGTATAAAATAAATCGGATATCCTGCAACTTTTAATATCTTATATAAACATACCGCAAAAAAACGAAAAAGAACATAGATATTTCTCATTGTAAAGAGAATGATGGCTAAAATGGCTTGAAACGTCCATACAACAGGCCGAAACACCATCATCCGCATCATCTTTGAGACCAGCCTGGAGATGAATATAAAAAAGGAAATCATCCATTCCAAAAGCTTGATATAGACCTGCTTAAAAAGGCTTTGATAAGCGGCAAACCCAAGCATGACCGCTAGAAAGATATAAATTCGGAATTCCCCTTCATTCACGCTCAGCAAAACATAGAAAAAAAGGAGACCTTGTACCACCCAAAACAAAAAGTCATGGAGAAACAACAGCCACCTTGCTGTTTTCGGGCGAACGACAAAACGGGTATAGGTGTCAAGGGAAGCGCCAAGCCATGCCCCCATTCCGGCCATGGCCAGCATCGTATAGAACTGTGTGGTCAGCGTCATTTAAACAACTTGCTAAAAAATCCTTTAGCTTTCTCCCCCTGCTGCTCATCCAAATAGACGAGATCAAGCACTCTTCCCTTGATGGAGACAACGCCTTTTTCCACATCAAGATTCTTCATCTGCAGGTTTTCGCCTCTGACCGCAAGCATGCCCATGACCGTCTCAAGTAAAAATTCCTCGTTGTCAAAGCTCTCGACCTGTTTGACACCGGATATATCCAGCAGCTTGCGGCCCTTCATCGTCACATTATGTTCAGGACCAGATGCCCCGCCGGAAGGGTTGTGCTGATCATAATATACATTCATCGATTCATCCCCCATATCCTCATACTAAAGATTCGATACTGCATTGTATGAGACGGGGGATTTTTTTAGAACAAGCCTATTCTCCTCCCAGCTTCTCCTCTTTGAGAACGGTATACATATCAGCGGCTTCTTCTTTTTTTGTCGTATCCTTCAATTCATTGACTTTGACGGTAACAAGTTTTTGGCCGAAACGCACCGCAAGCTCGTCGCCCGCTTTGACAACAGAGCTTGCTTTTGCCTGCTGGCCATTGATCGAAATTCTTCCCTGGTCAGCCACTTCTTTTGCAAGCGTCCGTCTTTTAATCAGTCTTGATACTTTGAGAAATTTGTCGAGTCTCATCGCTTGTCAGCTCCTTTCAATGTCTTTCGCTTCATCCCACAATTCGTCCATTTCTTCAAGCGTCATACTTTCCAGATCCTTGCCCATACGCTTTGCAGATTGTTCAATATGCGTGAACCTTCTGTAAAACTTGGCATTTGTCATCGCAAGGGCTTCTTCCGGTTCGATTTTATAAAACCGGCCGATATTGACGAGCGCGAATAAAAGATCGCCGAACTCTTCTTTCATTTTTTTGCTGTTCTGTTCGGCTTCGGAAATTTCCGAAGAAAATTCTTTCATTTCCTCCTGGACTTTATCCCAAATATCCTGGACATTCGACCAGTCGAATCCGGTCTTTGCCGCCTTTTTCTGAAGCTTGTTCGCTTTTGACAAAGCAGGAAGCGGCTTTGGAATGTCGTCGAGGAGGGATTGATCGTCCGCTTGTTTCTCCTGCTTCTTGATCTCTTCCCAGTTTACCATGACGTCGGCCTCATCACGAACAGAGACTTCTCCGAAGACATGCGGATGCCTTCTGATCATTTTTGCAGTGATGCCGCGAATCACATCATCAATTGAAAAAAAGCCGTCATCCTCGCCGATCTGTGCATGCAGCAGAACTTGGAGCATCACATCGCCGAGCTCCTCTACAAGGTGGTCGGGATCTTCTTCATCAATCGCCTCGAGGACCTCATAGCATTCCTCGATTAAGTATTTTTTGAGCGATTCATGGGTTTGTTTCCGATCCCACGGGCAGCCGTCGGGTCCGCGCAGCTTCCTGATGACGCTGCGGAACATCGAAAATTCCTGGTACAGAACCTCTTCTTCTTTGACAGGCGGAACGTAGACGCTCGTTAAATTATTGATGCCCACGCTTCTGTCCAATTCGTAAAGAGGCACTGTCCGAATGTCTTGCATGCTGCTACCGGCCGCTGTTACAATGACGATTTCATAGTCGTCAGGAAGCTTTTCCATCAACGTCAGTTTGACCTCTGAAGCCGTCATTTGATCATATACCTGGCAAATAATCAAATGATGACGGAGCTCGACTTCGTCAGCGGAAAAGCGGACGGCATCGACAAACTGAAACCCGTCAATCGGATCGATCTGCAAAGCATTTAACGTCGCATCAATAAAGCTGTGGCCTCCCTCGACAACGACGTCGGCCTGATGAGCGCCCCGCCTCTCAAGCAAAAGCTGGACCGTTTTTTCAGCGACGAACGGATGGCCCGGAACGGCATAGAGCACATCCCTCTGCTTCGCCTCTTCAAAAAGCCGCTCTACGATCTCCTCGTAAACATCTTCGAATTGATCATGCTTTTCATAGACCTCATCAAAAAAATGAATCTCCGCTATTTCTTTTTTCAGGTCTTCTATTAATGGATGGTCTTTCGTCCTGACATAAAGAACCTCCGCTTGTGTGAGCCGTTTATATACACCGAGGGTTAATTGATTCATATCGCCTGCCCCCAGGCCGACTACCGTGATTTTACCGGCCATGCCTGCCGCCCCTTTCTCGTTTTAATGTCAGGAGCTTGCTGCCAAAAGGTACAAGCTCAAGTTCTTTTTCTGAAAACACGCGTAATGTGAAGATACCGGACAAAAAGACAACGCCGCCGACGAAAACGGCGCTAAGACTTTCCGCCGCCGAGATCCATCTGCTTTTATGAGGTATGACCGCTTCAAAAGCATAAAGCCACACCGCCAGAGCGGCCGACATGATCACAGCCGACAGCAAAACACCCGCTATCCTGTATTCTGACAGCTTGATCCAGCCTTTCCTTTTCAGCTGAAAAAAATTGAGCCCAGCGACAGTGGCGAATGACATCATAGTCGCAAAAGCGGCGCCGGAAATGCCGAAACCGGAGATCAAGAGCTCGTTCAATGCGGCTTTCACCAAAAAGCCGCAGCAGACGGAAACAGCCGGAAGACATGTATGACCGAGTCCTTGCAAAACAGCAGTCATCGTGATCGCCAGCGATGCAAAGAGAATCGACACGCTGAAAATTTGAAGTGCAACCGTTCCATCGCTGTTCTTAAACAGCATCACATTGACCGGCTCCAAAATGCATATCAGACCGGCGGCTGCCCCCGTACCGATGACGAAGCTCATTTTTAGCGAATACCGGATCTTTTCCTCCAGCACCGCAGTTTCTCCCTTTTTCTTCGCTTTCGTAAGGGACGGGACAAGAGCCGTCGCAATGCTCGCAGCAAAAACGGTTCCCAGCTGCAAAAGCGGCTGTCCCCTGTCATACACCCCTTTTGTATGTTTCGCCTGAAGTTCGTCCATTCCTTGTCCGGCCAGCAATGAATACAAGTTCAATGCGTCGACGAGCTGGATGAGAATCAGCATGAGGCCGGCGGTACAAATCGTAACCGAATACAGACACAGCTGTTTCAAAATATCACCCGTACCGACCTCTATCCGGGCGGCAGTGGTTTTCTTTTCACGCTTGGCCCAAAACACGGCGAGAGTGAAAAACGCCGCAAGGCCGCCGACAAGGGAGCCAAAGGCTGCCCCTGCACCGGCGTCATATAAGGAAAAGCCGCTTTTGACAAGCCACCACGTCAAAACAAGAATCGCCCCGACCCGGAGTGTCTGTTCTCCAATTTGGGAAAGTGCGGTCGGCAGCATCCGTTCGCTTCCTTGAAAATAGCCTCTCAACAAAGACACGAACGGAAGCAGCAAATAAGAAAACGACACGGCGCGGATCACCCCGGCAAGGTCGGGATCGCCCATAAACCTTGCGATGGCTCCAGCTCCGGCAAACAAGAGTAGAAAAAAGCCGAGGCCGACAGCCGATAAAAAAAGCATAGACACCTGGAGAATCTTTGCCCGGTTTGCGGACCCGTAATCATTCAACAACTTTGAAATGATGACCGGGAACCCGGAGGTGGCAAGCATCACAGATATTCCGATCATCGGATACACCTGCTGAAAAATATAAAAACCGACATCTCCAACTATATTTTGAAAAGGCACTCTATATACAGCGCTTAATATCTTTGATAATATCCCCGCCAATGACAGGACAAAGGCGCCTTGCCAAAGCCATTGTCTTTGGCCTTTTAAAAACCCCATTCCTTTAAGCTCCTTCCAATGCGCTTTCTCTCCGCTTTCTAAAAAGCGCATGAAACGTGCTTATTATACCATATTCAGGACTCGTACCCCGCCTGCAACTGTGAATTAAAAAAGAACAGCCCACAAGGTGCTGTTCCAACTGCTGATGCTGATTCAAGCTGAGAAAACACTTTCGGCATTCCAGCTCGTTCGAGCAGGAATGTCAAAATAAAAGGAATGAGACCTATTGTTCCATTTGACGGGCCAAAAAGCCGGCGGCAGTTTCAACCGCTTTATGTTCCACTTCGCCGATTGACTGGTCTTTTGAAAAAATGACAACCGCTCCGATCGGATCGCCGTTTGCAACAATCGGGCCGACGGTATAAGAAGCAACCTCTTCATCAATACCATCAATAAGCTGAATTGTCTTCGCGTCTCCGTCCAAAACCGAATTGCGCTGATCCATCGCCTTTTCGACCATGTCGCTGATCGATTTGTTTAAATAGTCTTTTTTAGACCCTCCGGATACCGCGATATACACATCCCGGTCGCAAATCAACACGGAATGGCCCATGCTGTCATAAAGCGCATCTGCATACTCTTTTGCAAAGTCGCCGAGCTCGCTGATCGGAGAATATTTTTTTAAAATAACCTCCCCATCCCGGTCCACAAATATTTCCAAAGGGTCTCCTTCACGAATGCGCAAAGTTCTGCGGATTTCCTTCGGGATCACGACCCGGCCTAAATCATCAATTCGACGTACGATACCAGTTGCTTTCATCTCTGCTGCCTCTCTTTCATTTGATGATATATCTGGTGGATATAAACAGAGCTGTGTACTTATGTAACACTCTCCACTCTTGATTGGTTTTAGTATCCTTCACATCAAATGTAATATACGTGAGAAACAACAAATTTTTATGATGAAGCGATCGTTTGCTTTTTAACGTTTTGAAGGCCTTTCAATATATCGAGAAGCGTTTCCAGCCACTCCTCCGGTTTTCGGTTTTTCACTTGAATCGAAATTTTCAATTTCTTCCCTTCCATCCCGAGGCCGATCTGTCTGCCGTACTTGCTGCCGAGTTCAAACAGTTTTTGACCGTCAATTTCGGCACTAGCTTTTTCGTCAATTGTCAGTATGACGGCGTCTTTATCCTGTTTGATCAGCTCGACGCGTTCCTTGATGGCATATACCTTCGCCTCTGCGATGGCGAATAAATATTCGACTTCTTTCGGGTATTCGCCGAAGCGGTCGATCATCTCATCTTGAAGCTCGCTCTTTTCTTCAATGGTTGAAATCGCCCTGAACCGTTTATACATATCTATTTTTTGCTTGCCGTCTGTCACATAAGTCTGCGGAATATATGCGTCAAGCTCCAAATCGATTTCCGGCTCAAACTTTTCAGCTTGCGGTGCATCTCCCTTGCGCGCTTCTATTGCTTCCTTGAGCATTTGCGAATATAAATCGAAACCGACAGAATCGATGAACCCGTGCTGCTGCGCACCTAAAAGATTTCCGGCGCCGCGGATCGTCAAATCGCGCATCGCGATTTTAAACCCTGACCCGAGTTCTGTAAATTCTTTAATCGCCTGAAGCCTTTTTTCGGCCACTTCCGTAAGGACTTTGTCCTTCCTGTACGTAAAGTAAGCGTAAGCTACACGGTTTGAGCGGCCGACGCGGCCCCTCAGCTGATACAGCTGGGAAAGCCCCATCTTATCTGCGTCAAATACGATCAGGGTATTGACGTTTGGAATATCAACGCCCGTTTCAATAATCGTTGTGCTGACTAGCACATCCGATTCTCCCTCTAAGAAATTCAGCATGACCGATTCGAGTTCGTTTTCTGTCATCTTTCCATGGGCATACGTCACCTTGGCATCAGGCACAAGCATCGAAATTTCTTCTGCTTTTCTTTCAATATCTTCGACCCTGTTGTACAAGAAGTAAACCTGACCGCCTCTGGCCAGCTCACGTTCTATCGCTTCTCTGACCAAGGCCCCGTTGTATTCGACAACGTATGTCTGTACCGGGAAGCGGTTTTCCGGAGGCGTTTCAATGACTGACAAATCTCTGACACCGAGCATGGACATATGAAGGGTCCGAGGTATCGGAGTTGCCGTTAACGTCAAAACGTCGACATTCGCTTTAATGCGTTTAATTTTTTCCTTATGTGTGACACCGAACCTTTGTTCTTCATCAATGATAAGCAGTCCAAGATCTTTGTACACGACATCCTTGGACAACAGCCTGTGAGTGCCGATCACGATGTCAATCGTTCCGTTTTTCAAGCCTTTAATCGTTTCATTTGCTTCTTTTCTGGTCCGGAACCGGCTGAGCAAACCGATATTAATCGGGTAGTCCTGGAAGCGTTCCAATATCGTTTCATAGTGCTGCTGTGCGAGGATCGTAGTCGGCACAAGGATCGCTACCTGTTTTCCGTCTGCAATCGCTTTAAAGGCGGCGCGGATCGCCACTTCGGTTTTGCCGTAGCCCACATCGCCGCAAAGGAGCCGATCCATCGGTCTTTCTTTTTCCATGTCCCTTTTAATCTCATGGATCGATCTCAGCTGATCCTCTGTCTCCTGATAAGGAAATGCGGATTCAAATTCACGCTGCATTTCATGGTCGGGTGAAAACGCGTAACCTTTGCTTGCTTCCCTTTCGGCATAGAGCTTGATCAAGTCATCGGCGATATCCTGGACAGAGCTTTCAACCTTTTTCTTAACCCGTTTCCATTCGCTTCCTCCAAGTTTATAAAGCTTCGGCTCTTTGCCTTCGGAACCAACGTACTTTTGCACCTGATCAATTTGGTCAACCGGTACGTAAAGCTTGTCGCTTCCTTGGTAATGAATATTCAGGTAATCCTTATGAATGCCGTTGATCTCCAGCGTTTCAATCCCTAAATACTTTCCGATACCGTGGTTCACATGGACGACATAATCGCCGATCTGAAGCTCCGAGTAGCTTTTGATCCGTTCGGCATTGGTCAGTTTTTGTTTGCGCGCCTGCTTTTTGACACGCTTTTTAAACAGCTCTTCCTCGGTAATGACGGCCAGCTTGATCATCGGAAGCTCAAAACCGGATTGAAGACCGCCTTCCATAATGTAAATCTGGCCTTGGGCAAGCGCTGCATCCTGGTCGGCCTGGGCGGCTTCGATGTCATAATCGGACAATACAGATGCAAGCTTTTCGACGCGCTCTTTGCTGTCCCCGAGGAAAACCGTTGTATATTTCGATTTTTTAAACCGTTCGATCTCATTTTTGAGCACATTCATTTGTCCGTGAAAGTTCTGCATTTGCTTGCTTGAAACATTGACGATGTTTTGCGGACTGGTGTGCTGTACATGCCTTAAAAACAGCGAGTAATACAAAATCGGGCGGGGCTGTTTTGAAATGAGGCTGTGAAAAGGAAATGACATCGATGTATCATGAAGGATTTTCCCTTCTTCCAGAAGGCTCGTAATCCACTCTGCCTCTTCCTTTTGCAGCTGGTCTTCCATTTCATGAATACGGCTGATTTCATCTAGTATCAGCAAAGTATTTTTCGGGAAATAATCTAGTAAACTAGCAGGCTTCTCATAGAAATAAGAAAGGTATTTGACCATTTCCTGGCCGATATGCCCTTCCTTGAGCCGCTCTTTATCTTCCGCGATATTTTGGTCGAGAATTTCCTTTTGTTTATCGAGCTTCAGCTTTTTAAGACTGTTGGCAAGGCCTTTATCGATTTGTTCAAGCGCCCTTTGCCGGTCTTCATCCCGCACGATCAGTTCCTTCGCAGGGCCGATCGTTACTTCATCGCGCGTATCCAGTGAGCGCTGATCATCTGTATTGAATATACGAATCGAATCAACTTCTGTATCAAACAATTCAATCCGGACAGGGTTTTCTTCAGTCAATGAATAGACATCGATAATACCCCCGCGAATGCTGAATTCGCCTGGAGCCGCCACCATATCCGTACGCTCATACCCCATTTGAACAAGCTTCTGAAGCAGCTGTTCCGGGTCGATATCGCGCCCCGTCTCAATGTGAATCTGACTGTTTTGCCATACTTCGACAGGGGGCAGCATTCTTCTGACGGCTGCTGCCGGAGCAATAACGATAGGCGCTTCACCGCTTGCAAGCCTATTTAAGACATCAAGCCTTTGCGAGCGCAGTTCAGGGCTTGCTACTGCAATTTCAGAAGAAATCAATTCGTTGACAGGATATAAAAGGACAGGCTGATCTTTTATCAGCCCTGTTAAGTCATCTGTAATTTTTTGAGCCTGATAAAGGTTATGCGTAATTAAAAATACCGGCCGTCTCGTTTCTTTTGTAAGAGCGGCTGTAAATAATGACCGGGCAGATCCGGAGAGCCCCGCAAGCAGCTGTTCCTTCAGCCCTTCGTTTAAGCCGTTGACGATGGATTTAAAATCATCGCTTTGTGTGATATAGGATTGAATATTGTTCAAATGAGCCCCTCCTCTCTTCCTCAAATAGAAAAATGCTTTGGTCTAGTCTCTACACCAAAGCTATTTATTGAATAAACGAATGATATTGGTGATAATCCGGGTTTCGCTCAAGCGCTTCTTGACAATCTTCACATATCGTCTTTACGTGTAAATCCCCATTATCCATATAAGAAATCATATCGTTTCTTTCATCGTTTGTTAAGTGGTTAAAGCCTAACTGTTCACTGTTTACATAGGAATGATCAAGACTTCCGACTTTAACGCCGCAATGGCGGCAATAATAATGTAAAGCCATAAAAGAACCTCCATACCGAGTCTTTTTAAAACTAGTATGTTCCGTTCCCTTTTGCCTTATACCTTTGCATTAAATTCATTCATGACTTCTAAAAAAGGTTTTTCCAAAGAAGCTTCACAGGCCTTGGCCGATTGTCTGACGGCCTCTTGTATCGCCGGCTCTTCTTCATCTGAAAAAGCGCCAAGCACATAGTCGACGATTTTCATGCCGTTGACCGGACGGCCGATTCCGATTCGGATCCGGTTAAACTCCGTTGTTCCCAGATGCTGAATCATCGATTTGATGCCGTTATGGCCTCCTGCGCTTCCTTTTGTCCTCAGACGGATTCTTCCGGTCGGAAGATCCAAGTCATCGTAAATCACTTTCAAATTGTCAACAGGGATCTCGTAATAGTCCAAAAGCGGCCTCAAACATTCTCCCGATAAATTCATATATGTAAGCGGCTTAACAAGTAGAACCTTTTTGCCAGAAACAAATCCGATTCCGTATTGACCGTTGAACTTTGTTTTATCAAGTGGAATGTTCCACTCTTTTGAGAGCTCGTCAATCGTCATAAAACCTACATTGTGTCTCGTATTTTCATATGTTTTACCCGGATTTCCCAATCCTGCAAACACAAGCATTATTCTATGTCCTCCCTTAAGCAAAACCCTGCCTCAGCATACTGAGGGGGAGCATCCTAATTTCCCCTCATTCTAGCACAAAAGACGTAACCGCGGGAGGATTACGTCTTACGTATTTATTCTTCTTTTTCCTCTTCAGTGCCTTTTTCTGGTTCCTCAACGTCTTGAGCGGCTGATTCGGCTTCCGTTTCTTCCTGCTTTTGAGGAGGAAGAATGGATGCAACAACTTCATCAGGCTCATGGTTGAATGAATAATCGCCTTTAGACGGAATATCGCCGACGGTTAGAACATCGTTGACTTCGAGACTGGAAATATCAACCTCGATCGTTTGCGGAATGTTCTTCGGCTTTGCTGTGACAGACATCTCATAAAGCGGCTGCTGAAGAACACCGCCCTGTTTGATGCCCTCTGCTTCACCCGTAAGGTTTACAGGGACCGTCGCCTCCATTTCCACTTCCATATCAACCACTTTAAAATCGGCATGTACGATTGAATCTTTTAATGGATCCGTCTGCAGCTCAGTCACCATAACAGAGTGCTGATCACCGTTTATATCCAAGTTGATAATCGTATTTTTGCCCTCAGCGCGCAAGATTTTTAAAAGCTCGATACTGTCTAACGCAACGGATTTGTTCTCCAGATTTCTTCCGTAAATGACACCCGGCACAAACCCGGATTGCCGGATCTTTCTTAAAGAAGACCGTCTGGAATCCGTTCTTTCTTCCGCTTTTAAAATTGCCATATTCAGCACCATCCTATCGTTAGATTGGTCTTTCTAAAACCATACCCATAACGACAAAACTTTAAACCAGAATCAGCAAATTAATCGAACAGGAAGCTGACAGATTGTTTCTCATGCACACGAATAATTGCTTCTGCCAGAAGCGGTGCGACAGAAAGCTGCTTGAACTTCGCAATTTTCTTTTCTTCAGGAAGCTCAATGCTGTTGGTCACAACGAGCTCTTTAATTTTGGAATTGTCGATTCTTTCGATCGCCGGACCGGAAAGAACCGGATGTGTACAGCATGCATACACTTCCTCAGCGCCACTTTCGACGAGCGCATTGGCCGCAAGCGTAATCGTTCCTGCAGTATCAATAATATCATCAATTAAAATGGCCGTTTTTCCTTCAATATGTCCGATGATATTCATAACCTCGGCTACATTCGGCTTAGGTCGGCGTTTGTCGATAATCGCAATCGGCGCTTTCAAGCGGTCCGCCAATTTGCGGGCACGTGTCACACCGCCGTGGTCAGGGGACACGATCACGACATCCTTGAAATTTTTCTCTTCAAAATAATTTCCTAAAATCGGAACACCCATCAAATGATCGATCGGTATATCAAAGAAACCTTGGATTTGCGGCGCATGAAGATCAAGCGCAATCACGCGGGTAGCTCCGGCGGTTTCCAGCAGATTTGCCACGAGTTTGGCTGTGATCGGCTCACGGGAACGGGCTTTACGGTCCTGACGGGCATAGCCGTAATAAGGCATCACGATATTAATCGTTTTCGCCGACGCACGTTTCAGCGCATCCACCATGATCAAAAGCTCCATAATATGCTCGTTCACCGGTGCGCTGGTCGATTGGATGACATAGCAGTCGCAGCCGCGGATGCTTTCTTCAATGTTAATTTGGACCTCACCGTCGCTAAAGCGTTTAACAGAACTCTTTCCCAGCTCAACTCCGACGGCATCCGCGATTTCCTTCGCAAGACCCGGATTCGAGTTTAAAGAAAAAATCTTCAAATTGTCGTCTTCATATTTAGACATGGTAAACCTCCGATTTAGGATTATTTTTTGTGTATGTTCTCAACGTAGTCTTCTTTGTTGACTTGTCTTGCTCTGGCAATAGACAAAGCCCGGCCTGGTACATCGTCGGTAATCGTTGAACCCGCAGCTACGTATGCACCTTCGCCGACTGTTACCGGAGCGACCAAATTGGAGTTGCAGCCGATAAATGCCCCATTTTCAATTTTCGTTTTGAACTTATGTTTCCCATCATAATTTACGGTAATCGACCCGCAGCCAAGATTGACATCCGTTCCGATTTCCGCGTCCCCTATGTAGCTTAAATGAGATGCTTTGCTGCGATCACCAAATTCCGATTTTTTCACTTCGACGAAATTCCCGATCCTTACCTCATTGCCGATCTTTGAGTCGGGTCTGATATGAGCAAACGGTCCGATCGTAACATCGTCACCGACTTCACTGTCCACGATAACGGACTGCTTAATGACCGTTCTGCTGCCGATCGTACTGTTTTCCAGTTCGCTGTTCTGTCCGATGACCGCGTCCTCACCGATGGCAACCCGCCCTTTAATGACGGTGCCGGGATAAATCACGGTATCCCTGCCGATCACGGCTTCCGGTGAAATGTATGTGTTGTCGGGATCGATTAAACTGACGCCGTTTTGCATGTGGCGTTTATTGATCCGCTGCTTCATATAGATTTCCGCTTGTGAAAGGGCGACTCTGTCATTGACTCCGAGCGTTTCCTGGAAGTTGTCAGTCTGATAAGCGGCTACAGTTTCACCTTGATTTTTCAAGATCTCAATGACATCCGGAAGATAATATTCCCCTTGTACGTTGTCATTTGAAACCTGCTCGATCGTTTGAAAAAGAGCTTCGTTGTCAAAACAGTAGGTTCCTGTATTGATTTCTTTGACAAGCCTTTCCTCGTCTGTTGCATCTTTATGTTCGACAATTTTTGCAACATCGCCGTTTTCATTGCGAATAATGCGTCCGTAGCCTGTCGGGTCCTCCGCTACAGCGGTTAAAATCGTCACCTTTGCTGCTTTTTTCTGATGCTCCGTGAGCATGGCTTCCATCGTTTCGGCAGTTAATAGCGGGGTATCTCCGCAAATGACGATTGTCGTTCCTTTTTCGCTTCCAAGAATCGACTTGGCCTGCTTGACGGCATGGGCTGTGCCAAGCTGTTCAGCCTGCAGGGCATATTCGCTTTTTTCCCCGAGCTGTTTTTTGACATCTTCCGCACCATGTCCAACTATTGTGACAAGTTTTTCTAATGATAGCTTGCGAGCTTCATCGACAACATGCTCAACCATAGGTTTTCCGCAAACAGGATGAAGAACTTTATATAGCTTTGATTTCATTCTTGTTCCTTGACCAGCTGCTAACACAACTGCAAACCGCTTATCCATGTATTGGCCTCCATTATCCCTATTATCCATAGAAAAATATATCCTAAATATGAGTTGATTTCAAGCAAGCCAAAATGAGAAATCGGGAAATCAAGACAGCATATTTTGGATGTTCAGAGCATATTTAGGATTTACTGGTCAGGGAGACAAATTGATTCCTTCAGCATGCGCTTTACTCTTATCCGGATTCTCAAACCGTCATCTGCTTTACCTTCCTGTTACTGTTATACGCAATCGAAAACCATATATTGTCATTTTATTATGATAAGATCATTTTTTTTCAAAACAAAAAGGGCTTATCCATAAGCCCTTCTTTTTTAAGAAGCTCCAGCTTCTTCATATTCTATTTCCTCAACGTCACCCAAACGATGATATTCATTTAACACCGCGTCCTGAATTTTTCCGCGGGTGCTTGAGTTGATTGGATGAGCGATATCACGAAATTCTCCATCAGGTGTACGCTTACTTGGCATCGCAACGAAAAGACCATTGTTTCCATCAATTACACGAATGTCATGCACTACAAATTCGTGATCCAGCGTGATGGATGCAATCGCTCTCATGCGACCATCGGTATTCACGCGGCGTAATCTTACGTCGGTAACTTCCACAGTAGTTCACCACCTTTTCCCAATATAAAAACATTAGTGTAACTATTCAACGGTTTTTTTTGTTTTCCTGCATAATTAAAAATATTTTTGTAATATTGGGATAAAAAAACACTGAATTGACAAATTTTCCAAACAAAAAAGATGATTTTGAGACCAAAACCATCTTTTCAAAGTCTTTTCTATTTCACTAATGCGATGACTTCTATTTCAACGAGCGCGTCTTTCGGCAGCCTCGCCACCTCAACGCATGATCTCGCTGGTTTGTGGGTATCGAAGTACTGTCCGTAAATTTCATTCACTTCTGTGAATTGATTCATATCCGCCAAAAACACGGTTGCTTTGACGACAGTCTCCAGAGAGGCGCCCGCTTCTTTCAGCACGGCTTTTAAATTGCGGAAAACCTGATGCGTCTGTTCTGTGATGTCTCCAGTCACCATTTCACCCGACGGGGTCAACGGAATTTGCCCTGAACTGTAAAACATATTGTTGACAACAATTCCTTGTGAATACGGTCCGATCGCCGCCGGTGCTTCTTTTGTCTGAACAACCTTTGTCATCTCAAACTCCCCATTTCCTATTCATTTTCTGCAAAAAAACGCTGAAAGTTTCCGTTTTGTATTTCCACCTTTTTTTCCTTCATATCGATTTCAGAAAGCGTCAAAAGGGACATATACTCATCGACCAGCCGCTCCTTGACTCCCTGAGCCTCCACAAGAACACCGATGCCCGCTACATGGGCATTGAATTCATCGAGAAGATTGATCATGCCGTTGATCGTTCCGCCCGCTTTCATAAAGTCGTCTATGATCAAAACGTGCGAGCCCGTCCGCAAGCTGCGTTTTGCAAGAGACATCGTCTGAATGCGGTTGGATGATCCGGACACATAGTTGATACTGACTGTTGACCCTTCGGTTACCTTATTGTCTTTTCTGACGACCACTGTCGGCACATCAAGGTAGCTGGCTACCGCATATGCCAAAGGAATGCCTTTTGTCGCCACCGTCATCACGACATCGATCTCCCTGTCTGAAAAAGCGGAAGCGAAAATCTTGCCGGCCTTCGTTAATACAGAGGGCTTTCCAAGGATATCGGTTAAATACAAATATCCACCGGGCAATATCCGTTCCGAATCGACCAATGACTCACCGAGCGACTTTACAAATTCCTCCGCTTCATCGCGTTTTACCTTTGGAATGTATTTGACGCCGCCGGCTGCTCCCGGCACGGTCTGAAGCGTCCCGATTCCCTGCTGCTCAAAGGTCTGCTTTATAATGGTTAAATCTTCACTAATGGATGATTTAGCAGATTGATACCGTTCTGAAAAGAAGGTTAATGGCACTAAGACATGCGGATGGGTCAACAAATAATTTGTCAGATCCACCAATCTGCCGCTTCGACGAAACTTCATGCACTTACCTCCAAAATCCGAATATTTTTAAAAACAATATAACTTAACATACGGATTTAATCAAGTTCATTTTGTTCTCCGATCATCCGCACCGCATAAACCTGATCGCAAAACCCTCTTAATCCGTTATAGATTCTTTGCACTTTTGATTCGTATTGAACCAGTCCGAACACAGTGGGACCGCTCCCGCTCATCAGCACAGCATCGGCGCCGAACCGCTTCATTTGATTTTTGATCATCGCGACTTCGGGATGCATATTCAATGTAACAGATTCGAGAACATTGCCGAGCTTGCCACACATTTTTTGAAAATTCTTCTCTTCGATCGCAGTAATCATACCTTGAACATCCGGGTGTTCAATCTCGTCGACTTTCAGCTGCTTGTACACTTCTGCAGTTGATACGCCTATCGTCGGCTTTGCCAGCACAACCCAGCAGTGCGGCGGAGTCTCGATATGACGGATTTTCTCTCCCCTTCCCGTTGCAAGAGCCGTTCCTCCATGTACGCAAAAGGAGACATCAGATCCGATCTCAGCGCCGAGCTCAGCCAGTTCATTCATCGAAAGCTTCAAATCCCACAGACGGTTCAGCCCTCTGAAGACCGCAGCGGCATCGCTGCTTCCTCCAGCAAGCCCCGCCGCAACGGGAATCACTTTCGTAATAAAAATAGAAACACCTTTTTTAATGCCGTATCGTTCTTTCATGAGCATTGCAGCCTGATAAGCAAGGTTTCGCTGATCGTCGGGAACAAAGCGGTTATGCGAAGAAACCGTTACTTTATCTTCTGCCAGCTCGGTTAATTCAATCCGATCCGCCAAATCAATTGTCGTCATGACCATCTCTACTTCATGATACCCATCTGGACGTTTGCGGCGAACGTCGAGCGACAAATTAATTTTAGCCGGCGCCTTCTCTAAAATACGCAATCCATTCACCTACTTCTCCATCTAAACATAAGTATCCACATTGTAACATATTTTGAAGTACAGGACGTACAAATGCATGCGTTGCGGCAGGACGCCGCGCCGTTAGCATGCGATCCTTTTTCCTTACAAGTACAAATGCATGCGCCCGCGCAGAACGCCGTGACCTTAGCATGCGGTCATTCCTGCAGATCGCGAATGCCGTCCCCTCGCAATGAAACCTCAGGTCGCGTGCAGCGCGCTGAGCAGCTGAAAATGGATCAATGAAAAAACGGAGGACAGAAGCGCCCTCCGTATGTCACTGTTTTAATGATTTTGCTGATTTTGAGCCATATGCTGTTCGGCTAATTCGATGGCCCTCTTCACCATGTTGCCGGCGTCTCTGGCCCGAATTCCGCCCCAGCCCTCGGTTTTTACCGTATCGTAAAATCCAAGATCTTTAGCCAATTCATTTTTGAATTCCTCTGACATGATGCTTCGACGTCTGCCCATGCGAAACAGCCCCTTTCAAGTATCATACCATCCGTCTGACTCATCATAAAACAAGTGACATGTATTAGCTTTGCTCGATTTGTGCAGAACTTCCCCGAAAAATTTTGGATAAAAAAAGGCAAAACAAAAAGCAGCAAACATAAAGTCCGCTGCTTATTAAAGGGCTACTGAGCTGGTTTTATCATCAGAAAATCTCAATTCAACCGTCTCAGTAAGAATATCCGCATAACTGTATGAAACTCTTTCAAACGAATTCTCGTCTTGGTCTAGTTGTATCACAAAAACAGAAGGGTACGTCTCAGCTAAAATGCCCGAACGCTCAATCGTTTTTCGGCGGCCACCGTTTGCTTTTAACGTCAGCCTTTTTCCCAAATGTCCATCAAGCGATCTTTTAATATCGGACAACGTTTTCGCCATTGCATCCACCTCACTATATTCAGTATACACCAGAAGCCCATTTTTGTCAAATAAAATTTAAATTATATCAACGTTCATGAGCCTCTGTCAATAAAATAATTGTGACAAATTATACGCCGACTTTCCCTTATTTTCCTCAATTTTCGTTTCGTTATGTATGTTTTTTTAAAAAAAGGTAAAAACATTCGGCTGTATAGCAAAAAACCCGCCATCCGGCGGGCTCGTTTAATCGTTTGCTTTCGTTTTATATGGCATTCCGATACGCAATACGCCTCGCGTCTCAATCCCTCCGAGTCCCTTCTCCCTCGTCAAGGTATTTCTGAGCACTTCCCAGACGTTAATGCGGTCCATAAACGGAGTGAAGCTGATTTTTGCGACTATATAGACCGGGTCAAGCGCATGGATGTTGACTCTTGACGGAGAGCTTGCAAAATTTGCACCGGCTTTGATCAGTGATTCAAAATGGGACTGGCATGCGCCGGCAAAAATGACGAGCTGATCAAGATGGGGAATTTTTTTCCTCGCTTTTTGAACGGTTTCGATAAAATCTTTTGAATGCCTGTAGGCATCCAGATCGTTAATATCGCCCTTCTGCTTAGAATAGGCATCGTGTCCGGTGATGACGAGAAGATCCGGGCGGTACTCATCGATCAGTTCCTCGATGACTGATGACATTTTCTTTTCATAACAATGAATACCGTATACAGGAACCCCGATCTTTTCATAGAGCGCCAGACATTTTTTCAAATAAGCCGAATCCCCGTCTAAATGAAGGACTCTTCCGGGCATATGAAAGTACTGCTGCTGATTGTTATATTGGTTTGTGGCGCGGTACTCATGTTTATCGTGAAGGAGTTTGTAATCCTGGCGGAGAAGGTCGAGGGATTCCTTCATTCTCGTTTCTTCTTCCCGCTTTCTCATCTGCCGCTCAGCCTCGCGGACAATCTCCAGGTCCGCCAAATGTGCGTCAGCGATTAATCTGACCTCATCTCCGTGCAAAACGGCTACAGGTTCTCCATTTGCCGATTGATCAATTCGTATAATTCGAAATAAGATATCTCTTCGATAAGATTTTCTGACGACCATATCGCCTATTTTAAATTGCATGCTTTTCACTCCACACATAGACTAAGCCCCATCCTGTGAACATCAAACCATGAAAAGTAAAGGTGCTTCTTTAGCCTATGTGCCCGCCCTTCAAGTGGTGAACGGATGACAAGCCTGATCAGGCTTAAAGCCCGCCTTCAATAATAAAAAAAGCCCTCCATTAAAGAAGGACTTCTCTCAAGCGATCAGATAAGACGGCGAACTCTTCAATGCTAAGCGATTCTCCGCGTCGTTTTCCATCGATTTGTGAATCCTGAAGCGCTCTTTCAATTTTTGATTTATTCTCTTTGCCATTCGGCAGGTTGTTGACGAGATTGTTGAAAAGCGTTTTTCGACGCTGTGCGAAGCTTGCTTTTACGACCTGAAAGAAAAAGGCATCATCTTGAACCGCAACAGCCGGATCTTTCCTCAGGGTCAGCCTGATGACCGCGGAATCCACGTTAGGCTGGGGGACGAATACGGTCTTTGGCACATTCATGACCGTTTTGGCTTCCGTATAAAACTGAACCGCGATGGAAAGGGACCCGTATTCCTTTGTAGAAGGTTTTGCAGCCATTCGGTCCGCCACCTCTTTTTGAAGCATGACGACGATCCCTTTCAGCGGCAGATTTTCTTCTAAAAGCTTCATAATGATGGGAGTCGTGACGTAATACGGCAGGTTGGCGACAACCATCACCTCATCGCAGTCTTGAAACTGTTCGTCCATTACCGCTCGAACATCGGCTTTCAGGACATCCTGGTGAATGACAGTCACATTATCATACGGAGAAAGCGTATCTTTTAAAATCGGCAGAAGCCTTTGGTCGATTTCGAAAGCCGTCACTTTCTTCGCACGCTTTGCCAGCTGCTCGGTCAGTGCCCCGATCCCCGGACCGATTTCAATCACGCCTGTACGCTCCGTCACCCCGGCATGGTCGATAATTCTGTCCAATATGTTCGTGTCAATCAAGAAGTTCTGCCCCAGGCTTTTTTTGAATGAAAATCCGTATTTATTGAGAATTTCCTTCGTCCTAATTGGGGTGGCGATATCTTTATTCATGTTCTTCCTCCCGCAGCACAGCATCCAGTGCGCTTAAATAATCACTCTTTTTAATCTGAAACATTTGCAGCCGCTTTTGAAGCTGTTTCCCATTTGTATAGCCGATATTCAATATCTCGCCGAGCCGCTCCCTCCTTTGTTTTGCCAGAGGGCCTCCGATCAGGCCGGCTTCGATTAAATCCTGGGCCTCAATCTCAGGTTCCGTCGCTTCCATTTCCTCCTGAACGGTCTTTAAGCATTCGCGGATCGCCTCAAGCGAAGCGTGTTCGACACCGATTCCGCGCTTATTTTTAGGCTTTGCCAAATGCTTGGGCAAAAATGCATGCTTGCAGCCGGGGACTTTTTCTGCAATCGTTTTTCTGATTTTTTCCCCCGGGAAATCGGGATCGGTTAAAATAATAACCCCGCGCGTCTCCTGGGCAAGCCGAATCCGTTTGATGACGTCTTCCCCTATGGCTGATCCGTTCGTTTCGATCGTATCTGCATCAACAGCCGATTTGATTTTTGCTGTGTCATCACGGCCTTCGACAACAATGATTTCTTTAATCTTCATTTCTTCCTCCGTATGATAAAAAACCTTTTATTACATTTTTAAAATTATTGAAACCTTTTTGTAATAAAACCGTCTAATTTATTAGAAAACAAGATGGATCTATTATAACCAAAAAAACAGAGGGCGCAAAATCCTCCCTCTGCTTATATAAGAAGCATAATAAATGATATTTAGTTCAATACCTTGATTTTAACTCTTTTGTTTCCCCAGCGGTAAGCTGTAGACTTATTCGGAAAGAATACATCGATTTTACGGCCTTTGATGGCTGAGCCTGTGTCGGCTGCAACCGCATAGCCATATCCTTCTACATGTACTTTGGAACCCAGCGGAATGACGCTCGGATCGACAGCGATCACTTTAGCACCCGGATTATTTTTCAAATTAACGCCGGTCGCAGTGTGGCCTGAGCATCCGTTGCAGCTTGCCGTATAAGCTGTAGAGGATACATAAAATTCTTTTCCTGAGGATTGATTTCCACGCGATACATTCGCGCTGACTTTAGCCACTGCGGCTTGCTTTGTACCGACAGCGATAATTTTGGCTTTGCTTTCGGCTGCTGTTTCCTCTTTAATCAGTTCTCTGGAAACTTCCTTACCGTTTTTCATAACAACGGCATAGTGCTTTTTAAGCTTGCCATGTTTACCGTCCCGTACAACTTTTTCTTTTCCCTTTTCAAGTGAATCGTCCTCTTTTTTCTGGACTTCAAAAGGGATGTTCTCTTCCACTACATCGGTGACTTTTTTGATACGAGTAATGTGAATCGCCTGATCTTTTGTCAGCTTTTTATCAAGCGCAGGCTTTACTTCATCATCGCCCTTTATGCTGATCTTATGATGTTTTAAAAAGTCAGCGACCGTAGTCGAAGTCGTCCATATGTCTTTATCTTTACCGGCATCCTTTACGGTTACTTTAAAAGCCCTTTGCAAAGTCAGCTTCATATCTTTCGTTATTTCTTTATCAACTGAGGGGTCAATTTGATCGTGTTCCGCCAACTCTAAATTTAAATCTTTCAGAAGTTTGCCGACTGTACCCGCTGTTGTCCAGATTTCTTTTTCCTGTCCGTCGACTGTCAAATGAACAGGTTTTGCGGCAATATACTCAACATTCATGTTTGCCGTTAATTTTGTATCTTCAGCGGGAGAGATGTGATCTTCTTTCCTCGTCTCGATGTCTAAGCTTTTCAGCAGCCCACCTACGGTTGTAGCATTCGTGCGAACATCCTGCTTTTTGCCGTTTATCGAAATGGTGACTTGCTGTTTAGCGAGCTCATGTGCTCCGTAAGCAGTTCCGCTTCCTGCGACAAGCAGTCCAGCAGCAATCAGTATCCATCTGCTTTTGCTAAGCTTTACGGAAAACAGCTTTTTCATTTTTTGTATGATGAAAAACGCCTCCTTCTCCTCGGGGAGATTATATAGAGTATCTACAAGCCTGTCAACCCTCCTCTCTATTTTCTCCGCAAGCCCGCCATCTCTTTTATTATGGGAAAACCACCTCATAAAAGAAAGAAAGACTTGTCGACAAAGATATCCTATGAGTGTAAACAGACATGTAGAACTTTTTAGAACCGTCCCCCGAAGAGACAAGCTTGAACAAGGCTCGATATCAAATCGTGTCAGCTGATGCCGAAAAGTTTTTTTGCATTTTCTGTCGTGATGGCCGCTATTTCTTCATAAGTCATCCCTTTTAATTCAGCAATCTGTTCGGCGACAAGCTTGACATAACTTGGTTCATTCCGCTTCCCTCTGTATGGATGAGGCGTTAAATACGGGCAGTCCGTCTCAATTAAAAGTCGGTCATTTGGTATTTGTTTGACCACTTCCTTCGGCTTTTTGGCGTTTTTAAATGTGACGGGGCCGCCGAAAGATAGGTAGAAATTCATATTGATGCACTCTTGTGCAATTTCGGCGCTTCCAGTATAACAGTGCATGATCCCGCCGACTTCCTCGGCCCCTTCTTCCCGCAAAATAGAAACGACATCCTCCGTTGCATCACGGTTGTGAATCACGATTGGCAAGCCGACTTCTTTTGCCAAAGCGATCTGTTTTCTGAACACCTCTTTTTGAACGTCCTTCGGCGACTTATCCCAATGGTAATCAAGTCCCATTTCTCCGATCGCCACAACTTTCTCATGGGCGGACAGGCCTTTGATCCAAGCCAAATCTTCATCGGTCATATCAATTGCATCAACCGGATGCCACCCGATGGCAGCATAGATAAAATCGTATTCTTCAATCAATTCCATCGCACGCTTGATCGTCGGACGATCGAATCCTACAACAACAATGTGTTCCACTTTTTCTTCCTTTGCCCGAGCAATGACTTCTTCCAAATCCTCATTAAATTGCTCGGCATTTAAATGTGCATGTGTATCAAATAACATCAGAATGCCACCTTTTTTAAAAATTGTCGAAAAAACAAAAGGTGTTCGACGAAATGTTACACGTGGAACACCCTTTGCCTACATTTATTTGATTCGCGTTCCGTTTGCTAATGAACTGTCTACCGCTGCAAGCGACAGAACACCATTGTCTTCTCCAGCCAATATCATGCCTTGAGAAAGTTCTCCTCTTAGTTTGACCGGTTTTAAGTTTGTTACACAAATGACTTTCCGGCCGACAAGCTCTTCAGGTTTGTAATGCTTGGCAATTCCTGAAACGACTTGGCGTTTTTCAAAGCCCAAATCAAGCTGGAGCTTTAGCAGGCGGTCAGCTTTTTTGACGGGTTCGGCACGGAGTACTTCAGCCACTCTCAGCTCTGTGCTCATAAAATCGTCTATCGTGATTTCCGGAAGCCGTTCAGGTGCTTTTTTCTCCTGCTTCGGTTCTTCTTTTGGAGCCGTTCCCTGCATTTTTGATTTGATATAAGCAACTTCGTCTTCCGCCTCAAGACGCGGGAACAATGGTTCTCCTTTTTGAACGTTTACAGATGTCAGCTGGCCGAAGCTTTTGATGCTGTCCCAGGTTTTCAATGCCGCATCCGTGATGCCGAGCTGTGCAAAAATCTTTTCAGGCGTCTGCGTTAAGAACGGCTGCAGCAATACAGCGGTGATGCGCAATGACTCTGCCAAATGGTACATGACCGATTGAAGCTCTTTTTCTTTGTCCTTATCTTTTGCCAGTACCCAAGGGGCTGTCTCATCGATGTATTTATTCGTTCTGCTGACAAACTGCCACAATGATGAAAGCGCAACAGAAAACTCCATATTTTCGATCGCTTGTTCGTACGCTTCAATTGTTTTTTGCGAGAATGATGACAACGGTTCGTCAAAAGCGGTAACCGGGCCTTCATACGACTGAATCCGGCCGTCAAAGTATTTGTTGACCATGGCGACCGTTCTGTTCAACAGGTTGCCTAAATCATTCGCTAAATCATAGTTAATTCGCTCGACAAATCCTTCCGGTGTGAATACGCCGTCAGAACCGAACGGCACTTCGCGGAGAAGATAATAACGCAACGCATCAAGTCCGTATCTGTCGATTAATGTGACTGGATCAACCACATTGCCTTTTGATTTAGACATTTTTCCATCTTTCATCAGCAGCCATCCGTGGGCAAAAACCTTTTTCGGCAGCGGAAGGTCCAATGCCATCAGCATAATCGGCCAGTAGATGGTATGGAAGCGGACGATCTCCTTACCGACAAGATGTACGTCTGCCGGCCAATATTTTTGATAATTTTCATCGTTTGCCGTATTAAAGCCAAGTGCCGTAATGTAATTAAACAGCGCATCTATCCAAACATAGATGACATGCTTCGGATTGCCGGGCACTTTTATCCCCCAGTCGAACGTCGTCCGGGAAACAGCCAAATCTTCAAGACCCGGTTTGATAAAGTTGTTGATCATTTCATTTTTGCGGGACTCAGGCTGAATGAATTCAGGATTTTCTTCATAGAAAGCGAGCAGCCGGTCCGCGTATTTTCCCATGCGGAAGAAGTAAGATTCCTCTTTGATTAACTCAACGGGATGGCCGCTGTCAGGACTTTTTCCTCCGATCACTTCGCCTTTCTCGTTTCGCTCAACATCAACGAGCTGGGTTTCTGTGTAAAACGTTTCGTCAGGGATGCTATACCAGCCCTCATATTCGTCAAGATATATATCACCATTGTCAAGCAGCTTCTGAAAAACCTTTTCGATCACGTTTTTATGACGTTCCTCTGTCGTCCGAATGAAGTCGTCATTGGATATGTCGAGCTTTTTCCAAAGCTGCTGAATGTCTTCTGCCGCACGATCGACCAATTCCTGCGGAGTGATATTTTCCTTCTCCGCCGTTTGCTGGATTTTTTGTCCGTGCTCATCTGTACCTGTTAAGTATCTGACATCAAAGCCTCTCAGTCTTTTATACCGAGCCATTGCATCACCGGCAACGGTTGTGTAGGCATGTCCAATATGTAGCTTTCCACTTGGATAATAAATGGGTGTAGTGATGTAAAACGTATTTTTTTCTTGCGGCATGATGGAACCTCCCAATTAAAATGTCAAAAAACTCCCGCCCAAAGGACGAGAGCGGCATGTGTATTCATTCAGTATATACTCAATATATAATCCCTCTTTATATGATACCATCTTAGCCTTCAAGTTCAAGAAAATATACATTGTCGATCCATCATGAATACGGTCGATTACAAATTTTATAACAGAAAGAAATATTATACTTCGACAAAAAAATGCTTTCATTGTCGAATAATGTCGTATATAATCGATATGAGGAAAAACCTTAGTTCGAAAGTCTTGATTTAAGGGCTTTTTTTTGATTGAACATACTGTTTTATCATCTTCAATTCCCTTGTTACATCAGTTCTTCCAAGGTCTTTTGACTATATGATCTAATTTTTACAAACAATAGAAAAGAAAATGATTGACGTTTATTGGAAACCTTGTTATGCTAGGACTGTAAGGATTTTGTCGAATAATGACGAAGATAATAAACACCTATAAAAATAACAATCTTTCGGGAGGAGAATGAATATGAAATCTACAGGTATTGTACGTAAAGTTGATGAGCTAGGACGCGTGGTGATTCCGATCGAACTTCGCCGTACGCTTGGAATCGCAGAAAAAGACGCTCTTGAAATCTATGTAGATGACGAAAAAATCATCTTGAAAAAATATAAACCAAACATGACTTGCCAAGTTACAGGTGAAGTTTCTGATGACAACCTTAAACTCGCAGGCGGTAAATTGGTTCTTAGCCCTGAAGGCGCTGAGCAAATCATTAACGAAATTCAAGCACAACTTCAATCTCAAAAATAATTATTTTGATTATACAAAAACCGCTCTTGCCGAAGCAAGGGCGGTTTTTTTAGTTTTGAATATGATAAGCGTCATAAATTTTCCGTTTCGGAACGCCGCGGTCAACCGCGGTTTTTTTAATGGCTTCTTTTGAATGATATCCTTCGCTGATATAATGCTCAACATGTTCTTTTTCTGAAAGGTGCTCCCACCAGACCGTCTCTTCAATCGTTTCTTCGCGGTTGCTTCCCTCGATCACAAGGCAAAACTCTCCGCGCACCTGTTCCTGTTCAGCCCATGTGAGCGCTTCTTCGATCGAACCTCTGATAAATTCTTCGAATTTTTTCGTGAGTTCTCTTGTCAATGCGATTTGCCGGTTGCCGAATACCTCTTTGATGGCTGACAAAGTTTCTTTCAGCCGATGCGGCGACTCGTAAAAAATGATCGTTTCCTGTCTGTTCTTCAAAGCCTCGAGCTGTTTTTTCCTTTCCCGTTTGTTGCGGTCCAAAAAACCGAAAAAGAAAAACGGCTGCGGTGCAATGCCTGAGGCAATCAGTGCGGTCAAAGCGGCATTTGCACCGGGCAAAGGCACGACATAGCCGCCCATTTCGATAAAATCGCGGACGATTTCAGCCCCTGGGTCAGATATTGTCGGCATTCCGGCGTCACTAACCAACGCGACGTTTTTTCCTTCTTTCAGCCATTCCAAAATTTTGTGTCCGCTGCTTTCTTTATTGTGTTCATGGTAGCTGACAAGCTGTGTCTCGATTTCATATACATGGCACAATTTCTTCGTCTGCCTCGTATCCTCCGCAGCGATAATGTCCGCCTCTTTTAACACGGAAACCGCTCGAAATGTCATATCCTCTAAATTGCCGATGGGTGTCGGAACGAGATATAACATGCCCATGTCTGATTTTTGATCAAAGCTCTTTTGCCGGTTGATAATCAACACCCTCCCGTCTTTTTTCTTCTATATAACGTTCTTTGTTTTTTCTCGATAATTTTTTGAAATAGTACTCGGCCTGCATCGCTTCTCGTTTCGTTGAAAAGGACTCAGCATAATGGAGTTTAACCGGCAGCCTTGCCCTCGTATACTTGGCGCCTTTCCCGTCATTATGGGTTTTCAGGCGCTTCTCGATATTGTTTGTATAGCCGGCGTACAAACTGCCGTCCCGGCACGCAAGCACATAAAAGTAATGGCTACTCGTCTCCATATAAAATCTTCCTTATTTCAGGTGTATATTGATCTTGTTCATCATACACAAACAAAGGAGGCAGAATTTTCAGGTCAGGCCGGCCGTCTTTTATTCCTTCCACTAATATAGTGTTGGCTTCTTTGCTTTTTTTCGGGTAAACAAATTGGACCCGCTTCGGCTCGATTTGAAAGGCCTTCATCAATTCAAAAATTTCGAGCAGCCTCCCCGGCCGGTGAACGAGAGCGAGTTTGCCGCCCTGCTTTAATAGCTTGCTGCTGACGCGAACGACGTCTTCAAGCGTGCAGTAAATTTCATGTCTGGCAATGGCCAGATGTTCATTTAAGTTTTGCTCTGTTTTTTGCGGCGTCTTGAAATAAGGAGGGTTGCATGTGACGACATCAGCCTTATTGTATCCGAGCACCTGTGGCATATTGTTCAAGTCGTCCCTGATGAGATGAATTTGTTTTTGCAGGTTGTTGTATTCCACGCTGCGGAGGGCCATGTCATACAACCTTTCCTGAATTTCCACCCCGGTGATGGCGGCTTTTGTCCGGGTGCTGAGAAGCAGCGGAACAATCCCGTTCCCTGTGCACAGATCAATGATATTTCCTTTTTGTATCGGAACGTAAGCAAATTTCGACAGCAGAACAGCATCTAAGGAAAATGCAAAAACTGTCGGGCTTTGCACGATTTTCATATCTTCTGCCAGTAAATAATCCAGTCGTTCATCATCTTTTAATTGAATCATGTCTTTTCCCTTTCCTAAACACATTGTACCGTTAAAAAGGCTTCCGTTCCGCCGGAAGCCTTTCTTATTTTTTATTTAAAAACGAGAGACAGAACAGACAGTCTCCTTCTTTGCGAACACTTCCGTAATGAATGTTGCAAATATGGAAGCCCTCCTGATACAGGCGCGCCAAATTATCATGGCCCTCTCCAATATCAGCATGCCCTGTCTTTTCTGCTTTTATCTCTTTTTCATCGGATTTTGCGCTATTTAACCTTTGATCTGTCTCTTCCAGCCTCTTGCGCAAATGCTCGTTTTCAAGCTGTAAATGATTGTTTTCTTCAATCATTTCCCCGATATGCTGCTTGAGATCTCCAAGCTGGCGGTAAAGGGACCCGATTTGTTCTTCTAAACTTATCACTGTATCAAACAATTCTTTTTTATCCAAGGTTTCACACCTCGTTAATCTGTGGTTTGTGCAGATACGACACCTTCTTGCAACAGCTCATCCCACGTATATTCAACGACTTTGTCGCAGTCTGTCAGTTCGACCTGGAGAATGCGTTCGAGAATATTCAACCCGACGACTTTTGCCGGGCCGTTGGATGTGGCGATCACTTCCCCGATATCCGGAAGCTGTTCTTTTGCTGTTTCGTATTCATCGTTTTCATACTTCAGACAGCACATCAGCCGTCCGCATAGTCCGGAAATCTTCGTCGGATTCAGCGACAGATTTTGATCCTTTGCCATTTTAATAGAAACGGGCTCAAAATCACCTAAAAATGTGGAACAGCAAAGCATTCTTCCGCATGGTCCGATACCGCCGAGCATCTTCGCTTCATCCCTGACGCCGATTTGTCTCAGCTCGATTCTCGTCTTAAAGATTGATGCCAAATCTTTGACAAGTTCTCTAAAATCGACTCTTCCATCAGCCGTAAAATAAAAAATGACTTTGTTGCGGTCAAAAGTGAATTCCACATCGACCAGCTTCATCTCAAGGCCATGCTCGTTAACCTTTTTCTGGCAAACATCAAAGGCGGACAGCGCAGCTTCTTGATTCTCTTCAACGATCAGGCGGTCGCGCTCATCCGCAACTCTGATCACTTTTCTTAAAGGCAGCACGACATCGTTCTCGTCTACTTTCTTGTTGGCGATGACAACCTGCCCGTATTCAACACCGCGAACCGTTTCGACGATCACACAGCTGTCTTTATCTATCTGAAATCCGTTCGGATCGAAATAATATATTTTGCCCGCTTTTTTAAAGCGGACACCAATAACGTTGTACAAGCTTATCCCTCCTGCAGCATTAAAACCAAGTGCTCCATTAATCCTTGAGCATTCACATTGGAATAAAGCCGTTTTTTTGCTTCTAAAACAGCAAGTATCTGGTTTGTCACTCTTTGTTGTGTTGTTTGCAGCGCATGCTGTTTTAATGATTGGAATAAGTCCTGAAATAGTATTTTATCTTCATGTCCCAACTGAATGGACAACACGTCGCGATATATAAATAAAAGCATATCAAGACCCATTTCTTGGTGGTCTTTCTCCTTGAAAAAGGGCATCCACTGATCTTGAATATAGAAAAAAGCATGTCCTTTTCGCTGGTGTAAGACTTCATACAATTTTATCACTTTCGCTCGCGACTCTGCAAACTGATCATTTCGACTCAATTCGAGCGCTTCCGATAAATTGTTTGTCATATTCGACAAAAGGGCTGCAATATTCGGTGAGACCTCTTGTTTGATCAGTTCTTTTTCAATTGATTCGGGCTGCAAAGACTGAAAGGACAAAACCTGGCATCTCGATATGATCGTATCGAGCAATTTTTGCGGCTGTTCCGTTAAAAGAACAGCGATTGTATCGCTGCTCGGCTCCTCTAAAAACTTCAGAAGGCTGTTCGCCGCATTGACCGTCATTTGATCCGCATGGGAAATAATGTACAGCTTTTTATGCGATTCCAAACCGGTCTTTGAAAACTCTTCCTGAAGCGCCTGGATTTGTCCCTTTTTAATGGAAAGGCCGTCCGGATGCACGACGTGTACGTCCGGGTGGTTTCCTGATTCAATCCGCTGACAGTTCCTGCACGACTCACATGGCTCTGCTCCGTCTTCAAGGCAAAAAAAGCTTTTTGCGAGAAGAGTTGCCGCGTCTAATTTGCCCGTCCCTTTGCGCCCTTCAAATAAATAGGCATGGGCAAGCCGATTTCTTTCTATACTATTTTGCAAAAGCTTCATGACCCGTGGCTGAAGCTTCTGCATTTCTGTCCAGGTTGTAGCCATACCATCACTCTCTATGTGTAAAGGTTTATCAGTAAACCCTTTATTTCGCCAATGCGTTCTAAAAGTTCGATAGAGGATTTTTCTTGATCCATAAGGTCCTCTGTTAATTGCACAAGCTTTTCGTCCAGTTCTTTTACAATGCTTAATGTCCGGCTGTTTCCGTACAGATCGAAGCTTCTTGAATTCTCCACCGTCAGACCGTTTTCAACGGTCTCTTTTACAAATCGTTTGATCAAGCCTTTGAACCTGGCCAAATCTTTGAAGTTTCTCGATTTTGAGAGGCGTTTTCCGAACGCTTCAATATCTGTTAAAAGCATTGTCAGCTGTTCAACTCGAAGCTTGCCGCTTTGTATATTCATCTTCTCTTTAAATGAAGCAGAAACATTTTCCCCTCTTGCAGGCGGAGTCTGCTGTTTCTCTATCATTGTACGCAGTTCTTGACTTATTTTCATATCCTCAACCCTTAAAATTGATGGAATTGCTCGATCGGCAGTACAAAAACGGTTGCTCCGCCCACTTCAACCTCAACGGGATAAGGAACATATGAATCGGCATTTCCGCCCATTGGAGAAACAGGGGCAATCAGCTGATCGCGCTTGCTTCCGTTTTCTTTTATTAAGCTTAAAGCTTTGTCTACTCGAATATCATCTACACCCAACATAAAGGTTGTGTTTCCCGATTTCAGAAAGCCGCCGGTTGACGCCAGTTTGGTCACGCGAAAATTGTGATCGGTCAAAGCCTTTAAAAGCCGGTTGCTGTCTTGGTCTTGAACAACAGCTATAATTAACTTCATATGAAAAGCCCCCTTTTGGATGGAAACACTTTAAGGATACTCTTGTTACCATTATAACAATGAATGGTAAACAGGTCACAACTGATTTTCTTTTAATGCTTCCTCAATGATGTTATTTACCCTTTTTAACACATGTTCAACATTCTGACTGGCATCCACGATCCGAAACCGTCCGGGAAACCGGTTCATAACTTCTTCATAGCCTTTTTGAACAAGCTGATGAAAGTGGATTTTTTCCAGATCAAGCCGGTTTTTCTCTCGGGCATGATTTAAATTGATCCGTTTCATTCCCTCTTCCGGATCGATGTCGAAATAAATCGTCACATTCGGCATCATGCTGCCGATCGCAAATTGATTAACAGAAAATACTTCATCAATGCCGAGTCCCCTGGCATACCCCTGATAAGCAAGCGAGCTGTCGATGAACCGGTCGCATAAGACGATTTTCCCTTCTTCAAGCGCCGGTTTTACTTTTTCGACAAGGTGCTGCCTTCTTGCGGCCGCATATAACAAGGCCTCTGTTTTTGGATCCATAGCTGTATGGCTTGGATTTAAAATAACCTCGCGAATTCGTTCAGATATTTCAATGCCGCCCGGCTCCCTTGTCGCAAGAACAGAATAGCCGTTTTTCTTCAATTGGTCTGCCGCAGCCTGAAGGATTGTCGTTTTCCCCGCACCTTCAGGCCCTTCAAAAGTAATAAATAAACCGTTCATGATTTCTCCTCTTCTATATATACAGTTAGTTGCTTTTGTTTGAGCTGATTGCTGCCCTGAATGTGTACATTCAGATCGATGAGCCGCGTCAGCCGGCTGATCGTCTCTTTTGTTATTCTCTCACCCGCCATGATCAACGGAATACCTGGAGGGTATGGTATGACCGGTTCTGCGCTTATTCTGCCCGCCGCTTCGGTAAAAGGCACCGATTCTTTTTTGAAGGCGGACAACTTGTTTTTCCGATAAGGCAAAGCCGTGACTTTTTCAGAAGGGATTCCGATTCCGGCAGGATGATCGTGTTGAACAGCTGTATCTTTTATTCTTTTGCCGATTGTGCTGATCAGTTCCGGCGCAGGCATATTTTTTCCTTCAAGCGGCAGGATCAACAGGACTTGCCTTTCATCCGCCAATTCAGGATGGATGCCGTTTGCTTCAAATATGGATTTCAGTTCAAAACCCGAGTGGCCGTACGCTGATCTGATACACAGCTTAAGCGGATCTTGCTGGATACGGGCATCAGCCGGCTCGACGATCTCGGCTCCGTTTATTTGAGAAAAGACTTCTTTCAAGTTGAGGAGCTCTTTCTCAATATCGGCTGTTCGATTTGTTTTCAAGAGATCTTCAGCGTATGCCCTGGCTATATCCAAAGATGCCATGATTGGATAAGAAGGACTGCTGCTTTGAAGCACGGACAGATAGTATGCCAGTCTGTCTCTGTTGATCCTGCTGCTGTTAAGATGCAGATAAGACCCCATCGTCATCGCCGGGAGCGTTTTATGCGCGGACTGGACGACGACATCGGCGCCCGCTTTCAGCGACGACTGGGGAAATGGATGGCCCAGCACAAAATGGGCGCCGTGAGCCTCGTCGACTAGAACGGGAATACCGTGTTGATGGGCCTCTTCTATGATCGGCTTCAGATCAACTGCATGTCCGTAGTAATTGGGATATGTCAACACAATCCCTTTAGCGTACGGATATTGTGAAATTGCATCTTCAACCGTTTCATACAGTATATGTGTGGGAACGGCCATCGCCTCATCAATTTCCGGTGTCAAAAAAACCGGATGAGCGCCTGAAAGTTCAATCGCATGAAATACAGACTTATGGCAGTTCCGCTGAACGAGTATCGTGTCACCCGGCTGACAAACAGCCAAGATCATAGCCAGATTCCCGACGGTCGAACCATTGACGAGAAAAAAACTTTCTTCCGCGCCATAAAGCTGCGAAACTAAATCCTGTGCTTCCTTGATGACGCCTGATGGCTCATGCAAATCATCCAGACCCGTCAGTTCAGTTAGGTCCACTTTGAGAATCGTTTCAAAAAAAGTTTTCGCTTCATCAAAAAAGACATCTCCATTGTGATGTCCCGGAACGTGAAAAGAATAATGATGTCCTTCAGCATGGTTCACCAATGCTGTATATAAAGGTGTCTTCATATAAACCGATCCTTTAGTCATCTTCTCTATTTTCTTCGGCACCCGGGGGCTGCCGGATGCCGGTATGACATTCTGCATTTATTATACCCTTCAAGGCGGATTACATAAAGGGCGGACGTTTTGGTAAATGTTTATCTTGCTTATGATAAACGGTTTTGGTTTTCTTTCATGTCCAGCAGCTTAGCCTTGAGACCGTCTTCCATTGCCCTTATTTCTTCTTCTGCCTGCAGGCGCTTTGAACGGCCTTCCTCTTGAATTTTAAGCGTCTCCTCGAGTGTTCCAATCAGATTGTCCTGCACTTGTTTCAATGTTTCGATATCGATAAAGCCCCGCTCATTTTCCTTGGCCGTTTCGATCGTATTGGCCTTCAGCATCTCGGCATTTTTCAAGAGCAGTTCGTTTGTTGTGGCTGAGACCTGTTTTTGAGCCTCTACTGCCCGGCGCTGCCTCAACAGGGTGAGCGCAATAGCAACCTGATTTTTCCAGAGAGGAATTGCTGTCATAATCGAGGATTGGATCTTTTCCGCCAGCACTTGATTTGTGTGTTGGATCAAACGGATTTGCGGGGCGCTCTGCAACGTAATTTGTCTGCTTAACGTTAAATCATAAACCCGCTTTTCAAGCCGGTCGGCAAACTGAATCATATCGTTTACTTCCTGAACGGCCATATGATGATGTTCTGTTTTCGATTTCTCTTTTAATTCGGGAATGGTTTTATGATTTAATTGTTCAAGCTTCAGTTGCCCGGCTGCAATATAGACATTCAGTGCTTCATAATATTCTTTATTTTTTTCATAAAGCCGTTCGAGCATCTTATTATCATTGATCAGCGCGCTCTTGGAATGCTCAAGTTTTACGCTGATTCTGTCTATTTGGGCGCCGGTTTTTTGATACCTTGATAATACTTCTTGAACAGAATGGGATACTCTTCCGAAAAAACGGGAAAAGAAGTTCCTTTTTTCAGTTTTCAATTCATCAGGGCTGACCTGTTCAAGCTTTTTCATTAGGTCGCTTAAAACCTGACCAATTTCACCGATATCTTTTTTTTGGACGTGCTCAAGCATCTCGTGTGAAAAGTTCAAGAGCTTGGATTGAGCTTGCGTTCCATACAGAGTAATGCTGTTATGGTTTTTCGGATCGATCTGTTCGGCCAGTTGAAATGCCTGCCGGCGTTTTTCTTCAGATAACGTATCAACCAGATTTACTTGCTGCTCGCGGTGTTCTTCCGCCACGCCGGAAACAGGCGCTTCTCCTTGTCCAAAAGGATCGGAAAGCAAATCATCAATTTCAAGCTGTGCGCCAGTTTTGTGTAACGATGGTTTATATTCGCTCATTTTAGCTTTCCTCCATCAGCTTTTTTTCATTGAATGCTTCGCGACGTCCAGTTCAAACTCCAAGTGGTCAATGTCTGTTTTCAGCAAGTCATAAAGGTCGTCTTCCAATTGCTTGGCTAGCTTATCGATCATCATGCGCGTTTCGCTTAAAGAAACTTCAAGCTTCGCATTGCGCTTTGGCTGTGACGCCAAAAACGCATGCTTTTCCGTCAGTTCAACAATTGAATCGAGGCTTTGATAATAAAAGCGTTCAACCTGGTAAAAACGCT
>NZ_CP150260.1:12500-35000 GCF_037976035.1 Bacillus sp. FSL K6-0972 | reverse complement strand
GTTGTCAGAGGATGTCAAGACCTGGTAAGGTTCTTCGCGTTGCTTCGAATTAAACCACATGCTCCACCGCTTGTGCGGGCCCCCGTCAATTCCTTTGAGTTTCAGTCTTGCGACCGTACTCCCCAGGCGGAGTGCTTAATGCGTTTGCTGCAGCACTAAAGGGCGGAAACCCTCTAACACTTAGCACTCATCGTTTACGGCGTGGACTACCAGGGTATCTAATCCTGTTCGCTCCCCACGCTTTCGCGCCTCAGCGTCAGTTACAGACCAGAGAGTCGCCTTCGCCACTGGTGTTCCTCCACATCTCTACGCATTTCACCGCTACACGTGGAATTCCACTCTCCTCTTCTGCACTCAAGTTCCCCAGTTTCCAATGACCCTCCCCGGTTGAGCCGGGGGCTTTCACATCAGACTTAAGAAACCGCCTGCGCGCGCTTTACGCCCAATAATTCCGGACAACGCTTGCCACCTACGTATTACCGCGGCTGCTGGCACGTAGTTAGCCGTGGCTTTCTGGTTAGGTACCGTCAAGGTACCGCCCTATTCGAACGGTACTTGTTCTTCCCTAACAACAGAGTTTTACGATCCGAAAACCTTCATCACTCACGCGGCGTTGCTCCGTCAGACTTTCGTCCATTGCGGAAGATTCCCTACTGCTGCCTCCCGTAGGAGTCTGGGCCGTGTCTCAGTCCCAGTGTGGCCGATCACCCTCTCAGGTCGGCTACGCATCGTTGCCTTGGTGAGCCGTTACCTCACCAACTAGCTAATGCGCCGCGGGTCCATCTGTAAGTGGTAGCTAAAAGCCACCTTTTATAATTGAACCATGCGGTTCAATCAAGCATCCGGTATTAGCCCCGGTTTCCCGGAGTTATCCCAGTCTTACAGGCAGGTTACCCACGTGTTACTCACCCGTCCGCCGCTGACCTAAGGGAGCAAGCTCCCGTCGGTCCGCTCGACTTGCATGTATTAGGCACGCCGCCAGCGTTCGTCCTGAGCCAGGATCAAACTCTCCATGAAATAATGGAGCGCAGATTAAGTTCGTCACATCCTGTGACAACATCTGCATGACCTGCATCGTGCAGGCCCCTGACTACGCACATTCGCATGTGCGATTTATTTAATGAATTAACAGGTACGTTTGTCTTGTTTAGTTTTCAAAGAACTTCGTCGCCGCTCTCAAAGCGACTATAATATCTTAACATTTAATCATGATGTCGTCAACAACTTTTTTCAAAAAAAATTATTCGTCATTAGCGACGAATATTAATTTAACACCTTTAAATATTTTTGTCAACAAAAAATTATATTGCGATAAATTGTTTAATGACAATAAGAGCTGCTACACCGGGAACCCCCAATAATCCGCTCACTCCGGTTGTTACAATATTAATCGGCACGTGAATGCCCACGCTCTCGCCAAACAGATTCACACAGAATAAAAACAAAGCGCCGACTACAAATCTAACCGCTATTCTTCCGATTAATCGCAAAGGTTTAAATGATGCTTTTGAAAAAAACAACAGGGCAACCAAAGCGACAATTGCCCCGATAAAGATAACAGATCCCATGAATTCCCTCACTCCTCGCTCGTTCTTGTACAAGCATATGATGGGAATCATGCAAATAGACCTGCTACTTCCAGCTGCCGATCCTTAAATTTCTTTTTTTTGCTTCCCGCAAATAAAAAAAGTACTTTGCCTCGGCAACCTTTAATTCATAAAGAACTTCTGGCGAAGGCTCAAGACTGTTTTCAATCAGCCGCTTTTGCCTGTTCCATTCTTCCTTTTGATGGATCAGCTGTTCGATCAGCTTGTTATCAAATTCTTTTCTAAGCTTCTTCTTCTGAAGAAAACCCATGGTAATGTAATCTCCTCCCTCTACATTTCACGTCTGCCTTCAAGCGCTTTAGAAAGAGTGACTTCATCTGCATACTCCAAATCGCCTCCGACCGGAAGTCCATGGGCAATTCGTGACAGCTTGATACCAGACGGCTTTAAAAGCCTTGAAATGTACATGGCCGTTGCTTCTCCTTCTATATTCGGGTTTGTCGCGAGAATGACTTCAGTCACTTGATCATCCTGCAACCGCTTCAGCAATTCGGGTATTTTAATATCTTCCGGACCGATGCCGTCCATCGGAGAAATCGCTCCATGCAAAACATGGTACAGTCCGTTGTACTCCTTCATTTTCTCCATAGCAATGACATCTTTCGGATCCTGAACAACACATATGACCGATTTGTCTCTTCTTGTATCTTCACAAATATAGCAAGGATCTTGATCTGTTATATGTCCGCAAACCGAGCAATATGTCAAATTGCGCTTTGCGTTTACCAATGCTTTTGCAAAATCTAACACGACGTCTTCTTTCATACTAAGAACAAAAAAAGCCAGACGGACCGCCGTCTTGGGTCCGATTCCTGGCAATTTCATAAAGCTGTCAATCAGCTTTGATATTGGTTCAGGATACTGCATTCTTATTTTCCTCCTAGAATAAACCCGGCATGTTCATTCCTTTTGTAAACTTACCCATCGTTTCATTTGTTACTTCGTCGACTTTTTTCAAAGCATCGTTTGTCGCTGCAAGAACAAGATCTTGAAGCATTTCAACATCTTCAGGGTCTACGACTTCCTCTTTGATGACGACGTCGATGACTTCTTTTTGGCCGTTTACCTTAACAGTCACCATTCCCCCGCCTGCAGTACCTTCGAGTACTTTTTCAGCCAGCTCCTCCTGTGCCTTTTGCATATCCTTTTGCATTTTTTGCATTTGCTTCATCATTTTCTGCATGTTACCCATTCCACCGCGCATACTCAAATCCACTCTCTTTCATGTTTTTATTCTTTAATTTCAATCAGTTCCGCTCCGAACAGTTTTTTAGCTTCTTCTACGAGCGGATCTTCTTCTTTCGTTTCATTTGCTTCAGAATCTTCCGGTTGGTGATCCTGCAAAAATTCTTCTCTTATTTTACCCCATTGGGCTTCGGGAACGCCAACTATATCCATCCTTCCGCCGAGCATTCCGTCCAAAATTTGCTCCAGATTTGTCCTGACTCCATTGTTGTCTTCAGCTACCATTTTACAGTGAATTTCGTATTTGAATGCGAGGACAAATGCTTTTGAAGATGCAGCCACCGGTTCGCTGTCATTTAAAAGGGCTGCATGCGATACTTTATTCTGCTGTTTAAGCTGGGCAAGCAATTCTCCCCAGCAGCCCTTCAATTTTTCGAGATCCGGTCTTGTGGCATCTTTTAATATTTCATGAATACGGCCGACAGGCGCTTTATATGCGTTTTTCACGCTTTTTTGCGGACGGGACGTTTCTTTAGGCTGGGCGGGAGCCGAAGAAACTTGCACACCTTGTGTTTTAAGCTTCTCAATCTCCTGTTCAAGCTGCCGAACCTTGTTGACGAGACTGTCCACTTCCGGCTGGGCGGCCGCGGATGCCTCTGCTCTTGGTCCCTGGCAGAGCTTCACAACCGCGACTTCAAAGAAGATACGCGGATGGTTCGTCCATTTCATTTCCTGATGGCTTTTATTTAATATATCGATCATTTCGTAAAGGTCTGATGCAGGAATTTGCCGGGACAGGGTTTGGAACTCTTCGTCCACCTTCACCTTTTCAAGAACGCCTTCTAAATCGGGCGCCGTTTGATAAAGAAGCATATCCCTGAAGTAGAAAATCATATCCTCGATTAATTTTGCCGGATCTTTCCCCTGCTGAAGCAGTTCGTTCAATGTTTCCAAAGCACCGGAAACATTTTTTTCGTGAAGGGTTGAGGCGAGCTTTCCAATATAGTGCTGTGACACAGCGCCTGTTATCAGCAGCGCATCATCCACCGTCAGCTCTTCTCCGCTGAACGATACGGCCTGATCGAGCAGGCTCAGCGCATCTCTCATGCCGCCGTCCGCAGCACTGGCGATGATGTCTAAGGCGCCGTCCTGCACATTGAACTGTTCAGCTTCGACGATTTTTTTCATTCGTCCGACAATTGCCTGTGAAGTAATCCTCTTAAAATCAAATCGCTGACATCTAGAAATAATCGTTAAAGGAATTTTATGAGGCTCTGTTGTTGCGAGAATAAAGATACAATGCTCCGGCGGCTCTTCAAGCGTTTTTAGAAGGGCGTTGAATGCGCCGATAGAAAGCATATGTACTTCGTCTATGATATATACTTTATACGTGACGGCAGACGGGGCAAATTTCACCTTGTCCCGGATGTCGCGTATTTCATCTACACCGTTGTTAGAAGCGGCGTCAATTTCGATCACATCTGAAATCGAACCGTTTGTAATGCCTTTACACGCGGAGCATTCATTACACGGTTCACTGACCGGAGCGTGCTCACAGTTAACAGCTTTGGCAAACAGTTTTGCGGCGCTTGTTTTTCCCGTTCCCCTCGGTCCGGAAAACAGATAAGCGTGCGAAAATTTCTTTTGTAAAAGGGCATTTTGCAACGTTTTCGTGATGTGCTCCTGACCGACTACATCTTCAAACAACTGCGGCCTGAACACTCTATATAAAGCCTGGTAACTCACAAACACGCCCTCCTCTTGTTTTCATCATTTCCATTATACATGAAGCGGCTTTCAAATCCAAAAGCTCTTCTTAAGAAAAAAACTCATCTATATTAAAATAGATGAGTTCTTAATTTGATGATTGATTTACCGTGCACCTTCTGTCGATTCGCTACCCTAAGCGTTACTTAAGCAGTTAGCTCAGCCCAGGCAACCCTGCGGCACATGGAAGGTTCCACTTAATGCTGCTTCCTTCCGGACCTGACATGGTTCATGGATTCCCATTGCGCAGGACCCAAGCGTCAACACCACTTGCTTAAGGCAGACCTTAAAGTAAACGAACCTCGAGAAAGGAATTCGGCCTCGCTCGAGCGGATTGCGAGTACAGGGCACCGCTACCTCCCCGCTTAGCACGGCAAAATAAATATCAAATTATTTAAGCTGCGCCTTGATGTGACGCACTCATTAGTATAACTTGTTTCATCCTAAATTGCAAATTTCCGTCATGACAGCTCGCTTTGCTTTTCTGCTTTCTTTTTCGCACGGAGCTTTCTGAAAAAATCACTCAGCATCCTGCCGCATTCTTTTTCCATTACGCCGCTTACGACTTCAGCCTGATGATTGAACCTCTCTTCCTGCAGGAGATTCATTAAAGTCCCTGCACAGCCGCCTTTCGGATCAGATGCTCCGAACACCACTTTGTCGATTCTGGAAAGAACGGCCGCTCCTGCACACATCGGACATGGCTCAAGGGTAACGTAAAGAACGGCTCTCTCCAGCCGCCAGGTCCCCAGCTTCCGGCATGCCTCTTCAATGACGAGCATCTCTGCATGGGCAACCGATCTTTGTTCGGTTTCCCTCAAATTATGGGCGCGGGCGATAATTTCCCCATCTAGAACCAGTACTGCGCCAATCGGCACTTCGCCTTTTTCTTCAGCTTTTCTCGCTTCATTGATCGCTTCTTTCATATAAAACTCGTCTTGTGTCATCCGCATGCACTCTTTCAATGTTTTTCGTCCAACTGAATAGGCTAACTTATAGTTAAAGGAATTTGAAATCTGAAAGGAGACAATCACATTGTCCAATTCAGCTCTCATTATAGTCGACATCATTAATGATTTTCAATTCGATATGGGTGACGTTCTTTCCAAAAAGACCAGAAACATCACCGAGCATCTTCTGGCATTAAAAGAACACGCAGCCAAAATGAAATGGCCTATCATATACATTAATGACCATTTTGGAATTTGGCAAGCGGATATTGCTGCCATTATCAAGAAATGCAAAAATGACAGAAGCGAATATATCATCGACCGGCTCGCACCGAATAACAGCGATTATTTCTTAATCAAACCAAAGCACTCAGCTTTTTACGGCACCGCTCTTGAAACATTGCTGCATGAACTTCATGTCGATCATCTGATCATTACTGGGGTCGCAGGCAATATCTGCGTATTATTTACGGCAAACGATGCTTATATGCGGGAGTACGATATTACGATTCCGCGCGATTGCATCGCCTCAAACAATGAAAAAGACAACGAATATGCATTGACGATGATGGAAAATGTTCTGTTCGCCAATATTACGACGGCTAAAGAGATCACCGCCGAAACTTAGAGCATGAAACACTTCCTTTCTTCATATAGTGGTAGCAATGAGAAAGGAGGCGTTTCCCATTCAGATTTATGTCGTAAAAAGAGGCGATACCCTTTACCAAATCGCGAATCGTTACCGAACAACAGTTAATGAAATTGTCGCGACGAATGAAATCCCGAACCCGAATCGGCTTGTTGTCGGACAAACCATCGTAATACCGATCGCCGGCGAGTTTTATGAGGTCAGACAAGGAGATACATTAGCATCAATCGGAGCACGCTTTAATATTTCTCCGGCTGAACTGGCGAGGATCAACCGGATTCAGGTTAGCGCCGTTTTGCCTGTCGGGCTGCTGCTTTATATCCCCCCTCGGCCAAAACGGAACATTGAAACAAACGCTTATATCGAACCTCGGGGAGAAAGCGTAAGCCCCGCTCTGCAGCAGGCGGCAAGAGAGGCTTCGCCATACTTGACTTATCTGGGGGCTTTCAGCTTCCAGGCGAAGCGGGACGGCACACTGGAAGAACCGCCGCTGAACAACTTAAAAGAAATTGCCGACAGACATCGGACTACGATGATGATGATTGTCACCAATCTCGAAAATGAAGCTTTCAGCGACGAACTCGGCAGGATCATTCTGACAGACCAGAACGTAAAAAACAGATTGCTCGATAACATCGTTGCAGCGGCCAGAAGATACGGTTTCAAAGACATCCATTTTGATTTTGAATACTTAAGGCCTGAAGATAGAGAAGCCTATAATCAGTTTTTACGGGATGCACGGGCCCGCTTCAAACGGGAAGGCTGGTTCATCTCAACCGCGCTTGCGCCGAAAACGAGAGCGGATCAGCCTGGTCAATGGTATGAGGCCCATGATTACCGGGCTCACGGCGAAATTGTCGATTTCGTCGTGCTGATGACATATGAGTGGGGCTATAGCGGAGGGCCGCCAATGGCGGTATCGCCGATCGGGCCCGTCCGGGACGTAATCGAATACGCACTCACGGAAATGCCCGCCAGCAAAATCGTCATGGGACAGAACTTGTACGGTTATGACTGGACGCTCCCCTATACACCAGGCGGACCGCTGGCCAGAGCAATCAGCCCCCAGCGAGCGATTGAGATCGCGAGCGAGAACAATGCGGCGATACTGTACGATGAAACAGCCCAGGCTCCTTACTTCCGCTATAAGGACAATGCCGGCAAACAGCATGAAGTATGGTTTGAAGACGCGCGCTCGATTCAGGCAAAGTTTGATCTGATTAGGGAATTGAATTTAAGGGGAATCAGCTATTGGAAGCTCGGCCTGTCCTTCCCGCAAAACTGGCTCTTGATAGCCGATCAATTTAATGTTGTGAAAGAGACGTTCCCAAGCTAAAGGAACGTTTTTTTCATGGCAGAAGATAATGATGTGATACAATATGTATGGTTCACAAATGAATTTCTTTAGTAGGAGGACACCTATGAATACAGCCCCTTTCATCGCTGTCGAAGGCCCCATCGGTGCGGGAAAAACAACCTTGGCCAGCATGCTCTCCGAAAAGCTCTCACTCTCTTTGGTCAAAGAAATCGTCGAAGAAAACCCTTTTCTTGATAAATTTTATGATGACAAAGATGAATGGAGCTTTCAGCTTGAGATGTTTTTCCTCTGCAATCGCTATAAGCAGCTTGAAGATACCGAAAAGAAGTATTTGCATCATCATATGCCCGTTGTTTCGGACTATCATATTTATAAAAACCTCATTTTTGCCGAACGGACGCTGGAAGGCAAAAAACTTGAGAAATACAGAAAAATTTATCATCTGCTTACAGAAGATCTGCCGAAACCAAATGTCATCATTTACATAAGAGCAAGCCTTCCGACGTTATTGGAACGGATCAAAAAGCGCGGACGGCCGTTTGAACAGGAAATGGACAAGCAATATCTGGAACAGCTCATCAATGATTATGAGGCTGCCATTAAGCAATTTAAAGAATCCGATCCGCCAATGCCCGTTATTGAAATTAACGGAGATCAGGAAGACTTCGTGATCTCTGACGCCGTTTTCAATCGAATTGCCGATCAAGTAAAGGAGTATATAGAATGAGTGTATATGCTATTCCGAAAGATGCTATCATTACTGTTGCCGGAACGGTAGGAGTGGGGAAATCCACATTGACAAAAGAGCTTGCAAAAAAACTCGGATTTAAAACTTCTCTTGAAGAGGTTGTAAACAACCCTTATTTGGAGGCTTTTTACCAAGACTTTGAACGCTGGAGCTTTCACCTGCAAATTTTCTTCTTGGCGGAACGCTTCAAAGAGCAAAAATACATTTACGAATCGGGCGGAGGATTTGTTCAGGACCGTTCAATTTATGAAGATACAGGCATTTTCGCCAAAATGCACGCCGATAAAGGCACGATGTCAAAAGTCGATTATAAGACATATACGAGCTTGTTTGAAGCGATGGTCATGACGCCTTACTTCCCCCGCCCTGACGTTTTAGTCTATTTGGAGGGCGATTTGGAAACGATTCTCGACCGCATCAAAAAACGCGGAAGAGAAATGGAACTGTTAACCGACAGATCGTATTGGGAGGAAATGTACACAAGGTACGAAAACTGGATCAGCGGATTTAACGCCTGTCCGGTAGTCAGAGTCAATATTGATGAATACGACCTGTTCAACAACTCCGCCTCCCTTGATCCAATCATTGAAAAAATCAGTGAAGCCATTCAAAGATAAACAACAAAAAGAGCGGGTTTCCTTGAAGAGCCGCTCTTTTTGTTGTACATATAAAAAAACCGCTGCCCTATCCAGGCAGCGGCAACACAATCTCCAATTTATGCTTAGTCAATCACTAAAATGCAAATCAATAATGGCGGAGGAAGAGGGATTCGAACCCCCGCGGGCTTTGACACCCCTGTCGGTTTTCAAGACCGATCCCTTCAGCCAGACTTGGGTATTCCTCCGTATCGACAAGAATTAATATAACATGTCCTATCTTTTTAAGTCAAGGGATTTTTTAATAAAAAATTTATTTTATTGTTCACGCTTCTCATTATATGCAAAAATGATGATAAACGCAAAGGGTGATAGCATTGTGGAAACATTTTATAAGCCGTTTGCCTCAAGATTACACACTGAACAGACCTATTGAAACAGGAAAGCTTCGGGAAGCAGAAGAACTCCTCGGCGTCTCTTTCCCTGATGAACTGGTCAGCCTCTTAAAAATGACAGATGGCATCAATGATACATTCGGGGATCATCTCATTTGGCCTGCAGACAGAATAATAGAAGAGAATCGAGACATGAGAGGTACCGACTGTTTTCAGCCGTTTGATTGTCTGTTATTTATAGCAGGTGCGGGCAATGGCGATTTATTTGCTTATTCTATTTTAAACGGCTCCATACGGAAAAATGATATTTATGTTTGGAATCATATAGACGACAGCCGAATATGGGTCGCATCTTCTTTAAAGCCATTCATAAAAGGCTGGATCGACGGAACAATCACCATTTAAAAAACGTCTTAGGCAGGAGCATGATGAAATGAATTACCTATCAAAAGAATTGGCTGAGGAAATTGTCGACAGAACCATGTCGATTATTCGGCACAACATTAATATGATGGATGAAAACGGGGTTATCATCGCTTCAGGGGACCGCTCGAGAATCGGTGATGAACACGCTGGAGCGAAGGATGCACTTGCAGCTGAAAAGGTTATCAGCATCACACCTGAAGAATGCTCGGCTTTAACGGGAACAAAGCCCGGCGTAAACCTTCCCATCGTATTTCATGATGAAATAATCGGCGTCATTGGAATCACGGGGCCGCCTTCTGAAGTCAGCCGTTATGGAGAACTTGTTAAAATGGCGGCAGAGCTAACTGTCGAACAGGCATTTTTAACAAAACAGCTGACATGGGATCAAAGGCTTCGCGAAGAAACGGTCATCCAAATGATTCAGGGGGCCGATCTAGCATCCCTTGACTTCCTTGAACGTGCGGAGCGATTGAACATACCACTAGATGGCCAGCGTACTTGTCTTGTGTTTGAGCTGCCATCCGCTGATATGAAGCCGGCATTTATTAAAAAACTTGAAAAGCATTTAACCGTGAAAGATTTGTACGCCAATATTTCTTTAAAAGAGATCGCAGTTATTCTGGCAGGCGCCCCCACTAAAAGCAGGTCCGAACTCTTTTCATCTTGGAACAGCTGGCTCAGTCAATGGAAAACGGTCAGAGGCGCGCTTGGCGAGCAGGCCGATCAGCTTCAGCAGCTGCCATTTTCCTATCAAAGTGCAAAACAAACGCTCAAGATTGCTAAAAACAGTTGTAGTTTATACGACTATCGAGAGTTTGCGATTCCTGTTTTATTATCAAAAATAGAGCGGCCGGATCAGGAGATTCACTTTCGAAACATCTGGGATCGCCTTTCCCAAGCAGATCAAAAAGGCGAATTGACCCATACCCTCCTCTGCTACATAGAAGAAAACGGCGAAATCGGGGAAACTTCATCAAGACTCTTTATTCACCGCAACACATTAAACTACCGGCTGAAAAAGGTTGAAATAGCGACAGGGTGCAATCCAAAACGGTTTGACGACCTATTCAAACTGTATACAGCCATTACGCTTTTTTCACCGTTTTGTGCAAATGAACAATTTTAATATAGGATAAAAGAACGAAATCCGTATGCCTGACCAATTCTCCCTCATACAGAAAGCGTTTACAATTGGACGTAAGGGAGGGTATGCAAATGGATATTCAAATTAATGCAATAGGCGCCTTATGCGCATTAGCCATATCAATCTTTCTCATTCTGAAAAAAGTCCCGCCGGCTTACGGCATGATGATCGGCGCATTGGCCGGAGGCTTAATCGGCGGCGCAGATTTAATAGAGACGACGGATTTGATGATAGCAGGTGCTAAAAACATGATTCCTGCGGTGCTCCGCATCTTGGCGGCAGGCGTGCTCGCCGGCGTCCTGATTCAATCCGGCTCCGCAGCGGTGATTGCGGAAACCATTGTCAATAAGATCGGAGAAAAAAGAGCGCTGCTTGCCTTAACATTGGCAACGGCCATCTTAACAACGGTCGGCGTATTTGTTGATGTCGCTGTCATCACAGTCGCTCCGATTGCCCTGGCGATCGCGAGGCGGACCTTTATCAGCAAAGCGGCCATTCTGTTGGCGATGATCGGCGGGGGAAAAGCGGGCAATATCATGTCGCCAAACCCTAATGCCATTGCTGCTTCAGATGCCTTTCACGTCCCTTTGACATCCGTGATGGCCGCCGGGATCATCCCCGCTATTTTCGGATTGGGCGCCACTTATTTCCTAGCAAAACGCCTTTCAAATAAAGGAGCAAAAGTAGCTGCAAATGAGATTGAAACCCAAATGGCTCAACACCTGCCGGCATTTTGGGCGGCGCTCAGCGGTCCGGTCGTGTCCATCCTGTTGCTCGCCTTAAGGCCTGCGGCAGGAATTACGATTGATCCAATTATCGCTCTGCCCGCGGGAGGCCTCGTCACTGCGATTACATCGGGGCAAGCGGGCAAACTGAAGGATTTTGCCGCTTCAGGACTGTCGAAGATGTCAGGCGTTGCCGTGATGCTGATCGGGACGGGAACGCTTGCGGGAATCATCGCCAACTCCCAACTCAATTCTTTAATTACCGACACCCTTGTCGGCTTGGGTCTGCCGTCATTTCTCTTAGCTCCAATCTCAGGCATGCTGATGTCAATGGCAACAGCCTCGACAACCGCCGGCACTGCTGTCGCCAGCAGCGTATTCGGCCCGACATTGCTTGATCTTGGCGTCGCCGGCCTCGCAGGTGCGGCGATGATTCATGCCGGAGCAACGGTGCTCGACCACCTGCCTCACGGAAGTTTTTTTCATACGACAGGAGGCAGCGTATTCATGTCCATGAAAGAACGTTTAAAGCTGATTCCTTATGAGTCGGTCATCGGCTTAATCCTAACCATTATCTCAACTTTGATTTTTGGAATTTTTCAATTCTTTATTTAAAAAGGAGCAGGTACCATGAAAATCGTAATCGCACCTGATTCATTTAAAGAAAGCATGACATCGCTTGAGGCGGCTAGAAGCATTGAAAAAGGCTTTAAAGCGGTACTGCCTGACGCTGAATACGTCAACATTCCGGTTGCCGATGGAGGCGAAGGAACCGTTCAAGCTCTGGTTGACGCTACCGGAGGAGACATCGTGCATCAAACGGTCACAGGCCCTCTCGGGAAGCCGGTGAAGGCGGCTTACGGCCTGCTTGGCGACGGAAAAACGGCTGTCATCGAAATGGCTGAAGCGTCAGGCCTTCACCTCGTTCCCCCTGGACAGCGGAATCCCCTGTTAACGACGACGCGAGGAACCGGAGAACTGATTCTGGATGCTGCGGAAAAAGGAGTGTCCAACATCATTATCGGACTCGGCGGAAGCGCGACAAATGATGGCGGAGCGGGAATGGCTGCAGCACTGGGCGTGAAGTTTCTAAACCGCGATGGAGAAGAGATTGAAAATGGCGGCGGCGCATTAGCTGAGATTGCCAAAATCGATGTGAGCGGTCTCAATCCAAAATTAAAGCATATCCGATTTGAAGCCGCCTGTGATGTCGATAACCCTCTTACAGGGCCTCGCGGAGCCTCAGCCGTATTTGGGCCGCAAAAAGGGGCGAACAGCGAAATGACTGCCCTCTTGGATCAAAACTTAAAACATTATGCTGCAGCTGTGAAAGCAGAGCTGGGGTGCGAAATCGATTCAATCCCGGGAGCCGGAGCGGCCGGAGGATTAGGAGCAGGCCTGTGCGCCTTTTTAAAAGCGGAATTAAAAAGCGGAGTTGACATTGTGTTAGATACTTTGTCTTTTTCCGAACTTATTAAAGGAGCCGATCTTGTGATTACAGGCGAGGGAAAAATAGACGGCCAAACGGTCAGCGGAAAAACGCCGGCCGGTGTCGCAAAACGCGCCCGCAGCGAGAATATTCCCGTCATTGCATTCGCCGGCTCGCTCGGTGAAGGCTGTGAGCTTGTTTATGATATCGGCATTTCCGCTCTCTTTTCGATCGTGCCAGGGATCAGCTCCTTGGAGAATGCCCTTGCCGATGGAAGTTCAAATCTTACGCGCTGCGCCCGTAATGTAGCGGCCGTCTGGTCACACGCATAAAAAAAGCGCGCCTATTGGCGCGCACTTTTTTTATGGTTGAATAATGTCTCTGTTCCCCATGTATGGACGAAGCGCTTTAGGGATGAGGACGCTTCCGTCCTCCTGCTGGTAATTTTCCAATAATGCGGCAACCGTTCTGCCGACTGCCAAGCCGGAGCCGTTTAGCGTATGGACATGCTCTGGCTTGCCTTTTGCTTCCCTTCTGAATCTGATATTCGCCCGTCTGGCTTGGAAAGCTTCAAAGTTACTACAAGATGAAATTTCACGATATGTGTTTTGGCTTGGAATCCATACTTCGATATCGTATTTTTTCGCAGCAGTAAACCCTAGATCGCCTGTACACATGCTCATCACACGATAAGGAAGCTCAAGCAGCTGAAGAACTTTCTCCGCTTGATTTGTCAGCTTTTCAAGCTCTTCATATGAATCCTCAGGCTTCACAAATTTCACCAGTTCAACCTTGTTAAATTGGTGCTGGCGAATCAAACCGCGTGTATCACGGCCGGCTGAGCCTGCTTCTGAACGGAAGCATGCACTGAACGCCGCATAATTGACCGGCAGGTCGTCAGCTGACAAAATTTCATCGCGATGCAGGTTCGTAATTGGCACTTCTGCCGTCGGAATTAAAAAATAATCTTCTTCTCTGATTTTAAAGGCATCTTCCTCAAATTTCGGCAGCTGTCCGGTGCCTGTCATGCTTGCGCGGTTCACCATGTACGGCGGGATGACTTCCGTATAGCCGTACTCGTCTACGTGGAGATCAAGCATAAAGTTATACAATGCACGTTCAAGTCTGGCGCCGAGCCCTTTATAGAAAACGAAACGGCTTCCCGTTACCTTGCCGGCCCGCTCAAAATCGAGAATATCCAATTGATCGGCAATATCCCAATGAGGCTTCGGCTCAAACGAAAATTCAGGGAGTTCGCCCCATTTGCGAACTTCCACGTTGTCGTCTTCAGTCTCACCGACCGGAACAGACTCGTGAGGGATGTTCGGAATAGACAGCATGATCTTATCAAGGGAAGACTCGACCGTTCTCAGCTCTTCATCAAGTTTTTTAATGTCTTCACCGACTTCGCGCATTTCTTTAATGAGGTGGTCAGCATCTTTTTTCTCACGCTTTAATGCGGCAACCTGCTGAGATACCTCATTGCGCTTTCCTTTCAGCTCTTCCACTTTGACGATCAATTCTCTTCTCTTTGTATCCAATTCCTCAAATTGATCAAAATCTGATAAATCTTCTCCCCTGTGGGCAAGCTTTTGTTTGATTTCTTCCAAATTTGCCCGCAGCAGTTTGACATCAAGCATCTGCCTCGCTCCTTTTATACTGATTTGACCGAAAAAAAGAGCCCTTGTCCCCTAAATATAAGGGACGAGAGCTCTCGCGTTGCCACCCTGATTGAAAACAGGCATCTTCCTCCTGTTTTCCGCTTCATTTTGATAACGGTTCTCCCGTAAATGCCTACTTTGACTGTTCAGCATTTCGCTCAAGGATGGATTCGGACAGCATCTTTCGCCGATTCGCACCAACCATCGGCTCTCTTGGAAAGAGAGGCTTCCTACTGCTTCCTATCAACGCTTTTCGATCTATATTGTCTTATAAATGTACTACAAGTTTTAACAGCTTTCAACCGTTTTATACGACGGCGGCTTCCCGTTTATGCTTTTCCACCATCTCGACAAATAATTTCGTCATTCTGTGATCATCCGTCAGCTCAGGGTGGAAAGAACAGCCGAGAAGATTTCCTTGTTTGGCAGCGACGATTCTTCCGTTGTGTTCCGAAAGTACTTCTACATCTGCGCCCGCTTCCAAAATGTGCGGGGCGCGGATAAATACGCCTGTAAACGGTGCGTCCAGTCCTTTAACCGTTAAGTCTGCTTCAAAGCTGTCCACTTGTCTTCCAAAGGAATTCCGCTCTACCGTTACATCCAGAACCCCAAGATGGGCATCGTTAGTTCCAGCTATGTTCTTCGCCAGGATAATCAGCCCCGCACAAGTTCCAAATACCGGCTTTCCGGATGCGGCAAATTCCTGAAGAGGCTTCATAAACTGATACGTATCGATGAGGCGCCTCATCGTCGTGCTTTCGCCTCCGGGCAAAATCAAACCGTCGATTTCCTTTAACTCTTCCGGCCACTTGATGACTTTTCCGGCTGCTCCGCATGCTTCAATTGAGCGAATATGTTCTCTTACTGCTCCCTGAAGTCCAAGTACACCAATTGTCAGCATGTCAATCCGTCTCCTTCGTGTTTACCAGCCGCGCTCTTGCATACGCTGTTCTGGCAGCAGATTTGAGATTTCAATCCCTTTCATCGCAGTTCCAAGCTCTTTTGAAAGCTCGGCAATCAGCTTGTAATCCGTGTAATGCGTCGTCGCTTCAACAATTGCTTTCGCGAATTTTGCAGGGTTATCAGATTTGAAAATACCGGACCCTACGAATACGCCGTCAGCGCCAAGCTGCATCATTAAAGCAGCATCAGCAGGTGTTGCCACACCGCCGGCAGCAAAGTTGACAACCGGAAGGCGTCCTTCAGCTTTAATTTCCTTCAGCAGCTCATAAGGAGCGCCGAGGTTTTTCGCTTCTGTCATCAGCTCATCATCACTCATGCCGACTACTTTGCGCACTTGAGCATTCACCTTTCTCATATGGCGGACAGCTTCCACAATATTGCCTGTACCAGGTTCGCCTTTTGTACGAAGCATTGAAGCTCCTTCAGCGATCCGGCGCGTCGCTTCTCCGAGGTCGCGGCATCCGCATACAAATGGAACGGTATATTCGTTTTTATTTAAATGAAATTCTTCATCCGCAGGAGTCAAAACTTCACTTTCATCAATATAGTCAACGCCAAGCGCTTCAAGAACACGCGCTTCAACGATATGCCCGATGCGTGCTTTCGCCATGACCGGGATTGAAACAGCGTTCATGACTTCTTCGACAATTGTCGGATCTGCCATGCGGGCAACCCCGCCTGCCGCACGGATATCAGCCGGAACACGCTCCAGCGCCATGACTGCGACGGCTCCTGCTTCTTCTGCGATTTTTGCTTGTTCGGCATTGACAACGTCCATAATGACGCCGCCCTTCTGCATTTCTGCCATACCACGTTTTACGCGATCAGTACCTGTTTGAGCCATTTCAAGGATCCCCCTAATCAAAGATTGAATTGTCAGATTTAATCCTATTGTATCCTATAATTGCACAAAATCATATGAAAAACACGAAGATTATTTCTATTTTAATAACAAATCGTTAGGATTGTAAATGGTAATTCTATCTGAATATGACAATAAAGAGCCCTATCAGATAGAGCCCTTTATTTATTAAAACCAGCCGGTTACCATTTCAACAATGCTGTTCCATATACCGGCAAAAAAGCCGCCAATGCTTCTCATCGTTAAAATAAACCAGTTTGCTTTCTCATCATCTTCTTTTGTCACCAGGTTTACACCTGATACATCGCTGCCGAGAAAACCGTAATCCTTTTCTTCTCCCTTATAGGAAGCCGTCAAGGTACCGACTTTCTCACCTTTTTTAACAGGTGCGGTCAGCTCGTCTTTGTTCAGCGTCACTTTCGCTTTGTAATTCTTTTCTTCACCGTTCTTCACAGGCATTGAAAAGGCTTTTTCCGTGACGATGCCGACTTCGGTTTCTTTCCCTTTGTCGACTGTGACCGTTTCGTTGCCTTTCACTTGTGCGCCTTTTGCGTAAAACTCTTTCATGGTGAAGTTATCAAATGCATAATCAAGCATTTTTTTCGTTTCTTTAAATCGCCCCGTATGAAGGTCGCCTTTCGCATTCAGAACGACAGAAATCACTCTCATGCCGTTTCTTTCGGCAGTAGCCGTAAAGCATGATCCGGCAGAGTCCGTTGACCCGGTTTTCAGCCCGTCCACACCTTCATATTGCTGAACAAGGCCTTTCAGCATAAAGTTCCAGTTCGGCATGTCCATTTCATCGTCAGTGCCTTTTCTGAACTTCGTTTTGGCAATGCTCGCCGTATCGAGGATTTCAGGATAATCGCTCACTAAATGATCGGCAAGGAGCGCCATGTCTCTCGCAGACACTTCATTTTCTTCATTGGCATTTGTTCCGCTCGGATGTTTGCCGTGAAGATCCTTGTTTTCCAAACCTGTAGCATTCACAAATTTGAAATCTTTCATTCCAAGCTCTTTAGCTTTTTTATTCATTAACTCTACAAACTTTGATTCAGAACCGGCAACGATTTCAGAAAGTGCAATAGCCGCCGCGTTTGCAGAGTAAATTGCAGTCGCCTGATAAAGTTCTTTTACTGTGTATGATCCGTCTTTACGAAGAGGAACATTCGATAATGAACGATCTTGGGAAATTTCGTATACATAATCGTCAGGCGTGTACTTCTGATCCCATTTCACTTTGCCTTCGTGGATCGCTTCCAACAGGAGATACTCCGTCATCATTTTTGCCATGCTGGCAACAGGAAGACGCTGATCGGGATTTTTACTGTACAAAATTTTTCCCGATGAAGCTTCCACCAGGATTGCTGCTTTTGCGTCTACATTAATTGGATCATTTGCGGCTTTTGCTGTTGACATAGGAGAAAATGCACCTACAGTCACGGCAAAAGCAACGATCATCATGATCAGCTGCTTTAATCTCTTGCTTTTCAAATCGTGATACCTCCGCTTTTCATCAGACTAATAATCTATATCAAAGCCTTTTAAGACATTTTTCAAACACAACATTATAAATTTTATCATAATGAAGCAAAAAAAAATAGACAGAGTATCACTCTGTCTACGGTTTAATTTTTGTCATATTTGATTAGGAAATGGTATAGTTAGGCGATTCTTTGGTAATTTGTACATCGTGAGGGTGGCTTTCCCGCAGGCCTGCCCCCGTCATGCGGATGAACTGCGCATCTTCCCTCAGTGCGTGCAAATCTTTCGTTCCGCAGTAGCCCATACCGGATTTCAAACCGCCGACAAGCTGATAAACGGTGTCAGCAACCGGACCTTTATAAGGCGTACGTCCTTCAATGCCTTCCGGAACGAATTTTTTGTTTTCCTCTTGGAAGTAGCGGTCTTTGCTTCCTTTTTCCATTGCAGCCACAGAACCCATGCCGCGATAAACTTTAAAGCGTCTGCCTTGGTAGATTTCAGTCTCGCCTGGGCTTTCGGATGTTCCGGCAAGAAGGCTTCCAAGCATGACGGCATGGCCGCCGGCAGCCAAGGCTTTGACAATATCTCCGGAAAACTTGATGCCGCCGTCTGCAATAATCGCAGCACCGTGTTTTCTTGCTTCAGTCGCACAATCGTAAATCGCTGTCACTTGCGGAACACCGACACCGGCTACTACGCGGGTTGTACAAATAGAACCAGGTCCGATACCGACTTTAACTACATTTGCTCCAGCTTCGATAAGCGCTTTTGTTCCTTCGGCAGTTGCGACGTTGCCGGCAATGATATTTAATTCAGGATAAGTGTCACGGATTTTCTTAACGGTATCCAATACTCCTTGTGAATGGCCGTGCGCGGTATCAACGACGATCACATCGACATTGGCTTCCACAAGCTTTCTGACGCGTGTCATTGTGTCGCCTGTTACACCAACCGCTGCTCCAACCAATAGGCGGCCATGAACATCTTTCGCTGAATTCGGGAATTCGATTACTTTTTCAATGTCTTTAATCGTAATAAGCCCTTTTAAAACACCTTGATCATCTAAAAGAGGGAGTTTTTCGATCTTGTATTTTTGAAGAATTTTTTCTGCTTCATCCAGGGTTGTACCAACAGGAGCTGTAACAAGCTCTTCTTTTGTCATAACATCGCTGATTTTCATGGAGTAATCAGAAATAAATCGCAGATCACGGTTTGTAATGATTCCAACCAGCTTCTGATCCTCTTCATTGTCAACAATCGGAACACCGGAAATTCTGTATTTGCCCATCAAATGCTCCGCATCAAAAACTTGGTGCTCTGGTGTTAAGAAAAACGGATTTGTAATGACGCCGCGCTCTGAACGTTTGACTTTGTCAACCTGTTCAGCCTGCTGTTCAATTGACATGTTTTTGTGGATAATGCCCAGTCCGCCCTGCCTTGCCATCGCGATGGCCATTTGAGCTTCTGTAACTGTATCCATGCCTGCACTAATAATTGGAACATTCAGCTTGAGAGACGGTGTAAGCTCAACCGATAAATCCACGTCGCGCGGAAGTACTTCCGATTTAGCCGGAACGAGCAATACATCATCAAATGTTAAGCCTTCTTTTGAAAATTTGCTTTCCCACATTAGTAAATCCCCCTCTTTTCGGCAAAATATTATATGTAGATTATCAACTTGAATACCCACTGTCAAGAAAGCGGGAAACAGTTGTAATTTTTAGAAAATAACATATAAGGGAAGTGGAGTACATGCAAGATAAAGGGTGGAAGGATTTAAAGCTGTTTTACTCTGTCGAAACAGCCCAGCATTTTCTTGAAATGGTATATAAAAATCAAGGAATGGAAGATGCAAAAAAAAATTCTTATAAAAACGGAGAGCGGTTTATTTTTTTTCTTAAACATGCAGAAGCTTTTTACAAGCAAGCCAAAATCGCTACATTGGAAATCAAACCGATTTTATTATTTTACGGCATGGCACAGCTATTGAAAGCCTGCTTGTTAACGACAGATCCTTCCTATCCAAGCCATACTTCAGTGCTCGCTCATGGCGTGACCACAAGAAAACGAAAAAAACAAAACTACCGCTTTTATGAAGATGAAGTGAAAATCCAAAGGAACGGCCTATGTATGCACGTCATCAGGTCCCTTTTCCAATTATCCGGATTGGAAGATGAACGATTCAATATGAAGCAGCTTTTGGCGAAAATTCCGGAGATCAATAAAGTGCTGGCATTTCAAAGAAAACCAAATCCAATTGTAAAAGCAGCCGTCGAAGACCGGCTCATTTGGCTGCCAAGCGAGACGCCCAATGCTTACAATATGTCATCAAAGCGTTTCATCGAACATGTCGAATACCATTTAAACTGGTCTTTCTGCCGTGAGGAAAAAGAGAGGATTGTTTTTTCTGCCGCTCAAAAAGAATGCCGTCCCAGCACTTCGACCACCTTGCTATATGATTTGGAACATGACTCATATTATTTTCCGGCTGAACGGGATCGCTTTTTAAAGCTCCCGGAAATATTGGCACATTACTTGGTTGCTTACAATTTAAGCATGATTGCCAGGTATGAAACAGAATGGTGGTATGACCTTCTGCTTCAAAGTGCTAGCGATGATTATGTCATCATCCAACAGTTTTTACATATAGTCGAGTCAAAGTTCCCTTATTATATCGCTGAATTGCTTCTTCATAAAAAGGAAAACGACAAAAAAGACCAGCTGATATAAGCTGGTCTTTCTAAGCGCTTGGCGGCGTCCTACTCTCACAGGGGGAAGCCCCCAACTACCATCGGCGCTGAAGAGCTTAACTTCCGTGTTCGGCATGGGAACGGGTGTGACCTCTTCGCTATCGCCACCAAACTAATTGAGAGGTGTTCTCTCAAAACTAGATAACGGTCAGACAATTCACAAATATTTAGGTTAAGTCCTCGATCGATTAGTATCTGTCAGCTCCATGTGTCGCCACACTTCCACCTCAGACCTATCAACCTGATCATCTTTCAGGGATCTTACTTCCTTGCGGAATGGGAAATCTCATCTTGAGGGGGGCTTCATGCTTAGATGCTTTCAGCACTTATCCCGTCCGCACATAGCTACCCAGCGATGCCCTTGGCAGAACAACTGGTACACCAGCGGTGCGTCCATCCCGGTCCTCTCGTACTAAGGACAGCTCCTCTCAAATTTCCTGCGCCCGCGACGGATAGGGACCGAACTGTCTCACGACGTTCTGAACCCAGCTCGCGTACCGCTTTAATGGGCGAACAGCCCAACCCTTGGGACCGACTACAGCCCCAGGATGCGATGAGCCGACATCGAGGTGCCAAACCTCCCCGTCGATGTGGACTCTTGGGGGAGATAAGCCTGTTATCCCCGGGGTAGCTTTTATCCGTTGAGCGATGGCCCTTCCATGCGGAACCACCGGATCACTAAGCCCGACTTTCGTCCCTGCTCGACTTGTAGGTCTCGCAGTCAAGCTCCCTTGTGCCTTTACACTCTGCGAATGATTTCCAACCATTCTGAGGGAACCTTTGGGCGCCTCCGTTACCTTTTAGGAGGCGACCGCCCCAGTCAAACTGCCCACCTGACACTGTCTCCCTGCCCGATAAGGGCAGCGGGTTAGAAGGTCAATACAGCCAGGGTAGTATCCCACCGATGCCTCCACCGAAGCTGGCGCTCCGGTTTCCAAGGCTCCTACCTATCCTGTACAAGCTGTACCAACATTCAATATCAGGCTGCAGTAAAGCTCCACGGGGTCTTTCCGTCCTGTCGCGGGTAACCTGCATCTTCACAGGTACTATAATTTCACCGAGTCTCTCGTTGAGACAGTGCCCAGATCGTTGCGCCTTTCGTGCGGGTCGGAACTTACCCGACAAGGAATTTCGCTACCTTAGGACCGTTATAGTTACGGCCGCCGTTTACTGGGGCTTCAATTCGCACCTTCGCATACGCTAAGCGCTCCTCTTAACCTTCCAGCACCGGGCAGGCGTCAGCCCCTATACTTCGCCTTACGGCTTCGCAGAGACCTGTGTTTTTGCTAAACAGTCGCCTGGGCCTATTCACTGCGGCTCTCTCGGGCTTGCACCCTAACAGAGCACCCCTTCTCCCGAAGTTACGGGGTCATTTTGCCGAGTTCCTTAACGAGAGTTCTCTCGATCACCTTAGGATTCTCTCCTCGCCTACCTGTGTCGGTTTGCGGTACGGGCACCTCTCACCTCGCTAGAGGCTTTTCTTGGCAGTGTGGAATCAGGAACTTCGCTACTATATTTCGCTCGCCATCACAGCTCAGCCTTACGGGAAACGGATTTGCCTATTTCCCAGCCTAACTGCTTGGACGCGGATATCCAATACCGCGCTTACCCTATCCTCCTGCGTCCCCCCATTGCTCAAATGGTGAGGAGGTGGTACAGGAATATCAACCTGTTATCCATCGCCTACGCCTTTCGGCCTCGGCTTAGGTCCCGACTAACCCTGAGCGGACGAGCCTTCCTCAGGAAACCTTAGGCATTCGGTGGAGGGGATTCTCACCCCTCTTTCGCTACTCATACCGGCATTCTCACTTCTAAGCGCTCCACGAGTCCTTCCGGTCTC
>NZ_CP150260.1:0-10000 GCF_037976035.1 Bacillus sp. FSL K6-0972 | reverse complement strand
TTCCCCAGTTTCCAATGACCCTCCCCGGTTGAGCCGGGGGCTTTCACATCAGACTTAAGAAACCGCCTGCGCGCGCTTTACGCCCAATAATTCCGGACAACGCTTGCCACCTACGTATTACCGCGGCTGCTGGCACGTAGTTAGCCGTGGCTTTCTGGTTAGGTACCGTCAAGGTACCGCCCTATTCGAACGGTACTTGTTCTTCCCTAACAACAGAGTTTTACGATCCGAAAACCTTCATCACTCACGCGGCGTTGCTCCGTCAGACTTTCGTCCATTGCGGAAGATTCCCTACTGCTGCCTCCCGTAGGAGTCTGGGCCGTGTCTCAGTCCCAGTGTGGCCGATCACCCTCTCAGGTCGGCTACGCATCGTTGCCTTGGTGAGCCGTTACCTCACCAACTAGCTAATGCGCCGCGGGTCCATCTGTAAGTGGTAGCTAAAAGCCACCTTTTATAATTGAACCATGCGGTTCAATCAAGCATCCGGTATTAGCCCCGGTTTCCCGGAGTTATCCCAGTCTTACAGGCAGGTTACCCACGTGTTACTCACCCGTCCGCCGCTGACCTAAGGGAGCAAGCTCCCGTCGGTCCGCTCGACTTGCATGTATTAGGCACGCCGCCAGCGTTCGTCCTGAGCCAGGATCAAACTCTCCATGAAGTTTGATAATGACTACGCACATTCACATGTGCGATTTATTTAATGAATTAACAGGTACGTTTTGTCTTGTTTAGTTTTCAAAGAACTTCGTTGCCGCTCTCAAAGCGACCACTTAAATATAACATTTATGAGACAAGCGGTCAATACTTTTTTTGAAAAAGTTTTTGTTGTTGCTTTTATAAGCGACCAAAAGAAATTATAGCACATTATGCTTCTGATGAAAAGATTATATTTGAAAGATTGAATAGAAAACATGCAGCCAAATGGCTGCATGTTTTTATGATTCGTCCGCTTCCTGTTCTTGTTCTTCTGTATCGTTCTCTTCATCTTTTTCAACTAAAGCGACAGTCGCGACATGCTCTTGTTCACCTAAGCGGATAAGGCGCACACCCTGAGTGACGCGGCCGGTCGTAGAAATATCTTTAATATCCATCCGAATGATCACGCCGCTTGCTGTGATGATCATTAAATCTTCTTCTCCTGTTGTTGCTTTCACTGTCACAAGAGATCCGTTATTTTCTGTAATTTTGCAGGTTTTCAGCCCTTTTCCTCCACGGCTTTGAACCCTGTATTCTGAAGCTGGCGTCAGTTTTCCGTAGCCCTTTTCAGTTACGATTAGCACGTGAGAATCCTCTTCCAAAATCTCCATGCCGACGACAACATCGTCATCTGTCAGAGTGATGCCCTTAACGCCGGCTGCTGTTCTTCCCATTTGCCTTACATCTGTTTCAGGGAAACGGATCAGCAAACCGTTCTTCGTGCCGATAATAATTTGTTTATTTCCATCCGTCAGGCGGACGGCCATCAATTCATCCTCATCGCGGAGGCTTAAGGCGATCAATCCGTTATTGCGAATATTCGCGAATTGGGAAAGCGGCGTGCGTTTTGATATTCCGTGTTTTGTCGTGAAGAACAAATAAGACTCGTCATCAAATTCGCTTACCGGAATAATCGCGTTGATCCATTCTCCTTTTTCCACTTCAAGCAGGTTAATAATCGGAATTCCCTTTGCTGTCCGTCCGAATTCAGGGATCTCATATCCTTTCGCACGGTACACCTTCCCTTTATTCGAGAAGAAGAGAATGGTGTCATGGGTGGATGTTGATATCAGGTGTTCAACGAAGTCGTCTTCATTTGTCCCCATGCCCTGAATGCCTTTTCCGCCCCGTTTTTGGCTGCGGTAAGTGGAAGAAGGCAGACGTTTGATATATCCGTTATGGGTTAAAGTCACAACGATATTCTCACGTGTGATGAGATCTTCATCCTCAATCGTCTCAAGGCCTGATGTCACGATTTCTGTACGGCGCTCATCATTAAAGCGCTCTTTGACTTCTATGAGCTCTTCCCGAATGATTTCAAGAACCTTCTCTTCGTCTGCTAAGATTGCTTTTAGCTCTGCAATCAGCTCAACAAGGCTTTGATATTCCTCTTCGATTTTTTCGCGTTCCAGCCCTGTTAAACGCTGAAGACGCATGTCCAAAATCGCCTGGGCCTGTTTTTCAGTCAAAGAAAACTTCTCAATCAATCCGTTTTTTGCGATTTCAGCCGTTTGTGAATTTCTAATTAGGGAAATAACTTCATCAAGGTGATCAAGGGCCACTCTCAAGCCCTCAAGAATATGGGCCCGCGCTTCCGCTTTGCGAAGCTCGAATGCCGTACGTCTTCTGATCACGACTTTTTGATGGTCAAGATAATGCTCCAGACACTGCTTCAAGCTCAATACTTTCGGCTGTCCGTCAACAAGCGCCAAAAGATTAATGCCGAATGATGTTTGAAGAGCGGTCTGCTTGTACAAGTTATTTAACAGTACATTAGCATTTGCGTCCCTTCTCAGTTCAATGACGATGCGCATACCGTTTCGGTCTGATTCATCGCGGAGATCCGTAATGCCGTCGATTTTCTTATCGCGCACCAGATCGGCGATCTTTTCGATCAGCCTTGCTTTATTCACCTGGTACGGTATTTCCGTAACAATGATTACCGGTTTGCCGGAAGATGTTTCTTCAATTTGTGCTTTGGCTCGAAGCGTAATGGAACCCCGGCCTGTTTCATAGGCTTTGCGGATACCACTTCTCCCCAAGATCAGCCCTGCAGTAGGGAAGTCAGGTCCAGGAATGATTTCCATCAATTCCGGAAGCGTGATATCAGGGTTCTTGCTGACCGCCAAGACCCCGTCAATGACTTCACCGAGCTGATGCGGCGGGATGTTTGTGGCCATACCTACAGCAATACCGGCCGCTCCATTGACAAGCAGGTTCGGAAATCTCGCGGGCATGACAACCGGCTCTTTTTCCGATCCGTCATAGTTGTCCTGGTAATCGATTGTGTCTTTATTGATGTCGCGCAGAATTTCCATTGATATTTTAGACATTCTCGCTTCTGTGTAACGCATGGCCGCAGCCGAGTCACCGTCGACAGAACCGAAGTTTCCGTGGCCTTGAACGAGCATGTACCGATAGTTAAAATCCTGCGCCATTCTGACCATCGCTTCGTAAACAGCAGAATCACCATGCGGGTGGTACTTACCGATAACTTCGCCGACAATACGCGCGGATTTCTTATACGGCTTATCACTTGTCATCCCAAGGTCGTTCATCGCATACAATATTCTTCTGTGCACCGGCTTCAGACCGTCTCTAACGTCCGGAAGAGCGCGGGAAACAATAACACTCATTGCGTAATCTAAAAAAGATGTGCGCATTTCCTGACTGATATTGACTTCCTGAACTTGGGGCTTATGTTGTTCACTCATTAAAAAACCTCCCTGGAGAATCTACATGAGTTGTGTGGGAGTAGATTTGTATTTATACTCTTCAACGAATTAGGCTATTCTCCATTATATCAATAATCTTGATTTTATACACATCAAATGACTAGAGCGCCAAAGGCTCATTCTAGAAAAGACCTTATTTCAATTAAGCGAAAATAAGGTCTTACAATCATTAAATATCTAAATTCTTTACATATCGGGCATTCTCTTCGATAAAGTTGCGGCGCGGCTCAACCTTGTCGCCCATCAGCATTTCAAAGGTTTCATCCGCATCGATCGCATCTTTGAGCGTTACTTGAAGCAATGTCCGAGTTTCAGGATCCATCGTCGTTTCCCAAAGCTGTGTCGCATTCATCTCACCCAAACCTTTATAGCGCTGCAGGCCTGGCTTAGGATTTTGCGGAAGCTCTTTTAAAATTTCTTCGAGCTGCTGGTCATTGTACGCATACTCAACGCGTTTCCCCTGCTGTATTTTGTAAAGAGGCGGCTGAGCGATGTAGACATATCCTTGTTCGATGATCTGCCTCATGTAGCGGTAGAAAAAGGTCAGCAGCAATGTTCTGATGTGTGCACCGTCGACGTCGGCATCCGTCATAATCACGACTTTGTGGTAGCGGGCTTTTTCAAGGTTGAAATCTTCCCCGATTCCGGTGCCAAGCGCGGTGATCATAGAACGAACCTCATTGTTGGACAAAATTTTGTCCAGACGGGCTTTTTCGACGTTCAAAATTTTCCCTCTTAAAGGCAAAATAGCTTGGAAGTGACGGTCACGGCCCTGTTTTGCCGATCCGCCCGCAGAGTCACCCTCAACAATGTAAAGCTCGGAAATCGTCGGATCTTTAGAAGAACAGTCAGCCAGTTTCCCCGGCAAATTTGACACTTCAAGGGCGCTTTTTCTGCGCGTCAATTCGCGCGCTTTCTTTGCGGCCATCCGTGCTCTGGCGGCCATAACCCCTTTTTCAACAATTTTTTTCGCTGAATCCGGGTTTTCAAGCAGAAACTTTTCGAGCGCTTCTGAAAACAGTGCATCTGTTATCGTACGCGCTTCTGAGTTGCCAAGCTTTGTTTTCGTCTGTCCTTCAAATTGAGGATCCGGGTGCTTGATTGAAATGATCGCTGTCAAACCTTCCCGGACGTCTTCCCCGCTTAAGTTCGGATCGCTTTCTTTGAAGACGCCGTTCCTTCTCGCGTAATCATTGATAACCCGCGTCAAACCGGTCTTAAAGCCGGCTTCATGCGTTCCGCCTTCATACGTATGAATGTTGTTGGCAAATGAATAAATGTTGCTGGTATAGCTGTCATTATATTGGAGCGCTACCTCGACCGTAATGCCGTCTTTGGATCCTTCAATGTAGACCGGCTCTTCATGAACAACTTCCCGCGAACGGTTCAAGTGTTCAACATAGCTTTTAATACCGCCTTCATAGCAGTATTCATTCTTGCGTTCTTTTCCATCTCGTTTGTCTTCGATCGTAATTTTGACGCCTTTTGTCAAGAAAGCGAGCTCTCGGACACGAGTCGCAAGCGTATCATAGTCGTATTCAGTCGTTTCCGTGAATATTTCCGGATCAGGCTTGAAGTGAGTTGTCGTTCCCGTCACTTCCGTATCTCCGATGACTTTCAAATCAGCTTTCGGAACGCCCCGTTCAAATTCCTGATAATGGACTTTTCCATCTCTGTAAACCGTTACATCGAGCTCGGTTGAAAGGGCGTTAACAACAGAAGCACCGACGCCGTGCAAACCGCCTGAAACTTTATATCCGCTTCCGTCAAATTTTCCTCCAGCGTGCAGGACAGTCATGATGACTTCCACAGCGGGACGGCCCATCTTTTCATGAATACCGACCGGAATTCCCCGTCCGTTGTCTTTTACAGTGATGCTGTTGTCTTTTTCAATTTCGACATTGATTTCAGTGCAGTAACCGGCTAATGCTTCATCGATGCTGTTATCGACAATTTCCCATACTAAATGGTGCAGACCTTTGCCGCTTGTCGACCCGATGTACATTCCGGGTCTTTTCCGCACGGCTTCCAATCCCTCTAGAACCTGTATCTGATTTTCATCGTAATTATTTTGCTGTTCCATTGCCACGCACATTCACCTACACTTTTCTTCAAACATAATAAATTTATAGTTAAGATTCTTTATGAATCGATTTCCGGCTTGGATTGCGCCCGTTTTTTCAACGTGCCTGAGGCTAAAGGAGAAAAATAAATTGATTGTAATGTGACAACAATTGACTTCGGCGTGCTGTTAGAAGAGACGATTTGCTGTCTTTGCTTGTTTAAAAACTCTTCAACAATCGGCGATGTCTTTGCCTTGTAATCAAAAATAGCCACAATTTCACGCGTTGAGACGACAAAATCGTCACCTAAGTGGATATACAATCCCTCACCCCATTTTTTCAGTCCGATAGTGTGCCATTTTCAACACGAAAGATTTCCGCTTCGTTTAAGGTTTTATGATCAATTCCATCAACGCTTGTCGTTGTTACGAATGTTTGAACACGGCCTTGAATGGTGTGGAGCAAGTGAGACTGCCGATAGTCGTCCAGCTCTGATAAAACATCATCCAAAAGCAGAATCGGGTATTCTCCTATCTCTTCCTGAATCAAATCGATTTCAGCCAATTTAAGCGACAATGCAGTCGTACGCTGCTGGCCCTGCGATCCGTAAGTCTGTACATCACGGCCATTGACGTAGAAAAGAACATCATCCCTATGGGGACCTGAAAGAGATACTCCCCGTTCTATTTCTTTATCTCTTAATTTAGAAAACGTTTCTTGATAACTATTGATCATTTTCGACAAATCGGGCGAATCTGATACGTGAAGAGACGTATGATACTTTAACGTCAGCTCTTCCAGACCTCTTGAAATTCCGGAATGAATAGGCTGAGCCCATTTTTCAAGCTGTTCGACAAACTGAAGCCGTTTCATCACAACCTTTGCCGCGAATTCCGTAAGCTGTTCCGTCAGCACGTCAAGCATCGTTTGATCGGTCTGCTTTCTCGTTTGAAGCTGCTTCAAGAAATGATTCCGTTGTGAAAGGATTTTTTGGTAAAGAGAAAGGTCATGAAGATAAACAGGTGATACTTGGCCGATTTCCATATCGAGAAACCTTCTTCTGACCTGAGGACTTCCTTTTACAAGATTTAAATCCTCCGGCGCGAACATAATCGTGTTGACAGCCCCGACATACTGGCTCAGCTTCTGCTGTTCAATATGATTCACTTTACCTTTTTTTCCTTTTTTGGAAATAACAAGCTGGATGGGAACGGAACCGTTTTTTTTAATGACCCTGCCTTCTATTTTAGCATAGTCTTCATCCCATCGTATGAGTTCTTTATCATTTGACGTCCGATGGGATTTCGCCATCGCAAGCACATAGATCGCTTCCATCAAATTCGTTTTTCCTTGAGCATTCTCTCCGATAATCACGTTCACTTTGTTCTCAAATTGAAGGTCAAGGCGCTCATAATTACGGTAAGATGATAATGTAAGATTTTGGATATACAATCAATACCACCTGCTTTTAGCCGACGACTTGAAAAGAACCGAATCCTTCAATCGTCACCACATCTCCGACATACAGTTTTCGTCCGCGGCGGTTATCCGGCTCGTCATTGACGAGTACTTCATATTCCGATAAAAACCATTTTGCCATTCCTCCGGACTGAATGACATCCGCCAATTTCAAAAACTGGCCGAGGGTAATCATCTCTGTATCAATAGCCACCGTCTTTGTCATTATATCGACCTCTTTCAATATCACTAATATCTAATTGTACTAAAAAACAGGGAAAGAAGGAAAGGGGAAACTTGCGGTATGAACAACCAAGGCAGGACGAGAGCGCTTTTCTCCCGAAAAAATAAGAGAAGCTGCCGGACCAGCCGGCAACTTTCTATTCCAACAAATTAATACGTCCGGACAGGAAGAATTAATTGGACGATCGAATCGTCATTCGGCGTACGGATCAGAAAAGGCCTCATAGCGCCTGTGAAGCTCACATGAATGTCCTCTCCTTCAAGAACTTTAAGGGCATCCAGCATATATTTCGGACTAAAGGATATCTTTAAGTCTTCCCCTTCAATCTGCTCGGCATTCACCGTTTCGACAACCTTTCCGATTTCCGGAGAGTTTGAAGAAATTTCGATCGACTCATTGGCGGCTGCGGAAAGTTTCACCACGTTGTTTCGTCCTTCTCTCGCCAAGAGCGAAGCCCTGTCGATCGCCTGAAGAAATTCCTTAGTATTGACGATCAGGTTCGTTTTGCTTTCCTGAGGAATCAGGCGGTTTGTATCCGGATAGTTTCCGTCAAGCAGCCTGGAGAAAAACAGCACGTTTTTTGTTTTAAACAGCACTTGTGTTTCGGTAATTACAATATCGACAAGCTCCTGGTGGTCATCAAGGATCTTGCTCAGCTCGGTTAAGCTTTTTCCTGGGATGACGACATTGTATGAACTGTCTTCGTTAATGTCGAGCTTAGCTTTTCTTAGTGCCAGACGGTGACTATCCGTCGCAGTGCATATTAATTCACCGCCCGCGACATTCCAGTTTACACCTGTCAAGATTGGGCGTGTTTCTGAGGTGGACACTGCAAAAACGGTTTGGCGAATCAGGTTTTTCAGCAGATCGGTCGGAATTTGAAAAGCGTGATGCTCTTCAATTTGCGGCAAAAGCGGATATTCGCTTGCATCTAAACCGTTTAAGTTAAACTCTGCTTTGCCGGAGCGGATGATCGTTAAGTATTGATTTTGAACCTCGATTTCCACCGTTGACATCGGGAGCTTTTTGACAATTTCACTGAAAAAACGGGCTTGAAGCACAATGCTGCCGGGCTGTTCAATTGTCACGATCTCTAAATCGCCGTCTTCTTTCGGGATAAACGATTCAATTGAAATATCGGAATCGCTGCCTGTCAGAGAGACACCTTCATCAGAGGCCACAATTTTAATACCGGTTAAGATCGGAATCGTCGTTCTTGAAGAAACGGCTTTTAACACATCTTGGACACCTTCGACTAGGCGGTCTTTTTGAATTGTAAACTTCATAATCATCCTCCTTGCGGGAATCTATTAATTATTATGTTTTATAAAAATAGCAGAAGTACTAGTAGGGGCTGTGGATTTGTGGATAAGTGTCAAAAACGAACGGAAACACAGCCTATCCACATGTGGACAGACTGTGTAAGACTATGTTCAAGTTATTCACACTTTCCCGCTCACCACTTATCTCAGCTGTTCTTTAATTTCTTTAATCTGCTGCTGGAGCTGTTCATCATCGCTCAGCAGTTTTGATATTTTCTCGTGCGCATGGATGACAGTCGTGTGGTCGCGTCCGCCAAACTCTTCGCCGATCTTCGGAAGAGAAGAATCTGTCATTTCTCTTGATAGATACATAGCGATCTGCCGCGGAAAAGCTACCGATTTTGTCCGTTTCTTCGCCTTGAAATCCTCCAGCTTGATATTGAACTGCTGGCCGACGATTCTTTGAATGTCTTTGATCGTAATGACTTTCGGCTTTGAAGACGGAATGATATCTTTCAAAGCTTCAGCAGCCAGATCGGCGTTGATGTCTTTATTGATCAAGGAAGAATATGCGACAACCCTGATTAATGCCCCTTCCAGCTCCCTGATATTGCTGTCGATCTGATTGGCAATATAAAGCATGACTTCATTCGGGATATCAAGTCCTTCTGCCTTTGCTTTCTTTCTTAAAATCGCAATTCTTGTTTCCAGATCAGGAGGCGTGATGTCTGTGATCAATCCCCATTCAAAACGGGAGCGCAAACGGTCTTCAAGCGTTGGAATCTCTTTAGGAGGCCGGTCGCTGGAAATGACGATCTGCTTTGTTTCTTCATGCAGCGTATTAAACGTATGGAAAAATTCCTCTTGCGTCTGTTCTTTTCCCGCTAAAAATTGAATATCATCTATCAAAAGAACGTCAACATTTCTATAGCGATTGCGAAAATCGACAGCTTTATTGTCACGGATCGAGTTAATGAACTCATTTGTAAATTTCTCAGATGACAAATAAACCACTTTTGCAGATGGATTGTGATCGATGACATAATGCCCGATCGCATGCATTAAGTGAGTCTTTCCAAGTCCGACTCCCCCATAAATAAACAGCGGATTGTAAGCTTTCGCCGGTGCTTCAGCCACTGCCAAAGATGCCGCGTGGGCGAATCGGTTTCCTGAACCGATAACGAACGTATCAAATGTATATTTGGGATTCAGCATGTTTTGCGGAAAATCAGCCGGTTCTTCTTTCGACATTTTTTTGATTGGAGACTTGGGCATAAAATCTTCTTCATTTTGATTCTGAGGAATGACAAATTTAATGCTCAATTCTTCTCCTGTCAGATCGTAGATCGTATCGGCGATCAGGTGCAGGTATCTTGATTCAAGCCAGTCTCTGGCGAACTCGTTCGGTGCGGTGATGATCAGCGTATCGCCCTGCAATGAATGGGCCTTTGTCGATTTCATCCATGTTTCAAAGCTGGGCTTGCTCAATTTTTTTTCGATCTGCCCCAAAGCTTGATTCCAAAGATCCGATATGTTTTTCAT